>PMFN01000031.1 GCA_003155135.1 Acidimicrobiaceae bacterium | reverse complement strand
CCACGAGCCACGAGCCACGAGCACCGTTCACGCCGAGTCGGCGGACAGCCCCCCGTCACCCGAGAACGCGGCAGCGAGTGCCTCGAAGACCCGCAGATCCCCGCCGTAGGGTCCCGTCTGGTGGGGGTGGTGGACGACCAGCTCGTCGAAGCCCAGCTCTGCATAAGGCCCGGCCAGCTCACGGAACGCCTCGACGGAGTCGATGCCGTGGTTGATGGCGCCCAGGAGCAGCACGCGTCGAACCTCGCGCTGGTCCCGGCCGATCTGCGCACACGAGTCCTCGAGCAGCGTGCACTGGCGGCGCACGGCGTCGAGCAACGGCTCGCGTCCGGCTGGCGCGCCGACCGCGCCGTAGGTGACCCACTGCTGGGCGTGGCGGGCCACGACCGCCATGGCCCGAGGACCTGCCGCGGCGATGGTGAAGGGGACACGGGGTCGCTGCACGCAGCCCGGCGTGTCGGGAGCGTCAACGGCGCGGAACCAGTCGCCCTCGAACGTGGGCCGTGGATGGACGAGCAGGTGGTCGAGCGCGTCGACGAACTCGGCGAAGCGCCGGTGGCGCTCGGAGGCCGAGAGGGACGCCTCGCCGAAGAGCTCGGCGTCGGGCCCCGCACTCCCAGCTCCGATGCCGAGGTCGAAGCGACCGCCGGAGAGGTCGTCGAGGGTGACCACCTCCCTCGCCAGCGGGAGCGGATGGCGGAAGTTCGGGGAGGTGACGAGGGTCCCGAGCCGTATGGTCCCGGTCACCTGGGCGGCAGCCGCCAGGGTCGGGTACGCACCGTGCCACGGGCCGTCGGGGAAGCCGCCCCACCGGAGGTGGTCGTAGGTCCACGCCGTGGCGAAGCCGGCGTCCTCTGCCCAGCGCCAGTGGTGTCGGGCGACGTCCCAGCGGTCGGTGGGCAGGATGACCACCCCCACGCGCAGCGTCATGGCGCGGCCCAGGTCATGATGGCGTCCCGGCCGCTCAGCTGGCGGGCAGAGCGGTGAGGGAGGCCAGGATCTTCTCGATCGCTTGGTCCTGGGCCTCGAGGTGCGCCTGGATCTGCTTGGCCTCTTCGAGCACAGCCGCCGCGTCGTCATAGGTGGCCTGGGAGCGCGCGTCGGCCGCCGCCGCCTGGATGTTCTGGCCGACGATGATGATCGGCAGCAGCACCAGCTGGAGGAAGGTCTGAGCGATCCAGGCGATGATGATGATCGAGTTGCCGCTCGAGAACGCCGAGGGCGCGCTGACCAAGGCGAGGAGCGTGAAGAGGTAGGCGCACCACATGGTGCCCACCACGATGGTGATCTTGAGGCCGACCCTGCCGTTGAACTTCGCCATCTTGGAAGTGCCGTGGAGCTTCTCGCGGACCTCGTTGGTCGTGGGCGGCCCGTGCAGCCTGCGCTCGGCGATGC
This sequence comes from Acidimicrobiaceae bacterium, assembly GCA_003155135.1. Taxonomy (GTDB): domain Bacteria; phylum Actinomycetota; class Acidimicrobiia; order Acidimicrobiales; family RAAP-2; genus Bog-515. Next base: position 238,262 of record PMFN01000031.1, on the reverse strand, counting down.
GGGGATGCTCGACGTACTGAAAGAGTTTTGACATGGCGCGAGCTTCGCGCGGCGCCCCCGCCCGGACGCGGTTGGTGCTGCGGGGACACCGGTCGGCACGACGCCGCAGTGCAGGGGAGCCCTTCGGCCCTAGCCGGCCGTCCGTCGGCGACCGAGGCTGGTGGACAGGCGCCCCGCGACGTCCGATCGGGTCGCCCGGAGGTGAGCGGATGTCCCACTACGACGACTACCTGCGGTGGCTCTACCGGGGTGGCCGGCCCCGGTCCTTCGCCCGCGTGCAGAACACCGTCGGCGCGGTGGTCTTCGGTGCGGGCATCTGGCCGCGCCGTCTGGCCGCCCTCGAGGTCCCGGGGCGGCGCAGCGGCCGCATCATCACCTTCCCGGTGGTGATCGCCGACTGGGAAGGCGGCCAGTACCTGGTGGCCATGCTGGGGGAGCGCACCAACTGGGTCCAAAACCTGCACGCCGCCGATGGCCGGGCGGTGCTGCGCCACGGCCGGCGCGAGGCGGTGCGCCTGGTGGACGTCCCGGCCGAAGGGCGCCCGGCGATCCTGCGCCGGTACCTGGCGATCGCACCGGGTGCGCGCCCCCACATCCCCGCCGGCGTCGACGCCTCGGACGCGGAGCTGCAACAAGTGGCCGCCACCACCCCGGTGTTCGAGATCGTGACCGCTGCCGATGCGGTCCGTCGCGCCACGGCGACCGGCGGGTGAGGACCACGCTGGCGGCGTTCAACGCGAGGGTGCGGTGGTGTGCACGGCGAGCTCGTATGCCAGGTGCCGGCGGTCCTCGTCGGTGAGCAGGACGTAGGCCCCCCGTGGCTCGCGCCGCCAGAAGACGGTGTCGGCGCACGTCCATCCCTCGGCGCGCAGCGCGGACTTCGTCACCTTGCCGGTGGCCGTGGCCGGGATGACCGCGGTGACGCGCACGTAACGCGGCACCCACTTCGCCCCGAGGTCGGGCTGGGCGACCAGCCAGGCGGCGAAGTCGACAGGGTCGAGCCTTCCCCCGTCGACCAGCTCGAAAGCGGCCATCACCTGGTCGCCGGCGTGGGTGTCAGGCACCGCATAGACCGCCACCACGGACGCGTATTCGTAGCGGGCGAGCACCGCCTCGATGGGGCCCGCCGCCATGTTCTCCGAGTCGACGCGCAGCCAGTCGCCGCTGCGACCGGCGAAGTAGAAGATTCCCTCGGCGTCGCGGTAGCCGAGGTCGCCGGTCCAGTACCAGCCGCCGCGCAGCCGGTCCGCCTCGGCGTCGGCATTCTCGTAGTAGCCCTCGAAGCGGCCCGGGCCGCTGCGGTTCACGATCTCGCCGATGGCCGCCTCGGGGTTGAGGAGCTGTCCGTGCTCGCCGAACATCGCCGCCTCACACTCGTCGCCGCTGGCCGGGTCGACGACCGCGGCGTCGGTCCCCGGCGGGGCCTTTCCCAACGCCCCGGGCGGCATCCCCGGGAAGGCGTTGATGGCCATGCCACCCTCGCTCGAGCCGTAGCCCTCGATCAGCCGGCACCCGAAGCGCTCCTCGAAGCGGGCGCGGTCGTGAGCCGACGCCTCGGTGCCGAAGGCGCGCTCGAGCGGGTTGTCCGCGTCGTCGGGCCGCCGCGGGGTGGCCAGGATGTAGGCGATGGCCTTGCCGACGTAGCTCGACATGGTGGCGCCGAAGATGCGGACGTCGTCGAGGAACGCCGAGGCACTGAAGCGCGCCCGCAGGGCGACCGTCGCCCCGACGGTGAGCGCCGGGGCCCATAGGGCCATGAGCGCGTTCCCATGGAACAGCGGCATCGGGCAGTAGCAGACGTCGCTGCGGCGGTAACCGTAGGCGGGCGCGGCCACCTCGCCGATGGCCGCCAGTCGCCCCTGCGTGCACCGTACGGCTTTGGGCGTGCCGGTGGTGCCGCTCGTGAAGAGCAAGAGCAACAGCTCCTCGCCCGACCGGCTCGGCGCGGCGGCCACGAGTTCGCCGGCCCGAGCGCCCGGGACCGACGCGAGCTGCTGCTCGTAGAGTGCCGTGCCGACGATGAGCATGCGCTCGACTGCCAGTTCCACGCCCGCCTCGCGCAGCAGTACCGCACCGTCCACGTCGGTCACGAGCAGCTGGCAGTCGACCGCCCCGATGTCGGCGTCCAGGGCCGCCCCGCGTCGCGTCGGGTTGATGCCGACCACGACGGCACCGGCCAGCGCGGACCCACCCAGCCAGAAGAGGTACTCGGCCACGTTCGGCAGTAGGACGCCGATGTGGAAGGGCCCCGGGCGCCGGAGCGACTCGGCGAGTGCGCCGCGCCGGGCGCTCTCGGTCACCACCTCACCCCACGTCCAGCTCGCATTGTGGAGGAGGAGCCCGGGATGGGGGTCGTCGGCCCTGGCTGCGAGGAGCCCGGCGACGGTGCTCACGAGCGACGAAGGGTCACCGGCACGAGGAGAACTCGGGTCCACCCCCGATGGGCCCGGGTGCCAAGATGTCCCTCCATTCGCCGATCGTAGGTCGGTCGACACGTCGGAGGTCCCATGCGCTTCACGTACGCCGAGAGCATGATCGAGCCCTCCTTCTACCTGCCGCTGGCCCGTGCGGTGGAAGACGCCGGCTACGACACCATGGTCGTCCCCGACAGCATCTGCTACCCGGCGGAGTCCGAGTCGGTCTACCCCTTCAACGAGGACGGCAGCCGCGAGTTCTTGGAGGACAAGCCCTTCATCGAGCCCTTCACCCTCATCCCGGCCATGGGGGCGGTGACCGAACGCCTGCGCTTCTTGACCTTCGTCTTGAAGCTGCCGGTGCGCCACCCGATCCTCGTGGCGAAGCAGGCAACGTCGACCGCCGTCATGACCGGCAACCGCCTCCTCCTTGGGGTGGGGACGAGCCCGTGGCGCGAGGACTACGAGGTCCTGGGCGTGCCCTTCGCTCGCCGCGGGGCGAGGATGGACGAGGCGGTCGACATCGTCCGGCGCCTCTCGGCGGGCGGCTACGTCGAGCACCACGGCGAGGCTTACGACTTCCCCGCTCTCAAGATCGCCCCGGTACCGAGCGAGCCCTTGCCGATCCTGATCGGTGGGCACGGCGAGGCGGCGCTGCGGCGGGCGGCCCGGGTCGGCGACGGCTGGCTCCACGGGGGCGGCGCCCACGACGACCTCGGCGCCATGCTCGAGCGCCTCGAGACCCTGCGCGCCGAGTACGGCCGCAGCGCCGCGCCCTTCGAGACCCACGTGATCTCGCTCGACGGCTTCAGCATCGAGGGGGCGCGCCGCCTCGAGGATCTCGGCGTCACCGATGCCATCGTGGGCTTCCGGCTCCCGTATGTGGCCGGTCCCGACACCGAGTCGCTCGAGGCCAAGATCGACGCGCTTCGCCGCTTCGCCGACAGCGTGATCGCGCCGCTTCGGTAAGGATGCGCAAGGAAGTCGACGTTGGACAAGGGGGAATCAGGGTGACGACGACACAGGTGACGGCGCGTGAGCTCGGCAAGCGGTCTCGGGCGGCGGTCGAGGCTGGTGACCGCGACGGCTGGCTCGCACTGTTCGCCGAGGATGCGGTGGTCCAAGACCCGATCGGCCCGTCGCCCTTCGACCCGGAGGGCACCGGCCACCGGGGACTTGGCGCCATTGCGAAGTTCTACGACGAGGTCGTGGCCCCGAGCGAGCGGATCACCTTCGAGATCGAGCGGTCCTACCTCTGCGGCGACGAGGTCGCCGACGTCGGCATCATCCGCACGTGGCTGGCGGGTGGCCGGCATGTCGCCGTGGTGCGCGGGGTGTACACCTACCGCGCTGACGGCAATGGGAAACTCGCCGCGCTGCGGGCCTTCTGGGAGTTCGACGCCACCGAGCTGGTGGCCGCCGAGGACGTCTGAGCCGGTCCGACCCGCTCAGGCGAGGAGGACCACCTTGCCGAGCTTGGCGCCGTCGGCGAAGCGCTGGTAGGCGGCCTCGACGTCGGCGAGGGGATAGGTCGCAGCCACCGGGACCCGGATGCGCCCGTCGGCGAGGAGGGGGAGCACTCGGGCGGTGACGCCGGCGGCCACGATCGCCTTGTCCACCGTGCTCCTCGCCCGCAGCGTCGAGCCGCGCACCGAGGCCCGCTTCTGCATGAGGGTCAACAGGTTGAGGTCCACGCCCGCCCCGCTGGCCACCCCGATGACCGAGATCCGCCCGCCGGCGGCGAGGGCGCCGAAGGCGCTCGGGAAGCTGGCGGCGCCCACGAGCTCGAGCACCACGTCGTAGGGCCCGTGGTCACCGACGTCGGCCGGGTCGACCACCTCGTCCGCCCCGAGGGCGCGCACCTCGTCGTGGTGGGCGTGGTTGCGAACCGACGCCACCACGCTGGCCCCGGCGGCCCGGGCCAGCTGGACGCCGGCCGTCCCCACGCCGCCGGCGGCCCCGGTGACGAGGACCCGGTCGCCCATCCCGACCCCGCACTGGTCGAAGAGGGCGTCGAAGGCGGTCGAGTAGACCTCGGGGAAGCCGCCGGCCGCAGCGAAGGGCACCGACTCAGGGACACGCAGGGCGTGGGTCTCGTCGACCAGCGCCATGGTCGCCTGCGCCCCGCCGCCGACCACCGCCATCACCCGATCCCCTGCCGAGAAGGAGCGAACCTGGCGCCCGACCGCCTCGACCGTGCCGGCGAACTCCATGCCGGGGATGTCGGGGGGGAAGCCCGGCGGCGGCGGGTAGAGGCCCTTGCGCTGCAGAAGGTCGGCGCTGTTGATGCCCGCTGCGTGCACACGCACCGACAACTCGGTGTCGCCGGGCGCCGGGTCGGGGCGCTCTTCGACCACGAGCTTGCCGTCATGGATCACCACTGCGCGCATGGCCGTTTCGTCCTCTCGTCAACTGGTCTCAGGACCACCAAGCGAAGCACATGTCGGGCCGGCACCAGTAGCCTGCAGCCATGACGCTCTACGACACCCCGATCGGTACCCTCGACGGCGACCCCTCATCCCTCGAGCCGTTCGAGGGCAAGGCCCTCCTGCTCGTCAACGTGGCATCCAAGTGCGGGCTCACCCCACAGTACGAGGGGCTCGAGCGCCTGCAGCGCACCTACGCGGACCGTGGCTTTTCCGTCGTCGGCTTCCCCTGCAATCAGTTCATGGGCCAAGAGCCGGGCAGCGCCGAGGAGATCAAGGAATTCTGCTCGACCACCTACGGCGTGAGCTTCCCCCTCATGGAGAAGATCGAGGTGAACGGCGAGAACCGCCACCCGCTCTACGAGCAGCTGACCGAGGTGCCCGACGCCGAGGGCACGGCCGGGGACATCACGTGGAATTTCGAGAAGTTCCTGGTCTCGCCCACCGGCGAGGTGGTGGCCCGCTTCCGCCCGCAGGTCGACCCCGAGGACCCGGTCGTCATCGAGGCCATCGAAGCGGCGCTGCCGGTCTGAGCGGGCAGCGCGGTCGACGATGACGGCGAGCGGTGCCAGCTTCGGCGCGGCCATCTTCGACATGGACGGCCTCCTCGTCGACTCCGAGCCCCTCTGGCACGAGGCCGAGATCGAGGTGCTCGGCGACCTCGGGGTGCCCCTCGGCATCCAGGCGTGCCGCCAGACCAAGGGCATGTTCGTGAACGAGGCGATCGCCCACTGGTACGACCGCTACCCCTGGGACGGGCCGGACATCGACACGGTGGCGGACCTGGTGGTCGAGCGCGTGTGCGGTCTTGTGGTGGCCCGGGGGACGCTGCAGCCGGGTGTGGGGTCGACCATCGAGCTGTGCCGCCGCCACGGCCTGGCCATGGCGGTAGCCTCGTCGAGCCAGTACCGGGTGATCGAACTCGTGCTCGAGCACTTCGACCTGGCGCGCCACTTCCTCTTCGCGCACTCGGCCGAGGACGAGGCATTCGGCAAGCCGCACCCCGCGGTCTTCCTCACCGCAGCGTCAAAGCTCGGTGTCGAGCCGACGGCGTGCCTGGTGTTCGAGGACGCCCCCGCCGGCGTCCTGGCCGCCAAGGCGGCGTGCATGCGCGTGATCGCCGTACCCGAGGCAAGCGAGCGCAGGCTTCCTGCCTTCGCCATCGCCGACGCCGTCCTCGGGTCGCTCGAGGAAGTGGACGAGGCGCTCTTCGAGCGGCTCGAGGCCTCGCTGCACGCCGAGTTCGACCCGACTACCGGCGGCTGATGCCGCCCGGGTTAGCTCGGGTGGACGAGTGACCGCTTGACCTCGGCGAACTCGGTGTCGCTCAGCTTGCCGGCATCGTGGAGGGCTGACGCCCGCTGAAGGGCGTCGACCGCCGCCTCGGGGGTGCTGCGCACCGGCGCGTCGTCATGGTGCTCCACGCGGCTCGACTCGCGGCGCAGCAGGTAGATGATCGCCCCGACATAAGGGATCACCAGCACCAGGACCACCCAGCCCAGCTTCTTGATGCCCGGCTCGGTGTTGCGGAAGAAGATGTCGAAGAGCGCGATGGCCCACAGGAGCACCAGGGGCACCCAGACGAGCAGGATCCAGAACGACTGCCAGAAGATGTGCGAGATGTTCACGCCGTGCCTTTCGTCGGGTCCTCATCGGGGGCGGGGCCGATCGAGCCGGCCGCAACCGGCTCGTTGAGGGCGGCGGCGGCCACCGCGGCCTGCTGCTCCTCCTCGCGCGCGGCTGCAGCCCGTTCACGGCGCTCGACCAGGTCGGCGAGCTCCTCCCGGGTGCGTGAGCGCACGATCCCGATGATGGCGAGCAGCACCACCCCGATGATGGCCAGCCATATCTCCACCTTGGCGGTGTGGGGGCTCCACAACAGCGTGGCGACGACGAAGGCGAGCACCACCACGCCCTGGAGCCAGGGGCGGTAGCGGAGCACCCACTGGCGCAACCCCACCGGCAGGGCGCCGGCTTGCTCGAGCCAGCTGCCGACGGCGGAGAGGCCCCGGTTCACCCCGGTACGCGCGGCGGTGGCCAGGCGGGCGGGACCGGTGAAGTAGGCGCCCAGGGCGATCAGGAGGGCGAAGGCGAGCATTGCGCGTGCCCCCTCGATGAGGAAGTGGATGGCGATGTCAAAGGCGGCGGCCGCCGCGGGGCGGGGGAGCACGTCGGCGGGGACCGAGGCCAGGTAGAAGTGGCGCACCACCTTCATGACGATCAGCACCAGCACCATGCCGAAGGCGACGTAGAGGGCGGTGCGCACCAGCGCCGCCCGCCGCCGCAGCGAGAGCAGCACCCCGGCGATCAGGAACACGAGGGCGACGACGGGCAGCCAGACCCCGAGGGTGTTGAGTGCCTGGAAGCCGGCCTGTGCCTTGGTGAGCGAGTCGGACTTGAACAGCACGATGCTCGTATGGGGCACCTTGCTCACCGGCAGCCTGTTGACGACGGTGAACCCCGCGGAGGCCAGTTGGTGCTGGACGTTGGTCACGAGCGGGCTCAGGTCGAGCACCACCTCGCCGTTGGTGACGGTGATCCCGTTCTTGCCGTTGCCGTTGAGCAGGGCCACGAGCTGTTTGTGCGTGACCTTGTTGGCGTCGATCCAGACCTTCTGGAAGGTGGAGGAGGCCACCACCTTGGCCACCGTCGAGTGGACGAAGGAGTACAACGCCCCCTCGATGGGGGCGACGATCGGCGCAGCGCGCGCGGGGAGCGCGTTCTTCACGATCTTGGGCACGTCGATGGCGGCGACGACCTCGTTGGTCACCTTGTCGGTGACCGCCGACTGGATGGCCGCGTTCGAGGCGAGGGGACCGACGGTGGCGAGGTAGTGGTCGGTGTTCGAGATGGTGTTGTTGGCCCACACCGAGAGCAGGCTGATCGGGGCGAGCACGCTGCCGAGGAAGATGAGCACGGCTGCGGCGATGCGCCGGGCGCGCCGCTTGCGCTTCAGGCTCTTTGCCTGCTCGGAGTGCAGCACCGCCGCCTCGACGACCTCGGTGGGTAGGGCGGTGGCTGCCGGCTCGACCGCAGCCGAGCCCTCGCCTGGTTGCTTCGCCGTCTCGTCGTCCACCGTTGGTCCTCCCGCCGAGCGAACCGAGCGGGCCGCGGATCTCGTTGTCCTGGCCCCCGAGGTCCATCGGGCGCTATACCCGAAAAGGCCCGCACCGCCCACCTGGCGACGGCGCAAACCTAGTTCTTCGACGCATCGGGGTGCGGGACCCGAACCGGGGCGATTGCTCCCCAGCTCAGCGCTTGGTGCGCTTCACCTGTCCGCTCATGAACTCCGAGACCGTGAGGTCGTAGCGCCAGTTGTCCATCGAGCGTTGCACCTTGGGCCCGACGTCGCCGTAGATCTTGGCCATCTTCGCCCGGAAGGTCCGCTGGCTGAAGATGCCCATCAGGAGGAAGGGGGCGGCGAGGGCGACCGTCGCGCACACCACCACCAGCTGGACGTACCTCTTGATCGACTTCACGGTCCTCGCCTCCGCACTTGCGTCGCCGCCCGGTGACGGGTCGGCGTGCCCCGGAATCTTGGCACATCGTGGAGAGGGTGCCAGGCCCACCCTCTATCCTTTGCACCTGCCCCCGTCCCTGGAGACCGCGTGTTCAGCCCCGTACCGCCTGACGTCGATTTTGCCTCGCTCGAAGAGAGCGAGCTGGCGCGCTGGCGCGAGCACCGCATCTTCGAGCGCTCCATCGCCCAGCGCGAGGGCGCACCGGCGTGGGTGTTCTACGAGGGGCCGCCGACGGCCAACGGGCGCCCGGGACTGCACCACGTGTGGGCGCGTGCCTACAAGGACCTCTTCTGCCGCTACCGGACCATGCGGGGCTACTACGTGGCGCGCAAGGCCGGTTGGGACACCCATGGGCTCCCCGTCGAGGTCGAGGTGGAAAAGCGCCTCGGCATCACCTCCAAGCGCCAGATCGAAGACGAGGTGGGCATCGCCGAATTCACGCGGCTGTGCCGCGAGTCGGTGCTCTCCTATGTCGACGACTGGCGTGCGCTGACCGAGCGGATTGGCTACTGGGTCGACCTCGACGCCGCCTACTGGACCTTCGACTCGAGCTATGTGGAGTCGGTCTGGTGGCACCTCTCGCGGCTCTTCGAGCAGGGCCTCCTCTATGAGGACGTGAAGGTGGTGCCCTACTGCCCGCGCTGTGGCACGGCCCTGTCGAGCCACGAGCTGGGCCAGCCCGGCGTCTACTACGACGAAACCGACGAGTCCGCCTACGTGCTGCTGCCACTCGTCGACGCCGACCCCGCCGCCCTCTCGGGTGCCACCTCGCTCGTGGTCTGGACCACGACGCCCTGGACGCTGCTCTCGAACACTGGGGCGGCGGTCAACCCTGAGCTCACCTACGCGGTCGTCGACGGCATGGTGGTCGCCGAAGCCCTGGTCGAGGATGTCTTCGGCGAGGGTGCGGTCATCTCGGGCCGCGTGGACGGCTCGGCGCTGGTGGGCCTGCACTATGAGCGCCCGATCGACGACCTCACGCCGGCACCGGGCACCGGCGAGGCATGGCGGGTGGTGGGTGCGGACTTCGTTACCACCGACGAGGGGACGGGCATCGTCCACCTCGCCCCCGCCTTCGGCGAGATCGACCGCCAGGTCGGGCGGGAGAACGGCCTCGCCACACTCAACCCCGTCGGTCCCGACGGCGCCTTCACCAACGCTGTCGCCTGGCTCGAGGGGCGCTCCGTGCGCGAGACCAACCACGACATCAACAACCGGCTGGAAGCGGCTGGTCGGCTGCTCCGCCGGATGCCCTACGCCCACTCGTACCCGCACTGCTGGCGATGCGACACCCCGCTCATCTACTGGGGCAAGCCGAGCTGGTACATCGCCACCTCCACCAAGAAGGCGGAGCTGGTCGCCGCCAACCACGACGTCAGCTGGCACCCGCCCCACATCCGCGACGGCCGGTTCGGGGAGTGGCTCGAGAACAACGTCGACTGGGCGCTCTCCCGTGACCGCTACTGGGGGACGCCACTGCCGATCTGGCGCTGCGGGCACGGCCACCTCACCTGCGTCGCCTCGCTGGCGCAGCTCTCCGAGCTCACCGGGCGCGACGTCACCGGCGTCGACCCGCACCGCCCCTATATCGACGAGGTCACCTTCGACTGCCCCCAGTGCGCCGAGGCCCGGGTCGACGGCGAGCTCGCTCTGGCACGCCGGGTCGAGCCGGTCATCGACGCCTGGTTCGATTCGGGGTCGATGCCCGCCGCCCAGGTCGGCTACCCGTGGACGGCGGGGTCGGCCGAGGAGTTCACGTTCCCGGCGGATTTCATCACCGAGGCGATCGACCAGACCCGCGGCTGGTTCTACTCGCTGCTGGCCGTCAACGTGCTGGTCTTCGGCGAGGCCCCCTACCGCCACGTGATGTGCCTCGGGCACATCGTCGACGCCGACGGCCGCAAGATGTCCAAGTCCGTGGGCAATGTCATCGACCCGTGGGAGATCCTCCAGAGCAGGGGGGCGGACCCGCTGCGCTGGTGGATGTTCAGCCAGGGCTCACCCTGGACGCCGACCCGGGTGTCCCTCGCCGTCATCGACACGTCCCTGCGCGAGACGCTGCTCACCTTGTGGAACACCTACAGCTTCTTCGCCACCTACGCCTCGCTCAACGGCTTCGACCCGGCCAACCCCGAGGTGATCGAGCCGAGCGGGCGCCCCGCGCTGGACCGGTGGATCCTGTCCCGGCTCGCCTCGACCGAGGTGGCGGTCACTGAGGCGCTCGACGGCTACGACCCGCTCCCCGCCGCCAGCGCGCTGGCTGGCCTGGTCGACGACGTGTCCAACTGGTACGTGCGGCGCAGCCGCCGTCGGTTCTGGCGCACCGACCCCGACGCGCCCGCCGGTGACTCCCTCGCCGCCCAGGCCACGCTGCTCGAGGTGCTCACCACCATCGCCGAGCTGCTCGCCCCGTTCTGCCCGTTCGTCGCCGACCGCCTCTGGCGCGACCTGACCGGGGCGGTGCCCGACCAGTCGGTGCACCTGGCGGAGTGGCCGGAGGCCTCCTCGGCCACGGTCGCCGAGGGCGGCATGACCGACCCCGAGCTCGAGGCAGAGATGGCCATGGCCCGGCGCCTGACCTCGCTCGGGAGGGCGGCGCGCTCGGAGGCGGGCATCAGGGTGCGCCAGCCCCTGGCCCGGGCCCTCGTCTTCCTGCCGCCGGGTGCGCCGTCGCTGCTCGCGTCGGTGGTGGCCGAGGAGCTCAACGTCGACGAAGTGGTGGTGGCCGAGGAGCTCGGCGAGGTCCTCCGCTTCGAGCTGGTGCCGAACTTCAAGGTGCTCGGACCCCGCCTGGGCGAGGCCGTGAAGGACCTGCGACGGGCGCTGGCGTCGATGGACGCATCGGTGGCTGCCGAGGCCCTCGAAGCCGGTGAGAGCATCACCGTCGAGGTCGGAGGCCACGACGTGGTTCTCGGCCCCGGCGACCTCGAGCTGCGGATCCAGGGCCAGCCCGGGTTCGCCGTGTCGCGCGACGGGGGCGAGGTGGTCGCCCTTGACCTCATGGTCGACGAACCGCTGCGCCGTCGTGGGCTCGCCCGCGAGGTCATCCGCCAGGTGCAGGACCTGCGCAAGGCCTCGGGGCTCGATGTCTCGGACCGGATCGTGCTCACCGTGGCCGGCCTCGACGAGCTGGCCGAACACTTCGAGCTGATCGGGCGCGAGGTGCTGGCAGTGCGGGTGGTGCCGGGCGTCGCCGACGGCGAGGGCACCCCCCTCGAACTCGACGGCATCGACGGGGCGCTCGCCTGGATCGAGAAGGTGGAAGAGAAGGAAGAGGAAGCCTGAGCCGAGCGGCTCAGGCGGTTGTGCGACCGCAGACCGAGCCGTCGCCGACCAGCTTCTCGAGCGCGACGCGCAAGCCCTGCACCTCGTCCTTCGACAGCGGGCCGAGCAGGTGGCGGTCGAGGCCTTCCAAGTGGGCGACCGTCGCCGCTTCCAGCGCGGCGTCGCCGGCGTCGGTCAGTACGACGTAGACGCTGCGGCGGTCCGACGGGCAGCCCTGCCGCTCGACGTAGCCAGCCTCGGCGATCCGGTCGACGAGCCGGGTCACGCCACCCGAGGTGAGCAGGGTCTGGGTTGCGAGCTCGGTCATGGTGAGGCGCCCGCCATCGCTGCGCCGGAGCCTGATCAAGACGTCGTACCAGCTGAGCGGGAGGCCACTGGCCGCCTCGAGCTCGGCGCCGAGCACCCGGGTGAGGCGGGCGTTGGCCTCGATCAGCAGGCCCATCAGCTGGATGCGCTCGTCGTTGGCATAGCGGTGGCAGCGACCTTCGGCGGGCGCCGACGCCTCGGCGACGGCCGAGAGCGCCGCTCCCTCGTCGGGGGCACCCACACGCAGAGAGGCGACGTCGCTCACGGCAGCCAGCGTAGCATATGTCTGCTGAGGAAGTATCTGATTGACAAGTAGTTGATTCGTCAGATATATTGGTTGCCGCAAGCACACACCCCCTTACAAGGAGAAGCCATGAGCACTGAGACCACCCTCGCCCCCCCGGCGGTCGGCACCTACACCATCGACCCGACCCACTCGTCGGTGACCTTCGTCGCCCGCCACCTCGTCGGCGCCAAGGTCCGCGGCAATTTCGCCGACTTCTCCGGCGCGATCACCATCGCCGACTCCCCCGAGGTGTCCTCGGTCGAAGCCGAGGTCCAGGCGGCCAGCATCACGACGGGCAACGAGCAGCGTGACGGTCACCTGAAGTCGCCGGACTTCTTCGACCTCGAGAACTTCCCGACGCTCACGCTCAAGAGCACGAAGATCACGATCAAGTCCGACAGTGAGTTCACCCTGACGGGCGATCTCACCATCCGTGGCATCACCAAGTCCGTCGACTTCAACGTGGAGTACCTCGGTTCGGGCCCGCACATGATCCCCGACACCACGGCCATCGCCTTCGAGGCGACCGCCGAGGTCGACCGGCGCGACTTCAATGTCAGCTTCAACGGAGCGCTCGAGAACGGCTCCCTCGTGGTCGGCAACAAGGTCAAGATCGAGATCGAGATCGAAGCCAGCAAGGCCAACTGAGCGGCACTGCTCGCAGTCCACGCACACGCGTTGAACGGCCGGGCGCCTTCGGGCGCCCGGCCGTTGCGCGCCCGAACGCCGCGTGCGGCGGTGGCATGGGCGGTACGCTCGCTGCGTGCTCGCCGACGTCCGCCAGGTCGCTCGTCGCGAGCTGCCCGCACTCGATCCCGCCACTGCCTACGCGCTGGCCATCGACCTCGGCACCGGAGGGCCCAAGGTCGCCCTCGTCGCCGCCGACGGCCACATCGCCGCCCACGGCTTCGCCACGGTCGACCTGCTGCTCGGCGAGGGCGGCGCGGCGGAGCAGCGGCCCGCCGAATGGTGGGACGCGATCTGCCGCTCGGCCCGCCAGGCGATGGCCGAGGGCGGCGTCGCACCCGAGAACGTCGTCGGTGTCGCCTGCACCGCCCAGTGGTCGGGGACCGTGGCGGTCGGGGCCGACGGCGCGGCGGTCTGCGACGCGCTGATCTGGCTCGACTCTCGTGGCGCGTCCGATGTGCGCGCCCTGCTCGGCGGCCCCGTCTCGGCGATGGGCTACGACGTCACCAAGCTGGCCCGCTGGGTGCGGCTGACCGGCGGCGTGCCGAGCCTCTCGGGAAAGGACCCGATCGGGCACATCGCCTATCTGCGCCACCACCGCCCCGACGTCTATCACCAGACCGCGGTCTTCTTGGAGCCGGTCGATTACCTGAACCTGCGCCTGACCGGCCGGGCGCGCGCCTCGTTCGACTCGATCACCGCCCACTGGGTCACCGACAACCGTGACATCGGCGCCGTCGCCTACCACCCCGGCCTCGTCAAGATGGCCGGCCTCGACCCGGACCGCCTCCCCCCGCTCGTGCCGACCGGCTCGGTGATGGGGATGCTCTCGGCCGACGCCGCCGGTGACATGGGTCTCCTGGCCGGCACCCCGGTGGCGACCGGCACCGGCGACCTGCACTCGGCCGCCGTGGGCTCGGGGGCGGTCGGGGACTTCGCCGCGCACCTCTACATCGGCACCTCGTCGTGGATCAGCTGCCACGTGCCGTTCAAGCGCACGTCACCGACCACCAACGTGGCGTCGATCCCCTCAGGTCTGGCGGGCCGCTACCTGGTGGCCAACGAGCACGAGACGGCGGGCGCGTGCCTCAACTGGCTGCTCGACAACGTGCTCTACCCCGACGACGGCCTCGGTGCGCCACGGCCCGACGCCGCGCTCGAGCGGCTGAACGAGGTGGCGGCACGTGTGCCGGCGGGCGCCAACGGGGTCGTCTTCACCCCGTGGCTCAACGGTGAGCGCTCACCCGTCGACGACCACACCATCCGCGCCGGCTTCCACAACATGGGCCTCGCCACCACCCGGACCGACCTCGTGCGCGCCGCCTTCGAGGGTGTGGCGTTCAACTCCCGCTGGCTGCTCGAGGCGGTGGAGGGCTTCTGCAAGCGCCCCTTCGGGAGCCTGGCCTTCGTCGGGGGAGGGGCCAACTCGGCATTGTGGTGCCAGCTCCACGCCGACATCTGCAAGCGCACCATCCGCCAGATCGACGACCCTGTCCTTGCGAACGTGCGCGGCGCGGGGTTGCTGGCGCATGTGGCGGCGGGCCGGGTCGCGGTGGGGGACATCCCTTCGATGGTCCGCTCGAGCGCGGTGTTCGAGCCGAACCCCGACGTCGCCCCGCTCTACGACGAAGTGGCCGCCGAGTTCGTCGAGCTGTACAAGAAGACCAAGGCCATCCACCGGCACTTGAACCAGCGGCGCCTGGGGAGCGGGTCCCACTGACCATGGCGTCCCCGGACCGCCCGCCCGTCCTCTCCTTGGACCGCATCGAGGCCGTGATCTTCGACCTCGATGGGGTGCTGACCGACACGGCCAGCCTGCACGAGGAGGCGTGGTCGACGAGCTTTGCCACGCTCTTCGAGGCGCAGCCCGACACGACGCCGGCTCCTTTCACCGGCGACGACTACCGCCGACTGGTCGACGGCGAGTCGCGCCTCGACGGGGTGCGCAACGTCCTGGCCGACCGCGGCATCGAGCTCCCCGAGGGCGCGCCGGAGGACGAGCCGGGCACACGCAGCACGTGGGCGGTGGCCAACCTGAAGGACGCCGACTACCGCCAACGGCTGGAGAAGGAAGGCCCGCGGCCGTTCCCGTCCTCGCTCGAGCTGCTCGACGAGCTGGCGCGCCGCGAGGTCCCCATCGGCGTGGTCTCAGCCAGCCGGCACTGCGCCGAGGTCCTCGAACTGGCCGGCATCACCCCGCTCGTCCAGGCGCGGGTCGACGGCAACTCGGCCGCGGCGATGGGCCTGGCGGGGAAGCCCGCGCCGGCGATGTTCCTCGAGGCCGCCCGCCGCCTCGGGGTCGCACCCTCGGAGGCGGCGGTGGTCGAAGACGCCGTGGCGGGGGTGGCCGCCGGGCGTGCCGGGGGGTTCGGCCTCGTGGTCGGCGTCGACCGCCACGATGACCCGTCCGGACTCTTCGACGGGGGTGCCGACGTGGTCGTCGCCGACCTCGGGGCGCTCGTGCTCGAAGGCAGAGGCCCAGCGGAGGACGCCTGGCACTTCGAGCTCGACGACACCGAACCCGCCTCCGAGGGCATGCGCGAGTCGCTCACCACGCTCGGCAACGGCTACCTCGGGACGAGGGGGGCCCGCTGCTTCGCCACCGACGACGGGGTCTCGTACCCGGGCACCTACGTCGCCGGGCTGTTCAACCGGGTCCACACGGTGCTCGAGGGCCGGGAGGTCGAAGAGGAGGGCCTGGTCAACGTCACCAACTGGCTCCCCGTCAACTTCCGGGTGGACGGCGGGGGGTGGATGGGCGAGCCCGGCACCATCGTGAGCGACCACCGCAGCCGCATCGACCTGCGTCGGGGCGTCCTGCGGCGGTTCTTCGACGTCACCGACGCCTACGGCAACATCACGTCGGTCACCGAGCGGCGGCTGGTGTCGATGGCCACACCGCACCTGTGCGCCATCGAGCTCGTGCTCGTGCCGCGCAACTGGGAGGGCACGGTCGAGCTGCGCAGCGTCCTCGACGGCTCGGTGACCACCAGCGAGACGGTCGAAGAGCGGCTCCTTCCCCACCCGCACCTCGAGCCCGAGGCGAGCGGCGTGGACCTGCCGGATTTCTCCTGGATCGTCATGAGCACGAACCAGTCCAAGGTCCGCGTGGCCACGGCCGCTCGCACCGTGGTCCAGCCACTGCCGAGGTCGGCGGCCGTGCACCGCGTGACCATCCCGGTAGACCCGTCCCACGAGGAGGAACCGGTGACCGTCGCCATCGGCCACGACCTGGTGGTCGAGGTCGGGGCCGGGGGCTCGGTGCACCTCGAGAAGGTGGTGAGCCTGCACAACTCGCGCGACCGCTCCGTCTCGGAGCCACTCCTCGCCGCCCGACAGGACGTGGCGCGTGCGGGGACCTTCGACGAACTTCTGCGCTCGCACGCCCTCGCCTGGGACCGACTCTGGCACCGTGCGCATCTCGATGTCGTCACCGAAGAGGGGAACCAGGGCAGGGTCATCAATCTGCACATGTTCCACACGCTCCAGGTGGCGTCCCCCCATGTGGGCGAGCTCGACGTCGGGTTGGGCGCGCGGGGCCTGCACGGCGAGGGGTACCGGGGCCACATCTTCTGGGACGAGCTCTTCGTCTTTCCGGTGCTCAACTACCGCTTCCCCGAAACCGCTCGGGCCCTCCTCGCCTACCGGTGGCGCCGCCTCGACGAGGCGCGCCATGCGGCGAAGGCGGCGGGGCACCGCGGGGCGATGTACCCGTGGCAGAGCGCGAGCGACGGCCGCGACGAGACCCCCAACATGTTGTTCAACTCGCGCTCGGCGCGCTGGATGCCCGACCGCTCGTCCCGGCAGCGCCACGTCGGCCTCGCCGTTGCCTACGAGCTCTGGCAGCACTGGCAGAGCACGGGCGACACCGAGCTCTTCTTGGGAGCGCCCTCCGAGGTCCTCTTCGAGATCGCGCGTTTCTTCACGAGTCTCGCCACCTTCGACGAGGCGATCGGCCGCTACCGCATCCGCGGCGTGATGGGGCCCGACGAGTTCCACGACGGGTACCCGGGGACGGTGGCGCCGGGCATCGACGACAACGCGTACACGAACGTGCTCTGCGCCTGGCTGTTGGCGCGCGTCCTCGAGCTCGCCGAGACCCTGGCGCACAACCCGCGCGACGGCGTCCTCGAGCGCATCGGCATGGGCCAGGACGAACTGGACCACATGGAAGCGGTGTCACGCCTGCTGTACGTCCCCTTCCACGAGGGGGTGATCAGCCAGTTCGACGGCTACGAGAAGCTCCTGCAGTTCGACTTCGAGCGCTACCGGGCGCAGTACGGGAACCTCGGGCGCCTCGACCTCATCTTGGAGTCAGAAGGCGACAGCACCAACCACTACCAGGTGGCCAAGCAGCCCGACACGCTCATGCTCTTCTACCTGCTCTCGGCCGAGGAGCTCCGCCAGGTGCTTCAGCGCCTCGGTTACGAGCTTGCGCCCGAGACGCTCCAGCGCACGATCGAGTACTACGAGGAGCGCTCCACCCAGGGATCGACGCTCGCACGCGTCGTGCACGCCTGGGTGAGCGCCCGGGCGGACCGGGCCGACTCGTGGCGGTACTTCGACGAGGCGCTCTCCTCTGACATCGCTGACATCCAGGGCGGCACGACACGGGAGGGGATCCACCTCGGTGCCATGGCGGGCACCATCGACATCCTCCAGCGCTGCTACACCGGCCTCGAAGTGCGAGACGACCGCCTCCACCTGAACCCGATGCTGCCGCCCGAGCTCGAGTCGATCAACGTGCCCATCGCGTATCGCGGCCATGTCCTCGACATCGACATCGACCACACGCGCGCCCGGGTCCACCTGCACTCGGGCAGCGGCGCACCGTTCGTGATCGTCTTCGGGGACGAGGAGCTGGTCCTCCACGCAGGCGACGTGGTGGAGCGCCCGATCGACCACTGAGTCAGATGCGCTCGAAGTTGCGTTCGAGCTCCCAGTCGGTGACGACGCGGTTCGAGTGCTCCCACTCGAGGCGGGCGGTGTTGAAGAGATGGTGGTGCACGGCGGGGCCGAAGGCCTCGGCGGCCACCTCGCTCGATTCGAGCTCGCCCAGGGCCTCGATCAGCGTCGAGGGGATGCGACCCACGTCGGGCGCGTCGTAGGCGTTGGTGGCGTAGGGCTCGGCCAGCTCGAGCCCGTGGTCGATGCCGTAGATGCCGCTGGCGATGGCCGCGGCGAGGGCCAGGTAGGGGTTGACGTCGGCGCCGGGGATCCGGCACTCGATGCGCCGGGCGGACCCGCGCCCGACCACCCGGAAGCCGCACGTGCGGTTGTCCTCGCCCCACACCGTCGCCGTCGGCGCCCAGCTGCCGGGCACGAAGCGCCGGTAGGAGTTGATGTAGGGGGCGTAGCACCACGAGAGCTGGCGCGCGGCGTGGATTTGGCCGGCCAGGAACTGGCTGCCCAGCACCGAGAGGGCGGTGGGGTCCTCGGGGTCGTACATGAGTGCCGACTCGGTCCCCGGGGTCCACGCGCTCGTGTGGATGTGGCACGACGACCCGGCCTCGTCCATCGACCACTTGGCCATGAAGGACGCGGCGCGGCCCTCTTGGGCGGCGATCTCCTTCACGCCGTTCTTGAACACGAGGTGGCGGTCGGCGGTCTCGAGCGCCTCGGCGAAGGTGACGTTCACCTCGTGCTGGCCGTGGCCGGTCTCGCCCTTCGAGAACTCGACGGGGATGCGCGCCCCGATCATCTCGTTCCTGATGCGCCGCAGGATGTACTCCTCGCGCGAGGTCTGGAGGAGCTGGTAGTCCTCGACGGTGTGGCTGTGGGGCACGAGCCCCTGCCAGTGCTTGGCCGCAGCCTCCTCGTAGGAGTCCTTGAACAGGTAGAACTCGAGCTCGGTGGCGCAACGGATCTCCATGCCGCGCTCCGCCGCGCGCTCGATCTGGCGGCGCAGGATCTGGCGGGGGGAGACCTCGATGGGGCGGCCGTCGGCGTCGAGGAGGTCACAGATCACCATGGCGGTGCCGGGCAGCCAGGGCAGCAGCCGGATGGTGGCGGGGTCGAGGCGCGCTTCCATGTCGCCGTAGCCGGTGTCCCAGTTGGTGAACGTGTAGCCCTCGAGGGGCTCCACGTCGACGTCGACGGCAAGCAGGTAGTCGCACGCCTCGATCCCGTGCTCAGCCACGTGGTGGACGAAGAAGTCACCGGTGACGCGCTTGCCGACGGGGCGGCCCTGGAGGTCGGGGAACGCCACGACCACGGTGTCCACCGAGCCTTCGGCGATGAGCGTGCGCAGTGCCTCAATGTCGAGCATGCGGCACTCTACGCCCGGCTCCGCCCGCCGGGGGCGGTCCGCACACGACCCGGGCACGACCCGCGCGCGGTGCGCCCGGTGGATACTTAGGGCGTGCGCACCGTGCCGATCATCGGCCTCACCACCTACTACGCCACCGCCCGCTTCGGGCGTTGGGACCGCCCGGCCGCCTTCCTGGCCAACGAGTACTTCGAGCTGGTGGCCGCGGCCGGTGCCCGCCCGGTGCTCCTGCCGCCGTGTCGGGATGCGAGTGGCGGGCCCGGGGAGGGGGCGGCCGACGTCGTTGCCGCCCTCGATGGCCTCGTCCTCGTGGGAGGACCCGATCTCGACCCCGGCCACTACGGGGCGCCGCTGCACCCCGAAGCGGGGGGAGCCGAACCCGTGCGAGACGAGTCCGAGCGCGCCCTGGCCGAGGCCGCCCTCGACGCCGACCTGCCCGTGCTCGCCATCTGCCGGGGTCTCCAGCTCGTGAACGTGGTGCTCGGCGGCACGCTGCACCAGCACGTCCCCGACATCGTCGAGCACCGCGAGCACCAGCCCGAGGGGGGCGCCTTCTCCGACATGGACGTGACCACGGTGCCCGGCACGGTGACCGCAGCGATCTTCGGCGACAAGGCGACGGTGCGCTGCTCGCACCACCAGGCCGTCGAGCGGTTGGGGGAGGGGCTGATGGTCAGCGCCCGCTCGGTTGCCGACGGGCTCGTCGAGGCGGCCGAGCTGCCCCGTGCCCGCTTCGTCGTGGGCGTACAGTGGCACCCCGAGGAGGGGCGGGACCTCCGGCCGTTCCGGGCGCTGGTCGACGCGGTCCGATGACGACGGCACCCGACCCGGCGTGGCCCCTCGGGGCGCTCTTTCGAAGCGATGCGGAGCGCCGCGAGGCGCTGAGCGGCAAGGTGGCGGTCGTGACCGGGGCCAGCCGCGGGCTCGGTGCGGGGATCGCCGCCCATCTGGCGTCGGCGGGCATTGCCCTCGGGCTCTGCGCCCGGCACCGGCCCGAACTGGTGGCGGTCACGAGGCCCCGGGCCCATGACGGGGTGATCGAGGCGGCGGTCGCGCCGGTGGCGGCCGCCGTCGACGTCGCCGATCCCCGAGCCCTGGCGGCCTTCGCCGAACGGGTCCTCGAGCGGTTCGGTCGCATCGACATGTGGATCAACAACGCCGGCGTGCTCGGGCCGGTCGGACCGCTCCGCCTGGCGCCACCCGAGGAAGTGGGGCGCGCCACGGCCGTCGACGTGAGCGGCGTCCTCTATGGCTCGGCCCTTTTCGCTGCCCACGTACGGGGGCGCGCCGGGACGGGGGTGCTCGTCAACATCTCCTCGGGCCTCGCCACCAACCCCTCGTCCGGCCTCGCCACCTACTGTGCGGCCAAGGCGGCCGTGGAGATGGCAACCGAGGTCGTCGCCCGCGAGGAGCGTGACGCGGGCCTGGTCGCGTTCGCCGTCTCGCCCGGTGTCGTCGACACCGACATGCAGGTGCAGCTGCGCGCCTCGGACCCAGCCCAGCTCCCGAGTGTGGCGCGCTACCGCCAGCTCGAAGAGTCGGCCAGCTTTGCGAGCGCGACCTGGGTCGCCGAGCACCTCTTGGGACTCGCCTTCGGGGGCCACGAGGTCGGGCAGGTGCGCCTGCGGGTCCCACCAGAGAAAACCCAGCCCACCAGCCGGTAGGCTCCCGCCATGGCCGAGGGATCCGAGGGGAAGAAGAAGGGCAAGCTCATCAAGCCGGTGGCTGCCATCGGCGTACTGGGCACGATGGCCAGCATCTGGTGGTTCGCCCTCAAACCCCGGCGCAAACCGAAGGACTAAGCCCCCAGCCCCCTTTCGGGCTCAGCTTTCGGCGGCGGGGCCCTCGGCTATGGGTTCGACGAGCCGGGGGAGTTGTTCGCTCAGCGCGCCGCGCACCACGGCTGCTGCCTCGTCGTCGAACGGCGTCGCCTCGGCATTGGCGATCACGACTTTGGCCCCCGCAGCCAGCGCCAGTGGGACGAGACCGGCCGCCGGGTAGACGCCGAGGCTGGTACCGACGCAGAGCAGTACGTCGGCGTCCTCGACGGCCAGCTGGGCCCGGGCGAGATCGATCACCGAGAGCTGCTGGCCGAAGCTGATGGTGGCGGACTTGAGAATGCCGCCGCAGTTCGCCCCTTCGAACGTCGTCTCGCAGTGCGGGTCCTTCTCGCCGGCGCGCACCCGTTCGATGACGGCGGGGGCGGCCGTGCGGGCCCCGCAGCGCATGCACACGATGTCGCGCATGGTGCCGTGGATCTCGACCACGCGGTGAGGGTCGTTTCCCGCCAGCTGGTGGAGCCCGTCGATGTTCTGGGTGACGAGCAGGGTGAGCCGCCCGTCACGCTCGAGCTCGACCAGGGCGCGGTGCCCCGCGTTCGGCCGTGCCTCCCATGCGGGCGAGTGGAGGCGCACCTGCCACGCCCGGCGCCGCACCTCGGGGTCGGTCATGTAGGCGTCCAACGTGGCGAGGCGCTCGGCCCCGGGGTCCTTGGTCCACACGCCCTGCGGCCCTCGGAAATCCGGGATGCCCGAGTCCGTGGAGATGCCCGCGCCGGCGAGGACCACCACCCGTCTGGCCAGTGCGAGGACGCGGCGCGCCCGTTCGAGTCCCCCATCTGCGGCTGCGGTCATGTTCCGGTTCTACCTCGCCCGATGGCGGTCCGCGGCGCCGTCGTCGCTACGCTGCGGCGGTGCGCGAAGGCCCCGAGGCCCATGGGACCGCCGAGTTGGGGGGCATCGAGCTGCTCGAGGCCGTTACCGCCGAGGGGCGTCAGCGCCTCGCCGCCGGCGCCCTCCTCGGCCGGGGCTGTCGGCCAGGTGACCGGGTGCTCGTCTCGCTGCACTCGTCCGCCTCGATGATCTGCGCGGTGCTCGGCGCCCTGCGGGTGGGTGTGGTGCCCGTCCTCCTCAGCCCCGACCTGACCCCGACGGAGCGGGCTGTCCTCGCTCACGACGCCGAGCCGTCGCTCGACATCGGCGATGAGGCCGCCCTCGGCGAGCTCTTCGCCGGCGCCGAGACGGACATCGCCCCCCTTCCGCTGACCCGCCCGATGCTCTACACCTCGGGGACGACCGGCCGGCCCAAGGGCGTCACCGTGGGGCTCTTCGGCGAGCAGCGGGCGAGGGCGTGGTACGACGACGAGGTCGACCTGTGGGCACCGCGCCCGGGCGACGTCCACCTCGTCTGCGCACCGACGTCGCACTCCGCCCCGATGCGCGCAGCGATCGCGACGCTGCTCGCCGGGGGCACGCTGGCGGTCATGGCGCGCTTCGACGCAGCGCTCGTGCTGGCGGCGCTGCGCGAGCTGCGGCCCACCACCACCTTCATGGTGCCGACCCATATGGAGCGCCTCCTCACCGCGCCGGGGCTCGGGACGGACGAGCGGTTCGACTCGCTGCGGCTGCTGTTCCACGCCGGCTCCGCGTGCCCGGCGCCGCTCAAGCGGGCGATGCTCGCCCGTCTCGCACCCGGGGTGCTCACCGAATTCTACGGATCGACCGAGGGCCAGTTCACCGCCTGCAGCGACGCCGAGTGGCTGGCCCGCCCGGGCACGGTCGGGCGGGCTCGCCCGGGTCGCACGTTGCACATCGAGACCGGGGCGGCGCCCCCGGGTGCGGAGGGAGAGGCAATCGGGGTGATCTGGTGCCGCGCACCGGCGTTCGCCCGGTTCTCGTACTGGCACCAGCCCGACGCCACGGCCGCCGCCTGGGATGGCGACGCCTTCACTGTCGGGGACCTCGGGTGGCTCGACGACGAGGGCTACCTCTATATCGCCGGGCGTAGGGAGGACCTCATCATCACCGGCGGCGTCAACGTCTACCCCGCCGAGGTGGAAACGGCCATCGCCGCCTTCCCCGGGGTCGGCGACGTCGCCGTCTACGGCACGCCCGACGAGCACTGGGGCGAGCGGGTCTGTGCGGCAATCGTGGCGGAGCGCCCCATCGACGTCGACGCCCTGCGTGCCGACCTCGCCGGACGACTCGCCCCGGCCAAGCGGCCGAAGGAGTACACGCTGGTGGGCTCGCTGCCCCGCACCCCGAGCGGCAAGCTGGTGCGCCGTGCGCTCAGCACGCCGGGGGCTCCCGCTGGCGGTCCCGAAGCCGAAAAAGGGTAAGAATCAACCCATGGCATTCGCAACCACCAACCCCACCACCGGCCAGGTCGAAAAGACCTTCGACGAACACACGCCCGAAGAGGTCGACCGCCTGCTCGAGCGGGCCGCCACCACCTTTGCCACCTACCGTCGCACGAGCTTCGAGGAGCGTGCCCGGTGGATGACCACCGCCGCCGAGCTGCTCGAGGGCGAGCTGCCCGCAGTGGCCAGCGTGCTCACGACCGAGATGGGCAAGACGTTCGCCGCCGCCAAGGGCGAGGTGGGCAAGTGCGCCCTCACCATGCGCTTCTACGCGGAGCGCGCGGAGTCCATGCTTGCCGACGAGGTCATCGCCACCTCGGCCGCCCACAGTGCGATCAAGTACCAGCCAATCGGCCCGGTGCTGGCGGTCATGCCGTGGAACTTCCCGCTGTGGCAGGTGGTGCGCTTCGCCGCCCCGGCCCTCATGGCGGGCAACGTCGGGGTGCTCAAGCACGCCTCCAACGTGCCGCAGTCTGCCCTTTTGCTCGAAGACCTCTTCCGGCGCGCCGGGTTCCCCGATGGCGCCTTCACCACCCTGCTCGTCGGCTCGGGCTCGGTGGCCAAGATCATCGCTGACGGCCGGATCGCCGCGGTGACCCTGACCGGCAGCGAGGCGGCCGGCCGGGCCGTCGGCGCCGCGGCGGGCGACGCGCTCAAGAAGTCGGTGCTCGAGCTTGGCGGCTCGGATCCGTTCCTGGTGCTGTCGTCGGCCGACCTCGGGGCTGCCGTGCCGATGGCCGCCCAGGCGCGCTGCATCAACAATGGGCAGTCGTGCATCGCGTCCAAGCGCTTCATCGTGGTCGACGAGCTCGCCGACGAGTTCCTCGAGCGCTTCAGCCAGGCCATGGCCGACCTCGTGGTGGGTGACCCGTTCGACCCCGCCACCGACGTCGGCCCCCTCGTCTCGGACGCCCAGCGCGAGGAGGTCGCCGGCCAGGTCGACGACGCCAAGGCCAAGGGCGCGGTGGTGGGCACCGGCGCGACGATCCCCGACGGGCCGGGATTCTTCTACCCGCCGACGGTGCTCTCGGGCATCACGCCGGCCATGCGGGTCGCCAACGAGGAGGTCTTCGGTCCTGTGGCGGTCGTCGAGCGCGTGGCCGACATCGATGAGGCCATCGCCGTGGCGAACTCGATCGACTACGGCCTCGGGGCCAGCATCTGGGCCACCGACCCCGCCGAGCAGCAGCGCTGCATCGACGAGGTCGAGTCCGGGATGGTCTTCGTCAACGCCATGGTGTCGTCGACCCCCGAGATGCCCTTCGGCGGCATCAAGCGCTCGGGGTACGGCCGCGAGCTCTCGACCATCGGCATCAGGGAGTTCACCAACGCGAAGACGGTGTGGATCGCGTGAGCCCGGCCGGGCCCGGCCCGGTCGGCGGAGCGCGCATCACCTACCTCGACAACGCCGCCACTGCGCCGCTTCGGCCAGAGGCGACCGACGCCATGGCGCCGTTCTCGGCGGGGCGTTTTGCCAACCCCTCGGGCGCCCACCGTCTCGCCCGCGACGCCCGCCAGGCGCTCGAGGAGGCACGCGACGAGGTGGCTGCCTTCACGGGTTCGGACCCGAAGGCCGTGGTGTTCACCTCGGGGGGCACCGAGTCGGACAACCTCGCCATCATCGGCTCGCTTGCCGCCCTCCCCGCAAGGGCGGCCCCGCCGGTGGTGGTGTGCAGCGCCATCGAGCATGACGCCGTGCTCGAGACCTGCCGGGCCGCCGCCGCAGGCCGTACGGCTGCACCGGCCGTCGAGCTGCGCCTGGCGCCGGTCGACGCCCTCGGGGTGCTCGACCTCGACGCCCTGGCCGGCCTCCTCGACGAGCGGGTGGCGCTCATCTCGGTGATGGCCGCCAACAACGAGGTCGGTGCCATCCAGCCGCTGGGCGCAGTGGCGGCCCTGGCCCGGGAGCTCTCGCCGGAGGCGTTGCTCCACACCGACGCCGTCCAGGCTGCAGCCTTCTTCGACCTCGCACCGCTACTCGAGGGCTATGACCTCGTCACGGTGAGCGCCCACAAGCTGGGGGGCCCGAAGGGCGCGGGTGCCCTCGTGGCGCGTGGCGTCCCCCTCGTCCCGCTGGCCTTTGGGGGAGGCCAGGAGCAGGAGCGCCGCAGCGGGACCCAGGGCGTGGCCGGCGCCGTCGGCATGGCCGCGGCGATGGCCGCCGCGCGCGCCAGCCGGCCGAGCGAGGGCTCGCGTGTCGCGCGCCTGCGTGACACGCTGCGCGACGGGCTCCTCGGCGCCGTGCCCGACACCATCGCCACATCGCTGGGCGCGCCGACCCTCCCGGGCCACTGCCACGTCCGTTTCCCCGGGATCGAGCAGGAGGAGCTGCTCGTGCTGCTCGACGACGCCGGCGTGTGCGCCTCGGCGGGCTCGGCGTGCGCGAGCGGTGCGCTGGAGGCGAGCCATGTGTTGCTCGCCATGGGCGTCGACGAGCGTGACGCTCGCACGGGGGTCCGCTTCTCCCTCGGCTGGGCCAGTGACGAGGCCGACGTGGCACACGCCCTGGCGGCGGTCGCGCCCGCCGTGGCGCGACTGAGGGGCGCGGCGTGACCGTGTGTCACACCGGCGATGCCAGACTTGGGCGATGCGAGTCCTCGTGGCCATGTCGGGAGGTGTCGACTCGTCGGTCGCCGCTGCCCTGATGGTCGGCGCCGGCCACGACGTGGTCGGCGCCACGTTGAAGCTCTGGGGTGGCCCGTCGGACTCGGGGTGCTGTTCGGTGGCCGACGTCGACGACGCGCGCCGCGTCGCCCAGCAGCTCGGCATCGCGCACCACGTGTTCAACATGGCCGAGGACTTCGATCGCACGGTCGTCGCCCCGTACGTCCTCGCCCATGCCGAGGGCCGCACGCCGAACCCGTGCATCGAGTGCAACCGGCACATCAAGTTCGACGCCCTCCTGGCGCGCGCCGGGCGTCTCGGCTTCGACGTCCTCGCCACCGGCCATCACGCACGCGTGCAGCCCGGTGTCGGAGGAGGGCCCCACCGCCTCCTGCGCGGGGCCGATCCCGACAAGGACCAGTCCTACGTGCTCTCCATGCTCGGCCAGCGGGCCCTCGGGCGGGTGTGCCTCCCGGTCGGCGAGATGACCAAGGCGACGGTGCGCACGCGTGCGGGCGAGCTCGGGCTGCGCACGGCGGACAAGCCGGACAGCCAGGACGTCTGCTTCATCTTGGGCGACGCCGGACGCGCCGGCTTTCTCTCCGAACGCATGGACCTGCACCCCGGACGCGTCCTCGACGCCGCCGGGGACGAGGTGGGACGGGTCGATGCGGTGGAGCTGGTCACCGTCGGGCAGCGCCGGGGCATGGGGCACTCGACCGACGGCAAGCGCCGCTTCGCCCTCTCGGTCGACGTGCGCAGCGCCACGGTGGTGGTGGGCACGGCCGACGAGGTACTCGTCGACGAGGTGCGCCTCGCCCCGGGTTCGGCTGCATGGGTGGACCGTCCCCTCGGCGACGGGGAGCCGGTCATCGCCCAGGTGTCCGCCCACGGGCGGCCTCTCCCCGCCACCTACCGCAGCGCAGCGGGAGCGGCGAGCGTCCACTTCGCCGAGCCGCAGCGCCCGATCGCCCCGGGCCAGACGGTCGCGCTCTACGAACCTGCCGACCCCGAGTCGGTGCTCGGCTCAGGCATCGCGGCCTAGCAATGGCAGCGGGGGACCCCGAGGCGCGCGTCGCCGAGCTGCGCAGCACCATCGAGTACCACAACGAGCGCTATTTCTCGCTCGACTCGCCAGAGATCGCCGACGCCGAGTACGACGCTTTGGTCGGCGAGCTGCGCCAGCTCGAAGCCGAGCACCCCGAGCTCGTCACGGCCGACTCGCCGACGCAGCGGGTGGGGGGCGCCACGTCGGGGCTCTTCTCGCCGGTGCGCCACCGCGTGCCGATGATGAGCCTCGACAACGCGTTCGACGGCCTGGAGCTCGGTGCCTGGGCGGACCGGCTGGCCCGCCAGCTCCCCGACGTCGACCTTGGCACCTTGGACTTCTCGGCCGAGCCGAAGGTCGATGGCGTGGCGATGTCGCTCACCTACGTCGACGGGCGCTTCACCCAGGCCGCCACCCGAGGGGACGGCGTGACCGGCGAGGACGTGACAGCGAACGTCGCGACCATCTCGGTGGTGCCCGACGTGCTCGACCCCGCAGCAGGCCCCTACCCGCACCACCTCGAGGTGCGCGGCGAGGTCTACCTGCCCACGTCTGCCTTTGAGCAGATGAACAAACGGCAGGAGGATGCGGGCGAGCGGCTCTTCGTGAACCCGCGCAACGCAGCCGCCGGGTCGCTGCGCCAGAAGGACCCGATCGTCACCGCCACGCGGCCCCTGTCGTTCTGGGCCTACCAGATCGGCGAGGTGGACGGACTCGACGCCGAGGACGCCGCCGGCACCGACGCCGGCGGCGTGCGCTGGCCGCCAGACCGGCAGAGCGACGCCCTCGCGCTCCTCCGGCGGGCGGGCCTGCCGGTGAGCCCCGACGCCCGCACGGTGCTCGGCATCGCCGCCGCCGTCGAGCGCTGCGCCGAGCTGGCCGAGCACCGCCACGACCTGCCCTATGAGATCGACGGCGTGGTGCTCAAAGTCGACGACCTGGCCCTCCACGACCGCCTGGGCGCCACCTCGAGGGCCCCGCGCTGGGCCATCGCGTTCAAATTCCCCCCCGAGGAGCGCACCACCACCCTCCTCGACATCGAGGTCTCGATCGGCCGCACCGGGCGTGCCACCCCCTTTGCCCGGCTCGAACCCGTCTTCGTCGGTGGCTCGACCGTCGGGCTCGCCACGCTGCACAACGAGGACCAGGTCCGGGCGAAGGACGTGCGCCCTGGTGACACGGTCATCGTGCGCAAGGCCGGCGACGTCATCCCCGAGGTGGTGGGCCCCGTCGCCCGCCCGGCCGGGGGGCCCCGGCGCCGGGCTCCCTGGAGGTTCCCCACGAAGTGCCCGTCGTGCGGCATGCCCCTCGTGCGCCTAGAGGGCGAGAGCGACACCTACTGCACGAACATCGACTGCCCCCAGCAGCGGGTCCAGCGGATCGTGCACTTCGCCTCGCGTTCGGCCATGGACATCGAGGGTCTCGGCGAGCAGCGCGTCGTCCAACTCGTCGGTACGGGCCTCATTGGTGACCCCGCCGACCTGTACGCCCTCGGCCCGGGTTCCCTCGCCGGCCTCGACAAGATGGGCGAGCTGTCCGAGCACAACCTGCTCACCGCCATCGCCGAGTCCAAGGAGCGGCCCCTCAGCCGGCTGCTCGTCGCCCTCGGCATCCGCCACGTGGGCCCGACCGGCGCGCGTGCCCTCGCCCGGGCGTTCGCCAGCCTCGAGCGCCTCCGCGCCGTGGGGGCCGAGACCCTGGCCGCCACCGCCGGCGTGGGCCCGGTCATCGCCGCGAGCGTCGCCGAGTTCTTCGACAACCCGGCCAATGCGGCGGTCCTCGAGCGCCTCGCCGTCTCGGGCGTCTCGCTCGTCGAGCCCGGCGTGCCGCCCGAGGGGCTCGCCGCCGAGGCCGCCGAGGCCGCCGGACCCCTGGCGGGCAGGTCGGTGGTGGTCACGGGCACCCTGGCGGGCTACAGCCGCGAGGAGGCCGAGGCGGCCATCGTGGCCCGGGGCGGCACGTCCCCGGGCTCGGTCTCGAAGCGGACGTACGCGGTCGTCGTCGGCGACGCCCCGGGGGCGGCGAAGGTCACCAAGGCCGAGAAGCTCGGCGTGCCCATGCTCTCCCCCGAGGACTTCGAGCCCCTGCTCGCAACCGGCGAGCTCGGCGCGGGCACCGCACCCGATCCCCCCGGGTAGTCCCCGTTGCCCGTCGGCACGGGCGAGTGTCCACCGGAACGCCGGGGAGCCTCTGTAGCCTGGGGCAACCTCAATGCCGCAAATCACCGAATCCGTCGGCCGTGTCCTGGGAAAGCGCTATCGACTGCTCTCCGCCCTGGGCACCGGCGCATCGGCGCACGTCTACTTGGCTGAAGACGTGTCCTTGCAGCGCCATGTCGCCGTCAAGGTCCTCCAGCCCGCCCTGGCCCAGGATGCCTCCTTCTTGAAGCGCTTCGGCGCCGAGGCGCGCTCGGTCGCGTCGCTCAACCACCCGAACGTGCTGCGGGTTTTCGACTGGGGCGAGGACGCCGACGGCCCCTATCTCGTGCTCGAGTACCTCGGCGGCGGCAGCTTGCGCGACATCCTCGACGGCGGCCTCCGGCTCAGCCATGCCCAGGCCGCCCGCTTGGGTGCCGAGGCGGCGCGGGGCCTCGCCTACGCCCACGCCCGCGGCCTGGTGCACCGCGACGTGAAGCCCGCCAACCTGCTCTTCGACGAGGACGGTCGCGTGCGCGTGGCGGACTTCGGCGTGG
The DNA here is from genome assembly GCA_003155135.1 of Acidimicrobiaceae bacterium. Lineage (GTDB taxonomy): Bacteria > Actinomycetota > Acidimicrobiia > Acidimicrobiales > RAAP-2 > Bog-515. The sequence continues at coordinate 208,587 of PMFN01000031.1, read as the reverse complement.
CGCGCGCCCTGGCCGAGGCGGCATGGACCGAGCCCGCCGGCGCCATGGTGGGGACGGCGCGTTACGCGTCGCCCGAGCAGGCCGAGGGCCAGCAGGTCGACGGCCGCTCCGACGTGTACTCGCTCGCCCTCGTCCTCTACGAGTCGGTCACCGGCGAGGTGCCCTTCGTCGCCGACACCACCTTCGGCACCTTGATGGCGAGGGTCGGCGCGCCGCTGCCTCGCCACCCGGCCCTCGGCCCGCTCGACAACGTGCTCGCGCGAGCGGCCGCCCCCGAGGCGGCGGCGCGCCTCGACGCCGCGGGGCTCGCCGCGCGCCTCGACGCACTCGCCGCCGCCATGCCCGCCCCCGCGCCCCTGCCCATCAAGACACCCGAGCCCGAAGGCACCGACCCGGTGGCGGTGGGCTTCCGGGCGCCGTCGAGCGACGAGCTCACCCAGCAGGCGCCCCCGGCCCGTCGGCCCGGCGCCCCCGGGCCCGACGCCGTCTTCGACCTCGAGGCCGTCGAGCCCGACCAGGCCCGCACCGACGGCGCACCGCCCATCACCCGGCGCCGGCGGCGCTGGCCGTGGATCGTGGTCGCAGTCGTCGTGGTGCTCGCCGCCCTCGGCGGCGGCCTCTACGCGGCCGCCAAGAACAAGGTCTTCACCGCAAGCCACCCGGTGCCCACCCTGGTCGGCCAGACGCTCACATCGGCCCGGGCGCTGGTCGCGAAGGACCACTTCACGCTCGTCGAACGCCCGACCGTCTACTCGACGACGGTTGCGGCCGGCGTGGTCGAGCACCAGTCGCCGGACCCCCGCACCTCCTTGAAGGAGGGCAGCTCGGTTGCCGTCACCGCCTCGAAGGGGCTCCCGCCGGTCACCGTCCCGTCCCTCACCGGCTTCGACTGCGCCGGCGCCCAGAAGGTGCTCGCCCTCGTCAACCTGACCGGCCAGTGCCTGTCGCCCACCTACAGCAGCACGGTGCCGACCGGCCAGGTCATCAACTGGTCGTACGACAACGTGTTCAACGCCACCTCGGCGCCGTACCACTCGACCGTGCTCATGGCCATCTCGAACGGCCCCGCCCCCGTCCCGATCCCCTCGGTGGCGGGCCAGACCTACCTCCAGGCACAAGCCACCCTCAACGCGGCGGGCTTCCAGAGCAGCGAGACCCAGCAGACCTCGACCACGGTGGCCGCCGGCCAGGCCATCGGCACCAATCCCGCAGCGGGCGCCGACGCCCTGAAGGGCACCTCGGTCACCGTGCTCATCTCCGAGGGCCCGCCCCTCGTGAACGTTCCCAGCGTGGTCGGCGGGACGGTGGCGTCGGCCATCGCCGCCCTCAACGCCGAGGGCATCCAGGCGGGCGGCATCACCGGGCTCTCGGTCCCCCAGACCCAAACCTACCTGGTGACCTCGACGTCGCCGGCGGCCGGGGCGTCGGTGCCGATCGGCTCGTCGGTCACGCTCAGCTTCTCGGGCTGAGCATGGCGAAGGACCCGGACTGCGAGCTCTGCGAGGCGGCGCGCCTCACCACCTGGCACTACGAGGACGACGTCTGCTGGGTGGCCGACTGTGAGATCTGCGACGTACCGATGGTGGTCTGGCGCCACCACGGCGCCGAGCCCCCCGAGACAGACGTCGACTTCATGCTGGCCCAGCTGAAGGCCGTGGCCGACGCCCGCTTCGGTGATGAGGGATGGTCCTACGACCGGGTGATGCGCCAGATCCCGGGCCACTTCCATGCCCACGCCCGCGACCCGAACTGGTGGTTCCGCCGCTTCAGCTGACGTGCTGCGGTCTCCGCAGCGTCAGCGATTACCCCCCGGTCACCCCCACGGGTTCGATGGGCGCACGTCCACCCCGTTACTCTGTGCAGACTTCGACCCTGCCCACCGAGCGGTGGGCAGGGTCGAACGCAGAGTGAAGATGCGTCGGGATCGGCGCTCTGACCGAGGGGAGCATGTGGCATGGGAGCACTTGACGGCCGGGTGGCGATCATCACCGGCGCTGGCCGGGGTATCGGGCGCGAGCACGCACTCCTCTTCGCCGCCGAGGGCGCCAAGGTCGTGGTCAACGACCTCGGTGGCGCCGTCGACGGCTCGGGCGACGACCGCTCGCCCGCCGAGCAGGTCGTGGCCGAGATCGAGACGATGGGCGGCCAGGCCATCACCAACGCCGACGACGTGGCCGACTGGGACGGCGCCAAGCGCCTGATCGACGCCGCCGTCGAGGCCTTCGGCGACCTCCACATCCTCGTCAACAATGCCGGTATTCTGCGTGACCGGGTCCTCATCAACATGACCGAGGAGGACTGGGACAGCGTCATCCACGTGCACCTGAAGGGCCACTTCAGCCCCACCCGTCACGCAGCGGCCTACTGGCGCGAGCAAACCAAGGCCGGCCACGAGGTCAAGGCCTCGGTCATCAACACCTCTTCGACCTCGGGGCTGCTCGGCAACCCGGGCCAGTCCAACTACGGTGCAGCCAAGGCGGGGATCGCCGCCTTCACCGTGATCTGCGCCCAGGAGCTCGGCCGCTATGGGGTGCGGGTCAATGCCATCGCCCCCGCCGCGCGCACCCGGATGACCGAGTCGACACCGGGCCTCTCTGACGCGGTCGCCGCCCCCCAAGACGCCGCCCAGTTCGACGTCTGGGACCCGGCCAACATCTCCCCGTTGGTCGCCTACCTCGCCGTCGAGGACTGCCCGGCGACCGGGCGCGTCTTCTTCGTCCAGGGCGGCACCGTCCGCAGCTTCCAGAACTGGACGATGACCGACGCGCTCGAGAAGTCCGACCGTTGGACCGTGGCGGAGCTGCAGGCGGAGATGCCCAAGCTCGGCGCGTGAGCCGGGCCACACCGCCCGAGGTCCCCGCAGAACAGCCACGAGAGCCCGACGGCGGGCGAAGCCTTCTCGGCGCGCTGGACGAGCCCGAGGTCCTTTTCGACGCACGGGCCGACCCGGGCGCGGGCGCACTCGGCGCCGTCGGTGCGGAAGCGTCCGTCGACGTCCCCTGGCCGTTGCTGCTGCGTCGGCGCGTCCAGCAGCGCGCCACCGCCAGCCCCCGCTACCAGTGGTGGGTGCTCTGGGCGCTCCTCGCCGGGCTGCTCTCGCTCAACATCACCTTCACCGTCTTCGTCGTCGCGCTGCCGACGGTCGCCCACCAGCTCCACACGAACATCTCGGTGCTCACCTGGGCGGTCACCGGTCCGCTCCTCGCCTTCGGTCTCGCAGCGCCCATCTTCGGCAAGGCGGGCGACCTGTTCGGCCACCGCCGTCTCTACCTGCTCGGCCTCTCAGGGGCGATGGTGTCGGCCGTGCTCACCGCGCTCGCGCCCAACGTCGGCATCTTGCTGTTCGCCCGGGCCCTCGACGGCGTCCAGGGCGCAGCCACCGGGACGGCGTCGATGGCCCTCATCATGCGCCTCTTCGCTCCCGAGGACCGGGTGAAGGCACTCGGGTGGTGGTCCCTCGTCGGCGCAGGCGGCCCCGTGCTCGGCGTCACCGTCGGCTCGCCGGTCATCGAGTTCATCGGCTGGCGGGCGCTGTTCTGGGGCCAGCTCGGGCTGCTCTTCATCTCCGCCGCCGTGGTCGCCCTGATTCTCCCCGCCCACGGCCGCCACGCCGTCGCCGAGGTGCCCGGCGAGGACCCGGTGGCGGCCAACCGCTGGAAGGACATGGACTGGGTCGGGACCTGGAGCCTCTCTGCCGGGGTCACCTCGCTCATGCTCGCCCTCTCGGTCGCCCCGCTGGCCGGGTGGAGCTCGGCGGGCACCATCGGGGCGCTCTGCGTGTCGGTGGTCGCGTTCTTCGTGTTCGTCTGGCGCATCCGTACGGCCGAGCATCCCCTCATCCCGCCCTTCTACTTCAAGCGGCGCAACTTCAGCTTCCCGATCGGGGCGCGCATGTCGACGGCGTTCGCCTACTTCGGGGCGTTCTTCCTCTTCCCGCTCATGATGGAGGAGGTGTACCACTACCGGATCGCCCAGGTGGGGCTGCTCTCGGCGGCCCGGCCCCTCGTGTTCGCCCTGAGCTCACCCATCGCCGGCTACCTGACCGTGCGGGTGGGGGAGCGGGTCTCGGCGGTGGCCGGCGCCGCATCGGTGACGCTGTCGATGGTCATCTTCGCCCTGCTCGGCCTGCACGCCTCGCTGCCGTTGATCATCCTTGCCCTGTGCCTCTCGGGCCTCGGCATGGGGGTCGCCCTCCCGGCCACGTCCTCGGCCATGGGCAACGAGGTCGGCCCCAGTGACTACGGGGTGATGAGCGCCGCCCAGCTCCTGGCCACCCAGGTGGGCGAGGTGGCCGGCATCCAGGTGCTCCAGACGCTCCAAGAGTCCGGTGCCCGGCGCCTCGCCGGCATCGGCCACGAGGCATCCGCCCTACTCGGCACCTTCCACCGGGCCTTTTGGGTCGGAGCGCTCGTCGCCGCCGTTGGGGTGGCCTGCGCCACCTTCATGCGCTCGGTGCCGCGCCGGGCGCCGGCGGTGCCACAGCCCTGAGCGGCGGGCGAGACCGCTCTATTCGGTCATCTCCCGCACCCGCAGCGCGAACTCGATGGCCGACTCGTCGGTCGGGGCGCCCTGGAAGACCATCAGCTTGGACATGTCGCCCTCGAGGCGGATCTTGCCGTTCATGAAGGCGGTCATGGCCGCCTGGGGGTTGCCATCGACCAGGATCGCCTTGGCGGTGATGTAGTCGACGGTCACCGACAGGTCGGGGTTCTCCAGGTGCCCACGGTCGAGCTCGAGCTCGCCCGTGCTGGTGTCGACGTGCGCGTGGAGTCGGTCCTCGTCGAAAGGCACCTCGGTCACGATGAGGTTCATGCGCACCGGGTGGGGGATTGGCGCCATGCGCCCGCGGTACTCGTGGCGGATCTTGTGCGCCTGCTCGATCCACTCATCGCTCAAGAAGGCGTACGCCATGGTGTGGTGCTCCTCGGAACTCGTCGCGGGGTCAGGACGCAGCCAACCTACCCGCGCTCGCCCCCGGGCCCCTCGTCGGCCCCACTGCACCGGCGGCGGCCCACCCGGCCCGGTTCGAAGCGGGCGCTGGCGCGCCGGTAGCATGCCCGGACGTGACTGCTCCCGTGCTCGAAGGTGCTGAACCGTTCTCTGCCGCCGGCGGCCCCGAGGGCGTGCTCGTCCTCCACGGATTCACCGGCAACCCCCAATCGATGCGCCCCCTCGCCGAGGCGATGGCCGACGCCGGCTTCACCGTCGAGCTCCCGCTGCTCCCCGGGCACGGCACCTCCATCGAGGACATGGTGACCACGAGGTGGGCCGACTGGTCGGCTGCGGCCGAGCGGGCCTACGAGGAACTGGCCGCCCGCTGCTCGGCCGTGGTGGTGGCGGGCCTGTCGATGGGCGGGACGCTGACGCTGTGGCTGGCCGAGCGCCACCCCGAGATCGCCGGCATCGTGCTCGTGAACCCCCTCGCCGAGCCCCCCGGCGACGATGTGCGCGACATGCTGACCGCCACCCTCGAGTCGGGGACCGAGCTCGCGCCGGGCATCGGCTCGGACATCGCGAAGGAAGGCACCGTCGAGCTCGCCTACGCCGAGCTGCCTCTCGCCGCGGTCCTCTCGCTGTTCGAGGCGGCCGAGGACGTGGCCGTCGACCTGGCCCAGGTCGGGTGCCCGGTGCTGCTGCTCTCGAGCCGCCAGGACCACGTGGTTGAGCCGGGCTCGGGAGACCTCGTGGCGGGCACCGTGTCGGGCCCGGTCGAGCGCGTCTGGCTGGAGCGCAGCTACCACGTCGCAACCCTCGACTACGACCAGGACGAGATCGAGTCGCGCGCCCTCGCTTTTGCCCGATCGGTCTCGGGCCGGGCCCCGGCATGACCGTGGAGAACGGGCCGGCCGGTGCGCACCCGTCGACGGCGGCACTCAGCCGCGCGGACGTAGTCCATGTGGCGCGCCTCGCCCGGCTCGACCTTTCCGAGGACGAGCTCGAGCTCTTCACCGGCCAGCTCGCGTCGGTCCTCGATTACGCGGCCGACGTGGCAGCCCTCGACCTGACCGGGGTGCGCCCGACCGCCCACCCGCTCCCGGTCGTCAACGTGCTGCGCGACGACGTCGTGGCCCCGAGCCTCGAGCGAGACATCGTGCTGGCCATGGCGCCTTCGGTGGAGGACGACCGCTTCAGCGTGCCGCGCATCGTCGGCGAGGAGCCGTGAGCGCGGACGGAAGGTCAGCCCGGCGCACCGCCGCGGACATCGCGTCGGCGGTCGCCGCCGGCGAGGAATCGGCCGCAGCGGTGCTCGACGCGCACCTCGCCGTCATCGAGTCGAGGGAGCCCGACCTCCACGCCTTCGTCAGCGTTCTCGGCGACGAAGCCAGGGAACGGGCTGCCGCCATCGACCGGTCCGTCGCCGCCGGCGAGCCGGTCGGCCCGCTCGCTGGGGTGCCGGTGGCCCTGAAGGACAACCTCTGCACCCTCGGGCTGGCCACCACCTGCTCGTCCAAGATCCTCGAGGGCTGGCGTCCGCCCTACGACGCCACGGTGGTGCGCCGCCTCGCCGACGCCGGCGCGGTCATCATCGGCAAGACCAACATGGACGAGTTCGCCATGGGGTCCTCGACCGAGAACTCCTCGAGCGGCCCGACGCGCAACCCGCACGACACCGCCAAGGTCCCCGGCGGCTCCTCGGGGGGCTCGGCGGCGGCGGTGGCGGCGGGCTTCGCCCCGCTCGGGCTCGGCTCGGACACCGGGGGGTCCATCCGCCAGCCGGCCGCCTTCTGCGGCGTGGTCGGCATGAAGCCCACGTACGGCGCGGTCTCGCGCTACGGCCTCGTCGCCTTCGCCAGCTCCCTCGACCAGATCGGGCCCTTCGCCACCACCGTGGCCGACGCTGCGCTGCTCCTCGAGGTCATCGGCGGCCACGACCCCGCCGACAGCACGTCGCTCGACGGGCCCGCCCCCGCCGCCCGGTCGAGGCTCGGTGAGGGCGTCGACGGACTGCGCGTCGGCCTGTGCGCCCAGCTGCTCACCGGCGCCGCTCCCGACGTGGCTGCCCGGGTCCACGAGGCCGCCGAGGCCCTGGCCGTGGCCGGGGCGCGGGTCGAGGAGGTCTCGATCCCCGAGTTCGACTACGGCCTGTCGGCCTACTACCTGCTCGCCCCCGCCGAGGCGTCCTCCAACCTGGCCCGCTACGACGGGGTCCGCTACGGGCTGCGGGTTGATGCCCCGGACGCGGCGGCCATGAACCGGGCCACGCGCACGGCGGGCTTCGGCGCCGAGGTCAAGCGGCGCATCATGCTCGGGACCTACGCGCTGTCGGCCGGCTACTACGACGCCTACTACGGCCAGGCCCAGCGGGTCCGCACGCTCGTGGTCGAGGCGTTCGCTCGGGCCTACGCCGACCACGACGTCCTGCTCGGGGCCACCGCGCCGACGACGGCGTTCGCCATCGGGTCCAAGGCCGACGACCCACTCGCCATGTACCTCTCGGACCTGTTCACCATCCCGTCGAACCTGGCCGGGCACCCGGCCATCAGCGTGCCCTTCGGCACCGGCGACGACGGCCTCCCGGTCGGGGTCCAGGTGCTCGCCCCCGCCCTCGCCGAGCCGCTGCTCTTCGCCGTCGCCGCCGCCCTCGAGGTGGCCACACCGCAGGAGGAGACCGTCCCATGAGCACGACCCTGGGCGACGACTGGGAGATGGTGATCGGCCTCGAGGTGCACTGCGAGCTCCTGACCGCCACCAAGCTGTTCTGCGGCTGCCGCAACGCCTTCGGCGACGAGCCCAACACCAACGTCTGCCCCGTGTGCCTCGGCCTGCCCGGCTCGCTCCCTGTCCTGAACACCGGGGCGGTCGAGCGGGCCATGGCGATCGGCACGGCCCTCGGGTGCGAGATCCGCCCCTCGAGCTTCCACCGGAAGAACTACTTCTATCCGGACCAGCCCAAGGACTACCAGATCAGCCAGTACGACGAGCCGATCAACACGGGCGGTCGACTCGAGCTGCCCGACGGCTCGGTGGTCGGCATCACCCGCGCCCACTTGGAAGAGGACACCGGCAAGACGCTGCACGTCGGCGAGGGCGGCCGCATCCACGCCGCGGACCACTCACTGGTCGACTACAACCGCGCCGGCGTCCCGCTCGTCGAGATCGTGAGCGAGCCCGAAATCCGCACCGCCGCCCAGGCACGGGCCTACGTGGCCGAGCTGCGCGCCGTGCTGGTGGCGACCGGGGCCTCCGACGGCCGGATGGAGGAGGGCTCGATGCGCGTCGACGCCAACGTCTCGGTTCGCCCGGCGGGCAACGAGGTGATGGGCACGAGGTGTGAGATCAAGAATCTGAACTCGCTCCGCTCGCTCACCCGGGCCATCGAGTACGAGGCCGACCGCCAGGTCGCCCTGCTCGACGCCGGCGGCACCATCGACCAGGAGACCCGCCACTGGGACGAGGAGGCCGGGCGCACCTCGACCATGCGGTCCAAGGAAGAGGCGAACGACTACCGCTACTTCCCCGAGCCCGACCTGGTCCCCCTCGCGCCCGGGGCCGAGTGGATCGAGCGGGTGGCAGCGGGCATCGGGCCGCTGCCCGCCGAGCGGCGCTTGGCGCTCGCCGCTCTCTTCGACGGGGGCCCGACCCCTGCCCAGCGCGACCAGATCCTGGCCGTCGTGGACCTTGGGCTCGACCCGCTCCTGCGCAGCGCCACCGATGCCGGGGTCCCCGCCACGCTCGCCCTCGCCCGCACGGCCAATGAGGTGGCGACCGACACCGACGCCGCTCTGCGGCTCGAACGCACCTCCTTCGCCACGCTGCTCGGCCTGGAGGCGAACGGCACGCTCTCGGCGACCCAGACCAAGGCGGTCCTCGCCGTGCTCCTCGAGCGCGGCGGCGGCGACCCGGGTGGGATCGCCGCCGAGCTGGGCTTCGAGTCGCTGTCGTCGGGCTCGCTCGCCGCCACCGTCGCCGACATCGTCGCCGCCCACCCCGACGAGTGGGCCCGCTTCGTCGAGGGCGACAAGAAGATGACCGGCTTCTTCGTGGGCGCGGTCATGAAGGCCACCGGTGGCAACGCCAACGGCAAGGCCGTCACCGCAGAGCTGGCCCGCCTCGCCGCCCCCTGATCGGCGCGAGCCGCCCGTCTCCGGAAGCCCCGGGAGCGGGCCGTATGCTCTGGCCATGACGTCCAACAACGCTGAGCACGCGGGCCCCGGCGAGCGGCCCGGCATGAAGCCGCGCAGCTTCGAGGTGACCGACGGCCCGGCGAAGGCGCCGGCACGGGCCATGCTGCGCGCCGTCGGGATGACCGACGACGACTGGGACAAGCCCCAAATCGGGGTCGCCTCCTCGTGGAACGAGGTGACGCCGTGCAACTTGCCGCTCGACCGGCTGGCCAAACGGGCCAAGCAGGGCGTGCGCGACGCGGGGGGCTTCCCGTTCGAGTTCGTCACCATCGCCGTGTCCGACGGCATCTCGATGGGCCACGAGGGGATGCGCGCATCGTTGGTCAGCCGCGAGGTCATTGCGGACTCGGTCGAGACCGTCATGCATGCCGAGCGCTTCGACGCCCTCGTGACCTTCGCCGGCTGCGACAAGTCCCTTCCGGGGATGCTCATGGCGGCGGCCCGCCTCAACCTGCCGAGCGTCTTCCTCTACGGCGGCAGCATCCTGCCGGGCCGTCTGCGCGACCGTGCCCTCGACGTCGTCAGTGTCTTCGAAGCGGTCGGGGCCCACGCCGTCGACGCCCTGAGCGACGAGGAGCTCTCCCTCATCGAGCACAACGCCTGCCCGACCGAAGGCTCGTGCGCGGGCATGTTCACGGCCAACACGATGGCCTCGGTCGCCGAAGCCCTCGGCATGTCCCTTCCGGGCAGCTCCTCGGCGCCGGCCGTCGACCGCCGCCGCGACGACTTCGCCTACGAGTCGGGCCGCGTGGTGATCGACCTCTTGCGTGAGGGGATCCGTCCGCGCCAGATCATGACCAAACAGGCCTTCGAGAACGCCATTGCCGTGGTCATGGCCCTCGGGGGCTCGACGAACGCCGTGCTGCACCTGCTCGCCATCGCCCACGAGGCGCGCGTGGAGCTCGAGCTCGACGACTTCAACCGCATTGCCGAGCGGGTGCCGCACCTCGCCGACACGAAACCCCACGGCAAGTTCCACATGGTTGACGTCGACCGCATCGGCGGGGTGCCCGTGGTCCTCGCCGAGCTGCTCGAGGCGGGCCTCCTCCACGGGGACTGCCTGACCGTGACCGGCAAGACGATGGCCGAGAACCTGGCCGCCCTGGCGCCGCCGCCGCCCGACGGCACCGTCGTGCATGCGCTTCGAAACCCCATCCACGAGCGTGGCGGCATCGCCATACTGACCGGTTCGCTCGCCCCCAAGGGCTCGGTGGTCAAGGTGGCCGGCATCGACACCCCGTACTTCGAGGGCACCGCACGGGTCTTCGACGGCGAACCGGCCGCCATGGAGGTCATCCTGGCCGACGGCATCGAGCCGGGCACCGTGGTGGTGATCCGCTACGAGGGCCCGAAGGGCGGCCCCGGCATGCGCGAGATGCTGGCGGTGACCGGCGCCATGAAGGGCGTCGGGCGCGGGGGGGACTGCGCGCTCGTCACCGACGGCCGGTTCAGCGGGGGGACCCACGGGTTCTGCATCGGCCACGTCGCCCCCGAGGCGGTCGACGGCGGCCCCATCGCCCTCGTGGCTGATGGGGACCGCATCGTCATCGACGTGGACCAGCACCGCATCGACCTCGAGGTCGATGCGGCGGAGCTGGCCCGGCGCGCCGGTGCGTTGAAGGAGTTCGAGCCCCGCTACACCACGGGGGTGCTCGCCAAGTACGCCCGATTGGTGACGGGGGCCGAGCGCGGCGCCGTCACCGAGCCGTAGGGGCGGGCCGGCCGGCCGATGACCGCCACGATTACGCCGGTTCCCCCCGCCGCACCGGCGGAGACCAGTGTCACGCCCGCCCGGAGAGAGCGGTGGCGACCCGTCCTCGCCTGGGCAGCCGTCGTTGGCTCGTTCGTGGCGCTCGGGATGGTCGCCGACCTGCGGGCGCTCCTCGACGGGGTCACCCACGTCCTGCCGACCGGCAACGGGCAGGACCCCATCCAGGAGGCCTGGTTCCTCGCCGTCACCCCGAGGGCACTGCTGGCCGGCCACTCACCGCTCATCACCCACCTGCTCAACGTGCCGCGACCGGTCAACCTGCTCGACAACCCGAGTCTCCTCCTGCCGGGCGCGCTGCTGGCGCCGGTCACCCTGGCCGCCGGGCCCGTCGCCAGCTTCAACGTGGCAGTGGTGCTCGCCTTCGCCACCTCGGCGACGGCGGCGACGGTGGTCCTCAGGCGCTGGGTGTCATGGCTGCCCGCCGCCTATGTCGGAGGGCTGCTGTTCGGCTTCTCTCCGTACATGGTCGCCCAGACCCAGGGCCACCTGAACCTCGCCTTCGTCGCAGTGATCCCCCTGCTCCTCGCAGCACTCGACGAACTGGTGGTCCGCCAGCGGTGGAACCCCTTCGGCGTCGGCGCGGTGCTGGGCGCGCTCGGCGTCGCACAGTTCTTCACCTCGGTCGAGATGCTGGTCGACACAGCGGTGGTCGCCGCGATCGGCCTGCTGTTCCTGGTGGTGGCCCGGCCGCACGAGGTGGCGCGTCGGGCCCGCCACGTGGCGAGCGGCCTGGCGATCGGATTCGGCGTCTTCGCCGTCGTCGTCGCCTACCCGGCGACCATCGCCCTCACCGGAGAGGGCCACACGAAGGGCCCCATCCAGGCCGGCCTGGGCCGGCTCTCGAACGACCTGGTCAGCCCCGTCGCCACCACGCCACTGCAGCTCTTCCACACCGGCTCCGTCGGCGCCACGCTCGTTGGCGGCGATCTCTACGAGAACGGTGGCGCTCTCGGGATCCTCCTCCTGATCGCCCTGGCACTCGTCGCCATCAAACTGTGGCGCGAGCCGGTCATCCGCTTCGCCGTCGCCATGGCGGTATGCGCGTTCGTGCTCTCGCTCGGTGTGCACTTGGCGATCGGCGGGACGCGAACCGCCATCCCGCTGCCCTACGCGCTCCTCGCGCACTGGACGGTCTTTGCCGAGGCCGTGCCCGCCCGCTACGACGTCTTCGTCGATCTCTTCGCCGCGCTCGTACTCGCCGTGGGTGCCGACCGGGCCCACCTCGGCCTGCTCGGATCCCGCCGGCCGGGAACCCGCACGGATCTCCTGGTCCTCGGGGTCGTCGGCTTGTGCCTGCTGCCGCTCGTGCCGGCCTTTCCGTTTCGGACCAGCTCGGTCAGCGTGCCAGCGGTCTTCGACCCGCCACGCGCGTCCATCGCCGCGGGGAGCGTGGTCCTCGCCTATCCCGAGGCGTTCCAGGACCACGACCAGGCCATGCTGTGGCAGGCCGAGGCGGCGATGTCGTTTCGCATGCCGGGCGGCTACGTGATCGTCGCGCAGCCCGACGGTTCAGCCTCCTTCGCCAAACCGGACACATTGCTCGAGGCGCTGCTCGAGGAGTGCTGGCTCGGCGTTCCGCTGCCCAAACTAGGGACCCACGGGCTCACAATCATCCGAGCCCAACTCGCCGCGTGGGATGTTCGGACCGTGGTGGTGGCGCACGAGGGAGCCCGTCCCGCCTCGGCCGTCCAGCTGCTCACCGTGGTGCTCGGGCGAGCGCCGTCCATGGTCGGGACGACGGCGGTGTGGTCGCTTCGGGGTCACGGCGCCGTGGGGCCACCTCGATGAGGGGGCTCTGAATGGCCTCGTGGGCGGACCTTCGCGCCGCGGACCCCGAGCTCGCTGCGATCGGCGCCGAGCGCCTCCTCGGCCCCGGCCTCGTGATGGTGGGGACACGGCGGGCCAACGGGTGGGCACGGTTGAGCCCCGTCGAGCCCCTCGAGGTGGACGGCGTGCTCTACCTCGGGATGATCTGGCAGTCGTACAAGGCGCTCGACTTGCTCCGGGACCCGAAAGTGAGCATCCAGTCAGTGGTGACACGCGCCGACGGGATCGAGGGCGACGTGAAGCTCTACGGGACCGCCGCCCGCGTGGCGGACGCCCCGACCCGGGAGCGCTACTGCGAGGCACTCTTCGCCCATATCGGCTGGCGCCCCGAGGGTGACTTCCATCTCTTCGCCGTCGACATCTGTGAGGTCGGGTTCGTCGTGGTGGAGGGCAGCGAGCACCGTGCACTCCATTGGAGCGAGCCGTCCGAGGACCCCGCGTGAGGGTCGCAACGACGGAGGAGTTCGACAGCTTCGTCGCCATCCGAGGTGGGGTTGCCTACGTGGACCTGGCCACCCATGGCTGCTGTTCGGGCGGGCTGCGCGTGGTCGAGGTCACGATGTCGCCGCCGAGAGGTGCGGCCGCGTACCGCACGTTCACGGCGGGCCGGATCAGGGTGGCGGTCGGGCCGAGCGTGGGGCGCGGACCGGACGAACTCGCCCTCGAGATGACCGGCCGCCGTCGGCGCAGCCCTCGTGGCACGTGGGACGGGTGTGCCTTCGTCCCGTGAGCGACGTTGAGCGGGTGGGGTTGTTGTTCCCGAGCCCACGTGGCAGAATATGCGGGCTATGACCAGCCGCCGCGAGATCCTGGTACCCCTGAACTAGCACGCAACCCCCTCTCGTTGCGTGCTGTCCGACCTCCCCGACGGGAGGTCGTTTCAATTCTCGGCCACTGCGCAAGCACTGGGCCGGGAGCGAGCAAAGTGCCACGTTCAACCAAGCCAATGCAGTGAAGCCCAGTTCAACCGAAGAGCTCAACCGAAGACCCCAGTTCAACCGAAGAGCAAGGAAGCCCATATGCGACTCACCGGCGCACAGGCCCTCATCAAGAGCCTCGAGATGCAAGGCACCGAAGTGATGTTCGGTCTGCCCGGCGGGGCCATTCTGCCCGTCTACGACCCGATCATCGACTCGTCGATCCGCCACATCCTCGTGCGCCACGAGCAGGGTGCGGGCCACATGGCCGAGGGCTACGCCCTGGCCACCGGTCGGCCGGGGGTGGCCATCGTGACGAGTGGGCCCGGCGCGACCAACATCGTGACGCCGCTGGCCAACGCCTATATGGATTCGACGCCGCTCGTAGTGATCTCCGGCCAGGTGGCGACCAGCTCCATCGGGAGCGACGCCTTCCAGGAGTGCGACATCACCGGCGTGACGATGGGCATCACAAAGCACAACTGGCTGGTGACCGATCCTGCCGACCTGCCCCGTACCGTCGCCGCGGCATTCCACGTGGCCACGACCGGGCGCCCAGGCCCCGTCCTCATCGACGTGCCCAAGGACGTCTCGCAGGGGTCGATGGAGTGGTACTGGCCCGAGAGCATCGCCGACCTCGACCTCCCCGGCTACAACCCGGTGACGGTCGGGGACCCGGCCCTCATCCGCCGGGCGGCCGAGCTGTTGCTCACCGCCGAGCGCCCTGTCATCTACGCCGGTGGTGGCATCTTGAAGGCACAGGCCTACGACGCGCTGCTCGAGCTCGCCGAGCGCACCGGCATCCCGGTCGTGACCACCCTCATGGCGCGCGGTGCGTTCCCCGACTCGCACCCGCTGTGCCTCGGTATGCCGGGGATGCACGGCAACTACACGGCGGTCACCGCCATGCAGCGCTCCGACCTGCTCATCGCCCTCGGCAGCCGTTTCGACGACCGGGTCACCGGTCGCGTCGACGCCTTCGCCCCCGAAGCCAAGGTGATCCACGTCGACATCGACCCTGCCGAGCTCGGCAAGGTGCGCCGCCCCGACGTCGGCGTGGCGGGCGACTGCCGGCTGGTCATCGAGGCGATGCTCGAAGCCCTCGACGGCCTCGGCCTCGGCGGACGCGGGGCCAGCGGGTCCAACGGGAACTCGCCGGCCGGATCCGCTGCCTCTGCCCGGCCGGACCTCGCACCGTGGTGGGGGCGGATCCACCGGTGGCAGGAGGACTTTCCTTATCACTACGAGCAGTCCGACGGCGGGGCCATCAAGCCCCAGATGGTCGTCGAGACCCTGCGGGACCTCTCGCCGGTCGACACGGTCGTTGCTTCGGGCGTGGGACAGCACCAGATGTGGGCGTCGCAGTACTGGCGCTACGACTACCCCCGCACGTGGATCAACTCCGGCGGGGCCGGGACGATGGGCTTCTCGGTGCCCGCCGCCATCGGCGCCAAGGTGGGCCGCCCGGACCGCACCGTGTGGGCGATCGACGGTGACGGCTGCTTTCAGATGACCGCCCAGGAGCTCGTGACCGCCTCAGCCGAGCAGATCCCGGTCAAGGTCGCCATCCTCAACAACGCGTACCTCGGGATGGTGCGCCAGTGGCAGGAGATGTTCTACGAGGAGCGCTACTCGGAGGTCTACCTTTCACCGGACCTGCCCGACTACGTGAAGTGGGCCGAAGCCATGGGCTGCGTCGGGCTCCGCTGCGAGTCGCCCGAAGAGGTTGCGCCGGCCGTTGAGAAGGCCAACGCCATCGACGACCGCCCGGTCGTGATCGACTTTCGCACCGATGCCTTCGAGAAGGTGTTCCCGATGGTGCCGGCCGGCGCCTCGAACGACGGCATCGTTGTGCACCCGAGCCAGGAGGACCGCCCCCGATGAGCATCACCGAGCTGCACGTTGCGTCACCCGAGCCGGTGCGCCACCACATCTTGAGCGTGCTCGTCGAGAACAAGGCCGGTGTCTTGGCCCGCGTCGCCGGGCTGTTCTCCCGGCGCGGGTTCAACATCTTCTCCCTGACCGTGGCACCCACGGACGATGAGCGCTTCAGCCGCATCACCATGGTGGTCGATGTCGAGTCCGCCCCGCTCGAGCAGATCGTGAACCAGCTGGACAAGCTGATCAACGTGGTCACGATCTCCCAGCTCGCCCCCCACGAGGCGGTCGAGCGCGAACTGCTCCTGGCGACCGTCGCGGTCGGCCCGGCTGAGCGGTCACAGGTGATCGAGCTGGTCGGTGTGTTCGGGGCCCAGGTGGTCAACGTGGGACTGGCGCGCCTCACCGTGATGCTGGCCGGACGCCCCGAGAAGCTCGATGACTTCGAGCGCCTGCTCGAGGACTACGAGCTCGTCGAGCTCCAACGCTCGGGTCGCGTGGCGTTGCCTAAGCTGGACCGTCCGACCGGCGCGCCTGCCGGCCTGCCCGCCTGATTCATCACGACCGAACCGAGAGGACCCCATGGCCACCTTGTACTACGAAGCCGACGCCGACCCGAGCCTGATCGCAGCCCGCAAGGTCGCCATCTTGGGCTACGGGTCCCAGGGCCACGCCCACGCCCTCAACCTCTCCGAGTCGGGCGTCGACGTGCGGGTCGGGCTGCGGCCCGAGTCGTCCTCTTGGAAGAAGGCCGAGGAGGCCGGCCTCAAGGTCATGACCATCGACGAGGCGGCCGCCGAGGCCGACGTGATCATGATCCTGCTGCCCGACACCGAGCAGAAGGCGATCTACGACGCCTCGGTCGCACCGAACCTGAACGAGGGCGACTGCCTGATGTTCGCCCACGGCTTCAACATCCGCTACGGCCAGATCGTGCCCCCGGCGGGCGTCGATGTGGCCATGGTCGCGCCGAAGAGCCCGGGCCACCTGGTCCGGCGCACCTACACCGAGGGTGGTGGGGTGCCGAGCCTGATCGCCGTCGCCCAGGACGCCACGGGCAAGGCGCACGCGCTCGCACTCTCCTACGCCCACGCCACCGGGGCGACGCGCGCCGGCGTCCTCGACACCACCTTCGACGAGGAGACCGAGACCGACCTCTTCGGCGAGCAGGTCGTGCTCTGCGGCGGGGTGACGGCCCTCGTCACCGCTGGGTTCGAGACGCTCGTCGACGCCGGCTACCAGCCCGAGTCCGCCTACTTCGAATGTCTCCACGAGCTCAAGCTCATCGTCGACCTGATGTACGAGCAGGGCATTGCGGGCATGCGCTACTCGATCTCGGACACGGCTGAGTACGGCGACTTGACCCGCGGGCCCCGGGTGATCAACGAAGCTGTGCGCGAGGAGATGCGCCGCATCCTGGGCGAGATCCAAGACGGCAGCTTCGCCGAGGAGTGGATCGCCGAGAACCGCGCCGGGCGCCCCCGGTTCCACCAGCTCCAAGAGGAGGGCAAGGCCCACCAGATCGAGGAAGTCGGCGCCGAGCTGCGCCAGATGATGCCCTTCATCACGGCGGGTAAGACCAGGGTCCAGGACGCCTCGGGCGGCTGACCGGAGCCCACAGGGCACCGGGGACAACTCTTAGCCCGTTCTGCGACGCCTCACAGTTCGCTCACAGCCCTGCACGGGAAAGTGGCGCCATGACGCTCATCGCAACAGGTGGCCGCCCCCCCGCACCGCTCGGCGAGCCCTCCTTCGAAAACCAGCCAGCGACCTCCGCCGGCACCGACGGCATCGTGCGGCGCTTCGTGCGAGGTCGGCCCGCCGACCCGGCCTGGGTCCGCCCCACGCTCCTGGCCCTGCTGGTCGGCACCGCCGCGCTCTACATCATCGGCCTCGGCGCCTCGGGATGGGCCAACTCCTTCTATGCGGCCGCCGTCCAGGCGGGCACCAAGAGCTGGAAGGCCTTCTTCTTCGGCTCCTCGGATGCTTCGAACTTCATCACCGTCGACAAGCCGCCGGCCTCGCTGTGGGTGATGGAGCTCTCCGCCCGGGTCTTCGGCGTCAACTCGTGGAGCCTCCTCGTGCCCCAGGCGCTCGAGGGCGTGGCCTCGGTCGGACTGCTCTATGTGACGGTGCGCAGATGGGCGACACCAGCCGCCGGCCTCTTGGCCGGACTCGTGCTCGCCCTCACCCCCGTCGCTGTGCTGATGTTCCGGTTCAACAACCCCGACGCCCTGTTGGTGCTCCTCACCATCGTGGCCGCCTACGCCACCGTCCGGGCCATCGAGGGCGGGTCGAGCAGGTGGGTGGTCCTCGCCGGCGCCGCCCTGGGGTTGGGCTTTCTGACCAAGGAACTCCAGGCGCTGATCCTCGCCCCCGTGCTCGGCGGGGTGTACCTGCTCTGCGCCGACACACGGTTGCGCCGGCGCCTCGTGCAGCTTGCGGTTGGCGGCGTGTCGCTGCTTGTTGCGGCCGGCTGGTGGGTGGCGATCGTGCAGCTCACGCCGGCGGCCGACCGCCCCTACATCGGCGGTTCGACCGACAACAGCTTCTTGAACGTCGTCTTCGGCTACAACGGCTTCGGCCGGCTGAGTGGCAACGAGACGGGCAGCGTCGGCGGCGGCGCCGTTGCCGGGTCGCGCTGGGGGCCCACCGGGCTGCTGCGCATGTTCAACAGCGAGTTCGGCAGCCAGATCTCCTGGCTGATCCCCGCAGCGCTGCTGCTGGCGGTGGCCGTGCTGTGGATCGGGCGCCGCACTCGCCGCACGGACCGCATCCGTGCCATGGTCCTGCTCTTCGGCGGCTGGCTGTTGCTCACCGGGCTCGTGTTCAGCCTGGCCTCGGGGATCATCCACCCCTATTACAGCGTCGCCCTCGCCCCGGCCATCGGTGGCCTCGTGGGCATCGGGGCGACCGTGCTCTTCGCCCGGCGCGCCACGCTCTTCGCCCGCCTGGCGATGGCGGTCACGCTCATGGTGACCGCGGTGTGGGCCTACGTGCTCTTGGACCGGTCGCCGACGTGGTACCCGGCCCTCAAGTGGGCCATCGTGGTGCTCGGCGCGCTCACCGCAGTCGGCCTCGTGTTCCTAATGCGCAGGGGCCGCTGGTGGGCCACCGGCCTGGGTGCGGCGGCGATCGTGGTCGGCCTGGCCGCCCCGGCCGCCTATGCGCTCGACACGGCGTCGTCTCCTGAGTCCGGGGCGATCCCCTCGGCCGGGCCGGCCGTCGCCGGCGGCGGCGGGCCCGGCGGGTTCGCAGGCTTCGGGGGTGGGGCACGCCTCGGCATCGGCCGCTTCGGCGGTGGGACCCCCACCGGTGGTCCGCCGGCCGGCTTCACCCCGCCCGCCGGGGGTTTTGGTGGCACGGGCCGCGCCGGGGGCTTCGGCGGTGGCGGCCGACCCGGAGGCTTCGGCGGCGGGGGAGCAGCCGGCGGACTCCTCAATGCCGGGACCCCGAGTGCGGCCACCACGGATGCCCTTCAGGCGGGTGCATCCAAGTACAAATGGGTGGCCGCCGCAGTCGGGTCGAACTCGGCGGCCGGCTACCAGCTCGCCAGCGGCGACCCGGTGATGGCCATCGGTGGGTTCAACGGCACCGATCCCACCCCGACGTTGGCCCAGTTCAAGGCACTGGTGGCGCAGGGCACGATCCACTACTTCATCGCCTCGGGCGGTGGGTTCGGAGGCGGTGGGTTCGGAGGCGGCGCGTCGGCGACGAGCAGCGACTCCTCGCAGATCACCTCATGGGTGGAGGCGACCTTCACCGCCCACACCGTCGGGGGCACCACCCTCTATGACCTCAGCACCGGCGCCACGGGCGGTTGAGCCCGCTCAGGCCAGTGCGCCCACCACGTAGTTGATGGCGCCGCAGAGGGCGGCGATGTCGTCGGGCTCGATGGCCGGGAACATGGCGATGCGCAGCTGGTTGCGGCCGAGCTTGCGGTAGGGCTCGGTGTCGACGATGCCATTGGACCGCAGCACCTTGGCGACCGCCGAGGCGTCGATCTCGTCCACGAAGTCGATGGTCCCGACCACGTGGCTGCGGTCCGACGGCTTCGCCACGAAGGGCTGGGCGAAGTCCGAGCGCTCGGCCCACGTATAGAGGATCTCGGCCGAGCGGTCGCAGCGGCTCGCCGCCCACTCGAGACCGCCGCCGCCGTTCAGCCAGTCGAGCTGCTCGGCGAACAGGAAGATGGTGGCGAGTGCGGGCGTGTTGTACGTCTGGTCGAGCCGGGAATTGTCGAGGGCGATCTTGAGGTCCAAGAAGGCGGGCACCCAGCGGCCCGACGCCGAGATGCGCTCGATGCGCTCGGTGGCGGCGGGAGAGAGGAGCGCCACCCAGAGGCCGCCGTCGGAGGCGAAGCACTTCTGCGGGGCCAGGTAGTAGGCGTCGAACTCGGCGGGGTCGACCCGCAGGCCTCCCGCTCCCGAGGTGGCGTCGACCGCCACCAGGCCGCCGCCGTCGGTGGGGAGTGCGGCACCATCGGGCCGACCGATCTCCATGGCCACGCCGGTCGAGGTCTCGTTGTGGGTGAGGGCGTACAGGTCGATCGACTCGTCGGCGACGGGCAAGGGGTGGGTGCCGACATCGGAGGTCAGCACGTCGGGGTCCTCCAGATGCGGGGCGGCCTTGGCGCACGAGGCGAACTTGGAGGAGAACTCGCCGAAGGACAGGTGCTGGCTCTTGTGCTCGATCAGCCCGAAGGTCGCCGCGTCCCAAAAGCACGTGGTGCCGCCGTTGCCGAGGACGACTTCATAGCCTTCGGGCAGGGAGAACAGCTCGCTCAGGCCGGCGCGGAGGCGCCCGACCTCGGACTTGACCGTTTTTTGGCGGTGGCTCGTGCCGAGGTAGTGCGGAGCGGCGGCAGCGAGGGCCGAAACCTGCTCCCGACGCACCTTGGAGGGCCCGCAACCGAAGCGCCCGTCGCCCGGGAGCAGCTCGGAGGGGATCTTGATGTCGAGGGGGTCTGTCACGTATGGAATCATGGCACCCGTGACGTCGACTTCAGAAAACGCCACCGGATCCAGCGTGTCGCGGCGGGCCAGCGCGGTCTCCCCGTCGGCCACCTTGGCGGTCGACGCCAAGGCCAAGGCCCTCCAGGCGGCTGGCGAGCAGGTGATCGGCTTCGGTGCCGGTGAACCCGACTTCCCGACCCCCACCGAGATCTGCGAGGCGGCGGCGGCGGCCTGCCTCGAGCCGAAGAACCACCGCTACAGCCCGACCGGTGGCCTGCCCGAGCTGCGAGAGGCCATCGTGGCCAAGACCCAGCGCGACACCGGCTACGGCGTCACGGCCAACCAGGTCCTCGTGACCAACGGGGGCAAGCAGGCGGTGGCCAACGCCTTCGCCGTGTTGTGTGACCCCGGTGACGAGGTCCTCGTCCCGGCCCCGTACTGGACGACGTATCCCGAGGCGATCGCCCTGGCCGGCGGGGTGCCGGTCATCGTCGACACCGACGAGTCGACCGGCTTCAAGGCCACCGTGGCCGACCTCGAGGCGAAGCGGACCGAGCGCACCAAGGTGCTGCTGTTCGTGTCGCCGTCGAACCCGACCGGGGCGGTGTACAGCCACGACGAGATCGAGGCCATCGGTCACTGGGCGGCCGGCCACGGCCTGTGGGTGCTCACCGACGAGATCTACGAGCATCTCGTCTACGGCGGCGCCGAGAACTTCTCCCTGCCTGTGGTGGTCCCCGAGCTCGCCGACCGGTGCCTCGTCGCCAACGGGGTGGCCAAGACGTACGCCATGACCGGTTGGCGGGTCGGGTGGCTGCTCGGGCCGACCGACATGATCGCGGCCGCCACGAACATCCAGAGCCACGAGACCTCCAACGTGGCCAACGTGTCCCAGCGCGCGGCCATCGCCGCGCTGACCGGCGACCTCTCTGCGGTGACCCGCATGCGCGAGGCGTTCGACCGGCGACGGCGCACCATCGTAAAGCTGCTGAACGAGATCGACGGTGTGACGTGCATCGAGCCGGAGGGCGCCTTCTACGCCTTCCCGTCGGTGAAGGGCGTGCTGGGCCGGACCATCCGCGGCCATCGCCCGACGACGAGCGCCGAGCTCGCAACCTTGTGCATCGAAGAGGCGAAGGTGGCTGTCGTGCCCGGCGAGGCGTTCGGCGCGCCGGGCTACTTCCGCATGTCCTACGCGCTCGGTGACGACGACCTCGAGGAGGGGCTGACCCGCCTGGGCGCGCTCTTCGGCGAGGGCGCCTGAACCACCATCGCACCGCGGCCCCTTGGGGACCCCGCTCGAGGTGCGCATAGCAGTCTCAACGATCCGACGAGCAAGGAGCCGCAGTGGCACGAGTACTGGTGACCGAGAAGATCGCCCAGAGCGGCCTCGATGAGCTGGCCGCCGCCGGCCACGAGGTTGACGTCCAAGAGGGGCTCAGCCCCGAGGAGCTGGTGGCCACCATCCCCGGGGCCGCCGCCCTCATCATCCGCTCCGCCACCCAGGTCACCGCCGAGGTGCTCGAGGCGGCGACCGACCTCATCGTGGTGGGCCGGGCCGGCATCGGGCTCGACAACGTCGACGTCGACGCCGCCACCGAGCGCGGCGTGATGGTGGTCAACGCGCCGCAGTCCAACATCCTCTCTGCAGCCGAGCAGACCATGGCGCTGCTGCTCGCGCAGGCTCGCAACATCCCCCAGGCCCACGCCGCCCTCGTGGCCGGGCGCTGGGAGCGCTCGAAGTGGGAGGGGGTGGAGCTCCACGGCAAGACCCTCGGCATCATCGGCCTGGGCCGGATCGGCGCGCTCGTCGCCCAGCGGGCCCTCGCCTTCGGCATGACCCTCATCGCCTTCGACCCGTACATCTCTCCCGAGCGCGCCCGAGCCATGGGTGTCGAGCTGCGCAGCCTCGACGAGCTCATCGCCGAGTCGGACTTCGTCACCATTCACGCGGTCAAGACCCCCGAGACGATCGGCATGCTCGGGCGTGACCTCCTGGCCAAGGCGAAGCCCGGCCTTCGGATCATCAACGTCGGCCGCGGCGGCATCGTCGACGAGGAGGCTCTCGCCGAGGCCATCCGAGACGGCATCGTCCAAGGCGCAGGCCTCGACGTCTTCACGAAGGAGCCGACCACCGAGTCGCCGCTCTTCGAGCTCTCCTCGGTGGTCGTGAGCCCGCACCTTGGCGCGTCCACCGCCGAGGCGCAGGACAAGGCCGGGGTGACCATCGCCGAGCAGGTGCTGCTCGCACTCGCCGGGGACTTCGTCCCCTACGCGGTGAATGTGGCGGCGAGTGACGTGTCCGAGACGGTGCGGCCGTACATGGGGCTCGCCGAGCAACTGGGCCGCTTCTTCTCGGGGCTCCACGACGGTGCGCCGGACCGCCTCGAGATCGAGTTCCAGGGTGAGCTGGCGTCGGCCAGCACCGGAATCCTTACGTTGTCCGCCCTGAAGGGACTGCTCGCCAAGTCGAGCGAGGGCCCGGTCTCCTACGTGAACGCCCCGCAGGTCGCCGCCGAGCGCGGACTCGAGATCCGCGAGGTCTCGACGGCCACGAGTCACGACTACAAGAACCTCATCACCCTGCGGTCGAGTGACCACTCGTGCGCGGGCACCTTGGCCGGTACCGGCGTGCGGGTCGAGCCCCGGGTGGTCATGGTCGACGACCACCTGGTCGAAGTGCCGCCCTCGCCCAACATGCTGGTGGTGCGCAACAACGACCGGCCCGGCATGATCGGCGCTGTCGGCACGGCCATCGGCGACGCCGGCGTCTCCATCTCATCGATGGCTGTCGGGCCGAGCAGCGAGGGCGACACCGCCCTCATGGTCATCACCACCGACGCCGCCGCCCCCGACCAGGTGCTCACCAACCTTCGACAGGTCGACGGCATCTTGGACCTGCACCGCATCGAGCTCTGAGCGGGCTCGAGGGACCGGTGCACCCGCGGGACGGGGGTGCCACAGGAGGGGCGCCGCCCATCGGGCTGGTGGTCACCGACCTCGACGGGTCGCTGTGGGACGTTGCGGGCCGCATCCACCCCTCGGTCCCTGCTGCGATCGAGCGCGTCAGGGCGAGGGGGGTGCCCGTGCTCGCGGCCACCGCCCGGCGCCCGGCGAGCGCCTTTTCCGCCATGGCCGACAACGAGGTCCTGCTGCCGGCCGTGCTGTTCGACGGCTCCCTCGGGCGCGATTTCCTGTCAGGGACGGACTTCGTCCGCCATCTCTTCGATGCACGGTCGGCAGAGCGGGTTCTCGCCGCCTTCGTCGACGCCGGGCTCGAGCCGTGCCTCAACATCGATCACCCGACGCAGGACTTCGTCCTCGGTGAGCACCCCTCGACGCATCCCGAGCACATGGCCTTCAACGTCGAGCGGACGCGGTGCTGCGAGCTGGTGGGTGCCGCCCGCTCGCTGCCCGTGTTCACCTTCTCGGTCTGCGGGGTCGAGCGGGCCCTGCTCGCCCCGGTGCTCCACGCGGTGGGCGGCTTCGCCCAGGCGTCGATCACCCCCGACGGCGTGTTCGGGGGCCACAGCCTCTCGGTCCGGCCCCTCGGCGTGAGCAAGTGGACCGGCGTGCTCGCCTACTGCGCCGCCCACGGCCTCGACCCCGAGGCGGTGCTGGCCGTCGGGGATGGGGAGAACGATCTCGAGCTCCTCGCCGCTGCGTCGATCGCCTGCGTCCCCGAGGACGGCTGCGAGGCCGCCTTGGCACTCGCCACCCACCGGATCGGCTCGGCCACGGCCGGCGGCTGGACCGCGGTGGACGACCTCCTCGGCTGAGGTGCCCCGGCGTGCCTCAGGCGGCGCCGGCGCCGGGCGCGCGCGGCACGCTCGGCCAGGTGTCGAGGCTCCCGGACATGGGCAGAGGGCCGTCCGGCGTCGCGTTCGGCGCGGTGGTCGCCCGCAGGCTCTGGACGATGGCGGCGATACCGCCCGCCACGACGAGGGCGAGCAGCAGACCGATGAGAAGGTTACGGCGGCGGTGCACGGCGCCCACGGTACCGGGGGCACCCCCTTGACGCGCCAATCGGCCCCTGGCAGCATGGAGTCACCATGAATGCAGTACCGACCTCGAACCTGCTGCTTACCTGACGGCGAACGCCACATCGCGTTCGCCCGCAACCTCCTGCGCCTCCGGCCAGGAGGTTTTTTCATGGGCGCTCGCAGGTGGCGGGCACGAAGGACAGCAGCTCGAGAAGCCAAGGAGCAGGGATGCAAGCAGAGATGCGACCACAAGGAGGCAACGACACCGGGGGATCCCCGCTGGCCATGCCGTGCGACGTCAACCCCATGCCGTTCGGCCTGTACCGCAGCCACCTGCCTCTGACGTTGTCAGACCGCACGTGGCCCGACGCCGAGTTCCGTCGCGCCCCCAGCTGGGCGAGCGTGGACCTGCGCGACGGCAACCAGGCGCTGATCGACCCCATGGACGCCCAACGCAAGCTCAAGCTGTTCGAGACGCTCGTGGCCGTCGGCTTCAAGGAGATCGAGGTCGGCTTCCCGTCGGCATCGCAGACGGACTTCGACTTCCAGCGCCTGATCATCGAAGAGGACCTCATCCCAGAGGACGTGACCATCCAGGTGCTCGTCCAGTGCCGCGAGGAGCTGATCGAGCGCACCTACGAGTCGCTCGTCGGCGCACGCTCGGCCATCGTGCACTTCTACAACTCGACCTCCGAGCTCCAGCGACGGGTGGTCTTCGGCCTCGACAAGGCGGGCATCGTCGACATCGCAGTCAACGCGGCGCGCCTGTGCAAGAAGTTCGAGGCTGACGTGCCTGGCACGGCCATCCGCTACGAGTACTCACCCGAGAGCTTCACCGGCACGGAGCCAGAGTTCGCCGTCGAGATCTGTGAAGCGGTCATGGACGTGATCGAGCCGACGCCGAAGCGGCCGATCATCTTGAACCTGCCGGCCACCGTCGAGATGTATTCGCCGAACGTCTACGCGGACGTGATCGAGTGGTTCGGCCGCACCATCCGCAACCGGGACTCGGTCATCTTGAGCCTGCACCCGCACAACGACCGGGGCACGGCGGTAGCCGCCGCCGAGCTCGCCGTGCTGGCCGGGGCAGACCGCGTCGAGGGCACGCTGTTCGGGAACGGAGAGCGGACCGGGAACGTCGACATCGTGACGCTCGCCATGAACCTGTTCTCCCAGGGGATCGACCCGGCCCTCGACCTCGGGGACATCGAGCGGGTGCGTCGCATCGCCGAGTACGCGACCCGCATGCCGATCCACCCGCGCCACCCCTACGCCGGCGACCTCGTCTACACGGCATTCTCGGGCTCGCACCAAGACGCCATCAAGAAGGGGATGACGGCCATCGGCGAGGAGTACGGCGAGTGGGAGGTTCCCTACCTGCCCATCGACCCCATGCACACCGGCCGCACCTACGAGGCGATCATCCGGGTGAATAGCCAGTCGGGCAAGGGTGGCGTCGCCTACCTCATGGATGCCGAGCATGGGCTCGACCTGCCGCGTCGACTGCAGGTCGAGTTCTCGAAGACCGTCCAGCGCGTCACCGAGGCGAGCGGCACCGAGATCCGCCCGGCCGAGCTGTGGGAGGTCTTCAGCGAGACCTACCTCGACGACCAGGGGATCCGGCTCCTCTCGAGCGAGATCACCACGGGCGACCAGCGGACCACCGTCACCGCCCAGCTGCTGGTCGCCGGCGAGCACCGCACGGTCAAGAGCGAGGGCAACGGTCCCATCGACGCGATGGTGGCCGGCCTGCGGGCCGAGCTGGGCGTGGAATTCGAGGTGAAGGACTACTCCGAGCACGCGCTGACGTCGGGCAGCGGCGCGTCGGCTGTCGCCTACGTGGAGGCCGAGGGGCCCGACGGCACCACCTGGTGGGGCGTGGGCATGGACTCGTCGATCCTCGACGCCTCGCTCTCCGCGGTGGTCTCGGCCGCCAACCGCCAGCTGCGCTCCTGAGGTGCTGCGGGACGCCGCCCCCGACGACGTGGGTGAGATCCTGTCCATGACGCGCCAGCTCGCCGCGTTCGAGCATCTCGACGCGGGCTTCGCCACCACCGAAGCTGCGCTCGCCGAGGCGCTCTTCTCGGCGCGGCCGCTGCTGCGGGCGACGCTCGCGGTCGATGACGAGACCGGTGCGATCTGCGGGCACGCCCTTTGGCACGACACCTTCGGCACCTTCAGCGGGCGCCGCGGCATCTGGCTCGAGGATCTCTTCGTGCGCGACGCCTGTCGGCGCGCCGGCCACGCCCGTGCGCTGCTCGAGCACCTCGGGAGCCTGGTCGAGGGCCGGGTGGCCTGGGACGTGCTCACGTGGAACGAGGGGGCCATCGCCCTCTACGACCGGATCGGCGCCCGGCCGGTCCGCGAGTGGATCCGGTACTCCTGGGAACCGTCGGACTGATCAGCGGCTGTCGGAGAGGGAACCGGCCGGGATGGGGCGGTCGACGTGCGGCTGGACCGCTTGCGCGAATGCCGGGTGCACCCTGCCGATCGTGACCCACCGCCGTGAGGCATCGAGGTCGACGGTGACCCGCTCGCGGGCCAGCCGCACGGTGGCGACGACGGTGACGGCGAGCGCGGCCGTCGCCAAGGCGACGAGGCAGAACACCAACAGCCCCGAAGCCGGGGCCGGATGCGAGTGCACGACCAGCGCCACCGTGGCGAGCACCACCGTGGCCAGTGCGCCGGTACGCCGGTAGCGCCGGGCGTGCACTGCTCGCCGGTACGCCGTCTCGCTCCACGGGAGCTCGACCGTGAGCACCTCGCCGCCGCCCCGGGCGACGGCCGCCAGCACGAGAAGGAGGATCCAGCCGACCGGCCCCAGGAACACGAGCAGCCACGCCCAGCTGAGCGGGCCCGCACCGATCGGCTGGGTGACGGTGAGTCGGTCGGTGGTGCGGACGCCGTCCTTGACGCACACGGGCGGGAAGTTGCCGAGCACCGCTTCGTCGACGAAGACCCGCACGCGCTCCACGACCACCTCCCGCTCTGAGCTGCAGTGTTGCACATCTCCAGGCGGGGGCTCCGGCCAACGGACGCCGGCAGTGCGGATGCGGCCGCCCCTTGCACACCGGTAACTCCGCTGTTACGGTAACTGTTCAGTTACCTAGGAGGCGCGATGCCGGTGACGGCACGGGGAGGAGCGGGGCACGCCGGAAGGGGGGCTGCTGCCACTGCGGGCGACCCGTTCGACGCACTCGGTGATTCGCGGCGACGAGAGATCCTCCACCTCCTGAGCACCGGCGACATGCCGGTCAACGAGATCGCCGCCGCGCTCCCGATCAGCCGCCCGGCAGTCTCCCGCCACCTCCGCCTGCTCAAGGACGCCGGGCTCGTCGCCGAGCGGGCAGAGGGAACACGGCGGATCTACTACCTCCACGACGACGGCATCCAGGCGGTGCGCCGCTATCTCGAGGGCGTCTGGGGCGAGGCGGCGGCGCGTTTTCGCATCGTCGCCGAGAACACCGGGGACCGGGAGGGTCCGTGACCGCGCCGCTGGCCATCTCCTTCGACGTGGCGTGCCCGCCGGCGCGCGCATTCGACGTCTGGACGACCCGCATCGCCACCTGGTGGCCCACCGACCACAGCGTGACCCAGGATCCCGATCTGACCGTGGTGCTCGAGGAGGGCGTGGGCGGCCGAATCTACGAGCGGACGGTCGGCGGTGACGAGTACGACTGGGGTGTCGTCACCGTGTGGGAGCCGCCCGGGAAGCTCGCCTACCAGTGGCATCTGGGCAGGGACGCAGCCGACGCCACCGACGTGGAGATCCGCTTCACCGCCTTGGGGCCGGCCGATACCCGGGTCGAGATCCTCCACGCCGGCTGGGAACGCCTCGGGTCCTCGGCCGACACCTGGCGGGAGCGCAACGAGATCGGTTGGACGACGCTGCTGCCGCATTTCGTGGTCGCACTCGGGGCAGGAGGGGCTTGATGGCAGAGGGAACCGGTTCGAAGGAGGACCCGTGGGTGCTGACCACGCCCCCAGGCAGCTCGTCGTATTCGATGTACCGAGACGAGGCGGCCGACCCACCGACCCTGGTGTGCCGGGTCGGCTCGACCACCCTCACGTACCACCTCCGGGCGGTCGACGACCTCCACGCGTGGCTCGTCGAGCAGGGTGACTGGGTGCCGCTCGGCGCGTCCGACGAGAAGAAGGCGGCCGCCGAGGGCACCGTCGAGGCGTGGGGCCGATCCCCGGACAATCCGGTCGGAGGTTGGTACGGCCTGCGCAACGGCTACCGCGGGCGCTTCGGCATGTACCTCCCGCCGCTCCTCGAGGCGCTCGGTCTCGCCGAGGTCACCCACGACCCGCGCAACAACGCCATGCGCGCCATCTGAGGCGCTGCGGCCCTCCCCTGCAACGATAAAGGAAGGTGACCAGTGCCAACCACCAGAGTGGTCCGCTACCGGACCGAGCCCGAGCACGCCGACGAGAATGAGCGCCTGATCCGCGCCGT
Source organism: Acidimicrobiaceae bacterium (assembly GCA_003155135.1). Taxonomy (GTDB): domain Bacteria; phylum Actinomycetota; class Acidimicrobiia; order Acidimicrobiales; family RAAP-2; genus Bog-515. Next base: position 179,672 of record PMFN01000031.1, on the reverse strand, counting down.
GTTTGCCGAGCTCGCCGAGACCCGGCCCGACGGTCTGCGCTACGGCGTCGTGCGGCTCGATGACGGAGTCAGCTTCGTCCACGTCGCAGTTCTGGAGAGCGGAGAGAACCCGCTGGCCAGCTCGCCGGCCTTCGCCGAGTTCCAGTCCGGCGTCTCCGCCCGGTGCGCCGAGGGACCGACCCCGGCGGACGGCCGGCTCATCGGCTCCTATCACCTGCTCACTGACTGACGGGGACCGCACCCCGCTGGCGGGACATCCGGGAGCGAGACTCCCGACCTCGATCGCACTCGATGGGCTGAGGACCATCACCTGCCCGGCGCCCGAGCTTGATGCAGCCAAGTGGTGGTGGGCCGAGCTGCTCGGGACCGAGCCTTACGTCGACCAGCCGTTCCACGTCGGTTCCGACGTCGCCGGCTATGAGCTGGCGCTGATGCCCGACGCCGAGCCATCCGACGGCCCCATCGTGCACTGGAGCGTGGCCGACGTCGAGGCAGCCGTCTCGTCCGCACTGGCGGCGGGCGCCGTCGAGCACACACCGCTCGCCGACGTGGTCAACGGCACCGTCACCGCCGCCGGGCGCCCCCGACGGGTTCGGTCCTCGGCTTCATCCGCAACCTGAGCTTCCGGCTGGAGCGGGCGAACCCGGGGGCCGACGTCGGGTGCCTCGAGGGCCGATCCGCGAGAAGATCGGCGTATGGACTCCGAGGCGCACCGGGCGGCAACCCGCCTCGCCTACGACCGCCTGGCGCCGGTGTGGGACGAGACGGACGACAACCTCTGGAATGAGGCGCTCGAGCGCACCATGGTCCGCCGCCTCCTGCCGGCCGAACTCACCGGCATGTCCGTGCTCGATGCCGGGTGCGCGGCCGGCGCACATGCCGAGTGGCTGGCTGCCCACGGGGCCCAGGTGACCGCTCTCGACCTCAGTTCGGCGATGGTCCGGGCCGCCCAGGCTCGCCTGGGTGCGGGGGCGCTGCTCGTCGGTGATCTGGACGCCGGGCTGCCCTTCGTGGACGAGGTGTTCGACGGCGTCTTGTGCTCCTTGGTCCTGCACTACCTGGCCGACATGGCACCCGCGCTGAGGGAGTTTCGCAGGGTGCTGCGCCCAGGCGGATGGCTCCTCCTCACGCTCGACCATCCGGCCAACTTCGAGGACCGGCGCGATGACTACTTCGCCACCCGCCTGATCACCGACACCTGGATGAAGAAGGGGGTGGCGGTGGAGCAGACGTTCTGGCGGCGGCCGCTCGAGGCGACGGTCGACGACCTGGCGGCCGCCGGCTTCCTTTTGGAGCGGATCGGAGAGACCCAGCCCGACGAGGAGGCGAGGCGCCGGTTTCCCGAGGAGGCCGCCATGATCGAGGGCAGCCCGACGTTCATCGGCTACTTGGCGGTCCCCGCCGCGAGGCGAACGCCACCTGGCTGAGGGCGCTCGACGGCGGCCCCCGCCATCCGTGCGTGCTAAAAGGTCGCATGGGCATCTGGGTGAAGAGCGCCGCGTTGACGTCGGGCGAGGCGCTGGTCTGGCAACAGGCCGCGCACCGCGAGCAGGACGCCGGTCGCAACGTCTCGGGACGCCTCTTCCTCACCAGCGAGCGGCTCCTCTTCGAGCCCAACCGGATCGATGGCGCCTTCGGCGGTGAGTCGCGATCCCTCCCGTTGCGCGAGATCCTGCTCGTGGAGAGCGAGCAGGCGGTCGCGGCCAACACCGGGACCCTCGTGCGCCAGCTGCTCGTCGGCATGTCCGACGCCAGTGTCGAGCGCTTCACCGTGGTCGATGCCAAGGCGGCCGCCCGAGAGATCAACGGGGCAAAAGACGCCCTCTGAGCGCCGGTGCGCCCGGGTGGCGCGGGTTTGACCCCCGCGCGCGCCGGGGCCACCATGGTCCATGGCCCGATCTCCCGTATCGCCGCGCGTTCTTGCCGTCGCTCGCGGCGACGAACCGGCTGACCTGCTGCTCCGTGGTGGGCGCGTGCTCTCGCCGTGGACACGGGAGTGGGTCGAGACAGATCTGGCCATCGCCGAGGGCACGGTCGCCGGGTGGGGCACCCGTGAAGCGCACGAGACGCTCGACGTGGGAGGGTCGGCGCTCACGGCCGGATTTGTGGACGCCCACATGCACCTCGAGTCCACGAAGCTGTGGGTGGACGAGTTCGTCCGCACCGTGCTGCCCCTGGGCACGACCGCGGTCGCCGCCGATCCCCACGAGATCGCCAACGTCTTCGGCATCCCCGGCGTCGGCGCCCTGGTCGAGGCCGCCGCTGCCCTCCCCTTCACGTTCGGGGTCTGCGCCTCGAGCTGCGTGCCGGCCTCCCCCTTCGAGAGCCCGGGCGCCGAGCTCTTCGCCGCCGACGTGGCCGCGCTCCTCGACGAGCACGGTGCCATCGGGGTGGCCGAGGTCATGAATTTCCCCGCCGTGGTCGCCGGCGACCCCGAGATGCTGGCGCGCATCGCCACCGCCGGCGACCGTCGGGTCGATGGGCACGCACCGGGGCTGTCGGGACGAGCCCTCGACGCCTACCTGGCGGCGGGGGTCGAGTCCGACCACGAGTGCACGATGCTCGAAGAGGCCGAGGAAAAGCGCCGCAAGGGCATGTGGATCTTCATCCGCCAGGGATCGGCCAGCCAGAACCTCACGGCGCTGATCCCGACGGTGCTCGCCCACGGGACCAACCACGTGGCGCTGTGCACCGACGACCGGGAGCCCGACACGCTGCTCGTGAGCGGGCACCTGAACGACTGTGTGGCCATGGCGGTGGCTGCAGGAGTGAGCGAGATCGACGCCCTCGTGCTCGCCACCGCGAACCCGGCCGACTATCACGGGTTCCGGCAACTCGGCGCCCTCGCGCCGGGCTACCAGGCCGACGTGCTCTGCTTCGACGAGCTGTCCGGCTTCCGCCCGGCCCGGGTCTACCGAGCGGGGCGACTGGTGGCCGAAGGCGGCAGGGTCCTCGAGGGCACGGTGCCGGCCACCCCGGTCCCCGACTGGATGCGCCGTTCGATCCACCTCGATGCCCCGCCGGGGCCCTCGGCCTACGACCTGGCAGCCCCGACCGGCGCCCGGGCCCGCACGATCGGTATCGAGTCGGGATCCCTCACCACGACCTCGCTCGAGTGTGACCCGAGTGATCCGGCATCGGGCGTGGCCCGCCTCGCCGTCGTCGAGCGGCACCGCCACACCGGCCGGGTCGGCCTCGGCTGGGTGCGCGGCTTCGGCATCGAGCGCGGCGCCTTCGCCTCGACCGTCGGGCACGACGCGCACAATGTCATGGTGGTCGGTTCGCGCAATGCCGACGGCCCTCGGGCGATGGCCGCAGCCGTCGGCCGACTGGCCGCCCTCGGCGGTGGGCAGGTGGTGGTCGACGAGTCAGGTCAGGTGCTCGCCGAGCTGGCCCTGCCCATCGGCGGCCTGATGAGCGAGCGGCCGGCTCGTGAGGTGGCTGACGGGCTCGAGCGGCTGGTGGCGGTTCTGCGCCGACTCGGCGTCACCATCGGGGCGCCGTTCATGCAGCTGAGCTTCCTCGGCCTCTCCGTGCTGCCCGAGCTCCGGCTCACCGACCAGGGCCTGGTCGACGTGCGCTCGTTCTCCCTGGTGCCGGTCGCCCTTTGACGGGCGGCGAGCGGCCTCAGGCCGAGGTCGGCAGCCAGGGGGAGCGCTCGGCCTCGTAGCGGTCGATCTCCTCGGCGTGGCGGAGTGTGAGGCCGATGTCGTCCCAGCCGTTGACCAGTCGCTCGCGGGTGAAGTCGTCGAGGGGAAACGGCGACGACAGCCCGAGAGCCGGCACCTCGATGGTCCGTCGGCTGAGGTCGACGGTGATCTCGAGCGTCGGGTCGGCGGCGACGCCGTCGAGGAGCGTGCGCAGGAACGCCGGTGGGACCTGGACCGGGACCAGGCCCTGCTTGGTGCAGTTGTTGCGGAAGATGTCGGCGAACTTGGAGGACACGACCGCTTCGAAGCCGTAGTCGAGCAGCGCCCAGACCGCGTGCTCGCGAGAGCTGCCGGTCCCGAAGTTGTTCCCCGCCACCAGGATGTTGGCGCCGGCGTGGTGGGGGTGGTTGAGCACGAAGTCCCGATCGTCGCGCCATTCCGCGAAGAGCCCGGCACCGAAGCCGGTGCGCTCCACCCGCTTCAGCCAGTCCGACGGGATGATCTGGTCCGTGTCGACATCGCTCCGGTCGAGGGGCACACCCCGGCCGCTGACCACGGTGACCGGCTTCATGCGCCCACCTCCTCGGGGGTGGCGAAGTGCCCGGCGATCGCCGTGGCCGCCGCCACCGCCGGTGACACCAGGTGCGTCTGGCCGCCCCGTCCCTGGCGTCCCTCGAAGTTGCGGTTCGAGGTGGACGCGCACCGCTCACCGGGAGCGAGCTTGTCGGGGTTCATGGCGAGGCACATCGAGCAGCCGGGCTGGCGCCATTCGAACCCGGCCTTCGTGAAGATCACGTCGAGCCCCTCGGCTTCGGCCTGGGCCTTCACCTTGTGCGAGCCCGGCACCACCAGGGCCCGCAGGCCGCTGCTCGTGTGCCGGCCCTCGACGACCGCTGCCGCCGCACGCAGGTCCTCGATGCGAGAGTTGGTGCACGAGCCGATGAACACCGTGTCGACGGGGATCGCACGGATCGGCGTGCCACCCTCGAGGCCCATGTAGCCGAGCGCCCGGGCGGCCGCCTCACGGTCTCCCTCGTCGGCGAAGGAGTCGGGGTAGGGCACGACGCCGTCGATGGGGGCCACCTGTGCGGGGTTGGTGCCCCAGGTGATGTGGGGGACGAGCGAGGTGGCGTCGATCACTACCTCTTTGTCGAACACCGCCCCGTCGTCGGTGACGAGCGTCTTCCAGTACTCGACGGCTGCGTCCCACAGCTCGCCCTTCGGGGCGTGCGGTCGGCCCCGGAGGTACTCGAAGGTGGTCTCGTCCGGGGCGATCATCCCCGCCTTGGCGCCGCCCTCAATGCTCATGTTGCACACCGTCATGCGGCCCTCCATGGAGAGCGCCCGGATCGCCGGGCCCCGGTACTCGATCATGTGGCCGGCCCCGCCGCCGGTGCCGATGACCCCGATGATGTGCAGCACCATGTCCTTTGCCGTCACGCCGGGCGGGAGGTCGCCCTCGACGGTGACCGCCATGGTCTCGGGCCGCACCTGGGGGAGTGTCTGCGTGGCGAGCACGTGCTCCACCTCGCTCGTGCCGATGCCGAACGCCAGCGCCCCGAAGGCCCCGTGGGTCGACGTGTGGCTGTCACCGCACACGATGGTCATGCCCGGCTGGCTGAGGCCGAGCTCGGGCCCGATGATGTGGACGATGCCTTGGTTGGGGTCGCCCATCGGGTAGCAGGTGATGGCGAACTCCTCGCAGTTTGCGGCGAGGACCTCGAGCTGCTTGGCGGAGACGGGGTCGGCCACCGGCTTGTCGATGTCGGTGGTCGGCACGTTGTGGTCGGCGGTGGCGACGGTGAGGTCCGGCCGGCGCACGCCTCGGTCGGCGAGTCGCAGCCCGTCGAAGGCCTGCGGCGACGTCACCTCGTGGATGAGGTGCAGGTCGATGAACAAGACGTCGGGCTCGCCGGGTGCCGAATGCACCACGTGCGCGTCCCAGAGCTTGTCCGAGAGCGTCCTCGGTCCGGTGCTCATGCTTCCACCTTGACGATCTGCACCCGGAGCGAACCCCCGGGGGCCTTGTAGTCGACGACGTCACCCTCACCGTGGCCGAGCAGGGCCTGGCCGAGCGGGGCGCTCGGGGAGACCACCGGTAGGTCGCCCTGGCGCTCCTCGATCGACCCGACGAAGAAGGCCTGGACGTCATCCTCGTCGTCGCCCTCGTAGCGGAGCGTGACGGTGGCACCGGTCGTCACCGTGCCGTCGCCGCCTGCACCCCCCTCGACGACCCGGGCGGTCTTGAGCAGGGCCTGGAGCTGGCGGATACGCGACTCCATCTTCCCCTGGGCGTCCTTGGCGGCGTGGTAGTCGCCGTTCTCGGAGAGGTCGCCCAGCGCCCGTGCCGTCTCGATGGCATTGGCGATCTCCACCCGTCCGCGGGTGGTCAGGTCCTCGAGTTCGGCGCTGAGGCGGTCATAGGTCTGCTGGGTGAGCTGGGTGCTCTGTGCGGCGTCGGTCATCGTTCCTCCGAATCGACCCGGCGGCGGTCTCGCTGCCGATCGGGCATCCAAGAAAGGCTATCGGGCGCCGGGCGACCCCCCGTCAGGGACCCCCTGGTTGACGCCACGGCCCACAAAGGTGGAAACTGGTGGCCTGATGCGCAGACACCTGCACCCCGTAGTCATTATTCGCTAGGCGCGCGCACCTCTGCGCGCGCCTGTTCGACCGTCCACTTCGTGGGCGGTTTTTCATTTCCCGAAACGGGTGCCGGCATCTTCAGCCGGCGAGACCACGACAAGCCCGGTCGACAGGCGGGCAGACTCGACAGAGAGACAGACCAGTGGGCAGCGCCAAGACGACAACCGAAAGGACACAACAGTGAGCGGTCACCGCGTGGCGGTCATCGGCGGGGACGGGATCGGCCCGGAGGTCTGCAGGGAGGCCCTGAAAGTGGTGGCGGCCACCGGCGTGGTCCTCGACACCACGGACTTCGACCTCGGGGCGGACCGGTTCGTCCGCACCGGCGACGTGCTTCCCGATGACACGCTCGAGGAGCTGCGAGGCTTCGAGGCCATCCTGCTCGGCGCGGTGGGCCCTGCGATCGGCGACACCACCATCCCCCCGGGAACCCTCGAGCGGGGCCTGCTGCTCCGGCTGCGGTTCGCCCTCGACCTCTACGTCAACCTCCGCCCGTTCACAGGCGTGCCGGGCTCGATCGCCGAGGGCTGCGAGTTCGTCGTGGTGCGCGAGAACACCGAAGGGACCTATGCGGGGGAGGGCGGGTTCCTGCGCAAGGGGACGCCGCACGAGGTGGCGACGCAGGGCTCAGTCAACACCCGCATGGGTGTCGAGCGCTGCGTGCGCTTCGCCTTTGCGCTCGCGGCGCACCGACCCGAGCGCCGGCTCACCCTTGTGCACAAGACCAACGTGCTGACGTTCGCCGGCGACCTCTGGCAGCGCACGGTCAACGAGGTCGCGCCCGAGTTCGGCGACGTGGCGCTCGAGTACAACCACGTCGACGCGGCCTGCATCTACCTGGTCGAGCAGCCGCGCCGCTACGACGTCATCGTCACCGACAACCTCTTCGGGGACATCCTGACCGACCTAGCCGGCGCGGTGAGCGGGGGCATCGGCTTCGCCGCCTCGGCGAACCTAAACCCGGCGAGGACCGGGCCGTCCCTGTTCGAGCCGGTACACGGCGCAGCCCATGACATCGCCGGCAAGGGTGTCGCTAACCCACTCGCCGCCATCCACTCCGCCGCCCTCATGCTCGACTTCTTGGGTGAGGACGATGCGGCCGCACGCATCCACAAGTCCATCTCCTCGTTCATCGACGCCGAGCAGCTCGGCACCACCTCGGCGACGTCGGCAATCGGCGACGCCATCGCAGAAAGGCTCTGACCGTGCCCATCACCCCAACTGAGAAGATCTGGATGGACGGCGAGCTCGTCGACTGGGACAAGGCCCAGGTCCACGTGCTCACCCACACCATGCACTACGGCTCGGGCGTCTTCGAGGGCATCCGTGCCTACCCGACGAGCACGGGGGTCGCCGTGTTCCGCCTGCGCGACCACATCGACCGGCTGTTCGCCTCCGCCCGGGTCTTCCTCATCGACATCCCCTTCACGCCCGACGAGCTCATCGAGGCGTCGCGCGAGGTGGTGCGGGTGAACGGCCTCGACGACGGGTGCTACATCCGGCCCCTCGTCTACCTCGGCTACGGCGAGATGGGCTTGAACCCGATGCCCTCCCCGGTCCAGGTGGCGATCGCCGCATGGCCGTGGGGCACCTACCTCGGCGACGAGGGTGTGGCCAACGGGGTCTCGTGCAAGATCAGCTCCTGGCAGCGCCACGACCCCAACGCCGTCCCGACCGCGGCCAAGGGCACGGGCATGTACGTCAACTCGTCCCTGGCCAAGGTGGAGGCGTTGAAGGCCGGCTACGACGAGGCGATCCTGCTCACGCCCGACGGGAAGGTCTCCGAGTGCACGGGCGAGAACATCTTCGTCGTCCTCGACGGGCGCCTCGTCACGCCGCACACCTCCGACGCCGGCGCGCTCGAGGGGATCACGCAGAAGTCGGTCCAGACCATCGCACGCGACATGGGGCTCACCGTCAGCTTCGAGCCCCTGATCCGCACCGACCTCTACGCGGCCGAAGAGGCCTTCCTCACCGGGACCGCCGCCGAGGTCGTGCCGATCCGCGCCGTCGACGACCGGCCCATCGGCGACGGCCGCCCGGGACCCATCACCAAGGAGATCCAAGCGGCCTACTTCGCCACCGTGCGAGGCCAGGTCGACCGCTACAAGGACTGGCTCGATTATGTCGACTGAGCACACACACACCCACCACGCCGAGAGCCACGACTACGAGCTGCCGGCACTCCCGAGCGCGGTCGACATCTTCGACACGACATTGCGCGACGGTAGCCAGCAGGAAGGCCTGTCGCTTTCGGTCGACGACAAGCTGCGCGTCGCCGAGCAGCTCGACCACCTCGGCGTCGCCTTCATCGAGGGCGGGTGGCCTGGGGCCAACCCGAAGGACGACGAGTTCTTCGAGCGCGCCCCGAAGGAGCTCTCCCTCGGCACGGCCACCCTGGTGGCCTTCGGCTCGACCCGCCGCGCCGGGGTGGAGGCGGCCCACGACGAGACGCTCGCCCGGCTGGTCGGCGTCGAGACCGCGGCGGTCTGCATCGTGGCCAAGAGCTGGGACCGCCATGTGACCGATGCCCTGCGCACCAATCTCGACGAGGCCGTCGCCATGGTGGCCGACTCGGTCGCGTTCTTGCGCAGCCACGGGCGTCGGGTGTTCCTCGACGCCGAGCACTTCTTCGACGGGTTCCTCCACAACGAGGACTTCGCTCTGTCCGTGCTCGCTGCCGCCGAGCGGGCGGGAGCCGAGGCACTCGTGCTCTGCGACACGAACGGCGGCACGTTGCCCGACCGCGTGGAGGAGGTCGTGAGCCGGGTCCGCCAGCGCAGCGACATCGCGCTCGGCATCCACTGCCACAACGACGCCGGCGTGGCGGTGGCGAACTCGCTCGCCGCGGTGCGCGCCGGGGCCACCCAGGTGCAGGGGTGCGTCAACGGCTACGGCGAGCGGGCGGGCAACACCGACCTGACCTCGGCGATCCCCGACCTGTCCCTCAAACTCAACATCCGCACCATCCCCGCCGACCGCATGGAGCGGCTGACGCCGGTGGCCCACCACATCGCCGAGCTCGTCAACATCGCCCCCAACCCTCAGCAGCCCTACGTCGGCGCCTCGGTCTTCGCCCACAAGGGCGGCCTGCACGCGAGTGCGGTCGCCCGTCGCCGGGATCTCTACGAGCACCTCGACCCCGCCCTGGTGGGCAACGGGACGCGCGTGGTGGTCTCGGAGATGGCGGGGCGCTCCACGCTCGCCATGAAGGCCGTCGAGCTCGGCATCGAGCTCGACGGCGAGGTGCTCGGCCGCGTCCTCGACCAGTTGAAGCGCCTCGAGCACGAGGGCTACCACTTCGAGGTGGCCGACGGCTCCTTGGAGTTGCTCTTGCGGCGGGCGACTGGGTGGGTGCCGGACTTCTTCGACGTCGAATCCTTCCGGGTGATCACCGACCACGTCACGCCACCCGAGGGCGACGCCGACGAGCTTGTCCTGACCGCTGCGGTGCGCGCCACTACCGAGGCCACGGTCAAGGTGCATGTCGGCCTCGACCGGCTGGTGGCCACCGCCGAGGGCAACGGCCCGGTCAACGCGCTCGACGCCGCCCTCCGCCAGGCGGTCGGCACCCACTACCCCGTCCTCGGCGCCATCCACCTGACGGACTACCGCGTGCGGGTCATCGACACCGGCCGAGGGTCCGGAGCGGTGACCAGGGTGCTGGTGGACACGGCTGACGGCGAGCGCACCTGGACGACCATCGGGGTGTCGGAGAACATCATCGAGGCCTCCTGGCAGGCGCTCTACGACTCGATCGTGTTCGGGCTCTTGCACTCGACCGGGCCCATCGAGGGCTGACCCGTCGGGCAAGCCTGCTCGGGTGCCCGTAAAATCGGTGCTGCACCATGGAGCACCTCGAGTCGACCCACACCACCCCGGGCGAGGAGCGCGCCCTGCGCGTAGCGGCCATGGACCCCGCCGTGCACGCCGAGCGCGTGCAGTGGATGCACGACTACGTCGTCTCGGTCCACGAGCGCTACCGCGGCCTCGACGGGGGAGAGCCCGCCTCCTACATCCCCGAGCTCGCCATGGTCGAGCCGGACCACTTCGGCATCTCCGTGCTGACAACCGACGGGCAGGGGAACGGCGTGGGCGACGTCGGCGTCGAGTTCAGCATCCAGTCGATCTCGAAGGTGCTCGTGTACGGGTTGGCCCTCGAGGCGCTCGGGCGCGAGCGAGTGCTCGAGCGGGTGGGGGTCGAGCCGTCCGGCGAGCGGTTCAACGCCATCGTCCTCGACGAGGAGAGCAACCGGCCCTTCAACCCGATGGTGAACGCCGGGGCCATCGCCGTCTCGGACCTGGTGCCCGGTGCGACCCCTGCTGACCGGCTCGCACTGGTCCTCGAGGTCTTCCGCCGCTATCTCGGCCATCCCGTCGAGATCGACTGGGACGTCTACCGCTCGGAGAAGTCGACCGGGAACCGCAACCGGGCCATCGCGTACCTGATGCTGAGCAAGGGCATCATCGACGACCGGGTCGACGAGACGCTCGACCTCTATGTGGCGCAGTGCTCGGTGAAGGTCACCGCCGCCGACCTGGCCCTCATCGGCGCCACCTTGGCCAACGCCGGCGTGAATCCCCTCACCGGCGAGGTGGCGCTCGAGCGCCAGTACGTGCGCGACGTGCTCTCGGTGTCGCTCACCTGTGGGATGTACGACTACTCGGGCGAGTGGGCCTACCGGGTCGGTCTCCCGGCGAAGAGCGGCGTGGGCGGGGGCATCATGGCCGTGCTGCCCGGCATGGGGGGACTCGGGGTCTACTCGCCCCGGCTCGACCACCTCGGCAACTCCGCCCGGGGCATCGCGGTGTGCGAGGACATGTCCGAGGACCTCGGCGTGCACATCTTCGCCCCCGAGGACTCGTGGCTCACCGCCTACCGGCAGATCGACACGCCCGTGCCCTCTCCCCGAGGGCGGTAACGTGAGGCTCCCATGACCCAGCCGAGCTTCGTCCCGATCACCGAGGCCGACGTCGTCCGCCCTGCCCGCGAGCTGTCCGTTCCGACATCGTGGACGGCCAACCGGCCCGCTGACCTGCGCATCCCCTACCGTCCCCGCGGTGTGGGCCATGGCAGCCCTGGTCCTGACCAGGGCTTCGCCCTCCGGCTGGCGAAGCGGTTCGCCGACCGGCTCCACCTCACGCCCGGGGAGAACGTCGAGGACGTCGAGGTCGGTGTCGCCCTCCTCGCCGCTCGGCGCGCGGCGCTTTTCGGGCGTGCACCGTGCATCTACGACCTCGACTTCGCCTACACCCTGTGGGGCTTCCTCTTCGACGGGCCCGAGGACCTGGTGGCGCGCCGCAAGGCGGTTTTCGCCTCGGCGAGCCACGACTACGTTGTCCAACGCGAGCTTGTGGACCTGGTGCCCGAGGACACCCTCCGACTCAGCGCGAGCGACGTGGAGGCCAGGCTCGGGGAGTGGCGTTCGCTGCTGCGGGACTGAACTGACCGACGGCGATGGCCCTCGAGCGTCTCGAGATCGACGCAAACGGTCTCACCTTCAGTGCTCGAGCCGCAGGGCCTCCCGACGGCCGCCCCGTCCTGTTGCTCCACGGATTTCCCGAGACCTCATGGTCGTGGCGGTTCGTGCTCGACCAGCTCGCAGGTGCCGGCTACCGCGCCGTCGCGCTCGACCAGCGGGGCTACTCCACCTTCGCCCGTCCCGACGGCGTCGAGGCCTACCGCCTCGCCCACCTGGTCGACGACGTCGTGGGTGTCGCCGACACCATGGAGTGGCCGACGTTCGACCTCGTCGGTCACGACTGGGGCGGCCTGGTCGCCTGGGTCACCGCCGCCCGCCACGCCGGTCGGGTGCGCTCGCTCACCTCGGTCTCGACCCCGCACCCCGGCGCCCTGCGGGCCGTCGCCGCCGAGCGCGACGCCGACCAGGCAGGGCGCTCGTCGTACATCGCGCTCTTCCGGCGCCCGAGCGAGCCCGAGGCCCTGCTCCTCGGCGAGGACGGGTCGGGCTCTGGGATCCGCCAGCTCTTCGCCGAGTCGGGGCTGGGCGATGAGGGCGTCGAGGAGTACCTGCGCACGCTCCTGGAGCCCGGGGCCATGACCGCGGCGCTCAACTGGTACCGGGCGATGGATGCCAGGGACTCCGAAGGCCTGGCGCCGATCGTGGTCCCGACCCTTTACGTCTGGTCGACCGAGGACGTCGCCCTCGGGCGCCACGCCGCCGAGCGCACCGGCGAGTTCGTGGCCGGCCGCTATCGCTTCGAGGTGCTGGCCGGCGTCAACCACTGGATCCCCGAGGTGGCCCCTCAGCAGCTCGGACGGCTTCTCCTCACCCACCTCGGTGCTGGCTGAGGCCCCAGCGGGGGGCCGGACACCGGAGGCTAAGGTTATAGAACAGGTTCTAGGAACTGCGGGGTCGCGCCGGCGGCCCGCACCAGAGGGGGACACATGAGCCGTCCGGTCATCGTCGAAGCCGTGCGCACGCCCATTGGCAAGCGCAACGGCGTCCTGTCGGGGCTCCACGCCGCCGAGCTGCTCGGCGCGGCCCAAGTGGCCCTGCTCGAGCGCGCCGGAGTGGAGCCCGGCCAGGTGGAGCAGGTCGTGGGTGGCTGTGTCACCCAGGCAGGTGAACAGGCCTCCAACGTCACTCGCACCGCCTGGCTGGCCAAGGGCCTCCCCTTCGAGGTGGCAGCCACCACCGTCGACTGCCAGTGCGGCTCGTCGCAGCAGGCCAACAATTTCATCAATAACCTGATCGCCGCCGATGCCATCGATGTCGGCATCGCCTGCGGCGTCGAGGCCATGAGCCGAGTGGGCCTCGGCGCGAACGCCTACAACGGCCCGGGCAGCTCGCGCCCGCCCGAGTTCCCCTGGGACATGCCCGACCAGTTCCTCGCTGCCGAGCGCATCGCCGACAAGCGGGGCATCAGCCGCGAGGACGTCGACTGGCTCGGCCTCGTGTCCCAGCAGAAGGCGGCGACCGCGGTCGCCGAGGGGCGCTTCGAGCGCGAGATCGCCCCCATCCTCGCACCGGTGGTGGGCCAGGAGGGCCCCATGGGAGTCCACGAGGGCACCGCACACCTCGTGAGCACCGACCAGGGCCCACGCGACACCACCGCCGAGGGGCTGGCCAGGTTGAAGCCCGTCCTCCCCGACGGTCGCCACACGGCAGGGAACTCGTCGCAGATCTCCGACGGCGCCTCGGCGGTGCTGTGGATGTCCGAGGACCGTGCCCGTGCCGCCGGGCTCCGCCCGAGGGCGCGCATCGTTGCCCAGGTGCTCGTCGGCTCCGATCCCTACTTCCACCTCGACGGACCCGCCGAGGCCACGACCCGCGTTCTCGACAAGGCGGGCATGACCATCGAGGACATCGACCTCTTCGAGGTCAACGAGGCGTTCGCCTCAGTCGTCATGAGCTGGGCCCAGGTGCACAAGCCCGACATGGACAGGGTCAACGTCAACGGCGGCGCCATCGCCCTCGGCCACCCGGTCGGCGCGACGGGGAGCCGCCTCATCACCACCATCCTCCACGAGCTCGAGCGCCGTGACGCCAGCGTCGGCCTCGTTTCCATGTGCTGTGGCGGGGCGCTCGCCACCGGCACCATCATCGAGCGGCTCTGAGGCAGGCGCCGTGGCGCCCGGCGGTGCCCGCCTAGGGTGAGGCGCCCGCCGCACTTGAGCGACCAGGGCCCGGCTGCGGGCCAAGGAGGGGACACGTTGGAAGGCACCGAGCACCTGCGGTTCGAGCTGCAGGGATCGACGGCGATCGTGACCATGAACCGGCCCGAGGCGAAGAACGCCCTCAGCCTCCCCATGCTGGTCGGGATGGCCGACGCATGGGTGGAGATCGACACGAACGACGAGATCCGCTGCGCCATCCTCACGGGGGCGGGCGGGACCTTCTGCGCCGGTATGGACTTGAAGGCCATGGCCGGCAGGGACGCGAGCGCCTATCAGGGCCGCATGGAGCGAGACCCCGACCTGCACTGGAAGGCGCTGCTGCGCCACTACAACCTGAAGAAGCCCCTCATCGCAGCGGTCGAGGGCTGGGCGGTGGCCGGGGGGACGGAGATCCTCCAGGCGACGGACATCCGCGTGGCCGGCGAGGGAGCCAAGTTCGGCGTCTTCGAGGCCCGACGGGGACTCTTCCCCCTCGGAGGCTCCACCGTGCGCCTCCGCCGGCAGATCCCCTACACGGTGGCGATGGAGCTGCTCCTGACCGGCCGCGAGGTCACCGCCGACGAAGCGCTGCGCATCGGCCTCATCGGCCGGGTGGTGCCCGACGGCGGGGCGCTCGACGCCGCCCTCGAAGTGGCAGAGGTGATCGGGCGCAACGGTCCGCTCGCCGTCGAGGCCATCAAGCGAGCGGTACTCGAGACCGAGGGGTTGTCCGAAGAAGAGGGCCTGGCGAGGGAGCTCGAGATCGGCTGGCCCGTTTTTGCCACCGAGGACGCGAAGGAAGGCCCGAGGGCATTCGCCGAGAAGCGCCAGCCGAACTTCCAGCGTCGATGAGCGCCGGGTTTGACGAGGAGGCGGCGAGCGAGGCGAGGGGTCCGGCCAGGACAACCGAGTCGAGTGGGCGCAACCGCCTCGCTGCCGCCTCGCGTCGGCTCTCCTCGCTCCTCGTCGGCCGACCGATCGGCGACGCCGAGCTCAGCGGCGTGGCCGAATCGTTCGAGGCGCTCGTCGACCAGCTCGAGGCGGCGGCCGGGGAGGGGCGGCGCGAACGCGAGCTGCCCGACCCCACCGGCCCCGCCCAGGACCTCTTCGCCACCAGCCCCTTGATCGGCTTCGCCAACCCGATCGCACCACCGGCGCGCGTCTGGGCAGTGGAACGAGACGACGGCAGCGTGGCGTTGCACGGGCGGGTCAACTTCGATTACCACTTCGAGGGTCCGCCCACCTGCGTCCACGGCGGTGCGATCGCGGCGCTCTTCGACGAGATGCTCGGCGCCACCAACCTCCTGAACGATCGCGGGGGGATGACCGGGACGCTCACCATTGTCTACCGCCGACCGACGCCCCTGCTCGCCGACCTGGATCTGTTTGCCGAACAGACCGGCGTCGAGGGGAGAAAGCTCTTGGTCCGCGGCACCATCTCCCATGAGGGCCAGGTCACCGCCGAGGCGAACGGCATCTTCATCACTGTCGACCCCGACAAGATGCGCTCCATCTTCGCCACCAACGCAGCCGGCGCGGATGAGGAGCTGCTCGACCGGGGCCTCCAGATGTTCGTCGACGAGAGGCCGGCGACGACCTAGCGGTCAGTCGATCGCCGCATCGGTCTGCCGGAGGCGCTTCGCCATACCGGCGAGGAGCCGGAGCGCGATCTCGGGCTGGTCCACGAGCAGCTGGCGGAACTCGTTGGCCGGCAGCTCGAAGACGGTGATAGGCCCGGTCGCGGTCACCGTGGCGCTGCGGTAGCCGCCCTCGAGCAGGGCAAGCTCCCCGAAGAAGTCGCCGCTCGAGAAAGTGGCGAGCTCGGTGTCGCCGGTCGTGCAGCGAGCGTCGCCCTCGAGAATCAAGAAGAGCTCGGTCCCGGGCGCCCCCTCCAGGACCAGGTCGTCACCCTTGTCGAATTCGCGGATCGTCCCGAGGGTCCAGATGGTCGCCAGCTCGTCGGGCGAGCAGGAGGAGAACAGGCCCACCCCGGCGAGCAGGGCGATGGCGTATTTCGACTGGCCCTCAGGCACGGTGGTCCTCTCTCTCGGTGCGACCCCCGGGACCCTACAGCCTGGGCCCGGTGCGAGAAGGACTGCAGCGCACCGTTACCGGTCAGAGCCCCTCTCGGCGCCACTCCTCGATCATGGCGTGGAGGAGGCGGTCGAAATCGTGCCCACTGTGCGACGACCGGTCGGCGAAGAGCGACTCGCTCTCCTCGAGCCAGGACCCGAACTGGCCGGCATCGGCGAAGAACAGGTCCTGATCGCTGCGCACGACGTAGACGTCGACCCGGCCACCGTCCACTCCGACCGACAGGTCGTTGTGACCGCCGGCACCGAAGCACCATACCCGCGGCGCCCCAGGGCTCGACTGCGCTTCGAGGCTCCACCCGGGCCGTGACCCGAGCAGGCCACCCACCTCTTCAAAGAGCTCCTCATCGTGCGACGCCATGCATCCTCCGGTCGGGCCGGCCCTCGGCCACGCCCGCAACCTAGGCCGATTCTGCAGGGCCGGCGAAGGCCCGCCCGCCGACGGGGTCGGCGCCTGTTCAGTCCCGGCGTGCCTCTCCCGATGCGGCAACGTCGCGGCGGGACTCGTCGGCGATGACCAAGCCGTCGCGCATCTTGATCTCGCGATGGGCGTGGGCAGCGACATCGGCGTCGTGGGTCACCATCACGATGGTCATCCCCTCGCTGTTGAGCCGGCGGAGGAGCTCCAAGAAGCGGCTCGTCGTGGCTGAGTCGAGACTGCCGGTCGGCTCGTCGGCCAAGAGGAGCTTCGGATCGTTGACGAGCGCCCGGGCGATCGCCACCCGCTGTCGCTCGCCGCCCGACAGCTCGGTCGGCAGCCGGCGCTCCCGGCCCGTGAGGTCGACGGCGGCGAGCAGCTCACGGGCCCGGGACTCGCGTTGTCGCCGTCCCGAGCCGGCACCGAACATGGGGAGCTCGACGTTGGAGAGGGCCGTCAGCTGCGGCAGCAAATTGTGGAATTGGAAGACGAGCCCGACCTCCTCGCGCCGGTAGGTGCTGAGGTCGGCGATCTCGGCCAGGTTCTGTCCGGCGACCCTGACGGTGCCCGAAGTCGGCGAGTCGATCCCGGCGAGCAGGTGCAAGAGCGTGGACTTGCCGCATCCCGAGGGTCCGGTGACGGCCACCATCTCCCCCTCGCCCACCTCGAGCTCGATGCCCGCAAGCGCGGGCACGGGTCCGGGGAAGACCCTGGTGACGCCCTTGAGCTCGACCAGCGGCGCAGCGGCGAGGAGCTCACTCATAGCTGAGCGCCCTGAGTGGTGACAGCGAGGCGGCGCGCGCCGTCGGGTAGGCGGCGCCGATCAGTGTCATGACGAGCGCGGTCAACAGGGCCCTCCAGAAGGCCCCTTCGGTGAAATTGGGGTGCAGGACGCCACGCAACGTCGGGAGCCTCGACAAGATGGCGGTGATGGCAAAGGCCAGCACCACGCCGACGACCGCACCGGCGAGGGCGAGCAGCAGGCTCTCGCTGAGCAGCAGGCCCACCGTCCGTCGCCTCGTCCACCCGACCGCACGCAACAGGCCGAACTCACGCGTCCGCTCGATGAGCGACAAGAGCATGGTGTTCCCGACGATGACCGCGCCGATGAGGATGGCCAGCACCGTGCTGCCGTTCACGGCCGCCTGGAGGTAGACCAGGTTCTGGTCGGCGCGCCCGAACTCGGCAGCAGTGAGGATGGTGGTCAGCTCAGGCTGGTCGTGGTTGATCCGGGCGGCGACGGGCTTGATCGATGCCCCGGGTGCCACCTTCACGAAGGCCAACGTGACAGTGCCCGGGACCCTGTTGTAGCCCTGGATGGCCGGGAGCGGGAACATGGCGCCGGCATCGCCGAAGGTGTTCCCCGTCGAGTAGATGCCCGTCACCGTGTTCGTCGTGCCGTTCGCCTGGAACTTGTCGCCGACCCCGAGACCCAGGTTGGCCGCGGCACGCCAGCCGAGCATGACCTCGTGGGCCGCGGTCTCGGAGTACGCGGTCCCGGCCACGACGTGGACCCCGAATGCCGCCAGGTCGCTCGGGTTGATGCCGATCTCGATGAAGACGGGGTTTTGGGCGTTGATCTTCTCGGTCTCGACCAGCACCCCGACCGCGCTCGCCACCCCGGGGGTGTGCTGCAGCGTGGCGAGCTGCTGCTCGTCGATGGCGCTCGAGAGTGTGTCGGCGACACCTTTTTGCGCGACCGTGAAGTCGGCCTTGCCGACCGAGATGATGGCGGCGGCCGACTGCTCGAGCCCGCTGCTGGTCACGGCCAGCGTGACGACCGCCATCACGGCGATGGCGACGGCGAACGCCAAGCCGATTGAGCGGGCCTTCTTCGACCAGAGGTTCCGAAGGATGAGGCCGAAGAAGGTCACGAGTTGGTGGCCTGGGCCTTCTCACTTCGATGCTGGGCAGTCATGAACGCAGTCCTCCTGGCTCGGTCGCCCGACGAGGGCGGAGCCTCAGGAGCCTTCGAAATACCGAGAGCGATGCACTGGATCGCTGACTTCAGCGTAGGTTCGACCGGCCGCCGACGACAACCGATCGGCGTCTGAGACTGCGCGGGGGTGACGTGGTCGAATTCAGTTGGCCCTCCGCCGGCCAGCACCGGGCCATCCGTACACTTGTGAGGCGGGGTGGCGCCCCACCCGGTGAGCGCGATGGCGAAGGCCCCGTCAATCAGTGCTTCGAACTTGCTTGGTCCCATCCCGGTCCTCCGCTCCCGACTGACGCTCACTGCGGCCGCAGCAGCTCGCAGACTAAGGCGTCGTGCTTCTCGAAGCGGCGACTCGGACGTGCCGGGTGATCGGGCTCAACCTGGTCGCGAGCGCAACGGGACCTCGCGAGCGAGAGGAGATCTGCGCCGGTCCGTCTTGCTCACCGCCTCCATGAGGTGCAGGCAGGGCAGCCCTTCGGTCGGTGCGCCGAGCCCCAACAGGAGCGGATGGACATCGCGTAGTGGGATCCGCTGACTCCAGCCGCACGCCATGCGGTTGCGGCACTCGTAGCGGTAGCTCAACTGGTGCCGGACGATGGAGCACGACGGCATGGCGCAGAGGGGGCAGCCGAAGCTCGGGCCGACGAGTTGCTCATAGCTGCGCAGGATGCCCCGGCGCGTCTCGGTGGCGTCGAGCGTGATGCGGAACCTCGGCTTCCAAAAGGGACGCTGCACGTTCGTCATGGGACCGACCTCCCATGCGGGAGCGTAGAGCGCCCGTCTGCACGGCGAGGGCCGATCGGGGCAGTTTCTCGGCAAGGCGCGAGGAGCTTTTGTGACAGGTGCAGCCGTTGTCCGACGGTGGCGTGACGAGGACGCGACGCGACGACGGCGGCGGCTACTTGGGCCGGAAGTGCACGAAGATGCGACCGAAGTTCTTCGAGTCCTTCTCCACCCGGTGGTAGAGGACCTTCACGTCTTTTTGGTCGAGGAAGCGCAGCACCCGCTTCTTCAGCTGGCCCGACCCCTTGCCGGGGATGATCTCGACGAGGGTCGCCTTCTTCTCAATCGCCTCGTCGATGATCGAGCGCAGGGCGCGCTCGATGTCATCGTTGCGGTTGTAGATGTCGTGGAGATCGAGCTTCAGCTTCACCGCGACTCAGATGGCCCGGGTGCGACCCTCCCAGTAGGGGTCGCGGAGTTTGCGCTTGTACAGCTTGCCCGAGGGGTCACGAGGCATCTCGTCGGTGAAGTCGATCGACTTGGGCGTCTTGAACCTGGCCAGCTTGTCCGAGCAGAACGAGAGGATCTCCGCCTCGAGCTCGTCGCTCGCCTCGACGCCCTGGGCCGGCTCGATGACCGCCTTGACCTCTTCGCCCCAGTCCGCGTTGGGGATCCCGAAGACCGCTGCGTCGCCGACCTTGGGATGCATGAGCAGCACGCTCTCGATCTCGGCAGGGTAGATGTTCGCCCCGCCCGAGATGATCATGTCGGTCTTGCGGTCGCAGAGGAAGAGGAAGCCGTCCTCGTCCAAGAAGCCGATGTCGCCGACGGTGAAGAACTTGCCGATGCGGTTGCTCTCCGTCTTCTCCTTGTCCTTGTGATACTCGAAGTCGCCGGTCTGCATGGCCATGTACACCGTGCCGATCTCGCCGGAGGCCTCGAAGCGCGATCCCTCATCGTCGAAGATGGCGATCTCAGAGATCGGCCACGGCTTGCCGACCGTGCCGGGTTTCGCCAGCCACTCGGCGGTCGTGACCACGGTGCCGCCGCCCTCGCTGGCGGCGTAGTACTCGTCGATGACCGGGCCCCACCAGCCGATCATCCGCTGCTTCACGTCGATCGGGCAGGGGGCGGCGGCGTGGATCATGTGGCGCAGCGACGAGTGGTCGTAGCGCCCGCGGACCTCCTCGGGGAGGGCCAGCAGGCGGTGGAACTGCGTGGGCACCATGTGCGAGGTGGTGACGCCGTGGCGCTCGATGAGCGCCAGCATCTCTTCGGGGACCCACTTGTCCATGAGCACCAAGGTGTGGCCGAAGTGGATCGACGCGCCGGCGAAGCGCAGGACCGCGGTGTGATACAGCGGTGAGCCGACAATGTGGACGTTGCCGTCCCCTGGGTTGATGTCGAAGAGGAACAGGATCCCGCCGAGGCCGAGGGCTGCCTCCTCCGGCGTGGCGCCCGACAGGCGCCGGTGCACGCCCTTGGGCTTGCCGGTGGTCCCCGACGTGTAGTTCATGACATCGCCAACCGTGCGGTCCCCGGGCGTGGTCGCCGGCTCGTCGGCGAGCCACGAGCGGTATGAGCGGAAACCCTGGACCGCACCGACGGCGAAGCGCCCGGCAGCGGGCACCGCCGCGAGCTCCGCCGCCTCGATCGAGACCTCGGCGAAGCGCTCATGGGTGATGAACGCTTTCGCCTCGGAGTCGGCGAGGATGTAGGCGATCTCGGGACCGACCAGGTGGTGGTTGATCGGGACCACGTAGAGGCCGGCCTGGAGGGCGCCCAGGTAGACCTCGATGGCCTCGGGGCCGTTCGGCAGCACGGTGGCCACGACGTCGCCGGTGGTGAGGCCGAGCGACCGCAGGGCATGGACGACCTGGTTGGCCCGTCCTAACAGCTCGCCAGCGCTGACTTCGGCGCCGTCGGGCGTGACCAGTGCGAGATGCTCGGGATCTTCTGTGGCCAGGGCCCAAAATCCGAGATCCCCCACACGTGCCCCCTTTGTCGTCGGTACTGCGCCAGCGCCGTGGCCCCGATGGAAACTAGAACGAGTTCTCGTCGTACGTCAATCGTCGACGCCGCCGACGCCGGCAGGGTCCCCGGCCGGGTCGACCGCCGAGACGGGCTGCGCCGCCTCGGCGCCGTCGGGGGGCGCCACGTCGGGGTGGCCTCCCGGCGCGCCGGCGCCACGCCACGCCCGCCAACGTCTCGCGACGATGACCAGGAGGACCACGCCACCCACGGCCAGCGCGATGCCGGCCACCTGGACCAGGAGCGAGCCGAGATGGCCGTCCTCGCCGAGCCAGAGGTGCTCGTCCAAGAACCGTTCGATGCCCCACAGCACCATGCCGACCCCGAGCACCGCCCCGGGCGGGTACCCGCTCCGGGCGCGCCCGTCGGGCCAGCGTTCGATCCGGCGCTCGAGGAGGATGAGCACGACGTAGACGAAGAAGTCCTCCATGGCCTGGAAGATGGGGACGGGGAGGCGCCGCCCGGCCTGGCCGGCGTAGTACATGCCGAACCACTGGGTAGTGGGGTGACCGCCACCGGCCACCATGAGCTGGGGCCCGAGAAGTCGCCCCATGGCCCAGGCGGCCATGAGTACGGGGGCGACGATGTCGAGCCCCCGCAGCATGCCGAGCTCGGGGCACCGCCGGTGGGTGAGCACGAGCGCTGTCGGCACCGCCAAGAGGAGGCCGCCGAAGGACGAGAGTCCGCCGTGCCAGATGGCGAAGATGTCGCCGGGGTTCGCCCGGTAGAAGGAGAGGTTCGAGAGCACGTGCAGCGCACGCGCGCCCACCACGGCCGTGATGATGATCCAGATGAAGACCGACGGCAGCCAGTCGACCCGGAATCCCCGCTGTTTGAGCCGCCGTTCGAAGTAGACGTAGGCGAACCAGAAGGTGAGGGCGAGGCCGATCCCATAGGTGTGGACCTCGAGGGGGCCGATGTGGAATGCGACGGGGATTGGCTTCATAGGTCGGGTTGCCCCGCCTTCAAGTATGGACCCGATCGCCCCGGGGCTGACCCCCGGGCATCAGATCCGACTAGGGGCGTCCGGCGCCGACGAAGCCGTCACCGAAGCGGGCGCCGGTGATCCACACGACCGCACCCGTGTAGGGGGCCTCGATCATCTGGCCACCACCGATGTACATGGCCACGTGCTCGCTACCGCCGGGGCCGTAGAAGAGGAGGTCGCCGGGCTCGAGGTCCGAGAGCGGCACAGGCGTGCTGTCGGCCATCTGGGCACCCGAGTAGTGGGGGAGCGAGACGCCTGCGGCCTCCCAGGCCAGCATGACGAGCCCGGAGCAGTCGACGCCCGCCCGGCTGGCCCCGCCCCACAGGTACGGAACGCCGAGGTAGCTCTCCGCGGCGGCCACCGCGGCGCCGCCTGCACCGCCCGAGGAGGGAGGGGGCGGGATGGCCGTGCCACCACCGCCGCTCGAGCCACCACCGCCGCTGTTGTTGGATGGCGCGACGGTCGCCGCTTGGGCTGCTGCGGCCTTCTCGGCGGCCAGCTTGGCGTTGGCCGCCGCCTGGGCTGCGGCAGCTGCAGCCGCCTGCTGCTGGGCCACCAGGGTGGCGATCTGCCCCTTCACCTGGTTGAGGGCGGCGCTCTGCTGGCCCTGCGCCGCCTGCGCCGCCTGCTCGGCCTGGGTGGCGCTGTTGGCGGCGTTGGTCGCCGCGTTCTCTTGGGTCTGGAGCGCAGCCTGCTGGGAGTCCAGCGCGTTCTGCGCCGTGTGCAGGTTGGCGACGTCGGTGCCGAGGTCACCCTCGGCGGCCGAGTTGTAGACCTGCTGGGCCGCCAGGGTCTTCTGGTTGTTGGAGAAGAGCGGGTTGGAGGTGGCCGCGGCACCGTCGGAGACGTAGGCGTCGACCGCGGCCGTTCGCAGCGTCACCTGGTCGCCGGCCACCTGCGCCTTGTCGGCGTTGATCTTCGTTTGTGTGCCAGCGATCTGAGTAGCGAGAGCTTGTTGCTGGGCGAGGGCGGCGTCGTACTGCTGGCCGGCTGCAGAGATCTGCTCGCCCGTCGACTGGATCTGCGCTTCGATCTGTGAGGCCTTGGCTTGGGCGTCAGAGAGCTGGTCGGCGCCCGCTGGGCGCGCCGAAGGAAGCACAGTGCTGACAAAAACTGTGACGCCGACCAGTGCGGGTGTGCCCACCCAACGGAGTGCTCGTGCACGCAGTGCTGGTCGTGGCGTCGTTCTGCGCTGTTGGCGCTCGACGTCGATCACAATCCGCACATTCTTACCGAGTTGGAAGGTTCAATTCAATGACCCTCACGGATATCGGACCCGAAATTGGTACTACTAGGGGTAGCAACTGCCAGCTAGGGGCCTTATTTTCTCGGCTGAAAGATTTGTGAGCGTTTTCACCAACTTCTTCGTTGCAACGCCGGTACCGTTCGGATATGGGCCAAATCATTGAGTTCGCGAGCAACGGGACGAACGGGCAAGGGTACCTCTCGGTGCCCGAGTCCGGGCACGGCCCGGGCGTCATCGTCATCCAGGAGTGGTGGGGCCTGGTCGAGCACATCAAGAACGTCTGCGACCGCTTCGCCGAGGCCGGCTACGTGGCGCTGGCGCCGGATCTCTACCGGGGCCAGTCGACCACCGAGCCCGACGAGGCCGCCAAGGAGATGATGGCGCTCGAGCTCGACCGGGCGGCGAGGGACATGAGCGGGGCGGTCGACGAGCTGCGGCGCCGGGCCGACGGCGACCAGGTGGGGGTCATCGGATTCTGCATGGGTGGGGGACTCGCCCTCGTGCTCGCCTGTCAGCGCCCTGACGCGGTCGCAGCGGTGGTGCCGTGCTACGGCGTCATCCCGTGGCCCGACGCCCAACCCAACTACTCGCTGCTGTCAGCTGCCGTCCTCATCCAGTGCGCGGCCGAGGACGGCTCGTTCACGCCCGAGCAGGCAGCCGAGCTGGCCAACGGCCTGCGAGCCCTCGGCAAGGACGCCGAGGTGATCGTGCACCCCGGCGCCGAGCACGCCTTCTTCAACGACGACCGGCCCGAGGTGTACCACGAGGAGGCGGCGCGGCTGTTGTGGAGCTCGTCGCTCGCCTTCTTCGAGCAGCACCTGGGGGGCTGAACCCGCCGCACCTCAGGGCGGCGCCGACGGGGCGCCGAGGCCGCTTTGTTACCATCGGGCCATGTCTGCACGCTCACGTGACCTGCCCCGCCGCTCCTGTCTGTCGACCCCCGGCTCGAATGAGCGGTTCCTCGCCAAGGCGCCGACGGTGACCGCGGACATGACCTTCCTCGACCTCGAGGACTCGGTCGCCCCCCTCGAGAAGGAGGCAGCTCGAGCCAAGGTGGTCGACGCGATCCGCAACCTGCCCTGGGACGACCGGGTGCTCTGCGTGCGCATCAACGCATGGGACACCCAGTGGACCTACGGGGACGTCATCGAGGTCGTGGGCCACGCCGGCGAGCGCCTCGACGAGGTCATGCTGCCCAAGGTGCAGTCGGCGGCCGAGGTTGTGGCCCTCGACCTCCTCTTGAGCCAGGTGGAGGAGGTGCACGGGCTGCCCGTTGGCCACATCGGCATCGAGGCCCAGATCGAGACGACGAGAGGGCTCATCAACGTCGAGGAGATCTGTGCGGCATCCCCTCGCCTCGAGACCATCATTTTCGGCCCCGCCGACTTCGCCGCGTCGATGGAGATGCCGGTGCTCACCGGTGGCGTGCAGATCCCCGAGTACCCGGGCGACCACTTCAACTACGTCTTCTCCAAGATCTTGATGGCCGGGCGGGCCAACGGGCTCCAGGTGATCGACGGGCCCTACCTCTACGTGCGAGACAATGAGGGACTGCGGGACTTCGCCCAGCGCACGAGGGTCCTCGGCTACGACGGCAAATGGGCCCTCACGCCGGACCAGGCCGCGGTGCTCAACGAGGTCTACTCGCCCACCCAAGAGCAGTTCGACCGGGCCTGGAAGATCCTCGACGCCTACCGCAAGGCCACCGAGGAGGACCGCGCCGGCGCGGTCATGTTCGGCGACGAGATGATCGACGAGGCAAGCCGCAAGATGGCGACCAAGTTCGTCGTCCGTGGCGAGCGGGCCGGCCTCACGCGCTCGCCCGCTCAGGCTGACTAGAGGTTCTTCGACTCTTCGATGAGGCGGCGGGCGACCACCTTCAGGCAGAGGGTCTCGTCAGCGCCCTCGAAGATCGACAGCACCCGGGCATCGACGAAGTAGCGGCTCACCGCGTACTCCTCGGCGTAGCCCATGCCACCATGGATCTGCATGGCCTCTCGCGTCACCCATTCCGCGGCACGGCAGACGTAGGCCTTCGACATCGAGGCCTCGAGCGAGCCTTCGCCCTTGGCCATCAGCCGGGCCACCTGGAAGCTGAACTGGCGGCACGCCTGGATGACGACGGCCATGCGGGCGAGCTTCACCCTCGTCAGCTGGTAGTCGATGATCGCCGAGCCGAAGACCTTGCGGTCCTCGGCGTAGGCGAACGCGGCCTGGTAGGCCGCCTCCATGAGCCCGATGGCGCGGGCGACCGTCTGGAGCCGGCCGTTCTCGAAGCCCTGCATCTGGAGGTAGAAGCCCTGGCCCAGGCCCCCCTCGCCGCCGACGAGGTTCGCGTCGGGGACGAACCAGTTCTCGAAGGCCAGCTCGTAGGAGTGCATGCCCCGGTAGCCGAGCGTGTCGATCGGCCTTCCCTCGAGCCGGCCCGGCCCGTCCGAGCGCCCTTCTGCCGCGGGGTCCTGGGCGAAGAGGAAGCCGTGGCCGTCGCCACGGGGCTTCTCCACGATGAACATCGAGATGCCGCGGTGGGCCTTCGCACGGTCAGGGTCGGTGCGCGCGAGCAGCATCAGCACGTCGGCGCGCGCGGCGAAGGTGCACCAGGTCTTCACCCCGTTGATGAGCCACCCGCCCTTGGTGCGCGTGGCCGTGGTGGTGATGCCGGCCACGTCGGACCCGTAGTCGGGCTCGGTCACCGCGACCGCGGCCAGGGTCTCGGCGCTGGCCAGGCGGGGGAGCCAGTGCTGCTTCTGCTCCTCGGTGCCGCCGTAGACGAGGGCACGGGTGAGGATCTCGGGCCGGGTGATGAGCGAGCCGCCGATGCCGAGCGACCCCCAGCTCAGCTCCTCGGTGGCCACCACCATCCCGAGGTAGTCGCTCTCCCCGCCGGTGGCGAAGCCGCCGTACTCCTCGGGGACCGACAACCCGAAGCCACCGAGCTCGGCGAGCCCTTCGATGATCTCTTCGGGGATGTCCCCGTTCGTGCGGTGCACATGCTCGGCGTGGGGCCGGACCTTCTCCTCGGCGAAGCGGTGAAA
Organism: Acidimicrobiaceae bacterium; assembly: GCA_003155135.1. GTDB lineage: Bacteria > Actinomycetota > Acidimicrobiia > Acidimicrobiales > RAAP-2 > Bog-515. The sequence goes on along the minus strand of PMFN01000031.1, from coordinate 153,288 downwards.
GGTCTCGCGCACGAGCTCGAAGTCGGCATCGAGATGGCTCGGCGCGCGCTCACCGGCCAGGTCGGCCAGGAAGGCCGGGTCACGGTAGGCGGCGACGAACTCGGCGGCGGGCGCCAGCCAGTCGCGCCCGACGCCCCAGTCGCGCTCGCGCCCGAGCGTGCGGTTGGCCAGGTCGACCAGCACCTCGGCCACGAACGCCCCAGCGGTGCGTGCCTCGAGCTCGCCGAGCGCCCCGTACTCGAGGATGCCGCGTGCGGTGGCCACGGCCGCGGCGGCATGGGCCAGGTCGTAGGCGAGCACCTGGTTTGCGTCGATGCCGCCGAGGTCGATCAGCGAGGCGGTGGCCGACGCCACGACGCCCTCTGCGAGGAGAACAGCTTGCGGGGCAGCGCTGAAGTCGGGGCGTGCGGTGTTCGACATGGGAACGAATCTACTCGCCGCCGGATTTTCTCCCCAAGACCGTGACGAGCGGGGGAAGCACGATCGGATCGTCGCCCGGGTCGACGCCGGTCAGCGACTCGAGGTAGGTGGCGACCGGGCCCGGGCCGACACCGGCGGGCGCCTCTGCCCATGCGTCGACCACGGTGAGGCCGGCGTCGCGGACGAGGCCGGGGGCGAGCGCGCCGATGTCGGGGTGGCGGGCGTCGGGCATCGACAGGGCCACGCCCCCGACCCGCCCCGCTGTCGTGATCGGCTCTTGCACCACGACCCAGCCGCCCGGGCGCACCGCTCTTGCCATCCGGGCCACCACGACCGCCGGGTCGAGGACGTGGAGGAGCAGGAACCGGCAGAAGGCGAGGTCCACCGACTCGGGGAGGAGCAGCTCCTCGGCCGCCTGGGTGATGGCGAGCACCTGGCTGTGGGCGGCCGCGGCGGCCGCCGCCTCGTCGCGCGCCGCGGGATCGCTGTCGACTGCATAGACCCGCCCGTCTCGCCCGACCACCTCGGCGAGCGCGACCGACACGTCCCCTCCGCCGGCGCCGACGTCGACGCACCGCCAGCCGCCCTCGACGCCGAGGCGGTCGAGGGCGGTGGCGAGCGGGCGGCGGTAGACGTCGTCGCGCAACCCCTTGAGGGCCGTCACTGGTCGATCGGTGTGCGCCGAGCGTGCATCGTTGCACCTTACGCGGCGCCGTCGGTCGCACCCGGCGCGGCCCGGTAGCGTGGCAGCCGTGAAAGTGACCATGTTGTTGTGTGACGCAGCCCAGGTGGCCGACGGCAAGCTCTACATTCTCGGAGGCGGCTGGTCGATGACCGGACCGGACCCTGTCCCCTCGGCTGTTGCGCTCAAGATCGACGTGGACTGGCATGAAGCCGAGATCCCCCATCACTGGGAGTTGTTCTTGGAGGACGCCGACGGCCAGCCGGTCATGGTCGAGACGCCCGACGGGGCGCAGCCGGTCGAGGTGCGAGGGGATTTCACCGTCGCCCACCCGCCCGGGATTCCGGAGGGCTCGCCGATCGACGTGGCGCTCGCCGTCAACCTGGGCCCCATCCCGCTCGCCGCGGGGACACGCTTCGCCTGGCGCCTCACCATCGACGGCGAGTCGCTGGCCAACGCCTCGCTCGGCTTCACGACGAGACCCCGCCCGACCGATGCGTGAGCGGGCCGCCGCTTCGCGCGGCCGATGGGCCGAGACCGACGAAGCGAGGGAGCTGTCCGCGTGACCACCTATGACCGCCCGTTCGGGCGCTACCTCGAGGACTTCACCCCCGGTGACATCTACCGTCACTGGCCCGGCAAGACCATCACCGAGGCCGACGACCACCTCTTCTGCATGATCACCATGAACCACCACCCGTTGCACACCAACCAGTGGTTCGCCGAGAACGAGACGGTCCACGGGAAGAACGTGGTGGTGGGCAACCTCGTGTACTCCCTCGCCCTCGGCATGAGCGTGCCCGACGTGAGCGGGGCCGCCATCGCCAATCTCGAGGTCGAGTCGCTCGTGCACCGCTTTCCGACCTTCCACGGCGACACCATCTACGCCGAGACGCGAGTGCTCGACGTCACAGAGAGCAAGTCGCGCGACGACCGCGGCATCGTGGCGGTCGAGACGAAGGCCTTCAACCAGCGCGGCGAAGAAGTCTGCTACTTCCGCCGGAAGGTGATGGTGTGGAAGCGCGCCGCCGCGCCGCCCCGTCGCCGCCCCTACGACGACGCCTGGGACTGACCAGCCGAGCGCCCGGGCCCTCGGCGCGCTGCGCCGCGCCGTGCTCGCATTCGGTTCGGCTGAGCGGCGCGACCTGCCGTGGCGCCGGACGCGCGAACCGTGGGCGATCCTGGTGAGCGAGGTCATGCTCCAGCAGACCCAGGTCGCTCGCGTGGTCGGCCCCTACGAGCGCTTCCTCGCCCGCTTCCCGGACCCGCAGACCGCCGCCGCTGCCGGGGCGGCGGAGCTGGTTCGTGCATGGACGGGGCTCGGCTACAACCGGCGTGCCGTGGCCCTGCACCGTTGTGCCGTGCAGCTCGTCGAGCGCCACGGTGGCGCGGTACCCGACGATGCCGACGCGTTGCGCGCGCTGCCCGGGGTTGGCGAGTACACGGCCCGTGCCGTGCTCACCTTCGCCTTCGAGGAGGACGTCGGGGTGGTCGAGACCAATGTGGCGAGGGTGCTGGCCCGCGCGGTGGTTGGTGCGCCGCTCAAGCGCGCAGCGGCCCAGTCGCTGGCTGACCGGCTCGTCCCGGAGGGGCGCAGCTGGGAGTTCAACCAGGCGCTCTTCGACGTCGGCGCGCTGTATTGCCGCTCCCGCCGGCCCGAGTGCGGTCGTTGCCCGCTCCGCCGCCAGTGCCGGTGGGCCCGGGCGGGGTTCCCCGAGCCGGATCCGGCGGTGGGCTCGGCTGGGGTAGGGCGCCCACAGTCCGCGTTTGCCGGCTCGAACCGACAGGGCCGCGGACGTCTGGTTGCCGCCCTACGGACCGGGCCGCTTCGCGCGGGCGCGGTGCCCGCCGCCGCCGGGTGGCCCGACGATCCCGCCAGGGTCGCAGAGGTCGTGGCCGGATTGCTCGCCGACGGCCTGGCGGTGCGCGGCGCCGACGGGACCCTCGAGTTGGCCTAGGCGTCAGTCCGAGAGGAACGACAAGATGCGGGCGTTGACCTGCTCGGGGTTCTCCAGGGTTACGAAGTGCCCGGCCCGCTCGATCACCGAGAGCTCCGAGCTGGCGGGCAGGTGCGCGAGGGGATCGCCGATCGCCTCGAGTGCGAAGCAGCCGTCGTCAACGCCGTGGAGGTAGAGGACCGGCACCGACGGCATGGCGGTGGTGGCCGCCTGCTCGGCCGCCAGCTCGGGATGGTGGCGGCTCGGGTCGAACTGGGCGCGGTAGTAGCCAATGGCCGCCTCGATCCGCTCGGGGGTGGCGATGGCGTCCTTTACGTGGGCCACGTCCACTGCGGCGTCATAGCCCGGTGACCAGTCGGCCCACAGCCGGTCGAGGAACACCCAGTCGTCGACCGGCAGCGCGATCTCGGCCAGCGGAGACTGGAAGAAGAACATGTACCAGCTCCGATGCAGCTGGCTGTAGGTGAGGAAGGACTCGGCCACCGACCCGAGCGGGGGGACCGAGGCGGTCACCGCCTTGCGCCAGCGCTCGGGCTGATGGGCGATGGCGCCGTAGGTGGCGGCTGCACCCCAGTCGTGGCCGATGAGCACCGCATCGGCGCTCCCGCCGAGCGCCTGGTGCAGCTCGTTGGCGTCGCGAGCGAGCGCGCCGGTTTGGTAGCGGCCGTCTGCAGGGATGGCGGTCGGCGCGTAGCCGCGCATGAACGGCGCCACCGCCCGGTAGCCAGCGGCGGCCAGTTCGGGGAGCAGGTGGCGCCAGGTGTAGGCGGTGTCGGGGAATCCGTGGAGGCACAGGGCGAGCGGCCCGTCGGCCGGGCCGTCGGCGAGGGCGGCGAATTCGAGGCCGTTCGCCTCGATGCTGAGCTGTTCCATCGCCGCCACGGTAGTGCGGGCCCCCGCCGGGTACCCTTTGCCCGTGCACGTCACCTTCTACGGCACCCGCGGGTCGTGTCCGTGCTCTGGTGCGGGGTACCGCAAGTACGGCGGCAACACCCCGTGCGTGGCCCTCGAGGCCGACGCAACGCCGCTGCTCATCATGGACCTGGGCACCGGGCTGCGGGCCCTCGGTGAAGTGCTCGACCGCCAGCTCCACCGCCAGGGCAAGCCCCTGGAGGCGACCGCGCTGCTCACCCACCTGCACTTCGACCACATCATGGGACTCCCGTTCTTCCGACCCCTCCAGGACCCCGGTGCGATCATCGACGTCTACGGCCCCTCGCAGGAGAACATGACGCTCCAAGAAGTGATGAAGAGCGTGGTGCAGCCACCTTTCTTCCCGATCGAGATGAGCGAGTTCCGTGGCGAGCTCCGCTTCCTCGACACGGCCGATGACGACCTCGTGGTCGGCAACGCCAAGATCCGCTCCCGCACGGTCCCGCACCGTGGCCACACCCTCGGCTTCCGGATCGAGGCCGATTCGAAGACCGTTGTCTACCTGCCCGACCACCAGGCGCCGCTCGACCGCCAGGAGGTGAGCGACGCCGTCCTCGAGCTCTGCGAGGGCGCCGACGTGCTCATCCACGACGCCCAGTACACCGACGAGGAGTTCACCGAGAAGCACGACTGGGGCCACTCGACGGTCCCCTACGCCATCCGTGTCGCCGCGGACGCGGGCGTTCGTCGCCTCGTGCTGTTCCACCACGACCCGGCGCACTCGGACCGGGACATCGACCGCATGGTCTCGACTGCCCGCAAGCTGCCCGACGCCCGCCGCCTGGCCGACATCACCGCAGCCTACGAGGGCATGACCATCGAACTCGGCTCCTGAGCGCAGGCCCGTCGCGATGGTACAGGCGCCAGAGCCCGAATCCGAAGGGGTGAACCAGCCGCCGTCGGGGCTGTTCGAGCAAGCCCGCTTCCGCGAGGCCCTCGGCCACTTCGCCACCGGGGTGACGGTGGTGACGGCCATGGAGGACGTGGGGCCAGTGGGCTTCACCTGCCAGTCCTTCAGCTCGCTCTCACTCGACCCCCCGCTGGTCGCGCTGGCGCCGGCCAAGTCCTCGACCAGTTGGCCGCGCATCGCCGAGGCCGGCGCCTTCTGCGTCAACGTGCTGTCGGGCGACCAGGAGGCGCTCTGCCGGACGTTCGCCGTCTCGGGAGGGGACAAGTTCAACGGCGTCGGCTGGCGACCGGGAAGGACCGGGGCGCCCATCTTGGAGGGGTCACTCGCCTGGGTGGAGTGCGAGCTCGAGGCCATCTACGACGCCGGGGACCACGAACTGGTGGTCGGCCTGGTGCTCGACCTTGGCGTCGGGTCCGGCCAGCCGCTTCTCTTCTACCGGGGCGGCTTCGGGCACTTCGAGCCCTGAGGGCAAGTAGCGTCTCGGCCCATGCCCACCATCGCACCGTCAGGAGTGATCGACGACGTGATCGTCGTCGATCCCGACCCCCACGGCGACGAGCGGGGCCGCTTCGTCGAGACCTACCGGCGCCAGTGGTTCCCACTCGGGCGTGAGATGCTCCAGTCCAACCGCTCGGAGAAGCAGGCCGGGGCGCTCGTCGGGCTCCACTACCACCTGCACCAGGCCGACTACTGGTACCTGCTGCGTGGCGAGGCCCGGGTCGTGCTCCACGACCTGCGAGAGGGCTCGCCGACTGATGGGGCAACCCAGACCATCGACCTCGACGGCTCGGTCGACCGCGGCCTGTTCATCCCGCCGGGCGTGGCCCACGGGTTCGCCGCCATCACCGACCTGCTGCTCTGGTACCAGGTGGACAGCTACTACAACCCGAACGACGAGCTGGGGCTGGCCTGGGACGACCCCGACGTCGCCGCGGACTGGGGCATCTCCGCCCCTGTGCTTTCCGCCAGGGACCAGACCAACCCGAGGCGCTCGGCGCTCGACCCGGCCCTTCGCCCGCGTGCGGGGCTGCGCACCTGAGACGCACGGACGTGCCCGCCGCCGGCCCTCGTAGGCACGACGCGGGGGGTCGCGCGCCGGTGCGGTTCACGGAGGCGCTCCTATCGGGTTGAATGGGGCCGTGGTGGTCGCCCTCGCCGTCGTCGTGGTCCTGCTCATCGCCGGCTTCACCGCGTGGGCATTGCGCCGCCGCGGGACCGATGAGGTGCACTCCGTCGAGGGCTACCGCCAGACGCTCAGCACTCTCCAGGGGCTCGGCGCGCGCAGCCAGGGCAGCACGGTGCGCGTCCTCAATCCCCAGGGAAGCGAGGAGGAGGGGGAGGAGGGCGAGCGCATCCCGGTCGCCTCCACCGAGTCGCCGAGCTGGGGCCACATGCCGAGCCACCCCCGGGCCAACCCCCTCGTGTTCGAGGAGGGGACCGGGCCGGCGCCCATCTCGGAGAACGCGATCTCAGGGCGCGGCCGCGACAAAGCGATGTCGAGCATGAACCACCGGCCACGCCGGCTCGGTGGGCCCATCGCCGCGGCGGTCATCGTGGTGGCGGCCGTCGCCGTCCTGGCCGTCCTCGGTGCCCGGGCACAGCACCACAAGGCCAAGTCCCCCGCCGCCAGCACCACCACGTCGGGCGCCACCCATCGGTCGACCACGACCAGCACACCGAAGCCCAAGAAGACGACCCCGACCACCACGGCGCCGCCCCCCACGCAGCTCACTCCGACCAACGCCTCGGCAACCTCGGCCACGTACTCGCCGGCTGCGGCCAGCTACACGGTGACCGTCACCACCACCACCGGAGCGGGCTGGGTCGAGGTGCACTCGACGGCTGCGGGCAACACGCCGCTCGCCCAGACGATCCCCGCCGGCGGGTCCCAGACGGTGAACCTCACCGGTGCCTCGACCATCGAGCTCGGTGCGCCCTCGGTGACCAACGTCACCATCGACAGCCTGCCGGTGGTCCTCCCCTCGGGCTACCAGACGCCCTTCACCCTCACCGTCACGCCGACCGCGGCGGCGCCGGCCACCACGACCACCGCGCCCTCCACCTGAGTCGGCGCCGTCAGGCCGACGTGGTGACGACGCCAAGTGCGTCGAGCAGGAACGCGTAGACGAGCGCCTCGTCCTTCCAGGCGTCGTAGCGCCCCGAGGGGCCGCCGTGCCCTGCGCCCAGCTCCGTGCGCAGCAACACCTCGTTCTCGGGGTTCGCCGAGCGCAGCTTGGCCACCCATTTGGCCGGCTCCCAGTAACCGACCCGCACGTCGTTGAGACCGGCGGTGACCAGCAGGCGCGGGTAGCGCAGCGGTGCGCCCGACGCATCGGTGGCCCGCACGTTGTCATAGGGCGCATACGCGCGCATGGCGGCGTAGATCTCGGGATCCGACGCCGGGTCGCCCCATTCCTCCCACTCGCCGACCGTGAGGGGCAGCGAGGTGTCGAGCATCGTGGTCAGCGCGTCGACAAAGGGAACCTCGGCTACCAGGGCAGCGAACAGCTCGGGCGCGAGGTTGGCGACTGCGCCGATCAGCAGGCCGCCGGCCGAACCGCCCCGCCCGGCCAGCTGTGCCGGTGTGGTGAAGCCCTCGGCCACCAGGTGGCGCGCCGCTGCGATGAAGTCGCCGAACGTGTGGGGCTTGGCCGCGAACTTGCCGTCCTCGTACCACCGGCGCCCGAGCTCACCGCCACCGCGCACGTGGGCGATGGCGAAGACGAAGCCGCGCTCGAGGAGCGAGAGGCGAAGCGACGAGAAGACGGGGTCGACGGAGTGCTCGTAAGCCCCGTAGCCGTAGAGCAGCGTGGGAGCGGGCGCTGCCAGGGTGACGCCGTCGGGGCCGAGCAGGTCGCGGCGGTGGACGATGGACAGCGGCACGGCCGTGCCGTCCTCGGCGGTGGCCCAGAGCCGCTTGGTGCTGTAGTCCTTCGCCGCATAGCCCCCGAGCACCGGCTGGCGCTTGCGCACCACGCTCTTCGAGGTGGCCACATCGAGGTCGAGGACCGTCCTCGGGGTGACGAGGGAGGTCCGCTCGTAGCGGACCAGGCGCGCCTCGGACTCCGCGTTGGCACCTTCCCAGGTGGTGGCCGGATGCTCCCCGGGCTCGAGCAGCCAGCTCCGCTCGAAGAGGTCGTCGCCGAAGGGGTCCGGACCGACGTCGAGCGGGGCGATGCGCAGCGACGCCTCGCCCTCGAGGCGCTCGGCCAGGACCACGAACCGGTCGAACACGTCGACATCGTCGAGCCGGGTCCCGGGCCGGTGGGCGAGGATCTCACGCCACCGGCCGGCACCGGTGTCGCCGTCGGCCGCCGCCAGGAGCCGGAAGTCGACCGCGTCCTCGTTGGTGAGTTGCACCCACCAACCCTCGTCGCCGTCGCCCCGGTGATGGTCGGCGGTGTACTCGATGCCCTCCCGACGGGGTGCCAGGCAGGCGGGCTCGTCGCCGGGGCTCCCGGCTGGGATGGTCCACACCTCGCTCGTGAGGGTGCTCTGGAGCGCGATGACGACGAAGAGGCCGTCCTTGGTGCGGCCGGTCGAGAGGGTGAAGCGCTCGTCGGTCTCCTCGAGCACCAGGGTGTCGGCGGAAGGTTCGGTGCCGATGCGGTGCCGCCACAACTGGAACGGGCGCATGGCGTCGTCGGTGCGCACATAGAAGACGGTCGCGTTGTCGTTCGCCCATGACAGGCCGTAATAGACGTCGGGCACGGTCTCGGCCACGATCTCGTCCCCTTCGAGGTCGATGATGTGCAGCGTGTAGCGCTCGGCACCGGTGGTGTCGGTGCCGTAGGCCAGCCAGCGGTGGTCCGGGCTGACCGAGAGCACCCCGACGGCGAAGAAGTCGTGCCCCGAGCTGAGCGCGTTCTCGTCGAGCAGGACGACCTCGCCCTCTCTTCCGGCTCCGAGCGGCGGGTCGTCGTCCTCGACGGGCCGCCGGCAGTGGACGGCGTAGTTCGCCCCCTCTTCGGTGCGCTGGTAGTACCACCACGGGCCCTTGCGGACCGGGACCGAGAGGTCGGTCTCTTCGATGCGGGCAACGATCTCGTCGAACAGCTCGGCCCGCAGCCCCGACAGGGGGGCCAACACGGCCTCGGTGTAGTCGTTCTCGGCGCGTAGGTGCTCGAGGACGGCCGGGTCGTCCCGGTCGGCGAGCCAGTACCAGTCGTCCACACGGATGTCACCGTGCGCCTCGAGTTTTTTCGGTCGGCGCTCGGGTACGGGTGCGGTGGGCGGGGCCATGACCCAGATTGCCACGCCTACCTGGCACCTCGAACAGGCTGTTCCGCCCGCTCAGTGCAGTTGTTACTATGCACATAGGAGAAATCACCCGACCGGGCGGCCTGCGGGCTGCGTGGCCGGGCCTGTCCGAGAGCCGAGGAGATCCGATGACCGTTGACCTCGATCTGGGTCGCTACCAGCTGGGCTGGAGCGATGCCGAGGACTACGTCTTCAAGCCCAAGAAGGGCCTGAATGAGAACATCGTGCGCGAGATGTCGGCGATGAAAAAGGAGCCCGAGTGGATGCGCGACTTCCGTCTCGCCGCCCTCAAGCGCTTCGAGCGCCGCCCGATGGCCGCCTGGTTCGCCGTCAACATGCCCGACCTCGACTTCGACGACATCTACTACTACATCAAGCCGACGGGGGAGCAGGTCCAGGATTGGAACGACCTGCCCGACGCCATCAAGAACACCTACGAGAAGCTGGGCATCCCCGAGGCCGAGCGCAAGTACCTCGCCGGGGTGACCGCGCAGTACGAGAGCGAGGTGGTGTTCCACCGCAACCGTGAGGACCTCGAGTCCCTCGGTGTGCTCTTCTGCGACATGGACACCGCGGTGCGCGAGTACCCAGAGCTCGTCCGCAAGTACTTCGGGACGATCATCCCCCCGAACGACAACAAGTTCGCCGCCCTCAACTCGGCGGTGTGGTCGGGAGGGTCGTTCATCTACGTCCCCGAGGGCGTGGTCGTCGACCAGCCGCTGCAGGCCTACTTCCGCATCAACGCGGAGAACATGGGCCAGTTCGAGCGCACCTTGATCATCGCCGACAAGGGTTCCCAGGTGCACTACGTGGAGGGGTGCTCGGCTCCGGTGTACACGACTGACTCCCTGCACTCGGCCGTGGTCGAGTTGGTGGCGCTCGAGGGCTCCCGCATCACGTACACCACCATCCAGAACTGGTCGAACAACGTCTACAACCTGGTGACCAAACGGGCCCGGGCCGAGGCGGAGGCCCACGTCGAGTGGATCGACGGCAACATCGGGTCACGCCTCACGATGAAGTACCCCTCGGTGTACCTCATGGGCCCCAAGGCCTCCGGCGAGGTCCTCTCGGTCGCCTACGCGGGGCCCGGCCAGCACCAAGATGCTGGGGCCAAGATGGTCCACGCCGCCCCCGAGACCAGCTCGACCATCGTGTCCAAGTCCATCTCGAAGGACGGGGGGATCACCACCTACCGCGGACTGGTCCACGTCGACGAGGGAGCGAAGGGCGCCAAGTCCTTCGTCCGCTGCGACGCGCTGCTCCTCGACGAGCAGTCCATCTCCGAGACGAAGCCCTACATGGAGGTGGGCGAGCGCGATGCGCGCATCGGCCACGAGGCGACGGTGTCCAAGGTGGGCGACGACCAGCTCTTCTACCTGATGAGCCGTGGCCTCTCCGAGAGCCAGGCCATGGGCATGATCGTGAACGGCTTCATCGAGCCGATCACGCGCACCCTCCCGATGGAGTACGCCGTCGAGTGGAGCCGCCTCATCGAGCTGCAGATGGAAGGCTCCGTCGGCTGATCCGCTGGGGCGAGGTGCGTCGACCCCCGTGGCAGTGAAACGATAACGCCGTGGCCATGCGTGAAGAGTGCAAGCACTTCCAGAGCCGGACCTACGACTCGGGCGAGGTGGCGCGCTTCTGCCAGCTCGACCTCGCCCCCGAGGCACCGTGGCGCTGCCCGGAGAACTGCCCGGCGTTCGAGCCCCGGCTCGCCGACGTCGGCTGGGTCCACGGCAGCCTGGTCGAGCCAGCCATCGAGGACGAGCCCGACGTTCCCGGCCCCGAGGTCGCCGACCTCCTCGACCGTGCCGAGGACATCATCAACGACGTTGCCCCCGAGGCCCTGGCCGAGGCCAGGGAGGCCGACAAGCGCAACGAGAAGCGCCAGGGCCGGCGCTGGTGGCGCCGGAACTGACGGAGGCCCGCCTGCTCGCAGTTCAGAGCGGGGGGAAGCGGCGGTCCGGGTCCTCGTCGCGCTCGGAGAGGTTGCGCGCCGCCCCGATGATCAACGGGTCGGGGATGCCCACCACCTCGGGCCTCTTGCCCGGGTAGTCGAACTGGGTCAGCACGTAGCGCATGGCCTCGAGGCGCCCCCGCCGCTTGTCGTTGCTCTTGACCACCGTCCAGGGCGACTCGTGCGTGTCGGTGTAGAAGAACATCGCCTCTTTCGCCGCGGTGTACTCGTCCCAGCGGGTGAGCGAGGCGAGGTCGGTGGGGGAGAGCTTCCAGCGGCGAACCGGATCGATCTGGCGGATCAGGAACCGGGTGTGCTGCTCCCCCCTCGACACCGAGAACCAGAGTTTGACCAGGTGGATCCCGTCGTTCACGAGCATCCTCTCGAAGAGCGGCGCCTGGCGCATGAACTCTTTGTACTGGTCCTCGGTGCAGAAGCCCATCACGTTCTCGACACCGGCGCGGTTGTACCAGGACCGGTCGAACAGCACGATCTCGCCCGCTGCGGGAAGGTGCTGGACGTAGCGCTGGAAGTACCACTCGGTCGTCTCGCGCTCGCTCGGGCGCTCGAGCGCCACCACCCGCGCCCCGCGGGGGTTGAGGTGTTCCATGAAGCGCTTGATGGTGCCGCCCTTGCCGGCTGCGTCACGGCCCTCGAAGACGATGATCAGCCGCTCGCTCGACTCCTTCATCCAGTTCTGGAGCTTCAACAGCTCGATCTGCAGGTTGCGCTTCAACACCTCGTACTCGTCGCGCCACATCCGCTCGGGGTAGGGGTAGCCCTCCCGCCACGTGTCGACCTGGCGCCCGTCCTGCCAGCACAAGACCGGTTCCTCGTCGGAGTCGTCGACGTAGTAGTCGTCGAGGTCGTCGGTGAGCGTGTCCATGCCGCCATGTTCCCGTGTCCTGGAGCTTTGCGCCAGGCGACCAGGCCAGCGAGCACGCACGCACGCACGCAGAGAGTCACCGGAGCGTCGCGTTGGAGACGGCCGGCCGATTTCGGGGACCAGGGCGGCGATGGGACGGCGCCGCCGCCCGCCCGCCTGTTACGTTCGCGCGATGACCGCGGTCCTGGTGCACGGCAACCCCGAGACCCCGGTGATCTGGGAGCCGATGGTCGCCCAGCTCGAGCGCAGCGACGTTGTCTGCCTCCAGTTGCCGGGCTTCGGGTGTCCTGCGCCGCCAGGCTTCGGTGCCACGAAGGAGGAGTACGCCGACTGGCTGGTCACCGAGCTCGAGCTGATCGCCGAGAGCGGCGGCCCGGTCGACCTCGTCGGCCACGACTGGGGTGGGGGCTTGGCCATGCGGGCGGTGTCGCTGCGCCCCGAGCTCGTGCGCACCTGGGCGAGCGACGTCTTGGGGCTCTTCCACCCGGACTACGTGTGGCACGACCTTGCCCAGATCTGGCAGACCGAGGGCGCGGGCGAGGAGTACTTCGACGCCGTCCTCGCCACCTCGCCCGGGCAGCAGGCCGATCTGCTCGAGAGCGTCGGCATCCCCCGCTCGACCGCCGTCAAGCTCGTCGCCTCCTCCGATGCCGAGATGGGGCGCTGCGTGCTGTCCCTCTACCGCTCCGCCACGCAGCCGGCGATGCTCGAGTGGGGACGTGCGCTCTCGCCCGCGGCTCGGCTGCCGGGCCTCAACATCACCGCCCCGCTCGACCCCTTCGTGGGTAGTGGGGACCTCGGCGGTATCGTCGCCGCACAGCTGGGGGCCCGAACCCACGTGATGGAAGGGCAGGGCCACTGGTGGATGCTCGGCGACCCCGGGGGTGGGGCCCGGGCACTCGAGTCCTTCTGGGCGTCGGTCTGACGTCAGCTCGCTGCAGCGGCCCGTCGACCGCTCAGCGGTCCCACCCGGCAACGAAGACGAGGCCGCCCTGGGGCACGTAAGGCACGCCCTGCACCTCGACGCCGCTCACCTGGCCCGTCCACGGGTCGAGGCTGGCCAGGTAGTTGGCCGGGTAGCCCGGCCCCGGGCACGTCGAGGGCGCACTGTTGGCGCCACACGGTGTGGCCACCGCGAGCTCCTGACCCCACCGGAAGGGACCGGTGACCACGTCAACGGCGTCATCGGCGGAGTCGGTCGAATACAGCCGCCCCGATGGGTCGGTGGCCCAGGCGGTGTCGTCCACCGACTGGGAGAGATTGAGCACGCTCAGCTGCTGACGGGGTCCCCCGGGGTCGCGGACGTCGATCTGCTGAAGGTCGCCCTGGCTGGTCAGCTCGAAGTCGCCCCCGAAGCGCGGGCTGAAGATCGGCACGACGGCGTTCGAGTCCGGGTCGGTGAGTGCCAACGTCACCTGCTGACCCCACCTGCCGATGTTGGCCACGGTGGCGGTGTCCTCGTCAGAGAAGAGGGGCGTTACCGCCGCGACCGAGGTGCCTGCGTCGAGCGTCACCGAATAGGCGGCCGGGAAGGTGGGCTGAGGGGCCGGGTTCGTGCCGGTCGTCCCCGGCGCTGACGCGCTGATGAAGATCCGGCCGAAGTAGACCGAGATCGCGTCGGTCCCCCCGTCGTGGGGCAGTGGCTCGCTGTAGCTGTAGTGCTGGACCGCTGCGGATGACGTTGGGTCGATCGTGTAGAGCGAGGAATTGGCGTCCTCGTTGACCGTTGCGATCACCGAGCCGGTGGCCGGGTCGGCGGTGACGCCGTCCGCTTTGCCGGCGACGTCCCACTGCCCGACGACTGTGCCGTGGAGGGTCAGTTCCACGATGGTGCTGTCGAGGTTGCCGTCCGTGCTCGCCTGACCCTGGGGCCCGACCCCGTTCTGGAACCCGACGAAGAGATCGCCGCCGAGGCGGGAGATGTCGTCGGGGTCACTCAGCGCCTCGGTGAGCGTGGTCGATGAGCCCGGTGGCGTGAAGGTGTGGTGGAGGGATGACCCGGCGAGGACCTGTTGCACCGCGAACGCGCCCGGCTGGTCCCATCCCCCGGGAGTGCCGGCGCCGGCAACCGTGACCCCGACTCCCATGAGCCCGAGCGAGCCGGCCCCGAGGCCGACAAGGACGTCGCGGATGGAACCCTTGCGCATGGCAACCTCCCGTTCGAGAACTTCCAACGGTCAGTCGAGCGCACCGGGGTTACCCCCTTGGCGACGGCACGGCAAACACTTGGTGACGGAGCTGCCATCGGCCCTGTCGGCGGACCGGAACTGTCCTAGTTACCGGTGAATTTGGGTGGGCGCTTCTCGAGGAACGCCAGCATCGCCTCGGTGAGGTCGTCGGAGCCGAGCATCCCGGCATTCCACGTGGCCACGTACTCGAGGCCCTCGGCCACCGTCCGACCGTCGCCCGCCTGCAGCACCGCCTTCGTGCCCTCGACGGCGAGCGGGGAGTTCGCCGCGATCTCGAGGGCGAGAGCCCGGGCAGCGGCGACCACGGCGGCGGCATCGGGCGCGACGTCGTTGACCAGACCAATGGCGTGGGCCCGCTCGGCGGTGATGTCCTTGCCGGTGAAGGCGAGCTCGGCCACGTGCCCGGCACCGATGATGCGCGGGAGGCGCTGCAGGCTCCCGAGGTCCGCAACGATGGCCACCTTGGCCTCGCGCACCGAGAAGACCGCGTCGGCCGAGGCGAGGCGGATATCACACGCGCTGATCAGGTCGACCCCGCCGCCGATGCAGTAGCCATGCACCGCAGCGATGACCGGCTTCGGGCAGGAGGCGACGGCGTTGACCGATTCTTGGAGGCGCAGCACATCGAGTCGCGTGCGCGTCGCGCGCGACGCGTTCGAAAGTGGTGCGCCGCCGCCGCTCAGGGTGCTGCCCATGGCCTTGAGGTCGAGTCCGACGGAGAAGTGCGGGCCCCTGGCCGCGATCACCACGGCTCGGACCTCGCGGTCGGCGTTCAGCGTCGCCATCGCCGGGCCGAGGTCGCTGAAGAATGCAGCCCCCATTGCGTTGCGCGCCTCGGGCCGGTTCAGCCAGAGGGTGGCGACGTGGCCCTCTGACTCGATCTCGAGCACGTCCGATGAGAACGCCTGCATATCGGTCACGATTGCTCCTCTCGATCCACGACGCCGAGCGTAGAGGCTGGTCCCGCCGGGGTGCAGCCCGGAAAGGGCCAGACACCAGGCCACTACACTGGAACGGCTGGCCCACCGGCCGGCACATCGATCGCCCAGGCTGATCGCCGATGAGAAAGGCCGAGCACCTGCCCACCTTCACTGCCGACATCGCCAGCGCGCTGGGGGGTCCCGACTGGTTGCGGGAGCGGCGGCTCGAGGGGTTCGAGGCGTTCTCCAAACAGGACCTCCCGAGCGAGGCCGAAGAGGTGTGGCGCTACTCGCCCATCGACTCCCTCGATCTCGAGTCCTACCGGCCCAGCGTGGTCGAGGACGGCCTCGGGCCCGCCGACCAGTCCCTGGTCGACGAGCTGGTCGGCCAGATCCTCGAGCGCGCCGCATTGTGCATCGTGCGCGACGGGTCGATCGTCTCCATCGAACGGGGCGACCTCCCCGAGGGCGTGACGATCGAGGCGGCTCGGGCTGAGGGGTCGCTGCAGCCCTCCATTGGACAGGTCGTCGAGGGCGGCGACGCGCTCGTGCGCCTGAACGACGCCTTCGCTCCCGACGTCCTCTCGGTCGTCGTACCGGTCGGCACGGTGGTCAGCCGGCCGATCGTGGTGGTGCACCTGTGCACCGCCGGCGGCGACCCGGCGCCGGCTGCGTTCCCCCGGACCGTCGTGCGTGCCGAGCGCGGGTCCGAGTGCTCGGTGGTCGAGATCGTCGCACCGTCGGGACCCGGTCGCTCGCTCGTCGTGCCGGTCGCCGAGCTGCTCGCCGACGAGGGCTCCCATCTCTCGTTCGTCTCGCTCCAGCTCCTCGGCGACGAGGCGTGGTACCTCGGGCGCATCGGCGCACGCATCGAGCGCGACGCCGCGCTTCGTGCCTTCACCGTCGGGCTCGGTGGCGCGTATGACCGCTGCCGCACCGATGCCGCCGTCGTGGGCCAGGGGGCGACGAGCGAGCTGCGCTCGGCCTACCTCGGCACCGGGGAACAGATCCACGACGTGCGGACGCTCCAGGACCACGCGGCCCCCCGCACCGACAGCGACCTCCTCTGCAAGGGTGCCGTCGCCGGCAGTTCGCGCTCGGTCTACAGCGGCCTGATCCGGATCCGCCACGGGGCGGTGCGCTCCAACGCCATGCAGACCAACCACAACCTCGTGCTCGACGAGCGAGCGCATGCCGACTCGGTCCCGAACCTCGAGATCGAGGAGAACGACGTTCGCTGCAGTCACGCCTCGACGGTCGGGCCGGTGGACGAGGACCAGCTCTACTACCTCGAGTCGCGAGGCGTGGCACCGGACCGGGCCGAGCGCCTCATCGTCGCCGGCTTCTTCGCCGACATCGTGGCGAAGGCGCCGGTGCCCGCTGTCGTCCCGCTGCTCCAGCACGAGGTCGCGGCCCGGCTGGCGGCCACCCTCGACGAGGTCGTCCCGACCGGCGGGGAGGACCACCATGGGTGAGCAGGTGACACTGTGCCGCAGCTCGGACCTGAAGTCGGGCGAGGCCCGCCGGTTCGACGTGGGCGAGCACCGGATCGCTCTCGTGCGCATCGAGGACGACTTCTACGCGCTGGGGGACCGGTGCAGCCACGAGGACTACTCGCTCTCCGAGGGGGAGGTCTGGGAGGACACCGTCGAGATCGAATGCCCGCGCCACGGCAGCACCTTCGACCTGCGCGACGGCACACCCTGCTCGCTGCCTGCGACGAAGCCGGTGCCGGTCTATGAAGTCCGTGTCGATGCCGACGAGGTCTCGGTGGTGCTGCCTTGAGTGTGTTCAGCGTGCGCAACCTCCACGCCAGCGTGGCCGGGCGAGAGGTGCTCCACGGGGTCGACCTCGAGGTCCGGAGCGGCGAGGTCCATATCGTCATGGGCCCGAACGGCTCGGGTAAGTCGACCCTCGCCCATGCGCTCATGGGCCGACCGGGCACCACGGTGACCGAAGGCTCGATCACCCTCGACGGCGTCGAGCTCGTGGGGATGCCCAGCTGGCAGCGGGCGAGGGCCGGGCTCTTCCTCGCCCTCCAGCAGCCCATCGAGGTGCCCGGCGTCAGCTTGGAAGAGGTGCTGACCGAGGCCCAACCCGAGGACCATTCCCGCGTGTCCGTCGCCGAGCGCCTGCGCGAGGAGGCGGCCGCCATCGGCTTCGACGAGCGCTTCTTGTCACGCGCCCTCAACGTCGACCTCTCAGGCGGCGAGCGCAAGCGCAACGAGATGGTCCAGCTCGGCGTGCTGCGGCCGCCCTTCTGCGTGCTCGACGAGATCGACTCGGGCCTCGACGTCGACGCGCTCGGCTCGGTGGCGCGCCGCATCGAGTCCGCCACCGTGCAGTGGGGGCTGGGCGTGGTGGCGATCACCCACTTCAGCCGGCTGCTCGTGGAGCTGCGCGCCGACACCATCCACGTCCTCTCGGCCGGTCGCATCGTGGCCACCGGCGGACCGGAGTTGGCCCAGGAGCTCGAGACCACGGGGTACGCCGGCTACGCGCGCTGAGCGGGGTGCCCACTCCATCCGGGGTGCCGTTGGTAGCGTTGCCACCCATGGCGAGCGGTCGTTCACCCGGCGGCGCGCACGACCTCCCCGAGCGGCCCCGCCGAGGCGGGACCCCCAATGAGCAGGGGTTGCGTGCGCTCGGCGCACAGATGTCGGGCGGCGGCGCGTCGCCGCAATCGGCCAACGAGCAAGGCCTTCGCAACCTCGGCGACCAGATCGATCGGGCCCACGGCGGCAAGGGTGGTGGCGGGAAGCGGGGCGGCGGTGGGGGAGGCTCCCCGGGTGGTGGGGCTCCCCGGCGCCGTCGTCGCCGGCGCCGCATCGTCACGGCCCTCAGCGTCATCGTGGTGGTCGCGCTCCTCGCCGTGGCCGCCAGCTACGGCTACGCCCGCTACCGCTTCGACCAGCTGAAAAAGGTCGACGTCTCGAGTCTGACCCCCTATACGGGGGGGCCGTTCAACATGTTGGTGATCGGCTCGGACTCGCGTGTGGGGCTGACCGGGGCGGCCGCCGCCCAGGCGGGCAGTGCCGCACTGGTCACCGGCCAGCGCAGCGACGTGATCATGGTCTGGCGCGTAGTGCCGGCCACCAAGCAGATCACCATCATGTCGATCCCGCGCGACACCCTGGTCACCATGGTGGGCGACCAGGCGAACCTCGGCAATTTCAACCGGATCAACTCGACCTTCGACTCGGGCCCGAACCTCCTGGTCCAGACCATCGAGGCCAATTTCGGCATCCCGATCAACCACGTGCTCCAGGTGAGCTTCGGGGGCTTCCAGGGATCGGTGGACGCGCTGGGCGGCGTCTACATGGACTTCCCCTTCCCGGCCAAGGACGCGTACTCGGGCCTCAACATCACCACCCCGGGGTGCCAGCTGCTGAACGGCACCGAGGCACTGGCGGTGGCCCGGAGCCGCCACTACGAGTACTACGAGAACGGCTACTGGCAGTACGACGGCACGAGCGACTTCGGACGCATCCAGCGCCAGGACGCCTTCTTGAAGGCGCTGGTCGACGCGGCCAAGAGCAAGTACAACCCCGTCACGATCAATGCGTTCCTGGGCTCGATCCCCCAGGGCATCGTGATCGACAACAGCTTCAGCCTCTCGGAGCTGGTGGGACTCGCCATCGACTTCCACTCCCTCAACCCCGCCGCACTCGACACGCTGACCATGCCGACGATCAGCAACGGCTACGTCTCGCCGTGGGGCGACGTGCTCTTCACCGACCAGCCGGCCGCCCAGGAGATGTTCACGACGGTGTTCGGGAGCTCGCTCAAGTCTCCGACCAGCCCGCCGCCGAACACGAGCCTCGAAACCGTCCCGCCGCCGGTGGTCACCCCGACGACCGCGGCGCCGGCCTCGCCGACGTCGGGTGCGAGCTCGGTCACGACGACGACGCAGGCCCCGCCGCCGTCCTTCGACCCCACGCCCTGCACCCCGTAGCCGACCCGCGGCCACGGGCACCTACGCGAGCTGCGGCTCGGCCTCGTTCAGTGCCTGGACCAACGTGTTCCAGGACAAGGTGGCGCACTTGATGCGCACCGGGAATTTGACGACGCCCTGAAGGGCGGCGAGCTCGCCGAGCGATCTGACGTCCACCGGCTCGGGCTCGACCGGCGCGCCATCGGCCTCGTCGGCCAGGGTCGCCTCGTGGATCGACATCATCGACTTGAACGTGCCGATGAGCTGGCGCACCTCATCGAGTGACTTGCCCTTGACCGCGGCCGACATGAGCGATGCCGACGACTGGCTGATCGAGCAGCCCGTGCCGGCGATCTTGATGTCGCTGACCCGGCCGTCGTCGATGAGCAGGGTGAGCACGATCTCGTCACCGCACAGCGGGTTGAATCCCTCCACCCGCTGTGCGGGCGGGGCGGGCAGCTCGCCACGGTTCCGGGGCGAGCGGTAGTGGTCGAGGATGATCTCTCGGTAGAGGTCTTCGAGGTCGGCCATCAGCGGGCCCGGCCAGCGTGGTGAATCACGCAAACAATCTACCGGCTTCGGCCAGACCTTCGATCAGCACGTCCACGTCATGGCGGTCGTTGTAGAGCCCGAGGGACGCACGCGCCGTCGCGGAGACCCCGAGCTTGCGCATCAGGGGCTTCGCGCAGTGATGGCCCGGTCGCACGCACACGGCGAACTGGTCGAGCACCTGGGCGAGGTCGTGGGCGTGGACGTCTCGGAACGCCAGGGAGAACACACCGCCGCGGTCCTCGCCGGCGGGCGGCCCGAAGACCACGCAGTCCTCGCCGAGGCGCTCGGCGAGGCTCTCCAAGGTGTAGCGGCTGAGGGCGAGCTCGTGTGCCCGGATGCGCTCCATGCCCGTTGCCTCGAGGTAGCGCACAGCGGCGCCGAGGCCGACCGCCTCGGCGATCGGCGGGGTACCTGCCTCGAAGCGCTGGGGCGGCTCGGCCGCGAGGAAGCGGTCGAGCCGCACGTCGAGGATCATGCCGCCGCCGCCGAGGAACGGCGGGAGGTCCTCCAAGATGTTGGCGCGCGACCACAACACGCCGATCCCGGTCGGGCCGAGCATCTTGTGGGCGGAGAACGCGAGGAAGTCGATGTCGAGGGCGCGCACGTCGACGGTCACGTGCGGCACCGACTGGGCGCCGTCGACGAGGATGAGCGCGCCGGCCGCGTGGGCCCGTTCGGCCAGCAGGCCGACCGGGTTGATGGTCCCGAGCACGTTGGACATGGCGGTGACCGAGAGGAGCTTCGCCCCGTCTAAGGCGGCGTCGAGGCCGGTGAGGTCGAGGCGCCCGTCGATGTCGACGGGTAGGTAGCGCAGCTCGATGCCGGTCGACTCGGCCAGCATCAGCCACGGGACGATGTTGGCGTGGTGCTCCATCTCGCTCAGCACCACGACGTCACCGGCACCGAGGTTGGTCGCCCCCCAGGTCCTCGCCACCAGGTTGATCGCCTCGGTGGCGTTCTTCGTGAAGATCACTTCGCGTCCGGGGTCGGGCGCACCGATGAAGCGCCCGACGTCGACGCGGGCGCCCTCGTAGAGGTTGGTGGCCTCCTCGGCGGTGGCGTAGACGCCGCGGTGCACGTTGGCGTGGTGCGCCTCGTAGTACTCCTCCATGGCCCGGAGGACCGCGCTCGGCTGGAGCGAGGAGGCGGCCGAGTCGAGGTAGACGATGGGTCGGTCGTGGACGCTGCGGGCGAGCAGCGGGAAGTCCTTGCGCACGAGCTCGGTGTCGAGCGCGCCGGTCATTTCGTTCAACGCCACTGGTCGTAGCCTCCCGACTCCACTCGTTGGGCGAGCTCGGGACCCCCGCTCTCGACGACCCTGCCGTCGACCAGCAGGTGGACCCGGTCGGGGACAAGCTCGTCGAGGAGGCGCTGGTAGTGCGTGACCACGAGGACGCCGAGCTCGGGGTGCGCCTCGCGCACGGTGCGCACCCCACGTCCGACGACGCGCAGCGCGTCGATGTCGAGGCCAGAGTCGGTCTCGTCGAGCACGGCGACCACTGGGTCGAGCAGGGCCATCTGGAGGATCTCGTTGCGCTTCTTCTCGCCTCCGGAGAACCCCTCGTTCAAGTGGCGCTCGGCGAAGGTGGGATCCATGCCGAGGCGCTCCATCCACTCGCCCATCGACAGCCGCACCTCGAGGACCGAGAGGTCCTCTTGGCCGGTGCGCGCGGAAATGGCCTGGCGGAGGAACTGGATCACCGACACGCCGCCGATGGCCTCGGGGTACTGGAACGCGAGGAACAGGCCGGCCTTGCCGCGCACGTCGGTGGGCCAGCCGGTGATGTCCTCGCCGAGGAAGCGGATCGCCCCCGAGGTCACTTCGTAGCTCGGGTGCCCGAGGAGCGTGGCGGCGAGCGTCGATTTGCCGGCCCCGTTGGGGCCCATGAGGGCGTGGACCTCGCCGGGGCCGACCTCGAGGTCGACGCCTTTGAGGATCTCGGCGCCGTCGACCGAGACGTGCAGGTCGACGATCTGGAGGAGGGGGGTGTCGCGTGGCGCGTCAGTGGGCACGGTTGAAATCCTACCTTCTGGGTCACATTTAAACGACGGGCTCTTTCTGCACCTCCCCGGGCCTCGGTGGCGGCCCGATTGCCGGACCCAGGCGGTGGTCCGGTACGATCCTCCGCCAGTGGCCAACCCTTGGACCTATGCCGGAAAGGTGGCCACCGTGGACTCTGCCGGAGGGGTCGTGACGCTGGTCGACGAGTCGACCTTCGCCATCTCCGAGCGTACCGGCGACATCGTCGCCGGGTCGGCCCAGGGCCTCTTTTTCCGGGACACCCGGCTGGTCTCGCGCCTCGAGCTGCGCCTCGACGGCGCGCCGCTCGAGCCGCTGGCCTCGTTCAGCCCCGAGCCCTTCTCGGCCACCTTCGTCTCCCGCACCCAGCCCGCCCCGGGCCGGGCCGACTCGACCCTGATGGTCTTTCGCAACCGTTACGTCGGCCAGGGCATGCGCGAGGACCTCACCATCCACAACTTCGGCGCCGAGCCCACCATCTGCCGGGTCGACCTGCTCATCGAGTGTGACTTCGCAGACCTGTTCGCGGTCAAAGAGGGCCGTGCCGGCGAGGCCGAGGGGATCACCCAGGAGGTGGGCGACCATCTGCTCGCCTTCTCCTACAAGGGGGCCCAGGTGGCGCGCGGCGTCCAGCTGCGCTTCGCCCCCGACGGCCACGAGGACGGGCACTCCCCGACCGTCCTCGACATCACCGAGAACCGGGTGACCCGTGAGGTGATCGTCCCGGCCCAGGGGCAGTGGACGGGCTGCATCGAGGTGGTCCCGGTGATCGAGTCCTCCCTCGTGCTGCCCCGCTACCGCTGCGGCCAGGCGGTCGACCAGGCCATGCCCTCCGAGCGCCTGGCCCAGTGGCGCCAGCAGGTCCCCCACGTCACGACCGAGCACGAGGGCCTGCGCACCGCCGTCGCCCGCAGCGCCGAGGACCTCGGGGCGCTGCGCATCTTCGACCCCGACTACCCCGACCGGGTGGTCGTGGCGGCGGGCGCACCGTGGTTCATGACGGTGTTCGGGCGCGACTCGCTGCTCACCGCCTGGAGCGCCCTCCTGGTCGATCCGGACCTCGCCCGGGGCGTCCTCCAGACGCTCGCACGCTTCCAGGGGACCAAGGTCGACCCCCGCCAGGACGAGGAGCCCGGCCGCATCCTCCACGAGATGCGCTTCGGAGGCGCCGCGTCGCTCTCGCTCGGAGGGGGGAGCATCTACTACGGCTCGGCCGACGCCACCCCGCTGTTCGTGATGCTCCTCGGCGAGCTGCGCCGGTGGGGCCTCGCAACCGAGCTGGTGGACGAATTGCTGCCCAATGCGGACCGGGCCCTCGCCTGGATCGCCGAGTTCGGCGACCGGGACGGCGACGGCTACGTCGAGTACCAGCGGGCCACCGACCGCGGCCTCGCCAACCAGGGCTGGAAAGACAGCTGGGACGGGGTGCGCTACGCGGACGGCCGTGTGGCGACTGCGCCAATCGCGCTCTGCGAGGTGCAGGCGTACGTCTATGGCGCCTACCTGGCGCGGGCGCACTTCGCCTTCGAGATGGGCGACGAGGCCACCTACAGCGCCTACCGGCAGAAGGCTAACGACCTGAAGGTGGCCTTCAACCGCGATTTCTGGCTCGACGAGCAGCAGTACTTCGCGGTCGGCCTCGACGCCGACAAGCGGCCCATCGACTCGCTCACCTCGAACATGGGCCACTGCCTGTGGACCGGGATCGTCGACGAGGAGAAGGCCGAGGCGGTCGCGGCGCGCCTCCTCGGCCCCGACATGTCGAGCGGCTGGGGCGTGCGCACCCTCGGGGCGTCGATGGGCGGTTACAACCCGGTCAGCTACCACTGCGGGTCGGTCTGGCCGCACGACACCGCCATCATCGCGGCCGGGCTCGCCCGCTATGGCTTCGAGGAGGGCGCCCAGTCCCTGGTGCTCTCGCTGCTCGACGCAGCCGCCACCAAGGGTGGCCGGCTCCCCGAGCTCTACAGCGGGCTCGACCGCAGCGACCTGCCGGTCCCCGTTGGCTACCCGACGTCGTGCTCGCCCCAGGCCTGGTCGGCGGCCTCGCCGCTGCTGTGCCTGCGCACGCTGCTGCGCTTCGACCCGTGGGTCCCCTACGGCAAGACATGGTTGGCCCCGATGGTGCCCCCCGAGATCGGCGCGCTGCGCATCGAGGGCATCCCGCTCGCCGGGGCCAGGCTCGATGTCGAGATCGAGAACGGCTCGGTGCGCGTGAGCGGGCTCCCCGACAGCATCGAGCTGATCGACCAGCCCCGCCACCCGGCGACCGCCGTCACGCCGCGCTAGGCACACCTACCAGCCGCGCTCGACCCACTCGGCGAGGTGCGGGCTCTCCGTGCCGATGGTGGTGGAGGACCCGTGCCCGGGGAGCACGACCGTGTCGGGCTCGTAGCGAGCGAAGAGCCGGTCTTCGATGGAGCGGATGATCGTCGGGAAGTCGGCGCCCTCGAGCTTCGTGTTCCCCGGTCCGCCAGGGAAGAGGGTGTCGCCCGAGAAGAGGAGCGGCGTCCCCTCGACGGCGAAGCACATCGACCCCGCCGTGTGGCCCGGGGTGAGCACCGTGCGCACCCGCAGCCGGCCGACCCCGAGCACGGTGTCGTCCTCCAAGAGGAGGTCGTAGGAGGGGAGCATGCCGGCGTCGGCCTCGGTCACCAAGACCTCGATGCCCGCCTCGCGCACGGCCGGGACGGCCTGGATGTGGTCCCAGTGCCCGTGGGTCTCGACCACCTGGCGGACGCCGAGCCGCTGGCAGACCTCGAGCAACGCCTCGTGCTCGTTGGCCGCGTCGAAGAGCAGGGCGTCGCCGCTCCGGCGGCAGCGCAGCACGTAGACGTTGTTGTCGAGCGGGCCCACCACCATGCGGTGGACCTCGCAGCTCGCGTCCTCCCAAATGCGCACCAGTTCAGGCATATCCAGAGGTTAGGCACGCCGGAGCGGTCGGTGGACGGCGGCTCCGGTGGTCACCCGGGCGCCATCTCTGGTAGACACAATCTGGCCCGGTCGCCCCTGCGGGCGCCCGGTCATGGTCGCCACGTCGTCGAATGAGAAGAGGATCCTCATGAACTTCGCCTTCAGCGAGGAGCAGGACGAGCTCCGCAGCGCCGTCCGCCGCTTCCTGGCCGACAAGTCGCCCGAGACCGAGGTCCGGCGTCTGATGGAGACGACCGACGGCTACGACCCGGCGGTGTGGAGCCAGATGGCCGAGCAGCTCGGTCTCCAGTCCCTCGCCATCCCCGAGGAGTACGGCGGCGCGGGCTTCAGCTACGTCGAGCTGATCGTGGTCTTCGAGGAGATGGGGGCGGCACTGTTGTGCGCGCCGTACTTCTCGACGGTGGCCCTGGCGGCCAACGCCGTGCTGACCTCGGGCGACGAGTCGGCCATGAAGTACCTCCTTCCCGGCATGGCCTCGGGTGAGACGATCGGCACGCTCGCCATCACCGAGGACAACGGGCGTTGGGACTTCGACGGCATCGGCCTCGCCGCCACCAAGAGCGGCGAGGACTGGGTGCTGAACGGCCACAAGTCCTACGTGATCGATGGCCATGTCGCCGACCTCATTCTCGTCGCCGCCCGCACCGACGCCGGCGTCACCCTCTTCGGCGTGAAGGGCGATGCGGCGGGTCTCACCCGCACCCCGCTGCCGACCATGGACCAGACCCGCAAGCAGGCGCGCCTCGAGTTCGCCGACACCCCGGCCTGGTTGATCGGCACCGACGGCGGCGCCGAACCCGGCCTCGAGAAGACCCTGCAGCTCGCTGCCGTGGCCCTCGCCGCGGAGCAGGTCGGCGGCGCGCAGCACGTCTTGGACATGGCCGTCGAGTACGCGAAGACCCGCATCCAGTTCGGGCGCCCCATCGGCAGCTTCCAGGCCATCAAGCACAAGTGCGCCGACATGCTGCTCGAGGTCGAGTCGGCCAAGTCGGCGGCGTACTACGCCGGGTGGGCCGCTGCCGAGGATTCCGACGAGCTGCCGGTCGTCGCCAGCCTCGCCAAGTCCTACTGCTCGGAGGCGTACTTCCACGCCGCCGCCGAGAACATCCAGATCCACGGTGGCATCGGCTTCACCTGGGAGCACCCCGCCCACCTGTACTTCAAGCGGGCGAAGTCCTCGGAGCTGCTCTTCGGTGACCCGACCTACCACCGCGAGCTGCTCGCACAGCTCATCGGCATCTGATCCCGCCGGCCGCCCTGCGCCGGGTCCCGTGACGACCCGCACCGCCACGGCGCCGCCGCGGCACCGCGCCCCATGAGCGCCCTGTGGCAGCGCCTCGAGGGGCCGGTTGGTGAGCTGCGTTACTACGTGACGGCGGGCGATGACGACGCCCCCCGCACCGAGACCCTCCTCGTCTGCCACGAGCTGCCGCATTCTCGCGGGGCGGCCGCCAACGTCGGCGCCACCTATCCCGAGCTGGCCGACCGGCTGGCTGAGGAGTCCGGCTGGCGGGTGTCGGCGGCAACGCTACGGGGGGCGGGGGAGTCCGAGGGCGAGTTCTCGCCGGCGGGCTGGCTGGAGGACGTGTCCTTCGTCTTCGACCATGCCATCGGGCCCGATGAGCGCGGCTGGGTCGTCGGGTTCGGCTTCGGTGGGGTCCTGGCCCTGCGACTGGCGGCCCAGGACCCCCGCGTGCGCGGGGTGGCGTGTCTCGGCACCCCCGCCGACCTCTCGGGGGCGATCACCGACCCGACCCGCATGCTCGCCGTGTGCCGCGAAAGCGGGGTGGTGCGCCGGGCGCTGTCGGCCGAGGGCCTCGCGTCGTGGTCGAGCCAGCTCGCCGACCTCGACCCGCTCGGGGCGGCGGCGTCACTCGGGGACCGTTGCTTGCTGCTCATCCACGGCGCCGACGACGACCAGGTCCCGACGGCGGCAGCGAGGGCCTTCGCCGATGTGGCGCTCGGCCCGGTCGAGCTCCGGCTCGTCCCGGCCGCCGGGCACTGGCTGCGCGCCGACCCCCGCGTGCTGGCCAGCCTCATCGGCTGGCTCGAGCGCCAGCACTGACGCCAGCATTGCCAGCTGGCACGCAGCGCTGGCCGCCCCTATCCGGCCTCGGCGTGGTGCTCGATGGCCCGGTCGATGGCGTCGCGCAGCGCCTGGGCTGCCTTCTCGGGCTCATCGGCCTCGGTGAGCCAGCGCACCACGACGAAGTGGGTCACGCCGAGATCGGCCAGCGCGCCGACGCTCGACGGCGTCACGCCGCCGGTCACGAAGACCGGCCGGTGCTCGGCTGCGACCGCGCTGGCCACGTAGCCCGGACCGGTACCCGGCCGTCCCGGCTTGGTCGGGGTCGCTTCGACCGGGCCTGCCGAGATGTAGTCGACCGGCTCGGCCGCCGCCCCGGCGAGGTCGTCGGGCCCATGGGTGGAGAGCCCGATGATCGCCTCGGGTCCGAGGATGCGCCGGGCCAGGGTGGCCGGCGCATCGTCCTGGCCCACGTGCACGCCGTCGGCGCCGACCTCGAGGGCGAGGTCCGGGCGGTCGTTCATGATGAACGGGACACCGAAGCCCGCGCAGACGCCACGAAGGACCCGGGCACTCTCGAGGAGCTGGCGTGCTTCGAGCCGCTTGTCGCGGAGCTGGACGATGTCGACCCCGCCGCGCAGGCAGGCGCCGGCGAACTGGGCAAGGTCGTCGCGTGCTGGGGTGCAGAGGTAGAGGCGCCGACCGGCGAGGTCGGAGCTCAAGCCGAGGGCCGCCGACCCGCCCCGGCGCGCGCCGGTGCCTTCTTCGCCGCTGGGCGCTTCGTCGTCGTTGCGGCCGCGGGGGCTTTGCCGGCCGCCGCGGCGGCGGCCTCGGCCTTCTTGGCTGCCTTCATGTCCTGCTTGTAGGCGCGCACCTGGGCAAGCGTGGCGGCATCGACGATGTCGGCGATCGAGCGCCGAGAGTTCTTCTCGCCGAAGGGCCCGGCCGCCTCCTGCCAGCCCTTGGGGCGCACGGCGAGCTGCTTGCCGAGCAGGGCAACGAAGATCCTGGCCTTTTGCTCACCGAAGCCGGGGAGCTCCTTCACGTTGCGCAAGAGCTCCGCACCGTCGGCGGCCTGCCCCCAGACGGCGGCCGCATCGCCGTCATAGCGCTCGACGAGCAGTTGGCACAGCGCCTGGACGCGCGTCGCCATCGAGGTCGGGTAGCGGTGCAGCGAGGGGCGCTCGGCGAAGGCCGCCGCCAGCTCATCGGGATCCATGGCGGCGATCACCGTCGCGTCGAGGGGGCGCCCCAGCCGCTCAGAGAGGATCAGGGGGCCCTTGAAGGCCCACTCGAGGGGGATCTGCTGGTCGAGCACCATCCCGATCAAGAGCGCGAGTGGATCGTCGGAGAGGAGGCGGTCGGCGTCGGTGTCGCCCGAGAGGTGTAACGAGTTCGGAGCCATGCCAGATCTTCGCGCGCCCGGCGCCTCTCGTCGCTCCCGCACGAGCCTGTCGGGGTCGGTCGCACCGCGCCGGGGGCCCAGCGTGCAGAATCATCGGGTGCACATCCCCGCAAAGGTCGACTACGGCATACGCGCCCTCCTCAGCCTGGCGGTCGCCGGTGCACCCCAGACGGCCGAGGAGCTCGCCTCCGACCAGGGCCTCCCCCCGCGCTTTCTCGGTGCGATCCTCGCCGACCTGCGCCGGTCGGGCCTGGTGGCGAGCCAGCGAGGGGCCGAAGGCGGCTACCGGCTGGCCCGCCCCGCCGCCGACATCAAGCTGGCCGACGTGATCCGGGCGCTTGACGGCCCACTTGCCGAGGTGCGCGGCTTCCGGCCCGAGGCGACCCACTACGAGGGCTCCGCCGTGCACCTCCAGGAGATCTGGGTGGCGGTGCGCGCCAGCCTGCGGGCGGTGCTCGAGCACGTGAGCCTGGCGGACGTGGCGGCCGGCAAGCTCCCAAAGGAAGTCGCCCGGCTCACCGCCGACCCCGACGCCTGGGAGCCACACTGAGCGCCGAACCTGCGCGCTGGCTCGTCTACACCGACGGCTCGTGCCTGGGGAATCCCGGGCCCGGCGGCTGGGCCTGGGCGGTGCCCGACGGCCCCTACGCGAGCGGCGCCGAGGCCCACACCACCAACCAGCGCATGGAGATCGCCGCGGTGCTCGAGGCCCTCCGCGCCCTCGACGGCGAGCGCCCGGTCGACGTCGTGAGCGACTCCACCTACGTCGTGAACTGCTTCAAACAGCGCTGGTGGGAGGGCTGGTACCGCAGGGGCTGGAAGAACACCGCCGGCAAGCCGGTGGCCAACCGGGACCTCTGGGAGTCGCTGTTCGCCCTCGTCCTCGACGGCGAGCGCCTGGTGACCTTCTGCTGGGTGAAGGGCCACTCGGGTGACCGGTGGAACGACGTCGTCGACCTTCTTGCCGTCGAGGCGGCGACCACCGGCCGCGGCACCGCCGGCCCCTGACCCCGAGCCCCCTCCGTTGACCGGGCCGGGCGGCCCGCTGGTGGTCGGGGTGTGCCGCACCGTACGATCTTGCCCATGGAACTGAACGGAGCAGCAGCGATCATCACGGGCGGGGCCTCGGGCCTCGGGGCGGCAACGGCGAGGGCGCTCGCCGCCGAGGGCGTGCACGTCACCGTGTTCGACCGCAACGAGGCGGGTGCCAAGGAGGTCGCCGACGAGATCGGTGGCAAGGCGGTGGGTGGCGACGTCACCAACCGCGACGACTGCGAGGCGGCGGTCAACGAGGCAGCTGAGGGGGCGCCGCTTCGCATCGCCGTCAACTGCGCGGGTACCGGCTGGGTCGGCCGGGTCATCAACCGCGACGGCACGCCGCACGACCCGGGCGCCTTCGGCTTCATCCAGCAGCTGAATGTGATCGGCACCTTCAACGTCATGACGCTCGCCGCCGCCAAGATCGCCACCACCGAGCCGCTCGAGTTCGGTGAGCGCGGCGTGATCATCAACACGGCCTCAGTCGCCGCATTCGACGGGCAGATCGGCCAGCTGGCGTACTCGGCATCGAAGGGGGCTGTCGTCGGCATGACGCTGCCGGCCGCCCGCGACCTCTCGGTCGTCGGCATCCGGGTGAACACCATCGCCCCAGGGCTCTTCGACACGCCGCTGCTCGCCATGCTCCCCGAGGAGGCCCGAGCGGCCCTCGCCCAGTCCGTGCTGTTCCCAAAGGCCCTCGGCCAGCCGGACCAGTACGGCCAGCTCGTGGTCTCCATCGCCACCAACGCCTACCTGAACGGCGAGGTGATCCGCCTCGACGGCGGCATCCGCATGCCGCCCAAGTGAGCGGGCGATGAAGTACGTCGAGGCCGCCGGCCTGCGCCTCTCCGCCATCGGGGTCGGCACGTGGCAGTTCGGCGCAGGGGAGTGGGGCTACGGCTCCAACTACGCCGAGGAGGTGGCGCCGGCCATCATCGAGCGTTCGCTCGACCTCGGGGTCAATCTGGTGGACACCGCCGAGGCCTACGCCTTCGGGCGCTCGGAGCGCATCGTGGGCAAGGCCATCGCCGATCGGCGTGACGACGTGTTCGTCGCCACCAAGCTGTTCCCCATCCTGCCCTTCGACCCGGTCGTCTCGAACCGGGCGCACGGCAGTGCCCGGCGCCTCGGCGTCGAGGAGATCGACCTTTACCAGGTGCACTGGCCCAACCCGGTGGTGCCGGTCAAGGCCACCATGAGGGCACTCGCTGCGCTCCAGCGCGAGGGACTGGTCCGCAACGTCGGGGTCTCCAACTTCTCGCGCGACAAATGGGCGGAAGCCGAGGCCGACCTCAAAGGGCCTGTCGTGAGCAACCAGGTGCGCTACAGCCTGGTGCACCGCGAGCCCGAAGAGGAGATCCTGCCGTACGCGCAGGCCAACGACCGGATCGTCATCGCCTACAGCCCGCTCGGCCAGGGGCTGCTCTCGGGTCGCTACGACGCCGACCACCTGCCGTCGCGCATGCGGGCCACCTCGAGCGCGTTTTTGCCCGAGAACCTCGCCGCCGCCGCCCCGCTGCTCGATGCGCTGAAGGAGGTGGCGGCATCCCATGGCGCCACCAACACCCAGATCGCGCTGGCGTGGCTGATCCGGCGCAAAAACGTTGTCGTGATCCCCGGCGCTTCCTCGGTGGCCCAGGCCGAGGCCAACGCGGCGGCCGCCGACATCGAGCTGAGCGACGACGAGGACGCTCGCCTCGTCGAGGCGTCGGACCGCTACGCCCCCATCGCGGGATTCTCGGCCATGACGCGACTCGCCCAGATGCGCGCCGAACGTGCCGCGAGCCGGGTGCGCCGCGCCGTCGGCGGCCTCGGCGCCTGAGCCCGCCGCATCTCCCCCCGACGGTGCCGCTGAGCTGGAGAAGTTCGAGGTCGGCCAGCGACGCCGGTAGGGTGAAGGCACGATTCACCGCCGCCACCCCGGACGCACCGGTGGCCGGCCGGTGACGGCAGCGAAGGGATTGGCGCAATGACCACGGTCGCAACCGAGTTCGACATCGTCGTGATCGGCGGTGGTCCCGGCGGGTACGCGACCGCCCTCTACGGCGCCTCCGCCGGGCTGTCGGTGGCGATCGTCGAGCGGGACAAGGTAGGGGGCACCTGCCTGCATCGGGGCTGCGTCCCGGCCAAGGAATTCCTCGAGACCGCAGCCGTCTGGCGCTCCGTTTCGGGAGCTGGCGAGTTCGGCATCACGACCAACAACCCGGGCCTCGACTTCTCCGTGAGCCAGGCCCGCAAGAACGGCGTCGTCGAGGTGCTCTACAAGGGTCTCTCGGGCCTCCTGAAGGGCCGGAAGGTCACCACGTTCTCGGGCAACGGCACCCTCCTGCCCGGTCACCGGGTGCGGGTGGTCGACGGCGACGACGCCGGCACCGAGATCACCGGGCGCAACATCGTGCTGGCGGCCGGCTCCGTGCCCCGCTCCCTCCCCGGTCTCGACGTCGACGGGAGCCTGGTGCTCACCTCCGACGAGTTCTTGGACCTCGAGCACGTCCCGGCGAGCGCGGCGGTGGTCGGTGGTGGCGCCATTGGGTGCGAGTTCGCCTCGCTGCTCTCGGACCTCGGCTCTCGGGTGACCGTCGTCGAGGCCCTCCCGACCATCCTGGCGGGCTGCGACCGCGACGTGACTGCGGTGGTCGCCCGCTCGTTCAAGAAGCGGGGCATCGAGGTCATCACCGGCGCGCAGGTCCAGGGCCACACCCCGAAGCAAGGCGGCGGCACCGTCCTTGCCCTCGGTGACGGCGGCGAGGTCGACGTCGACATGATCGTGGTGTCGGTCGGGCGTCGCCCGCGCACCGAGGGTCTCCTCGGCGATGGCACCGGGGTGGTGATCGATGGGCGCGGCTTCGTGGTCGCCGACGAGTACATGCGCACCCACGCCGAAGGCGTCTACGCCGTCGGCGACGTGGTCGCCGGGACGCCGCAGCTGGCGCACGTCGGCTTCGCCGAGGCCATCGTGGCCGTGAAGGCGATGCTCGGTGAGCCGGCCATCCCGGTCGACTACGACCGGGTGCCGTGGGCCATCTACTGCCACCCCGAGGTGGCATTTTCGGGCCTGACCGAGGCCCAGGCCGAGGCTGCGGGCATCGAGGTGGTGGTGAAGAAGGACCCCTTCGGTGGCAATAGCCGGGCGCGCATCATCGGTGACACCGAGGGACTGGTCAAGGTCGTCGCCGAGAAGCTGCCCGACGGAACGGCTGGTCCCATCCTCGGGGTGCACATGGTGGGCCCCTGGGTCACCGAGCAGCTCGGAGCTGGCTACCTCGCCGTCAATTGGCAGGCCACTCCCGAAGACGTGGCACAGTTCATGCAGCCGCACCCGTCGCTCTCCGAGACTTTCGGAGAGACGGTCCAGGCGCTCACCGGAAGGGGACTGCACGTTGTCTGACGTCACATTGCCGCAGCTCGGCGAGACCGTCACCGAGGGGACCATCACTCGATGGATGAAGGCAGTCGGCGACTCCGTCGCACGCGACGAGCCGCTCTTCGAGGTCTCGACCGATAAGGTCGACTCCGAGGTGCCCTCACCGGCCAGCGGTGTCCTGACCGAGATCATCGTGCCCGAAGGCGACACCGTCGACGTCGGTGCTCGCCTCGCGGTCATCTCGGAGAGCGACGGCGCCGCAGCGCCCGCCGCTGCCCCTGCCGCACCGCCCCCACCGGCCGCAGCGCCCGCACCGCAGGCTGCACCGCCCCCTCCGCCCCCACCCCCGGTCGCCCCACCTCCTGCGCCCGCCCCCGCCCCGGTGGCGTCAGCACCGCCCCCGCCGCCGCAGGGCTTCGCACCTGCCCCCGGCACCGTCCAGCCGCCCCCGCCGGCCCCCGACTACCAGCCGCCCGCCAGTGCCCCCTCGGTGGCGGCGGCGAGAGAGGACTCCCGGGTTCTCTCCCCGGTGGTCCGCCGGCTGCTGGCCGACAACAACATCGACCCGGCGAGCGTCACCGGTACTGGCATCGGCGGCCGCATCACGCGCGAGGACGTCCTCGCTGTCGTCGACGCGCGCCACGGCGCAACCCCGCCGACGCCACCTGAGCAGTTCGCGGCCCCCGCGCCGACGCCCGCACCCGTTGCACCACCGGTCGCTGCACCTGCGCCTGCACCGGCGGCGCCCCCCGCATCGCCGGTCGCGCAGCCTCAGCAGGTCGGCACGGCGCTGACCACACTGTCGGGGAACGACCGGGTGGTGCCCTTCTCGAACATGCGCCGACGCACGGCCGAGCACATGGTGCGCTCGAAGGCGACGTCACCGCACGCTTTCATCGGCATCGAGGCCGATTTCGAGAACATCGAGCAGGTGCGACGCACGCTCGGTGCACGCTTCAAGGCCGAGGAGGGCTTCTCGCTCACCTACATGCCGTTCATCTGCCGGGCCACCGTCGAGGCGTTGCGCGACTACCCGAACCTGAACGCCTCGGTGGCCGACGACGCCCTTGTCATCCACCAGCAGATCAACCTCGGGATCGCTGTCGACCTCGACCATGAGGGGCTCATCGTCCCGGTGATCCACCGTGCCGAGGAGATCACCCTCCGGGGCATGGCCCGCAGGATCCGTGACGTCGCCGATCGGGCCCGCAACCGCCAGCTGAGCGCCGACGACATCACCGGTGGGACGGTGTCGGTGACCAATGACGGGCCATTCGGGACCTACTTCACCGTGCCGGTGATCAACCAGCCGCAGGTGGCGATCCTGGCCACCGACGGGATCAAGCGGCGACCGGTCGTCGTCTCGCTCCCCGACGGCTCCGAAGCCATTGCCATCCACTCGGTGGGCATCCTCGGCATGTCCTGGGACCACCGGGCGGTCGATGGCGCCTACGTCTCGTCCTTCCTGGCTCGCCTGGTCGAGCTCCTCGGGCAGCGGGACTGGGCAGCGGAGCTCTGAGCGCTACGGACGCGCTGCGGATCCGGCGGTTGGGCCGCGTCCCCTACGAGGAGGCGGCGACCCTCCAGCGTGCGCTGGCCGAGCACTCCCCGCACGACTACCTGCTCGCACTCGAACACCCCCACGTCTACACGCTGGGCGTGCGGGCTGATCCGGCCCACGTGCTGGTGGACCCGGCGTCGGTCGGTGCCGAGCTCGTGCGTGCCGATCGAGGCGGCGACGTCACCTATCACGGGCCGGGCCAGCTCGTGCTCTACCCGATCCTCACCGTCGAGGACGACCCCGGCGCCGGGCCAGCCCATGTGCACCGTCTCGAAGACGTCGTGATCGCAGCCCTCGAATCCCTCGGCGCAGGGGAGCGCTGCGGCGGCGTGGGGCGCCTCGAGGGCTACCCGGGCATCTGGCTCGGCATCGGCGAGGGTCGTCCCCGCAAGGTCGCCGCCATCGGGGTGCGAACGGCGCGCACCGAGTCCGAGCCGGTTCGGCGGCGGACCTCCCACGGCGTGGCGCTCAACGTCGAGGTGGACCTGTCCATGTTCGGCCACATCGTGCCCTGCGGCATCGCCGAGTTCCCGGTGACGTCGCTGCGCGACGAGGGCCTCGACGTCACCATGGACGAGGTGCTCGACACGCTGCTCGCTGTCGCTGCCCAGGTGTTCGGCCACGGCTCGGTCGAGTCCCAGTCGGTCGCGGCGACCGGCGCACCGGTGCCGAGCGGCCCCGACGCCCCCGTCCCCGCTGCGATCGGTGACGACGAGGCGCCCCTCGGTGGCCCGGTCCCGGTGACCCTGCGCACCGGGGAGCGACCGCTGCTCCGGCGATTGCGCCAGGCCGGCACCAATCCCGACGCCGGGCTTCCCCTCGCGGCGCGCAAGCCGGCATGGCTGCGCATCCCGGCCCGCATCGGCGAGGGCTACCTCACCTTGGACAAGACGGTGCGTGACCTCGGACTGGTCACCGTCTGCGAGGAAGCGGGCTGCCCCAACATCTACGAGTGCTGGGCCGAGGGCACGGCGACGTTCATGGTGAACGGCTCGCGCTGTACCCGGGCGTGCGGCTTCTGCCTGGTGGACACCCGACACCCCGAGCCGCTCGATGCCGGCGAGCCCGAGCGGGTGGCCGAGGCAGTCGAGCGGATGTCGCTCGAGCACGCGGTGATCACGTGCGTGGCCCGCGACGACCTCTGCGACGGGGGAGCGGGAGCGATCGCCGAGACGATCGACGCCATCCGGCGGCGCCGCCCGGCCACCACCGTCGAGGTCCTGATCTCGGACTGCAAGGGTGATGCCGCCTCCCTCGACCTGATCATGGACCGCCGCCCCGACGTGTTGAACCACAACATCGAGACCGTGGCCCGCTTGCAGCGGGCCGTGCGGCCGTCTGCGGGCTACGCGCGCAGCCTGGCGGTGCTCGGACGTGCCGTCGAGGCAGGCCTTGTCGCCAAGTCGGGCCTCATGGTGGGGCTGGGCGAGACCGAGGACGAGGTGCGGGCCACGCTGGCCGACCTCGCGGGCGTCGGCGTCGCCATCGCCACCATCGGGCACTACCTGCGGCCCTCGGCAGCCCATTTGCCAGTGATGCGGTGGTGGTCACCCGAGGAGTTCGACTGCCTCGCCGAGTTCGGCCGTTCCGAGGGACTCGCCCACGTCGAGGCGTCGCCCCTCACCCGCTCGAGCTACCACGCCCGCAGCGCGGCCGGGGCGGCCGGGGCGGTGCCCGCGACGGCGCACTGACGCGCAACGACCCCGCTCTCCGAGCGGGGTCGTTGGACGAAATCTGTACGGCTGCTCAGCCGCGCTGTGCCACGTGCTGCGTCCAGGCGTTGCCGTCCCAGTAGCGGAGCGTGTCGGGTGCACCGCTCGGGTCCGGCAGCCAGCCGGCGGGCGTCCCGGGGAGCGGGCCCACCGGGGCGGCGGGAGGTGCCGGCGGAGCGGGGGCCGGTGCCGGTGCAGCGGCGGGGCCCTGGTAGGCGGGCGCCTGCTGCTGGGCCGCCGGTGCGGCGTAGGCAGGCTGGGGCGCCTGGGCGGCCGGGGCGAAGCCGGCGAAGGGGTCGGGCTGGGCTGCGGCGAACGTCTGTGCCGGGGGAGCGGCCACTGGGGCCGGCGCGCCGGCCGGCTGCTCGGCGAAGTACGAGCTCGGGGCCATCGCCGCGTCGTTGGCTTTCTTCATCTGCGCGTTCTTGCGCGCGTAGAGAACGATGGTCAGGATCAACAGCAGCACGACTACGGCGATGATCACGAACTCGATCGTCTTGGTTGTACTGGACAGGGCGGCAAGCACAGTGAGCATGCCTGGCAACGTAGCGTCGCCGGGCACCAATATCAACGACCCTCGGCGCCGGTCGCGCTGCCCCCGACCCTCCGATCGGGCGCCGTACGCCCCCGGTGCCGGCCGAGGGGGCTCTGTCCCTGGTCAGGCGATGAAGTACTTGGCCTTCGGGTGGTGGCAGATGATGGCGTCGGTGGTCTGCTCGGGATGGAGTTGGAAGCCTTCGGACACCTCGACCCCGATGCGGTCGCCGCCCAACAGCTCGACCACCTTTGCGTTGTCGGTGAGATCGGGGCACGCAGGGTAGCCCCACGAGTACCGCCCCCCGCGGTACTGCTGGCGAAAGAGCCCGGTCAGGTTCGGTCCGTCCTCGTCGGCGAAGCCCAGTTCCTCGCGGATGCGGCGGTGCCAGTACTCGGCCAGGGCCTCGGCCATCTCGACGCCGAGGCCGTGGAGGTAGAGATACTGCTGGTACTCGTCGGCGGCGAAGAGCCGTGCGGTCCCCTCGGAGATGCGCGAGCCCATGGTGACCAGTTGGAACGACGCCCAGTCGCCCTCACCGCTGTCCGCGGGTCGGAAGAAGTCCGAGATGCAGTAGAAGGGCTCCTTGTTCTGGCGTGGGAACGTGAAGCGCAGCCACTCGGAACCGCGCGAGTCGTCCTTGTAGATGACCAGGTCATTGCCCTCGGCGTTGGCCGGGAAGTGACCCCAGACCACCTGGGGCACGAGGAGGTCTGCCTCCTTCGCCTTGCCCATCTCCTCGCGCAGCACGGCTTTCACCCGCGTCTTGAACGCCTCGTCGTCCTCACCCACCTCCTTGTCGGGACGAAAGCCCCACTGATTGCGGAACAGGGAGGTCAGGTTCAGGTACTCGGCGATGTCGTCGATGGCGATGCCCTTGGCCACCCGGCTGCCCATGAACGGCGGCGGGAACAGGGGGTTGTCGGTCGAGATCTCGGGCGAGCGCGACGGCGACCCGGGCGGGGCGGGGGCCGGCTCGTCGAGGCGACTGCGGCGCGGCACGGCGCGCTCGGAGATTTCCCGCCCGAACGCCGGGTCCTCCTGACCGCTCTTGCGCAGCTCGACGAGGCGGTCCATCGTGCGCAGCCCCTCGAAGGCGTCGCGGCCGTAGAAGAGCCGGCCCTCGTAGACCCCGCGCAGGTCTCGCTCGACGTAGGTGCGGGTGAGTGCGGCGCCACCGAGGAGGACCGGCACCTCTGCGAGGCCGCGCTGGTTGAGCTCTTCTAAATTCTCGCGCATGATGAGCGTGGACTTGACCAGGAGCCCGCTCATGCCGAGGGCGTCGGCCTGGTGCTCTTCGACCGCGTTGATCATCTCGGCCACCCCGACCTTGATGCCGAGGTTGACCACCTCGTAGCCGTTGTTGGTGAAGATGATGTCGACGAGATTCTTGCCGATGTCGTGGACATCGCCCTTCACCGTCGCCAGCACGACGGTGCCCTTGCCGCCCTGGTCGTCCTTCTCCATGTGGGGCTCGAGGTGGGCGACCGCCGCCTTCATGGTCTCAGCGGAGCCGAGGACGAACGGCAGCTGCATCTCGCCCGATGCGAAGAGCTCGCCCACCGTTTTCATGCCGGCCAGGAGGAAATCGTTCACGATGGCCAGGGGCTCGTGGCCATCGGCCATCGCCTGGTCGAGGTCGGCCTCGAGCCCGTTTCGGTTGCCGTCGATGATGCGCTGCTCGAGCCGGCGCTCCACCGGCCAGTCGAGGTGCTCGTCGGGCTCGGACGCGGTGGCCGAGGCCCCCTCGTAGATCCTGAGGAGCTCCGAGAGCGGGTCGTAGCCCTCCCGGCGCCGGTCGTAGACGAGGTCGAGGCACACCTCACGGGCATGCTCGTCGATGCGCGACAGCGGCAGGATCTTTGACGCGTGCACGATCGCCGCGTCGAGGCCGGCTTCCACGCACTCGTGGAGGAACACCGAGTTGAGCACCTGGCGGGCGGCCGGGTTGAGGCCGAACGAGACGTTGGAGAGCCCGAGGATGGTCGAGACGCCCGGCAGCTCGCGCTTGATCGCACGGATGCCCTCGATGGTCTCGATGCCGTCGTGGCGGCTCTCCTCCATGCCGGTCGAGAGCGGCAGGGCGAGGGGGTCGAAGAGGAGGTCGCCGGGCTCGAGGCCGTAGCGGTTCACGGCCACGTCGTAGATGGCGCGCGCGGCCCGCAGCTTCCACTCGGCCGTGCGGGCCTGGCCCTCCTCGTCGATGCAGGTGCACACGACCGCCGACCCGTACTGGCGGGCGAGGGTCAAGAAGGTGTCGAGCCGGGTGCCCGGGGCGTCGCCCTCCTCCAAGTTCACCGAGTTCAAGATGGGCCGACCGCCGAGCCACTGGAGGGCGGCTTCGGCCACGGGCCCTTCGGTTGTGTCGACCATGAGGGGGGCCGACGACTGGGTGGCGAACCTGCTCGCCACTTCGGTCATGTCGCCGACGCCGTCGGCGCCGGTGTAGTCCACGCACACGTCGATGACGTGGCTGCCCTCTTTGATCTGGTCGCGGGCCATGCCGACGGTGGTGTCCCAATCGCCCTCGAGCATGGCCTCGCGGAACCGCTTTGAGCCGTTGGCGTTGGTGCGCTCGCCGACCACCAGGAACGAGGTGTCCTGCTTGAACCCGACGGCGGTGTAGATGGACGAGGCAGCCGGCTCGAACTCCGGCTGGCGAGGGGCCGGGGTGGCGTCCGCGCACCGCTCGACGACGGCGGCGAGGTGGGCGGGGGTCGTCCCGCAGCACCCGCCGATGGCCCGCACGCCATGCTCGGTCACGAAGCGGTGCAGGTGCTCGGCCAGCTGGTCGGCCGTCAGGTCGTAGTGCATCTTGCCGTCGACCACCGACGGCAGCCCGGCGTTGGGCAAGCACGAGATGGGCACCCGGCTGTGGGCAGCGAGGTGTCGGAGCGGCTCGCCCATCTCAACCGGGCCGGTGGCGCAGTTGAGGCCGATCACGTCGACCTGCATTGCGTCGAGCGCGGTGAGGGCGGCCGCGATCTCGGTGCCGGGCAGCATGCGGCCCGTGAGCTCGACGGTCACCTGGACCTGGAGCGGGACCTGGCGCCCTACAGCCACCATGGCGCGACGTGCCGCACCGATGGCTGCCTTGGCGCCGAGCAGGTCGAACACCGTCTCGATGATCAGCAGGTCGACGCCGCCTTCGAGCAGGCCGGCTGCCTGCTCTTCGTAGGAGTCGCGCAAGGTGGCGAACGACGTCTGGCCGAGGGTGGGGAACTTGGTGCCCGGCCCCATCGACCCGGCGACGAATTTCGGCCGGTCCGGCGTCGAGTACTCGTCGGCCAGGCGCCGGGCCAGGGTCGCGGCGGTCACGTTGAGCTCGTGGGCGCGCTCGGCCAGGTCGTACTCGGCAAGTACCAGGGAGAACGAGCCGAAGCTGTCGGTCTCGATCACGTCGACGCCGACGTCGAGGAACGAGCGGTGGAGGGTCTCGATCACATCGGGGCGCGTCGCCACGAGGATCTCGTTGCACCCCTCGAGCTCCGGGCCACCGAAGTCGTCGGGTCCGAGGTCAGCCAGCTGCAGGTTGGTGCCGGTGGCGCCGTCGAAGACGAGGACGCGCTCGGCGAGGGCGCGCAGGTACGGCGAGGTGCCCGGATCCAGACGTCCGAGCAGTGCGGCGGGTGTCGACATGATCAATGAAGGCTACCGGCGGACGACCAGTAACATCCGCGGTCGTGCGCATCTATACCCGCAAGGGTGACGACGGGACGACCGGGCTCCTCTACGGCGGCCGGGTGCGCAAGGACGATGCGGTCATCGAAGCCAACGGCGCGGTGGATGAGGCCCAGGCGGCCCTCGGGGTCGCCCGAGCAGAGGCCCAGGCGGGGTCGGAGCTCGATGTGCTGCTGGTGGGCCTCGAACGCGACCTGTGGGTGCTGATGGCCGAGGTGGCGACCGCCGCCCCCAACCGGCACAAGTTGGTCCCCGGCACCAGCCTGGTGACCAAGGACATGGTCACGGCCCTTGAGTCCACGCTGGACGCCCTCTCCGCGCGCTTCGAGATGCC
Source organism: Acidimicrobiaceae bacterium (assembly GCA_003155135.1). Lineage (GTDB taxonomy): Bacteria > Actinomycetota > Acidimicrobiia > Acidimicrobiales > RAAP-2 > Bog-515. The sequence goes on along the minus strand of PMFN01000031.1, from coordinate 113,074 downwards.
GAAGGAATTCGTCGTGCCCGGCTCGAACCGGGTCTCGGCCGCCCTCGACGTGGCCCGCACCGTGGTGCGGCGCGCCGAGCGACTGCTCGTCGCCGGCCACGTCGAGGGCTCCGAGGTCGGCCCGTACCTGAACCGCCTCTCGGACCTGGTGTGGACGATGGCGCGCTGGCAGGAGGGTGAGGAGCACCTCACCGTCCGCTCGGCCGTCGACGCAGCCGAAGCCGACCCCGCCGCACGCGAACCGACACCGACAGAGGAGCCCTAGATGCCATCCACCCTCATCGTCGAGAGCGGCCCGGCCGACGGCGCCGGGGCCGCCACCACGATCTGCCTGCCTATGGCGGCGGGAATAGACGGCCCCGAGCCGTGGCCGGGCACGAACGACGTGGTTGAGTCCTTCGAGGCGCCTGACCCGGCCCTCCTCGCACGACGAGGCTTCGCCGCCAAGGTCGGCGATTCGCTGGTGCTGACCAGCGGCCAGGACGCGACGGTGGTGCTCGTGGGCACCGGTGTGCGTGCCTCGGCAGACGCCGAGACGTGGCGCCGGGCCGGCGCGGCGGCCGTGCGCGCCGCAGGTAGCGGGTCGAGCGTCGCCTTCGTACTGCCGGCTGCCGAGGAGGAGGGGGGCACGCAGCGCAACGCTGAGGCGGTCGCTACTGGTGCGCTCTTGGCCGCCTATCGGTTCGAGGAGTACCAGCGCACACCAAAGTCGCCCGGACCCGAGCGTCTGGTGCTGCTCGCGCCCGGGGAGGACGAGGCGTCGCTCGACGAGGGCATCGGGCGCGCCCGGGCGCTGTGTGCCGCGGTTGTCTTCGCTCGGGACCTGGTCAACCGGCCGCCGAGCGACCTCAACCCGCGCCAGCTCGCCGACGCGGCGATCGAGTTTCTCGATGGGGCACCGGGCGTGACCGTCGAGGTGTGGGACGAGGAGCGGATCGTGGCCGAGCGCCTCGGGGGCCTGCTCGGCGTGGCGCGCGGCTCGGTGCAGCCGCCCCGGCTGGTGCGCGCCGACTACGTGCCGCCCGACGCCAGCGGCGAGCCGGCCCACATCGTGCTCGTGGGCAAGGGCATCACCTTCGACTCGGGCGGGCTGTCGCTCAAGACCGCTGAGGGCATGACAACCATGAAGACCGACATGTCGGGGGCGGCCATCGTCCTCGGCGCCCTCGGAGCCGCCGCCGCACTCGGTGTGGGCGCGAGGGTGACGGCGATCGCCCCGATCACCGAGAACATGCCGGGCGACGCGGCGATCAAGCCGGGCGACGTGCTCATCACGAGGGACGGCCAGAGCATCGAGGTCCTCAACACCGACGCCGAGGGTCGCCTGGTGCTGGCCGACGGGCTGGCGCTGGCAGCCGAGATGGGGCCGACCGCCATCATCGACGTGGCCACCCTCACGGGTGCGGCGGTGGTCGCCCTCGGCGGCTCGATCGGCGCCCTCTTCAGCAATGACCCCGAGCTGCGCGACGCGCTCGAAGGAGCCGGGGCACGTGCCGGCGAGGCGCTCTGGCCGCTGCCCCTGGCCGAGGCCTACCGGGACCACATCGACTCGGACATCGCCGACATGAAGAACATGGGCAAACCTGGGCAGGCGGGAGCGATCGCCGCTGCCCTGCTGCTCGAGCGCTTCGTTGGCGAGACACGCTGGGCCCACCTCGACATCGCCGGGCCGGCCCGAGCCGCCGAATCGGGCGGCTACCTGCCCAAGGGCGGCACCGCCTTCTCGCTGCGGGCACTGCTCGAGTACCTCGACACCTTCTAGACACCCGACACCCCAGCTTGTGGACGACGGACGCCACGTCTGCGTCCGGGCGTCGAGGGAGGGAGGTGCCAGTGGCGCAAGCGCCAGAGGTGGAGTGCCGGATCGCCGTCGCGCCGAACGGCCCTTACGTCGTTTCGGGCGCAATCACCCTGCGCCGGGTACCGACGGCTGACTCACCACCCTTGGCGCCGGACCACCTCGTCGAAGGCTGGGCGCTCCCGGTCAAGCGAGGCGGAGCGGTGATCGCCGCCGTCGGGGCGCCCCAAGAGGACGGTGCCGAAGAGGCGCCAGTGCGGCGGCACCCCGAAGGCGGCGAGGAGCTCGTGCTCGTGGCGGAAGTTGCCGAGGAACGCCGCACCCAACCCCGCGTCGGTGGCGGCGAGTAGGACGCCCATGGTGGCGAAGGCGGCGTCGCCGAACCAGTAGGGGACGGGCCAGGCCTCGGGGCCGCCGCCGCCCGAGCCGGTGTCGCCCAGCCCCGAGGGCGCCTTGTCGGGCTCGCTGTAGCGCTCGACGTAGGCCGCAGGTGATGCCAGGGAGAGGGCGACGACCGGCGCGCGGGAGAGCCCCTCGAAGCGCCTCGAGCGTGTTTGCCATTCCTCGGTCGTGGCGAGTTCCCAGTAGCGCGCACGCTCGGCGCCTTCGAGCACGACCCACGCCGTGCCCGCCGTGTTGCCGGCACTTGGCGCTCGGAGCGCGGGCTCGAAGAGGCCCCGGACCAGTCCGTCGTCGAGCGGTCCCGCCTCGAAGCTGCGAACCATGTGGCGGCGCCGCAGCACCTCGGAGAACTCCACCACCCACCCCTCTCCTGGCCACGCCGGACCCTTCCGGGCTTGTCGGGAATGTCGACCCTCCTGGTAGGGTTTTACTCCTGTACAAAGGCTCTGCGACACACGGAGGTGACGGTGCCCACACCACGAGAGCTGCTCAACGACGCCAAGTCTTCCATCCGTGAGGTGGACGCCGACCAGGCCGAGGCCGAGTTGGGGCGCGCCATCTTCCTCGACGTGCGCGAGCCCGACGAGTACGAACAGGGTGCGGTGCCAGGAGCGGTGCACCTCCCGAGGGGAAACCTCGAGTTTCAGGTCGAGGGCAAACTGCTCGACAAGTCGGCCCCTGTGGTCGTCTACTGCGCAGGCGGAGTCCGCTCGGCATTCGCGACCAAGACCATGGGGGAGCTTGGCTACACCGACGTGGTCTCCCTGATCGGCGGGTTCAACGTCTGGAAGGACAAAGGCAAGCCCTGGTCCACGCCCCGGACCCTCACCCCCGAGCAGCGCAACCGCTACCAGCGCCACCTGCTCCTGCCCGAGGTGGGCGAGAGCGGCCAGCAGAAGCTGCTCGACTCGAAGGTGCTGCTCCTCGGCGCCGGCGGACTTGGTTCGCCCGCCGCCCTCTACCTCGCCGCCGCCGGCGTGGGCACCATCGGCATCATCGACATGGACGTGGTCGACGCCTCCAACCTCCAGCGCCAGATCCTCCACAACATGGAGCGCATCGGCGACCGCAAGGTCGACTCCGCCAAGAAGACGCTGACGGCCATGAACCCCGACGTCGACGTGGCCACCTACGACGTGCGCCTCGGTGCCGACAACGTGCTCGACATCATCGACGGCTACGACGTGATCGTCGACGGCACGGACAACTTCCCGACCCGCTATCTGGTCAACGATGCGTCGCTCCTGAAGCGGATCCCGGTCGTCCACGGTTCGATCTTCCGCTTCGAGGGACAGGTCACGGTCTTCGACCCGTACATCGGCCCGTGCTACCGCTGCATGATCCCCGAGCCACCCCCGGCCGAGCTGGCGCCGTCGTGCTCGGAGGCAGGCGTGCTCGGCGTGCTGCCCGGCATCGTCGGCTCGATCCAGGCCCTCGAGGCGATCAAGATGCTCCTCGGCTTGGGCGAGCCGCTGGTCGGCCGCCTGCTTGCCTTCGATGCACTCGACGAGTCGTTCCGCACCTTCAAGGTGCGCCGGGACCCGCAGTGCCCGGCGTGTGGCGAGAACGCCGGTGAGATCGTGATCGCCGAGTACGACGATCTCTGCATGCCCCACGCGACCCACTGAGGCCGGATCCCGTTCGGGGCACAGCTCTCCTGCGACGTCGACCGGTACCCTCACGCGCTCCGCGGGGCTGTCGCTGCGCGGTCGCTCCTCGTTGATCAGGAGGGCGCGAGTGCCTTCATGAGGCCCTCGGGGTCGTCGACGCCGACCTGGAGCTCTCGCAGCTTGACGGTGACGCCCGTCATCACCGCGTGCTGGACGGACTTGAGCTTGACGGAAACGATGTCGGTGCCCGCGCCGTTGACCAGCCAGACCCCTCCCCACCCGTGGACGCCGATGCTGACGACGCGTCCTTCGATCGGCCCGACCGAGGCCACCGCCGAGCGCGGGATCCGGGCCCGGAAGGCCCAGCCCATCACCACGTGGACCTCGTCGTCGGAAACCTCGATGTAGGAGTGGCGCGGCCCCATCCCGATCCCCTTCAGCAGCCAGCGGAGCGATCCGTACTTGAACGAGAATTTCCGGGTCTCGGCCATGCCCGAGCTTTGCACACGACCCGTCGAAGCCGGCAGTAGGGCCTAGCAGGGGCCGAGGTCCATCAGTTCGATACGAACCCCGTCAGGATCGGTGCAGTAGACGAACTCGAGATCGGTGTCGCCGAACGCCATCGTCGTGCGGGTCCCCTCGACCACCTCGCCGCCGAGCGCCGCGATGGCCGCTGCGGTGGCTGCCACGTCGGCGACTCGAAGGGAGAGATGAGTGAGGCCGAGCTGGTTGATCGGCCGCCGGGACGCCGGGCCCACCGGTTCGGGCACGCTGAAGGAGAGGAGCTCGATGCTCACGCCGTGACCCCGGATGAACTGGGAGCACAGCTCGACATGCTCGAGCTCCATCAGTGCGGCGAACTCCGAGCCGATCCGGTGGGACTCTGCCACCTCGAAGCCGAGACCTTCGGTGTAGAAGCGTACGGACGATTCGAGATCGGACACGCAGATGCCGAAGTGTGAGAACGAGACGTCGGACACGTGCCCCCCCGTCGGGCCGCCGGGGGCCCGTACCTCCACGATCGTGGCACAACGGGGCCCGGTTGGGCGCCAGGGTCCGTCCCTCTCTAACCTGTGGTCGTGAGCACCACCGCAGGAGAGGACCACCACCGCACGGACTCGGGGATCGAGATCCAAGGGCTCTACACCGCCGCCGATCTCGAGGGGTGGGATCCCGACGAGAAGCTCGGCGCCCCCGGCGAGTTCCCCTACACGCGGGGCGTGCACCGCGAGATGTACCGCAGGCGACTGTGGACCATGCGCCAGTACGCCGGCTTCGGCACGGCCAAGTCCACCAATGAGCGCTTCAAGTTCCTCCTCGGCGCCGGCCAGACGGGTCTCTCGTGTGCGTTCGATCTCCCGACCCAGATGGGCTACGACTCCGACCACCCGCGCGCCGAGGGCGAGGTCGGCAAGGTCGGGGTGGCCATCGACTCGCTCGAGGACATGCGCATCCTGCTCGACGGCCTGCCACTCGACACCGTCACGACGTCGATGACGATCAACGCCACGGCTTCCACCCTGCTGTTGCTCTACCAGCTTGTGGCCGAGGAGCAGGGGGTGCCGGGGGAGAAGATCCGCGGCACAATCCAAAACGACATCTTGAAGGAGTACGTGGCGCGCGGGACCTACATCTACCCGCCCCGGCCATCGATGCGCCTCATCGTCGACACCTTCGCCTACTGCGCCGAGCACCTACCCAACTGGAACACGATCTCGATTTCGGGCTACCACATCCGCGAGGCGGGATCGACGGCGGTCCAAGAGATCGCCTTCACCCTCGCCAATGGCATCGCCTACGTCGATGCGGCAATGGCGGCCGGCCAGGACGTCGACGCATTCGCCCCGAGGCTCTCCTTCTTCTGGAACGCCCACAACAACCTCTTCGAGGAGATCGCCAAGTTCCGCGCAGCGCGTCGGATGTGGGCCCGCATCATGACGGAGCGGTTCGGCGCCAAGGATGAGCGCTCGAAGACGCTGCGCTTCCACACCCAGACGGGCGGGTCGACGCTCACGGCCCAGCAGCCCGAGGTGAACATCGCACGCGTCACCATCCAGGCCCTCGCCGCGGCCCTCGGCGGCACCCAGAGCCTGCACACCAACAGCTTCGACGAGGCGCTCGGGCTGCCGACCACCCGGGCAGCGAAGATCGCGCTGCGCACACAGCAGGTCGTCGGCTACGAATCGGGCATCGCCGACACAGTCGATCCCCTCGGTGGCTCGTACTTCGTCGAAGCCCTGACCGATGAGGTCGAGCGCGGGGCGCAGGCCTATCTGGACCGCATCGACGAGCTAGGCGGGGCGGTGGCGGCGATCGAGGCGCGCTTCATGCAAGGGGAGATTGAGAGCGCCGCCTACGACTTCGCCAAGGCGGTCGACAGCGGGGAGAAGGTGGTCGTCGGCCTCAACCGCTTCACCGACGAAGAAGCCGAGCCGGTTGATGTCTTCCCGTCGGACCCCGCGCTCCAGCAGAACCAGATCGCGAGCCTGCAGAAGGTGCGCGCCGGTCGCGACCAAGATGGCGTGGGTGCAGCGCTCGCTGACCTCGAGTCGGCGGCGCGCGGCACCCAGAACCTGCTCGTGCCGATGAAAGTCGCGCTTGCCCGCTACGCCACCCTGGGCGAGGTGGCCGACGTCCTGCGTGCCGAGTTCGGCGTCTACCAACCAGGAGGCTGAGCCCGCGACCAGTTTGGGGAACGGCACAAGGACTATCCACCATCGAATCCTCTTTGTGCCAAGAGGCCGCCGACTGACCTCGGAGCGCGCCGAGCGAAGCCGACGGCTCGGCTGCGTAGACCCTCGGGTCAGCCGAGTCCGCCTCGAAGTGTCGGCAGGTCGTTGACGACGAAGGCAAGAAGGTCGTCGGTGCTCCTGGAGACGACACCCTCCAGCCAGGCGAGGCGATGCACCCGTCGAACCCGATGTCGTGAAGTCGTCCGACCACATCGGTCAACTCATGATCACTCAATGGCGAGAGCTGCGGGTTGAAGTCGAGCAGGACGGATCGTGTGATCTCGGGGGGATCGCGCCCGATGGCGAGACACCGTTCGGATAACTGGTCGCGTGTGCGCCGGAGCGAGTCGACTACGTCGCCGGTGCCAGGTCTCGTGCCGTAGGTGCTCCAGCGATCCGCGTATTTCGCGGCGACGTCGAGTGATCGAGGGCCGTGTCCACCGACCACGATCGGGAGTCGTCCGGCCTGGGCGAATGGCGAACGTGCATGTCGAGGAGCACCGAGGTGATGGTTCAGATCAAGGCCCGCCTCGATCCTCGCTGCCGGCTCGAGGTCGCGGTCGGCGACTGATCAATACTGGATATCGAGGGCGTATCGAAGCGCGTGATCAAGGGCACCACGCTTTTCCAGACTCAAGTGGCCGACGACAGCCTCCGCCAGTATCGCCTTCGGCAACGTCACGATGTTGTCGCACGTGATCACGCTCGCATCCGGCAGCCCTTCGTCAGCTCCCACGGAGATCTCGGAGCGAATTCCTCGAATCGTGCGGGTGATGGGCGCACATGTGATGGCGGACAGGACTGCAATCGCCGCATCACGGGTCAGGATGCATACAGGGCGTCGACCGGCTGGAGCGCCAAGGTCTGCCCAGACGATGTCTCCTCGGGCTACCACTCCGGCATGGTCGCAGCGGCCAGCTGCGCGGCCATTTGGACAACGTCCGGATCCTGCGGGATTCGACGATACGCCGCCTGAAGCTCGTCGTCCGCCCGACGCATGTCTGCTGCGTCCAAAACCGCAAGGGCTCCTCTGCGGAGAAGCTCGGAGCGATTCGTCCCTCGCTCGGACGCCAAGAGATCGAGTCGGGTCACCAAGTCATCATCCAGCTGCACAAGCACTTCGCGTCGACCCATGGACCATATGCTATCCCATATGATTGATCATATGCCACCCGCAGCGACCATTGGCGGCTGCCGGTCTGAGCCTCCCCGACCGCTTCCTACACGTGTGATCTATCTGGCATCCCTGTGTCTTGGGCGACGGGCGGCGGGCGACCGGCCTGAGGCGCACCGGTACAACTGGAAGACGGTCATGAGCCGAACCGAATTTGCTCACCGAGGAACGCCTGCCTACCGGATGCCGCCGCCGGCTCGCAGATTCTGACCGGTCATCCAACCGCCGTCGGGTCCGGCCAGGAACGCGATGACGGCGGCGACCTCTTCGGGCAGGCCAATTCGGCAAAGTGGGCTCATGGTTGCCATCGCGTCGAGTTCCTCGGGGGAGTTGAGGGAGCGGAGCATGTCGGTGTCGGTAGCGCCGGGAGAGACCGTGTTCACGGTGATCCCTCTCGGACCGAGTTCATGGGCGGCCACCACCGTGAACTGTTCGATGGCGCCCTTGCTCGCCGCGTACAGTCCGATGCCGGGCCCGTGGAGCACGGTGTTGACCGTCGACACATTGATGATCCGTCCGCCGTCGCGCAGCCGCCGTGCCGCTTCGCGCAGCGACGCGAAGGTGCCCTTCACGTTTGCCGCCATGACGCTGTCGAACTCTTCATCGGTGGTGTCCGCCAGGAGGCCCCCCAGTGCGAGCGCTGCGTTGTTGACCACGATGTCGAGGCCGCCGCCATTGGATGCCGCCGCGTCGTACAGACGCCCGACGTCACCGGTGTCAGCCTGGTCGGACTTGAGCGACCAGGCTGACCCGCCGCCCTCGCGCACCGAGCGGACCACCTCGGCGGCAGCGTCGTCGTCACGCAGGTAGCTGAAGGTCACCGCTGCGCCGTCACGTGCGAACCGCTCCACGACGGCTCGCCCGATACCGCGCGAGCCGCCGGTGACGAGTGCTGACTTTTTGGCCAGGGGTGTCACGGCGTCCCACCACCTTCTTTGCGTGGCCGTTCGAAGACAGCCCCGTCGAGTACTCGACAGGCTGTCACATGGTGGTCACCAGCGCGCCTCGAGAGGGAACGCCGACCAGCACCCGCCACGGCAGGTGGACGGCCCTAGACGGTCGTCTGGACGCGCATGGCCGCCTCGAGCACCTGGGCCATGCCTGCCATGCCGGTCGCGTCGGGGTGCAGCGGGTAGGAGCCCGGCGACGGCACGATCGGCTCGACCCAGCGCGTGTCGTCCGAGGTGCAGGCGCTGTGCGACGCGCTCGGCGTCGCCATGTCGACGTAGACGTCGCCGGCTCCTGCCGCGGCGGCGGCGAGGGCCGAGTTGAGCCCGGCTTCGACATGACGCAGGTACGCCGTGTCGGTCGACGTGAACGGGAGTGCCGGCCAGCAGCCCGAGCCTGTCGGGGGCACGATGTCGGGGTAGCCGATCACGAACACCCTGGCGTGCTCTGCCCGGACCCGGATGTCGGCGAGGACGGCCGACACTTTGGCGCCCACCGCAGCAGTGGCTGCCGCCAGCTGGTCGACACCGCCCGCGGTGTAGTGCGACTCGCAGCTCCAGCCGACCTTCGTCGGGCCCCACGGCGTGTAGGCCGCGCAGTTCGCCGCGATCGTCGAGTAGCCGAGGTCGTTGCCGCCGATGCCGACACTCACGAGCGAGGTGGAAGGCCCGAGGGCGGACAGCTGTGCGGGGATGCCGCTTCCCTGGGGGCCGGTCAGGTCCGCGGTCGTCGCGCCCCCGCAGCTCACGTCGGTGAGGTCGAGGCCGAGGGCCTGGGCGGTCAAGGTGGGGTAGTTCTCGTTCGAGCGCAGGCACGTCGACGGTGCGGAAGGGGCGGTGGTGGGGCTCAGCTGGGTCGGGATGGCCGGGCCCGACGTATAGGAGTCACCGAGGGCGACGTAGCTCTCGCCGTTGAGGGCGAAGGCGTGCCGGGCGCTGGCGCCCGCCGGCGTGCTCAGCGCGAGCGCTGGGAGGGCGAGGGCGGCGGCGAGGAGGGCTAGAACGGGGTGGAGGAGCCGACCCCCTGGCGCGGTGGTGCCCCGGGGGCGGCGAACCGTCATGGTACCGCAACATTACTGGCGGTCCCTCGTGTTGTGGGGTCGGGCCTGCGGCGCGCCGACGACTACGCCGAGTCGACGGCCTCGAAATGCTCGACGACGGGGAACGGGTCGTAGAAGTGGTGCAGGAGCGCCCGCCACTGCCCGTAGGCGGGCGAGTCGCGGAAGCCACCGGTGTGCGCCTGGAGCGACTCCCACTCGACCAGCAGCAGGTAGCGGTCCGCTGCTTCGACGCAGTGTTCCAGCCGGACGCCCTGGCAGCCCGGGGAGGCGGCGATGATGTACTTGGCCTCGGCGAAGGCTGCCTCGAACGCGGGGCCCTGGCCGGGGCGCACCTCGAGGACGGCGTGCTCGAGGATCATCGCCCACCGCCCAGCAGTCGGTCCCGGAGCGCCGGGTTGGTGGCGGCGTCGACGGTCGTCCAGGCCATGGCCAGCGCAGCGTCGAAGACCGCCTGGTCCGCTGAGGGGGTAATGCAGGCTGCGGTGAACTCCGGCTGGTGGTTGACCGCGCCGTCGGACTCGATGGCCATGAGGGGGTGGATGGTCGGGATGGCGAGCGAGATGTTGGCCATGTCGGTCGACAGCGTCGGGCGCGGGTCGCCCCGGTCGTCGGCGGCGAAACTGCGACCCAGGGCCTCGGCGTTTTGCCGGTAGGCGGCGAGGAGGTCGACGTCGCTCTCCATGTGCGAGTACACCGGCGAGAGCTCCTCATAGGTGACACTGGCGCCGGTGGCGAGGGCGCCCGCCTCGAAGCACCGCTTCACCTTGGGCTCGAGGACCTCGAGAGCTTCGAGCGTGAGGGCCCGGCACATGAACCGTCCGCTCACCGCCGCAGGGATGATGTTGGCGGCCGAGCCGGTCTCGGTGGTCGTGCCGTGGACCTGGTTGCCGGGGCGGAGCTGCTGACGGAGCAGCCCGATGGCCACGTGGGCGATGGTCATGGCGTCCTGTGCGTTGACGCCCTCCCAGGGGGCGGCCGAGGCATGGGCCGGTCGACCCTTGAAATGGACGTCGAAGTGCGAGACCGCGAGGCAGGTGGCCTCGAGGCGCTCGCTCGACCAGGGGTGCACCATCATGGCCAGGTGCGCGCCGTCGAAGGCGCCGCGCTCGAGCAGGTAGATCTTCCCGCCTCCACCCTCTTCGGCCGGGGTCCCGATGACCTCGACGGTGAGGCCGAGCTCGTCTGCCTGGTCCCCGAGTGCGAGGGCCGCTCCGAGCGAGCTGGCGGCGATGATGTTGTGCCCGCAGGCGTGGCCGATGCCGGGCAGCGCGTCGTACTCAGCGCAGATCGCCAGCACCAGGTCGCCATGGCCACGGCGCGCCGAGAAGGCGGTGGGAAGCTCGCCCACACCCTCGTCGACGTCGAAGCCGTGCTCTTGAAGGGTGCGGGCCAGGAGCGACGCCGCGTGGTGCTCCTCGAACGCCGTCTCGGGGTCGGCGTGGATGGCATGGCTGACGGCCCGTATCTCGCCGAGGGCGGCCTCGAGCGACGTTCGGGTCGCGTCCTTGGCCGAGGCCGCGTCGACCGACACCTCGCTCCGGGTCCTCACTCGATGAGGGCCACGACGTCGCCGTTGCCGACCGAGTCGCCCGGCGCCACCTTGATCTCCTTCACCGTGCCGGCCTTCTCGGTGTTGACGGCGTTCTCCATCTTCATGGCCTCGAGGATGCAGATGGTCTGGCCCACCTCGACGGCGTCGCCCACGGCGACCTCGAACTTCACGATGGTCCCCTGCATGGGGACGGTCACCGAGCCCGAGCCCGCAGGGGCGGCGACCGCGCCGCTCGAGCGGGGTTTGTGCACTGCCGCCTTGGCCCCGCCGGCTGCGGCCACCGCCGGTCCCGAATCCGGGACCCAGAGCTTGACCTGGTACCGGCGCCCGTCGACCTCGGCGGTCACCTCGCGCAGCACCAGGGGGTCCGCGGGGTCGCTCGACTGGGGGGCCGGGGCGCTGGCGCCGCCGATACCGCTCAGGTCGAGGCGCTCTTCCACCCAGCGGGTCGAGTGCTGGGCGGCGATGAAGTCAGGGTGCGAGAGGATGGCCACGTCGGCAGGGATGGTCGTCGCCACCCCCTCGATGTGCGTCTCGTCGAGCGCCCGCAGCATGCGGAGCCGGGCCGACTCGCGGTCCCCGGCCCACACGCAGAGCTTGCCGATGAGGTTGTCGTAGTACTGGCTGACCGTGTCCCCCGACTCGTAGCCGGCGTCGAGGCGCACCCCGGGGCCGCCCGGGACGTCGAAGCGGGTGAGGGTTCCCGGAGAGGGGACGAACTTGCCGCCGGCGGGGTCCTCGGCGTTCAGCCGGACCTCGATGGCGTGGCCGCGGTGGCTGATCTCGTCCTGCGAGAAGGAGATGGCCTCCCCTGAGGCGATGCGCAGCTGCCACTCCACCAGGTCAAGGCCGGTCACGAGCTCGGTGATGGGGTGCTCCACCTGGAGGCGGGTGTTCATCTCCAAGAAGTAGAACTCGCCCTCTTGGTACATGAACTCGACGGTGCCGGCGTTCACGTAGCCGCACGCCTTCGAGACCAGGACCGCCGCTTCGCCCATGCGTTGGCGGATGTCGTCGGGGAAGTTGGCGGCCGGGCTCTCTTCGACCAGCTTCTGGTGGCGACGCTGGGGCGAGCAGTCCCGCTCGCCCAGCCACACGGCGTTGCCGTGCATGTCGCAGAGCACTTGCATCTCGATGTGGCGCGGCCATGTGAGGTAGCGCTCGACGTAGATCTCCGGGCGCCCGAAATAGGCCTGCGCCTCGCGCTGGGCCGACTCGACGGCGTCCTGCGCCTCGCTTGGTTGGTTGACGACCTTCATCCCGCGGCCGCCACCGCCGTAGGCCGCCTTGATGGCCACCGGCCAGCCGACCTCTTTGCCGAAGGTGATCACCTCTTCGAAGGACTCGAGCACCTGGGAGCGCCCCGGCACCCCCGCCACGCCGGCCGACTCGGCCGCCAGCCGGCTGCTGATCTTGTCGCCCATCACGTCGATAGCCTCGGGGGGAGGCCCGATGAAGACCACGCCGTCGGCCGTGATAGCCCGCGCGAAGTCGGTGTTCTCCGAGTAGAAACCGTAGCCCGGGTGGACGCTGTCGGCCCCGCTCTCGTCGATGGCCGCCAGGATGGCCGGCGTGTTGAGATAGCTCTCGGCCGCCGTCTCGCCGCCGAGGGCGTAGGCCTCGTCGGCCATGCGGACGTGCAGGGCCTCTCGGTCGAGCTCGGAGTAGACCGCAACCGTTGCGATGCCCATCTCACGACACGTCCGGATGATCCGGACCGCGATCTCGCCGCGGTTGGCGATCAGGACCTTCTTCAGCACGTTTCGCCTCTCACCTTGTCGGGCCGGGACCGAGTGATCTTCTCACCCCAGCGCACTTGTCCGTCAACACTGGCACGGGCCATAGGGTTTCTGCCATGCCGCAGGGACTCTTCGGCGACGTGCGCCGCTTCGACGAGCTGGACTCGACCAACCGCTACCTGCTCGACGAGGCACGTGCCGGGGCGCCCGAGGGTGTGGTGGCGGTGGCCGGGCATCAGAGTGCGGGGCGCGGCCGGCGTGGACGAACCTGGGAGGCACCACCGGGGGCCAACCTGCTGGTGTCGGTGCTCCTGCGGCCGGTGCTCGATGTCGAGGACCTCTATCTCGGGACCGTTGCCCTCTGCCTCGCCGCCCGTGCGGCCTGCGTTACGACCGGCCATGCGCCGGTCACCATCAAATGGCCGAACGACCTGCTCGTCGGCGACAGGAAGGTCGCGGGGGTCCTGGCCGAGGCCGATTTCACCGCACCGGGTGGCCCTCCGGGCTCCGTTGCGCTGGTGGCGGGCATCGGGGTCAATCTGCGCTGGGGCGGCCCGCAGGGCGCGGACGGGACCTCGCTCCTCGAGGCGGCGGGCGTCGACGTCGGCCCCGACGCGCTCCTCGACACCTTCCTGGCCGAGCTCGAGGCACGGCGCCCCCTGCTCGACGGACCGGGAGGGCGGCGCGCGCTAGCCGACGAGTTCCGTCACTACTGCTCGACCATCGGACGACTCGTGGCGGTCGATCTCGGCTCATCGACGGTGCACGGCGAGGCGGTGGGCCTGAGCGACCAGGGGCTGCTCCTCGTCCGTGTCGATGGCGAGACCCGTCCGATCGCCGCCGGCGACGTGGTCCACCTCCGCCCGATGAGGGACTGAGCGCCCGGATTGCGGGGACGGAACCCCGCCCCCGTCACCCAGGGGGCGGGGCACTTCGCACTAGGCTCTCGCCTTCATGCGACTGCTCGTCACCGGCGGAGCCGGGTTCATCGGCTCGAATTTCGTGCGGTACTGGAGTGAGCAGCACCCCGACGACCACGTCGTCGCCTACGACGTGCTCACCTACGCGGGCAACCTGCCCAACCTCGACGACGTGGCGGACCGCACCACCTTCGTGCGCGGCGACATCTGCGACCTCGACGCCGCCATGGCGGCCATCACCGAGCAAGGCATCGACACGATCGTGAACTTCGCCGCCGAGAGCCACAACAGCCTGGCCATCTTGGACCCGGGCCTCTTCTTCCGCACCAACGTGCTCGGTACCCAGACCATGCTCGAGGCGGCGCGGCGCAACGGCATCGCCCGCTTCCACCACATCTCGACCTGCGAGGTCTACGGCGACTTGGACCTCGACACCGACGAGCGGTTCACCGAGGAGAGCCCGTACCGGCCCCGCACCCCCTACAACGCGTCCAAGGCCGGGGCCGACCATGCGGTGCGGGCGTACTTCGAGACGTTCTCCCTACCGGTGACGATCACCAACTGCTGCAACAACTACGGGCCCTACCAGTTCCCCGAAAAGGTCATCCCACTGTTCACGACCCACGCCCTCGACGACGAGCCCCTCCCGCTGTACGCCTCGACGCAGAACCGCCGCGAGTGGCTCCACGTGGTGGACCACTGCCGGGCCATCGAAGCCGTGCTCGAGCGAGGGCGGCTGGGGGAGACCTACAACGTGGGCAGCGGTGTCGAGGCCAGCATCGAAGAGATCGCCGACCTGGTCCTGGGCGCCCTCGGGAAGCCCTCATCGCTCAAGAAGATCGTCCCGGACCGCCCCGGCCACGACCGCCGCTATCTCCTCGACTCCACCAAGATCCGCACCGAGCTCGGATGGGACGCTGAAGTCCCCTTCGCCGAGGGCCTGGCCGAGACCGTCGCCTGGTACGCGGAGCACCGCGGCTGGTGGGAGCCGCTGCGCGACCGCGCCCCGGTGGTCGAGGCCGGCTGGTCCGAAGGGCGCTGACCGTGGCGCCAGCGCAAGCCGGGGCATCGGCCAAAAGGACGATCCCATGCGAGTACTGATCACCGGAGCCGGCGGACAGCTCGGCCATGACGTGGCCGTCGCCTTCGCCGGCGAGGTCCCCCCGGGGGGGAGGCGGCGCGCCCTGTTCGGCCCCGCCGGCCCCGCAGCGACCGACGTCGAGGTGGTCGCCACCACCCACGCCGAGCTCCCGGTCGACGACCGAGCCCGAGTGCTCTCGGCGGTGCTCGGGCTGCGGCCCGACGTGGTGGTCCATGCCGGCGCCTACACGGCGGTCGACGCCTGCGAGAGCGACCCGGACACCGCGTTCGCCGTCAACGCCCTCGGGACTCGCCATGTCGCCGAGGCGGCGGCGGCGGTCGGCGCCCACCTCGTGTACATCTCGACCGACTACGTCTTCGACGGCACCGCCGACAGGCCCTACGTCGAGTGGGACGCCACAAACCCCCTCTCGGTCTATGGACGCTCAAAGCTCGGCGGGGAGCAGGAGTGCCCGGGTGGGGCGACGGTCGTGCGCACATCATGGGTCTGCGGGGCGACTGGGAACAACATGGTCAAGACGGCGCTGCGCCTCGGGTCAGGGTCCGGGCCGCTGCGCTTCGTCGACGACCAGCATGGCTGCCCGACCTTCACCGCCGACCTCGCCGCCGCCGTGGTGACCCTAGCCCAGGACCGTCGCCCGGGCACGTTCCACGTCACCAACCAGGGTGCGACGACCTGGTTCGGCTTCGTGGCTGCCGTGCTCGAAGCGAGCGGCGGCGACCCCGGCCGGGTCGAGCCGATCTCGACGGCCGAACTGGACCCGCCCCGCCCCGCCCCGCGCCCGGCCAACTCCGTCCTCGATAACGCGGCGCTGCGCCTGAACGATCTGCCGCTCCTGCCCGACTGGCGCGACGGACTCGGCCGCCTGGTGGGCACCCTCGAGACGGCGGCGAGCCGATGAGCGCCACGACGACGGCGGCGGACGCGAAGCGGGTGGCGGTGATCGGCGGGGGCTACGTCGGCTTGCCGACTGCTGCGGTTCTCGCGCACTTCGGCCACCGGGTGGTGCTCGCCGAGTCGGAACCGAACCGCTACGAGCGCCTGGCGGCGGGTGACTCGCCCATCGTCGAGCACGGGCTCGAGGAGCTTTTGCGGGAAGGCCTCGCCAGCGGGGCGCTGCGAGTCACCTCGAGTGCGGTCGACGCAGTGGCCGACGCGCAGTTCGTGTTCCTCTGCGTCCCGACCCCCCAAGATGACGACGGCTCGGCCGACCTCAGCCATGTGCGCGCCGTCGCCCGGGAGATCCGCACCGCCTTGTGCCGCGGGGCGATCGTGGTCAACAAGTCGACGGTGCCGGTCGGGACCAGCTCGCTGGTCGAGGGCATCACCGGGCGACCGGACATCACGGTCGTCTCGAACCCCGAGTTCCTCCGTGAGGGCTCGGCGGTGTCCGACAGTCTCAACCCCGAGCGCATCGTCGTCGGTGCCGACGACCCCGCCGCCGCCCAGCGGGTGGGCGAGCTCTTCGCCCGCACCGGTGCGCCGCTCATCGTCACCGACACCACCACCGCCGAAACCATCAAGTACGCCTCGAACGCCTTCTTGGCGACGAAGCTCAGCTTCATCAACGCCATCGCCGCCCTGTGCGAGGCGGTGGGTGCCGACGTCCGGGACCTCGTGCTCGGCCTCGGCTACGACAAGCGCATCGGGTTCGAGTACCTGCGGCCAGGGCCGGGTTGGGGAGGGTCGTGCCTCCCCAAGGACACCTCCGCGCTGGTCCACATCGCCGAGACGGCCGGGTATGACTTCTCGCTCCTGCGCGGTGCAATCGCCCAGAACGACGAGCAGCTCGAGCGCGTCGTCGCCAAGATCACCGAAGCGGCAGGCGGGTCGCTCGATGGCGTCCCGGTCGGGGTGTGGGGGCTGACCTTTAAGGCCAACACCGACGACCGGCGGTCGTCACCGGCCGCCGACATCGCCCGTCGCCTCGTCGGCGCCGGCGCTGAAGTGCGCGCCTATGACCCGACGGTCGAGGCGGGGGAGTCCACGCCGGACCTCAAAGGTGTGACCACGGTGGCGGACCCCTATGAGGCGGCACGCGGCGTGCGCGTCGTGGCCCTGCTCACCGAGTGGGACGAGTTCCGCTGGCTGGAGTTCGCCAAGGTGGCCTCCCTCATGGATGCCCCTGCCGTCGTCGACGCCCGCAACCTCCTCGACCCGGCTGCCCTGCGGCGGCTCGGCTTCGCCTACAGCGGGATCGGCCGCCCGTGAGGGTCGTGGTGGCCGGCGGTGCGGGCTTCCTCGGCTCGCACCTGTGCGACGCACTCGTCGCACGTGGCGACGAGGTCCTCGCCATCGACGACCTGTCGACTGGCCGCACGGCGAACGTGGCCCATCTCGGCGACAACCCGGCGTTCGAGCTCGTTGTCGGCGACGTGAGCACCGGGGTCGACGTCAGCGGGTCTGTCGGCGCCGTGGCCCACCTGGCGTCGCCGGCGTCGCCACCGGCATACCTGGCACGCCCTCTCGAGACGCTGGCCGTCGGGAGCGAGGGGACGAGGCACCTGCTCGAACTGGCCGGTCGCCACGGGGCGCGCTTCCTCCTGGCGTCGACGAGCGAGATCTACGGCGACCCGGCGGTGCACCCCCAGACCGAGGACTACCGGGGCAACGTGGACCCGATCGGGCCGCGCAGCGTCTACGACGAGGCCAAGCGCTTCGCCGAGGCGCTCACCTCGGCGCACCGGCGCACGCTCGGGACCGACACGGCCATCGTGCGCATCTTCAACACCTACGGCCCCCGGCTGAGCCCCGGCGACGGCCGGGTGGTGTCGAACTTCATCGTCCAGGCCCTGGCCGGCGAGCCGCTCACCATCTACGGCGACGGCTCCCAGACGCGCTCGTTGTGCTTCGTCGACGACGAGATCGCCGGTCTGCTCGCCCTGCTCGACTCGGACCTGGCCGGCCCGGTCAACATCGGCAACCCCGACGAGCGCACTATCAGCGAGATCGCGGCCGTGGTGCTGAAGGTCACCGGGTCGGCTTCGCACGTCGTCCACCGGCCGCTCCCGACCGACGACCCCACCCGACGGTGCCCGGACATCACGCTCGCCAGCGAGCGGCTTGGCTGGTCGCCGCGCGTGGACCTCGTCACCGGGCTCGAGCAGACTGCGGCATACTTCGGCGCACTGACGGCGGACGAGGGGAGAGCAGGTGGCTGAAGCCCGTCTCGAGGACAAGGACTACGCCTCCCTCTCGGTGCTCGTGCCGGTGTTCAACGAGCGGTCGACGGTAGCCGAGGCCATCCGGCGGGTGCGCGCCGTCGACGTCGGCCTCGACGTCGAGGTGATCGTGGTCGACGACGGCTCGGAGGACGGCACCGACAAGGTGCTGGCGGCCCTCACCGACTCGACGGTGCGCGTGCTGACCCATGACGTGAACCAGGGAAAGGGTGCCGCCATCCGCACCGCCCTCGCCGCGGCCAGCGGGGACCTGGTGCTCGTCCAAGACGCCGACCTCGAGTACGACCCGGCCGACTGGCCGCGGCTCATCGACCCGATCGTCCGTCACAAGGCACTGGTCGTCTACGGCAGCCGTTTCACCGGGGAGCGCAAGAACATGCTCCCGCTGCACTGGATGGGCAACCGGCTCTTGTCGCTCGTGACCAACATCTTGTACTCGTCGACGCTGTCGGACATGGAGACTTGCTACAAGCTCTTCGACCGGCGCGTCCTCGAGGGCATCACCATCCGCTCGGACCGCTTCGACTTCGAGCCCGAGATCACCGCCAAGGTGCTGCGGCGCGGGTACCGCATCTACGAGGTGCCGGTCTCCTACGCAGGCCGCGAACCCGACGAGGGCAAGAAGATCACCTGGCGTGACGGCTTCGGGGCGATGCGCGCCCTGGTCAAGTTCCGCTTCACGAGCACGGAGTGACCGGACAAGAACGGCGCCGCGCCACGCCGAGCGTGGCGGCGCTCGTCGTGGACTACGACGCCGGCGACGTCCTGCTCGACTGCATCACATCGCTCCTCGACGAGGGGGTGCGCGTCGTGGTGGTGGAGAACGGCGACCCGGCGCCACCGTCGGCCGCCCTCGCCGCCGCCGGCCTCGACGGACGCGTGCCGCTGCTCGCCACCGGGAAGAACCTCGGCTATGGGGCGGGGGCCAACCGCGGGGCCGCCGCCGTCGACGAGGCCGACTACTTCTTGGTGTGCAACCCTGATCTCGTGGTCCACGCCGGGGCGATCGCCGAGATGGTTGCCATGGCCGAGGCGCAGCCGTCCCTCGCCATCGTCGGGCCTCGCATCCTCACCCCCGAGGGTGCGATCTACCCGTCGGTGCGCCGCTTCCCGTCCCTTCTCGACGCCGCCGGGCACGCCGCCCTCGGGCTTTTTGCGCCAAACAACCCCTTCTCCAAGCGCTACCGCACCCCCGAAGGCGTGGACTCGCCCCGCGGGGCCGACTGGGTGTCGGGCGCGTGCTTCCTCGTCCGGCGGAGCGCCTTCGAGGAGCTGGGCGGCTTCGACGAGACCTACTTCATGTTCAGCGAGGACATGGACATCTGTTGGCGGGCCCACCAGGCGGGCTGGGGGGTCGGCGTCGAGCCGGCGGCGGTCGTCACGCACCTCGAGGGCGTGTCCCGGCGGCGCCACCCCTACGCCATGCTCGTCGCCCACCACCGCTCGGCCCTCCAGTTTGCCAACCGCACCACGACCGGCTGGCGGCGGGTGCTGCTTCCGGGGGCCGCCCTCATCCTGGGCGTTCGCCTGCTCGCTGCCTGTGGCCGCCAGGCGCTCGGCCGACCCGCCTGAGGCACGCCACGGTGCCGCATCGGGCATCGCCAGCCCAATAGTTGACGAAAATGGTCAGGTTTGTTTCAATGGGCACCCCGGTTGCGGTGCGCCAGCCATGGCCATCGCCAACCACCGAACGACCGAGGAGACACCGTGCCCACTGACCCGAGAGGCTTCGAGACCCGACAGATCCACGCGGGCGCCACGCCGGACCCGACCACCGGAGCGCGGGCCGTCCCGATCTACCAGACGACGAGCTACGTCTTCCGTGACACCGACCACGCGGCGGCGCTGTTCGCGCTCGGCGAGCCCGGCAACATTTACTCGCGCATCATGAACCCCACCCAGGCCGTGCTCGAAGAGCGCGTGGCCAACCTCGAGGGCGGCGTGGGCGCACTGGCGCTGGCCAGCGGCCAGGCAGCCGAGACGCTCGCCATCTTGAACCTGGCCGAGGCCGGTGACCACATCGTCTCGTCGTCGTCGCTCTACGGCGGCACCTACAACCTCTTCCACTACAGCCTGCCCAAGCTCGGCATCGAGGTGGACTTCATCGACGACCCCGACGACCTCGAGGCCTGGGCCGCGGCCGTGCGGCCGAACACCCGCGCCTTCTACGGCGAGACCATCGGCAACCCTCGCGGCGACGTCTTGGACATCGCCGGCATCGCCGGTGTGGCCCACGCCAACCAGGTCCCCCTCATCGTCGACAACACGCTCGCCTCGCCGTACCTGGCCAACCCCCTTGCCCACGGCGCGGACATCGTCGTGCACTCGGCCACCAAGTTCATCGGCGGCCACGGGACGGCCATCGGCGGGATCATCGTCGACGGCGGCAGCTTCGACTTCGGCGCGAGCGGCCGGCACAAGGGATTCACCGAGCCCGACCCGAGCTACCACGGGCTCGTCTACTGGGACGCGCTGGGTGCGGGGTCCTACATCGCGAAGGCCCGCGTCCAGGGCCTGCGTGACTACGGGGCGGCCATCGCACCGCTCAACGCCTTCCTCTTCATCCAGGGCCTCGAGACCCTGAGCCTGCGCATGGAGCGCCACGTGGCGAACGCCCAGGCGGTGGCCGAGTTCCTGACCGGGCGTGACGAGGTCAGCTGGGTCAACTACCCCGGCCTCGAAAGCTCCCGGTGGTATGCCCGGGCCCAGGAGATCCTGCCGCGCGGGGCGGGATCGATCCTGTCGTTCGGCATCGAGGGGGGTGCCGAAGCCGGGCGCAACTTCGTCGAGGCGCTCGAGCTCCACAGCCACCTGGCCAACGTGGGCGACGTGCGCAGCCTCGTGATCCACCCGGCCACGACCACCCACTCGCAGCTCACCGAGAGCGAGCAGGCGACGGCCGGGGTCACCCCCGACCTGGTCCGCCTGTCCGTCGGGCTCGAGTCCGTCGACGACATCCTGGCCGACCTCGACGCGGGCTTCCGGGCTGCGAAATCCTAGGAGCACCACGGCACGGCCCCCGAACACGGTGCGTCGAGGGGGCCGCTGCGCCCCCCGACGGGCGCGTCCGGGGGCACGTCGATGAGCGCGCGGGCGTGGGAGCCGGGCGACCCGGCGGGCGACCGCCGCTTCGTCGAGGTGGCCACCGCAGCACCGATCGACCTCGAGTACGGCGAGTCGCTCGGCGGCGCGTTGCCCATCCAGGTGGCCTATGAGACGTGGGGCACCCCCAACGCCGAGCGCACGAACGCCGTGCTCGTCCTCCACGCCCTGACCGGGGACAGCCACGCGGCCGGGCCACGGGGACCGGGCCACCCCGAAGCCGGCTGGTGGGACCCGCTCCTCGGCCCCGGCGCGGCGATCGACACCGACCGCTACTTCGTGGTGTGCCCCAACGTCCTCGGCGGCTGTCAGGGGACGACGGGCCCCTCGTCGCCCGCCCCCGACGGTGCCCCGTTCGGCTCGCGGTTCCCACTCATCACCGTGCGCGACCAGGTCGCCGTCGAGATCGCCCTCGCCGACGCGCTCGGCATCGGGCGCTGGGCCGCCGTCGTCGGCGGCTCCATGGGCGGGATGCGCGCCCTCGAGTGGGCGGTCATGGCGCCCGAGCGGGTGGAGCGGCTCATCGTGCTGGCGTGCGGCGCATCGGCCACTGCCGAGCAGATCGCCCTGTGTTCCACCCAGATCGCGGCCATCGAGGTCGACGCGTCGTTCCGCGGCGGGGACTACTACGACCAGATCGGCGGCGAGGGCCCGGTGGCGGGCATGGGCGTGGCCCGGCGGATTGGGCAGGTCTCCTACCGCACGCATGCTGAGCTCGCCTCGCGCTTCGGGCGCAGCGCCCAGAAGGGCGAGGACCCGGCCTTTGGCGGCCGCTTCGCCGTCGAGAGCTATCTCGAGCACGCGGCCGAGAAACTGGCCCAGCGCTTCGACCCGAACAGTTACGTGGTGCTCTCGCGGGCCATGAACCACCACGATGTCGGGCGGGCCCGGGGCGGCCTCGGTGCCGCCCTCGAGCGCGTGCAGGCCGCGCCGACGGTCATCGCCGTCGACTCGGACCGCCTCTACCGCCCCGCCGAGCAGGCCGAGCTGGCCGCACTCCTGCCGACGCGCCCGAGCGTGCGGGTGGTGAACTCCATCTACGGCCACGACGCCTTCCTCGTCGAGACGGACCACGTCGGCAAGTACCTCGCCGACGCCCTCGCCTGAGAGGCGCACCGCAGCCGCCACTCTGGCGGTGGACGGGTAAGCTGCACGTGGGCTGCGTGCGGGTCTGTGGTTGCAAGTCGAGGCCAGTCGCAGGCGAAACGACCCACGTAAGGCAACTCCTGGTTGCTGAGCATGGTGCGATTTAGAGGTAAGCCCTGCCCGGTGCGTCCCCGACCGACGGGGCCAGCGGTGACGGGGGGATGCGGTCCGTTGCGGCGTCGTAGGGCCTTCGTGGCCGCCGGCGCCGGACCGTGAGCCCCGCTGCAGGCGAGTGTGGGGTCAAAGACCAGGTCAGCCGCACGCAGCCCACCTTTCGTCGACGCTTCGGTCGGGGCATGCGCCGCAGAGGGCGCCCGCCCCCCGACAGTTAGGATTGCAACGTCATGAGCGTGTTCACCAAAGTCTTGAAGGCGGGGGAGGGCAAGAAGGTCCGCCGCCTGGCGGAGCTGGTGCCGCTCGTCAACGCGCTCGAGCCTGAGATGGAGGCGCTGAGCGACGAAGAGCTCCAGGCCAAGACGGCGGAGTTCCGGGAGCGACTCGATGAGGGCGAGACGCTCGATGACCTGTTGATCGAGGCGTTCGCCGTGGTGCGCGAGGGTGCGTGGCGCGTGCTCGGCCAGCGCCACTTCGACGTCCAGCTCATGGGTGGCATGGCGCTGCACTTCGGATGGATCGCCGAGATGAAGACCGGTGAGGGCAAGACGCTCGTCTCGACCCTGCCGGTGTACCTGAACGCCCTCGAAGGCCGGGGCGTGCACGTCGTCACCGTGAACGACTACCTGGCCACCCGTGACGCCGAGTGGATGGGCCGCCTGCACCGCTGGCTCGGCCTCACCGTCGGGCGCGTCGGCCCCGACATGACCGAGCCCGAGGACAAGCGCGCCGCCTACGCCGCGGACCTCACCTACGGCACCAACACCGAGTTCGGCTTCGACTACCTGCGCGACAACATGGCTCGCTCGCGCGAGACCATGGCCCAGCGCGGCCACATCTTCGCCATCATCGACGAGGTCGACTCGATCCTGATCGACGAGGCCCGGACCCCGCTCATCATCTCGGGGCCGGCCGACGAGGCGGCCAAGCTCTACTACCAGTTCGCCAGCATCGCCCGCACCCTCGTGCGCGACAAGGACTACGAGGTTGACGAGGAGAAGCGCCTCGTCGTCCCGCTCGAGGCGGGCATCGAGAAGGTGGAGCAAGCCGTCGGCGTGGACAACATCTACGACGCCGTCTCCATCAACTACGTCCACCAGCTGAACCAGGCGCTGCGAGCGAAGGAGCTCTACAAGCGCGACAAGGACTACCTCGTCGACGCCGGCGAGGTGAAGATCGTCGACGAGTTCACCGGGCGCACCCTCGACGGCCGACGCTGGTCCGAGGGCCTGCACCAGGCGGTCGAGGCCAAAGAGCGCGTCAGCATCAAAGAGGAGAACCACACCTGGGCGACGGTGACGCTCCAGAACTACTTCCGCCTCTACGAGAAGCTCGGCGGCATGACCGGCACGGCCGAGACCGAGGCCGGCGAGTTCGCCGGCACCTACGGCCTTTCGGTGGTCCCGATCCCGACCAACAAGCCACTCAACCGACTCGACGAGCCCGACCTCATCTTCAAGTCCGAAGAGGCGAAGTTCAACGCCGTCGCCGACGACCTGGAGGAGCGGCGCGAGAAGGGCCAGCCGGTGCTCGTCGGCACCGCCTCGGTCGCCAAGTCCGAGCTGTTGAGCCGCCTGCTCGACCAGCGCGGCGTGCCCCACGAGGTCCTCAACGCCAAGCAGCACTTCCGTGAGGCCGAGATCGTGGCCCAGGCCGGCCGCCTCGGCTCGGTGACCGTCGCCACCAACATGGCCGGCCGTGGCGTCGACATCATCTTGGGCGGCAACCCCGAGCTGCTCGCCGTCCATGAGGCCCATGCTTCGGGCATCGACGTCGAGACCGACGAGGGGAGCGGCCAGCTCGCCGCCCTGAAGACCGAATTCGAGGAGCGTTGCGCAGCGGAGGGCGACGCCGTGCGCGAGGCGGGGGGCCTCTACGTGCTCGGCTCGGAGCGACACGAGAGCCGCCGCATCGACAACCAGCTGCGTGGTCGTGCCGGGCGCCAGGGCGATCCCGGCGAGAGCCGCTTCTACCTGAGCCTCGAAGACGACTTGATGCGGCTGTTCGCCACCGGGGCGATGAACTGGGTGATGGGGCGGGCCCTCCCCGAGGACGTCCCCATCGAGGCGAAGATGGTGACCAAGGCCATCGAGCGGGCGCAGAACACGGTCGAGGGGCGCAACTCAGAGACCCGCAAGGAAGTGCTCAAGTACGACGAGGTCATGAACGAACAGCGCAAGGTCATCTACGCGCTTCGGCTCCAGGTCATCGACGGCGAAGACCTCGAAGAGCGCACCGGCGAGCTGCTCGACGGCGCCATCGAGTCCCTCGTCGCGTCGGCGTGCCCGAGCGACTACCCCGAAGACTGGGAGCTCGACCGGCTGCTCGCCGAGGTCCAGCAGTACTACCCGACCAAGTTCGTGCTGGAGGACCTGGCCGAGGCCTCGAGCACCGAGGTGCTGCGCGAGAGCCTGCTCGACGAGGCACTCGCCTACTACGCAGAGCACTCGGCATCGCTGCCCGGCGGCAAGGAGACCGCCCGCCAGGTCGAGCGCGAGGTGATGCTCCAGGTCATCGACCAGCGCTGGCGTGACCACCTCGCCGAGATGGACTACCTGCGCGAGGGCATCAACCTGCGTGCCATGGGCCAGCAGGATCCGCTCGTCGCGTGGCAGCGAGAGGGCTTCTCGATGTTCGGCCAGCTGCTCGACGCCATCGACGATGACTATCTCCGCTACGTCCTCCACGTCGAGGCCCTGGTCGAGCCGGCGGCCGAGCCGAACCTGTCCCAGGCGGTCTACGAGGCGGCCGACGACCCGGTCGTCGACCAGTCGGTGCTTGCCGGCCAGCTGCTCGCCGAGCGCGGCACCTTCGTCGACCCCATGCAGGCCGTCGCCCCCGGTGCCATCGGGGCCGCACCCGATGACGTGGGCCCCGCCCCCGCCCGCTCAGCCAAGCGCGGACTGCTGCCTCCGACACCATCCCCGGCCCCGGCCCCGGCCACGCCGAGCCCGGGACGAGCGGCCCCGGCCCGACCGACCGCCCCTGCGGCGTCGGGCGCCAAGCCGGCCGAACGCAAGGTCGGCCGCAATGATCCCTGCTGGTGCGGCAGCGGCAAGAAGTTCAAGTTCTGCCATGGCGCCGCCTGAGCCGGCGGCGGGCGAGCACCGGGACTTCGAAGCTGAGCTCGAAGATCTGGCGTCCCGCCTCGCTGACGCCGAGAAGTACCTGCGACTCGACGATCTCCAAGCTCGCCGCGCCGAGCTCGAGGAGGACGCGGCTCGCCCCGACCTGTGGGACGACGCCGACCGGGCACGTGCGGTCACGACCGAGCTCGGTCGCATCACCGACGACATCAGCCGCCTCGAGCTGTTGCGCGCGGACCTCGACGACGCCAT
This sequence comes from Acidimicrobiaceae bacterium, assembly GCA_003155135.1. Lineage (GTDB taxonomy): Bacteria > Actinomycetota > Acidimicrobiia > Acidimicrobiales > RAAP-2 > Bog-515. The sequence continues at coordinate 87,155 of PMFN01000031.1, read as the reverse complement.
GGTGCTGCGCGAGCTCGTCGACGAGGGCGATGCCGCAGCCTCGCCCGACCCCGCACTCAGCGCGGAGCTCGAGACGACGGTCGACGCACTCGGCCGCCGCCTCGGCCAGCTCGAGCTGCAGAGCCTCTTCTCGGGCGAGTACGACGACCGCGACGCGGTGGCCGAGGTGCACGCCGGGGCCGGCGGCACCGACGCGCAGGACTGGGCCGAGATGCTGCTGCGCATGTACCAGCGCTGGGCCGAGCGCCGCGGCTTCAGCGTCGAGGTGGACGAGGCGACGCCAGGCCAGGAGGCGGGACTCCTCTCGGCCACGTTCATCGTGCGCGGCCGCTTCGCCTACGGCCTGCTCGCCACCGAGCGCGGCGTGCACCGACTGGTCCGCATGTCGCCGTTCGACGCGCAGCGCCGGCGCCAGACGAGCTTCGCGTCACTCGACGTCGTGCCCTTCCTCGACGACGTCTCCGACGAGGTGGACATCGACGAGAAAGACCTGCGCATCGACACCTACCGCTCCTCGGGGGCCGGCGGCCAGCACGTGAACAAGACCGACTCGGCGGTACGGCTGACGCACCTGCCGACCGGCCTGGTGGTGTCCTGCCAGAACGAGCGGAGCCAGCACCAGAACAAGGCGAAGGCCATGCAGATCCTGGCGGCCAAGCTCGCCGAGCGAAACCGCGAGGAGCGCCGCGCCGAGCTCGACTCGTTGAGCGGCGAGCGGACCGACAACGCGTGGGGCAGCCAGATCCGCTCCTACGTGCTCGCGCCGTACCAACTGGTGAAGGACCTGCGCACACAACGCGAGACCGGCAACGTCGAGGCCGTGCTCGACGGAGATATCGACGACTTCATCGAAGCCGAGCTGCGTCGTCAGCGCGGCAGCGGTGACGCAACGCAGCGCTGAAGCAACGCAGCGCTGACCTGGGGTGTCCGGGGGTGGCAGCAATTCGCTGACCCGTGCCGCTAGCATTGGGACGTCCCGAACCCGCACCGTGGCTGCTGCATGACGCCACGAGAACGATCGCCGGTCCCCCACTTCGTATGATCCGATTCGAAAACGTCACCAAGACCTACAAGGGCTCCACCGTTGCATTGCGCGACGTGTCGATCGATATCGACAAGGGGGAGTTCGTCTTCCTCGTCGGGGTGTCGGGTTCTGGCAAGACCACCTGCATCCGGCTGCTGCTGCGCGAGGAGTTGCCGGACCGCGGCCAGATCTGGGAGGCCGGACGCGACATCGTCCACCTGGCCAAATGGCGCGTGCCCTACCTGCGCCGGAACATCGGCTGCGTCTTCCAGGACTTCCGGCTCCTGCCGAACAAGACTGTGTTCGAGAACGTCGCCTTCGCCCTCGAGGTGATCGGCCGGCCGAAGCACGTGGTGTCGACGCAGGTCCCCCAGGTCCTCGAGCTCGTCGGCCTCTCCAACAAGCGTGACAATCTGCCCGGCGAGCTCTCCGGTGGCGAGCAGCAGCGCGTGGCGATCGCCCGCGCCTTCGTGAACCGGCCGCTCATCCTGCTGGCGGACGAGCCGACAGGGAACCTTGACCCGACTACGAGCGAGGGCATCATGGCCCTCCTCGAGCGCATCAACCGCACGGGCACGACCGTCGTCGTGGCCACCCACGACGAGGTGCTCGTCGACAAGATGCGCCGACGCGTCATCGAGCTGCACAACGGCACGCTCGTGCGCGACCAGGCCCGCGGCGTCTACGGCATCCACCGCGGTGCCGGTGCGCTCGTGCCCGAGGCACGCGCCGGTGGGGTTGGCTGATGCCGGTTTCGGTCGACTATGTCGCGCGCGAGACGGGTGCCAACCTCTGGCGCAACCGCCTCATGACGATCGCCGCCATCTTGACGGTGGCGGTCTCGCTGTCCCTCGTCGGGGCCGCCCTTTTGCTCAAGCAGGGCGCGGCGAATGCCGAGGTCGACTGGCAGCGCGGCACGCAGGTCACGGTCTGGATGGTGCCGACCGCCTCGACGAGCGAGATCAACGCGGTGGGCAGCCAGCTGAAGGCCCTTCCTGCCGTGCACACCTGCGTCTACCGTAACCACGCCTACGACTTCGCCGAGGCGAAGAAGCTGCTCTCGGACGCGGTCAGTTCGGCCGGGCTCACCGAGGCCCAGGTGCCCACCTCGTGGCGCTGCACGCCGACGCACCCCGCCGACGCACAGGTGGTGATCAGCGAGTTCGCGGGTCAGGCGGGCGTCGACAAGGTGACCGCCCCGCTGCAGGAGATCCACACCATGGAAGAGACGATCACCGTCTTGCAGTGGGTGTTCCTGGCGATCGCCGTCGTGCTCCTGCTCTCGGCTGCGGTCCTGATCCTCAACACCATCCGCATGGCCATCTTCGCCCGGCGCCGCGAGGTCTCGGTGATGAAGCTGGTCGGGGCCACCAACTGGTTCATCCGGGTCCCGTTCATCTCCGAGGGAATGCTGCAGGGGTTGATCGGCTCGTTGCTGGCGGCCGGGCTCGTCTTCGGGCTCCACGTCCTGCTGAACCACCTCGGTGACCCGAGCAACCCCAACGCGGTGCTCACCCAGATGCGCATGACCGGCTGGGAGGTCTTCGGGACCCAGCTGGTGGTCGTCGTCGTCGGCGTCCTGATCGGCTCGGCCGGCTCCGCCGTGGCCATCCGCCGCTTCCTCGACGTCTAGCCCGCCGCAGCGGGACAACAGCTCCTCGGCGCCGATACGTGCGGCAGTCGCTGCCAGGTGTCCGCGCTGTGCGATGGTCAACCCCCATAGCGTTCGCACACCCGCGCAGCGGTTCCGACCAGCCGAGGAGGGTGACAGTCGCGGAATGGTGGTCACGAATCCGTGACCTACGGCATTGATCCTCCAACCCCTCATGGCGGCGAGTTGCTGCGTGCTGGTGGGACTGCACGATTCGCTTACTGCCGATGCGACGAGCACCCGCCCAGCCCGAGAACTCGTCAGCAAGGTTCCGAGCAAGGTAGGGGGTTCATGGTCCTGGTGCCGGCGCGGTGTCGGTCGGGTGGTGCCGGGACCTTGAGAGTGGGCCCGGGTCCCCCGCGAGAGCGAGGAGCGGAGATGTCCAACGCAACCACCGTGACGGGCAACCTGACACGAGAACCCGAGATTCGCTACACGAAGGACGGCCAGGCCACCACGCTGCTTGGCCTCGCGGTCAACCGCCGCTGGCAGGATCGCACCACGCACCGCTGGGAAGAGGCGACGTCCTTCTTCGACGTGGTGTGTTGGCGCGAGCTCGCCGAGAACGTGGCTCTCAGCCTGACGAAGGGAATGAGGGTCATGGTGACGGGCCGGCTCGAGCAGCGCAGCTGGGAGAACGAGGAGGGCGGGCGTCGATCGAGGGTGGAGATCGTCGCTGATGAGGTCGGACCGAGTCTCCGCTTCGCCACCGCCGATGTGTTGCGTGCTGAGCGAAGGGTCCACGCCGAGGAGTGGGAGCCCGCTGGCGAGACACCGGATGCGGAGCACGACATCGAGGTCGAGGGGTGAAAGTCGATGCTTCCGCCTCCCCAGCTGTTCCCGATCACCCCGAGTGGCCGGGCGGCACTTGCGTTCTGCGCGCTGTCGCTCGGCACAGCCGTTCTCGCTCTGGTGGTGTCGGGAGGCCGCTGGGCGTTGAGAAGGCCCATTTCTGCGATCCCGTCATCCTCGCGAAGGACCAGGCATGGCGGCTCGCCGACGCGCTGTCAGGCGCAGCGGACACGCTCTGCGCTCTCGGCTGTTTGCCAGAAGCTCAACAGGCGCTCTGTGGACTCGAGCTCCTCGAGGAGCAGCTGGCGGGGCCCACGAGCCTCGGCGGCTGACCGGCCTAGGACTCGGCTCCCTCCTCGGGCTCGAAGGTGAGCGCCAACGAGTTGACGCAATAGCGGAGGCCCGTGTCGGTCGGACCGTCGGGGAAGACGTGGCCGAGGTGGCCGCCGCAGCGAGCACACGTGATCTCAGTGCGGACCATGCCGTGGCTCGAGTCAGTGGTCTCGAGGACTGTGCCGTCGTCGACCGCCCTGTCGAAGCTCGGCCACCCCGAGCCGGATTCGAACTTCGACTCGGTCGAGAAGAGCCGGGCACCACAGCCCGCACAATGGAAGACGCCGTTGTCGTCCACGTGAAGCAGCTCGCCCGACCAGGCCGGCTCGGTTGCCGAGCGCCGCAGGACCTCATACTGCGCAGCGGTGAGCCGTTCACGCCACTCGCTGTCGTCAAGTTCGATCTCAGGCGAGGCCATCGACCACCGTCCTTTCATCTCCTACTTCTGACGGACCGTCAGAATGCTGCGGCTTCCTTCGGTACGCTACCGGGGCGATGGATCTGCGTGACCAGCCCGAGGACGACGCGTTCCGCCAGGAGGTCCGCTGCTGGCTTGTCGATCACGTGATCGGTGACTACGCCGCACTCGGCGGCCGCGGCGGCTCTGGTGACGAGACCTACGGCTTCGACGTCCGGGCCCGCTGGGAGCGCGAGCTCGCCGCGGGGGGCTGGACGTGCCTCGGCTGGCCCTTCCAACACGGCGGGCGCGGCGCATCGATCGCCCAGCAGGTGATCTTCAACGAGGAGTATGTGCGCGCCGGCGCTCCGGGGCGGGTCAGCATCCTCGGCGAGGGGCTCCTCGGGCCGACGCTCATCCAGTACGGCACGCCCGAGCAGCAGCAGCGGTTCTTGCCGCCGATCGTCGCCGGCGAGGAGCTCTGGTGCCAGGGCTACTCTGAGCCCGACGCTGGCAGCGACCTCGCCAACGTGAGCACGCGTGCGCTGCGCGACGGGGACGAGTGGGTCCTGTTCGGGCAGAAGGTGTGGACGTCGCTCGCCCACCAGTCCGACTGGTGCTTCGTCGTGTGTAGGACCGAAGAGGGCTCGACCCGCCACCGTGGCCTCTCCTACCTCCTCGTCCCGATGGACCAGCCCGGCATCGAAGTCCGTCCCATCACCCAGTTGACACGAACAGCCGAGTTCAACGAGGTGTTCTTCGACGGTGCCCGCACTGGCGCGTCGAATGTCGTCGGCGACGTGGGCGGCGGCTGGCAGGTCGCCCTCGCCACGCTCGCCTTCGAGCGAGGGGTCGGCATGCTCGGCCACCTCCTGTCCTTCCGTCGTGAGTTCGACCGTCTCGGCGACCTGGCACGCGCCCGCGGCGTCGACGCAGATCCGGTCCTGCGCCAACGGCTCGCTCAGGCCTACATCGAGCTGTCGGTCATGCGGTGCAACACCCTGCGCAGCCTCTCGGGGTTCGACGGTCCCGTAGCCCCTCCCGAGGCATCGATCGGCAAGCTGTTCTGGGGGAGCTGGCACCAGCGGCTCGGCGAGCTCGCCGTGGACACGGCCGGCGTGGCGGCGACGGTGCTCGAGGGTCCCGACTACGAGCTCTCGCCCGGGCAGCGCACCTTCTTGTTCTCACGGGCCGAGACCATCTACGGCGGCTCCAACCAGATCCAACGCAACATCATCGGCGAGCGTGTCCTCGGCCTGCCGCCCGACCCCAAGGTCGAGGCCTCCGCCTCGTCGTCGCGGGTGAAGGTGGGCCAGCCGTGACGCTCGGTGACGGTTTCACGCCGCCGCCGGTGCCCGCCGCCCCGGGGGGACACGGGCTGCTCGAGGGCAAGGTGGTGATCGTCACGGCGGCGGCCGGCACGGGCATCGGCTCGGCCACGGCGCGTCGCTGTGTCGAAGAGGGGGCAGCGGTCGTCGTCTCGGACGCGCACGCGCGACGACTCGCAGAGACGGTCGAAGAGCTCACTGCGCTTTCGGGCGCCGACGTGTCCGGTGTGCCCTGCGACGTCACCAACGAGTCCGAAGTGCGCCACCTCTTCGACGCCACCATCGAGCGTCACGGCCGGCTCGACGTCGCCGTGCACAACGCGGGGCTGGGCGGGACGGTCGAGCTGGTGGACATGACCGACGAACAGTGGATGCGCGTCCTCGACGTGACACTGAACGGCACCTTCCGCTGCACCCGGGCGGCCCTCGGCCACCTCTTGGCCCAGCGCAGCGGGTGCATTGTCAACAACGCATCGGTCCTCGGCTGGCGTGCACAGCGCGGCCAGGCGCATTACGCCGCGGCGAAGGCAGGCGTCATGGCCCTGACGCGCTGTGCCGCCGCCGAAGCCGCCGAAGCCGGCGTGCGCGTGAACGCCGTCGCACCGAGCCTGGCCGAGCACCCGTTCTTGAGCCGCGCCATTCCTGAAGATGACCTGGCAATCCTGCGCGGGCGCGAGCTCTTCGGGCGCGGCGCCGAGACGTGGGAGGTGGCCAACGTGATCGTGTTCCTGGCCAGCGACTACTCGTCCTACTTGAGCGGCGAGGTGCTGTCAGTGTCGAGCCAGCATCCGTGATCGCCGAGCGAAGTGCCCTCGACGCAGCGCGGGCAGTCGATCGTGAGCAGAGGAGGAGTTGATGCGGGGGATCGTGTACACCGGAGAGGGCGTGGAGGTCAGCGACGAGCTGGCCGTGCGTGACCCGGGGCCGAAGGAGGTGCGCATCGGCGTCCGGGCGGCCGGGGTCTGCCACTCCGACCTGTCGGTCATCAACGGGACCATCCCGTGGACACCTCCCGCCGTGCTCGGCCACGAGGGTGCGGGCGTCGTCGAAGCGGTCGGGGCCGACGTGGCGTCGGTGAAGGTCGGCGATCATGTGGTGGTCGCCACGTTGGCGAGCTGTGGGACCTGCCGGGCGTGCAGCACGGGGCACCCGACGTGGTGCCGACGCTCGCTCGGCAACGTTTCGGCGCCGTTCACCTACAAGGGTGAACCTGCGTCCAACTTCGCAGCCGCGTCGGTCTTCGCCGAGTCGACAGTGATCCAAGAGGTCCAGGCGGTCCGCATCCCGAAGGACATCCCCTTCACCTCGGCCTGCCTCATCGGCTGCGGTGTCCTGACCGGCGTCGGCTCGGTGCTGAACCGGGCACGGGTGCGCCCAGGCGAGACCGCGGCGGTCTTCGGGGTCGGCGGGGTCGGGCTCAACGTCATCCAGGGCCTGCGCATCGCCGGCGCCACGCGCATCGTGGCCGTCGACACGGTGGCGGCCAAAGAGGACCTCGGCCGCCAGTTCGGCGCCACCGACTTCGTCGACGCCAGTACCGGCGACGCGGCGGCAGCCATCCGCGCCTTGGTCCCGCCCAACCGAGAGTCGGCAGCGGGCTCGCTCAGCCCCATGGGCGGCGTGACCTGGGCCTTCGAGTGCGTGGGCCATCCGGCCGTGCTGCGGAGCGCGCTCGACGCCCTCGACTGGGGCGGGACCGCCGTCGCCATCGGCGTCCCGCCGCGTGGGTCCGAGGTGGCGGTCGACGTGAACGCCCTGGCGTACGTGGACCGCTCCCTGCTCGGTTGCCGCTACGGTGCGGCCCGCCCGCACCACGACATCCCGCTCATGGTCGACCTCTATCGGAGCGGCGCACTCCTGCTCGACGAGCTGGTCAGCCTCACCCGGCCGCTCGAGGCCTTCCGTGAAGTCGTCGACGAGATGCACTCGGGCCGCGTGGCACGCGGCGTACTGCTCTTCGACTGAGGCGGCGGCCGGCAGGCGCTCGCCTATGGTTGCGCCATGAAAGGTGTCCTCCTCGCCGGCGGGACGGGTTCACGCCTGTTCCCGCTCACCCGCATCACCAACAAGCACCTCCTGCCGATCTACGACCGCCCGATGATCAACTGGGCGATCGAGGCGCTGGTCAAGGCCGACATCACCGAGCTCATGCTCGTGACCGGCGGGATCCATGCCGGCGAGTTCCTGCGCCTCCTCGGCAACGGTCATGAGTTCGGCATCGACCGCCTCTCCTACGGCTACCAGGAGCGTCCCGGTGGTATCGCCGAGGCGCTCGGCCTGGCCGAGCAGTTCTGCGACCACGAGCCGGTGCTCGTGATGCTGGCCGACAACGTGGTCGAGCGCTCGATCCGCCCGATGGTCGACGCCTTCCGGGCCAACCCGACCGGGGCGCGCATCCTGCTGACCGAGGTGACCGAGCCCGAGCATCTCCGCCACCTCGGGGTGCCGGCTCTCGACGACAGCGGCCGGGTGACCGAGATCATCGAGAAACCCGAGAGCCCCCCGTCCGACTACGGCGTGACCGGCATCTACTGCTACACGCCCGAGGTGTTCGACATCATCAAGACCCTGGAGCCCTCCGGGCGCGGCGAACTCGAGATCACCGACGTCAACAACCACTTCGTCTCCGCCGGGCTCATGGCCTACGACGTGCTCGACGGCTTCTGGGGGGACGCCGGCGAGTCGATCGACGCCTACTACGCGGTCAACGACTTCGTGCGCGCGCACGGGGCCAACAAGGACTGAGCCGCACCCGCCACCCCGCCGGGTTCAGTCGTCGGAGGCGACGGCGCCACCGAAGGTGTCCGCAGCGCGATCGGTGAGGAACCGGCGGCGGGCGAGCTCCTGGCGGACCGACAGGGCGACCCCGGGCCCGTCGAGCCCGAGTGAGGAGAGAATGGCGTCGGGGTGGGCCTGGGCGAGGAACTCGCGGGGGACGCCGAGCACGCGCACCGAGGGCATGGCCAGGCCTTCCTCGCGCGCCATTGTCGTCATCGCATCGACGAGGAACATGCCGGCCCCACCCATGCGGACGCCGTCCTCGGCGGTGACCACGAGCCCGTGGCCGAGGGCGTCTCGCAGCATGGCGGGGTCCGCCGGGCAGACGAGCCGCGGGTCCCACACCGTGGCGTCGACGCCTGCGGCTTCGAGCTCGTCGGCAGCCTCGAGGCAGGCGCCGAGCAGCTTGCCGATACCGATCAGGCAGACCGAGTCGTCGCCTGAACGGAGCAGCTTGGCCGACATGCCGTCGCCGACCTCTTCTGGGGCCACGTGGCGCGGCGGCGTCTTCGGGAAGCGGATGGCGGCGGGCCCGTCGAGCGACAGGGCCGTCGGTACCATCGCCTCGAGCTCCTCGGCCGAGGAGGGGGCGAACACCGCCATGCCCGGGATGCTCAGGCACAGGGCCATGTCGAGGAGGCCGTGATGGCTCGGGCCGTCGTCGCCGGTGATGCCGGCGCGGTCGAAGACAAGGGTGACCGGCAGCTGGTGCAGGCCGATGTCGAGGTTGGCCTGGTCGAAGGCCCGGCTGAAGAACGTCGAGTAGACGGCGACGACGGGTCGCAGGCCGCCCATGGCCATGCCGGCCGCAGCGGTCAGCTCGTGCTGCTCCGCGATCCCGACGTCGAAGAACCGCTCGGGGAATCGGGCCTCGAAGGGGAGCAGACCGGTCGGCCCGGGCATCGCCGCGGTCAGAGCGACGATCTCGGGGCGCTGCTCGGCCTCGCGCAGCAACGCCCTGGTGAAGGCGTCGGTGTAAGTCACCGGCCGGACGCGCGCGGGGTCCTCGGCGGCGAGCACGGTGTCGTGGGCGCCGATATCGGTGGCCTCGGACGAGCCGGTGGCCGAGCCCACGGCGCTGCCCACGATGTTGTCGTTCGACGGGATCCGGATGGCCTTCACGTCGTGGAGGCGCTGGACCTCGTCCTCCTCGGCGGGCGCGTAGCCCCGCCCCTTCTGGGTGAGGACGTGGACGACGATCGGTCCGTCCCATTCGGCCGCGTTACGCAGTGCCTGCTCGAGCTGGGGGATGTCGTGTCCGTCGATCGGTCCCGCGTAGCGCACGCCCAGTGCCTCGAAGAAGGTGTGGGGGGCGACCAGCTCTCGCAGCGCGCTGGTGACGCCGTGGACGCCCGAGTACGCGAGCTCGCCGACCGCCGGCAGCTCACGCAGCATGGTGCGCAGCCGCTGGCGGGTCTGGATGTAGGTCGGGTGCAGCCGGAGGCTGGTAAGGCTCTGCGAGAGGTGCGAGACCGTCGGTGCGTAGGAGCGACCGTTGTCGTTGAGGACGACCACCACCCGGCGGCCAGAGTGGCCGAGGTTGTTGAGGGCCTCGTAGGCCATGCCGCCGGTGAGGGCGCCGTCGCCGATCACCGCCACCACCCGGCGATCGCCGCCGTGGCCGACGGCTTCGCCTCCAAGCTCGAACGCGCTGGCCAGACCGTGGGCGTAGGAGAGGACGGTCGAGGCGTGGCTGTTCTCGATCCAGTCGTGCTCGGACTCGGCGCGGTTGGGGTAGCCCGAGAGGCCGCCGGCCTTCTTCAGGTCCCGGAAGCCGTAGCGGCGGCCGGTGAGCAGCTTGTGGATGTAGGCCTGGTGGCCGGTGTCCCACAAGATGGCGTCGGTGGGGGAGTTGAAGACCCGGTGTAGCGCCAGCGCGAGCTCGACGACGCCCAGGTTGGAGCCGAGGTGCCCGCCCGTCGTCGTCACCGATTCGACGATGAACGCCCGGATCTCCGCCGCCAGCGTGTCGAGTTCAGCAGGCGAGAGGGAGCGCAGGTCAGAGGGTGTTTCGATGGTGGGGAGGATCATGTGATGTGGATCATGCTAGGGGAGTGACCGGCGAGAGGCGGCACTCTGCAGGCTAGCCCCCGCGTTTGGTGTGCGGGCTGAGGGCCGGGCTGAACAGCGAAGTGAGCGCGACCAGGGCGGCCGCCCCGGCCAGGACCTGGAGACCCCGGTTGAGGCCGTAGGTGTCCGAGACCCAGCCCACCAACGGGGCCCCGGCCACCAGGCCGCAGTAGCCCGCCCCGGTGAAGGTCCCGACCGCCGATGTCGGCCGTGATGCCACCCTCGAGACGTCGCTCATCACGAGGGGCCAGAAGAGCGATGCGCCGGCCGCACCGAGTGCGAGACCCACGGCTGCGACCACGGCGTCGGGCGAGACCGACTCGACCAGGATGCCGGCGGAGGCGATCGAGCCGCCGACGACCAGGGCGATCCGGGGCGACAGACGACCGAGCACGGGACCGCCGGCCCCCCGGGTGAGGGCGGCGACCGACTGGCCGACCACGTACGCGCCCGCCCCGAGCAGGACGCCGGCGGCGAGGTGGGTCCGAAGGTACAGCACGCCCCACGTGTCCACGCCCCCCTCGGTGACCTCGGCCAGAGCGAAGATGAACAAGAGGAGCAGGAGGCCGTCGCGGCGCAGCCGCCGCAGCGGCCCCCGGGTATCGCCCCCGTCGCCCGAGGCCCCCGGGGCGAGTCCCGTGGGCAGGGCGGGGAGCGTCGCCTCGCCGACCGTTCGACGGGTCCACACGGCCAGGGCGGCCGCCACGAGCGCCAGAGTCGGCCACAACCATCGCCAGGAGATGCCGGCGTGGAGCACAATGCCGGCGACAGCGGCGCCGAGGAGGGCGCCGGTGTTGAAGAACGCGTGGAACCGCACGAGTGCCCCGGGACGACCCATCAGCCGGGCGGCCGACGCCGCGTTCATGGCGGTGTCGACGCAGCCCCCCGCCACTTCGGTGAGGCCGAAGGCGACCACGAAGAAGGCCAGCGTCGGTGCCAGGCCGGCGCCGACGAGCAGCACCGCCCACACGCCGAGCGCGCCGGCGAGCATGCGGCCGCTCCCGAACCGCTCCGCGTGGTGGCTGATCACCGCTCCGGTGATGCCGGCCAGGGCGATGGAGACCGCCAGGAGGATCCCGAGCTGGCCGTCGGAAAGACCGAAGGTCGCCTGCACGTTGGCGAGTGCCACCGCCCAGGTGCCCCAGAACATCCCGAAGACGACGAACGAGGCAATCAGGGGCGCGAGTGCCGCTGCCGGCCCCTCACCAGGTCCGCCCTGCGGCGGGCCCTGGCGGTTCAGGATTGTGCCCGTGGCGCCAGCTTGTTGAGGAAGGTGGAGCGGTCGACGAGGACCCGCGTCAGACGGCCCGCACCGACAAGCCCGCCGCCGTCGGGTCGGCTGGCGGTGATGGTGAAGATCAAGCGCCGACCCTCGACCCGCTCGAGCGTGCCCTCCGCTCTCACCACACTCCCGACGCCGACCGGCGCCAGGTGGTCGAACTGCACCCGTGAAGCGACCGACGTCCGACCCTCGGCCAGATGGTCGGCGAGTGCCTTGCAGCTGGCCTCCTCGCACAGCGCCACGAGGCGCGGTGTGCCGAGAACGGGCACGTCACCGGAATGAAAGGCCAGGGCGGTGTCCGCGTCGGTGACGAGCAGCTCGACGCTGGCGCAGAGTCCGACAGCGGGCTGCGGGTCGTTTGGCGCCGGCACACCGGAGGTGGAACGAGACACGGCGGTTACGATACCGCCCGTGAGCGACGCTGCGTTGATCGAATCCCCCGTCCTCGAACGAGTGCTCCACGAGGCCCTCGCCCGGGGGGGTGACATGGCCGAGATCTTCGCCGAGGACCGCCAGTCCCAGGGAGCGGCGCTCGACGACCGCCGCATCGAGGAGCTCTCGAGCGGCCGCGAGCGCGGCGCGGGCATCCGGGTGGTCGTTGGCGAGACGACGGGCTTCGCGCACACTGCGGATCTCTCCGAGGCGGGGCTGCTGGCCGCCGCCGAGGCGGCAGCCGCCGTTGCACGCGAAGGCGGCAGCGGCGTGCGCACAGTGGTTCTGGGTGCCCGCTCCGCAGTCGGGCCGACCGCGACCGAGATGCCCGAGTCGGTGACCAAGGCCACCAAGCTCGAGCTGCTCGGAAGGGCCGACGATGCCGCCCGCTCGACGGGCGACGCCATCTCCCAGGTGCAGGTTGGCTACGGCGACAGCCGCCGCCGGGTGCTGATCGCCAACTCGGACGGGCTGCTGGCCGAAGACGACCTGGTCCGCACCCGATTCAGCGTCGTGTGCATCGCGACGGGTGACACCGGCATGCAGACCGGCTACGAGTCCCTGGCGCGCACCGAGGGTTTCGAGGTGTTCGAACGCGTCGATGTCGACGAGATCGCAAGGGTCGCCGCCGGACGGGCGCTGTCCAAGCTCAGCGCCCGGCCCGCCCCCTCGGGCGAGCTTCCCGTCGTGCTGGCCGGCGGCAGCGGCGGGATCCTGTTCCACGAGGCATGCGGGCACGGGCTTGAGGCCGACCACATCGTGAAAGACACCTCGGTCTATGTCGGCCAGATCGGCCAGATGGTGGCGAGCCCCCTGGTCACCCTCGTCGACGACGGCACCGTCGGCGGCGAGTGGGGCGCATTTCGGGTCGACGACGAGGGCCGCCCCGCCGCACGCAATGTCCTGATCGAAAACGGGGTGCTCACGGACTACATGTGGGACTGGCTGCGTGCACGCAAGGAAGGCCGGCTGTCGTCGGGGAACGGTCGGCGGCAGAGCTACCAGCACCTGCCCATGGTTCGGATGACCAACACGTTCGTGCTCGCCGGCGAGTCGGATCCCGACGAGATCGTGGCCCAGACCCCGAAGGGGGTCTACGTCGCCAAACTCGGCGGCGGGCAGGTCAACACCACGACCGGCGACTTCGTCTTCGGCACGACGGAGGCCTATCTGATCGAGAACGGCCACATCACCGAGCCGTTGCGCGACGCCAACCTCATCGGCAACGGCCCCGAGGTCTTGCGACGCATCGATGCGGTGGCGACCGACTTCGCCACGACGCCGGGGACCTGCGGCAAAGATGGCCAGAGCGTCCCGGTCGGGTGCGGCCAACCGACGTTGCGCATCAGCGGGGTGACGGTCGGCGGGACCGCAGCATGAGCGAGCTTCCCGACCTCGCCCGCACGATCGTCGAGCGCGCCGAGGGCAGCGAGGCTGTCGAGGCGTACCTCGCCCGTGGCCACGACACCGAGATCCGGGTGTTCGACGGCGAGGTCGAGTCACTCTCGTCTGCCACCTCCGCCGGCGTCGGCATCCGGGTGATCCTCCCCGGGGAGTCCGGCGAGGGCAACCGGCTCGGCTTTGCCTGGGCGGGTTCGCTCGACGCCGACGTGGTCGACGCCACGTTGGCCGAGGCGCGGGACAACGCGCGCTACGCCACGCCCGACCCCGACGTGGTCCTCGCCGAGCCCGACGGCCGCGCCGCCGTCGAGGTGGACCTCTGGGACGAGACGCTCGAGAAGCTCGCGACCCAAGAGAAGGTGGCGATGGCACTCGAGCTCGAGCGAGCGGTGCGGGGTGCGGACCCGCACATTCGCCAGGTCTCCTCAGCCGACTACGGCGACGGCAGCGTCGAAGTGGCACTTGCGTCGACGACCGGCATCACGGCGTTCACGAGGCGGACCTCGGCCTTCCTCTCGGTGTCGGCGATTGCCGGCGAGGGCGCAGACAGCCAGACCGGTGGTGGCTTCAGCGTCGGGCGGGGCCCAGGCTCACTCGACCCCGACGTCGCCGCCCATGACGCGGTGCTCCGAGCCGTGCGGATGTTGGGCGCCACCAAGGCGAAGTCCGGCCGCTGCACCGTTGTGTTCGACCCACGGGTCGTGTCCACGCTGTTGTCGGTCATCTCCTCGGCGATGTCCGGCGAGGCGGTGGTGAAGGGCAGGTCATTCTTCGCCGGTCGGCTCGGCGAGAGCATCGCCGTCCCGTCGGTCACCCTCGTCGATGACCCGACCGACCCACGCGCCTACGGGGCGGCCACCTACGATGCCGAGGGTCTGGCGTGCCGACGCAACGCCCTCATCGAAGCTGGCGTGCTGCAGGGATTCCTCTACGACACCGTCTCGGCTCGCCGAGGGGGCACCACATCGACAGGCTCGGCGGTGCGCGGCGGCTACGCCGGCACCCCGGGAGCGGGTTGCCGTGCGCTCGTGCTCGAGCCAGGCCACCTCGACCAGGACGCCGTCCTTGCTTCGGTGGGCGAAGGGCTCTTCGTCCAGTCGGTGACCGGCGTGCACTCGGGGGTGAACGCGGTGAGCGGCGACTTCTCGGTCGGGGCCGAAGGGCTCATGATCCGAGACGGCAAGCTGGCCGAGCCGGTACGCGAGGTCACGGTCGCATCGACACTCCAGCGCATGCTGCAGTCGATCCTCCACATCGGCAGCGACCTCCAGTGGTTGCCCGGGATCGCAGCGGGCCAGACGCTCGCCATCGCCGACATGCAACTGAGCGGCGACTGAGCCAGCTCGTCTCTTAGGTCGAGGCGGCCTTCGGGGTGGCAGCGGGCTCGGATTTGGGTGACGAGCCCTCGCTGCTGGTGGACGTCGAGGCCGGCGTCGTAGTCGAGGCGCCGTCCTTGCTGGCGGACTCCTTCGTCGTGCTCTCGCCTCCACCGTCCGAGGAGGAAGACGTGGCGGACAGGCTCTTTGCGCCCTGCGAGGTACGGCTGTCGTTCTTGTAGAAGCCGCTGCCCTTCAGCACGATGCCGATCGAGCCGAACACCTTGCGCAGCGGCCCCCCGCAGTGTGGGCACTCGGAGAGCGGGTCGTCGGTGAACTTCTGGACTGCCTCGACGTGCTGGCCGCACGAGGTACAGGCGTATTCATAGGTGGGCATTCGATGTCCTTTGATCCCAGTGAGTCGGCGACGACGAACCGCCGCACGCTGCTAGCACTCTCGGTCTCTGACTGCTAATGCTAGCGCGCGGTTCCCGATCGAGGTGCTGCCATTCGGCCAGGCCGTAGACTACGCAGGTGTCCGATCGCAGCCTGACTCGTCTTGACCCCCTCGGCGGTGCCCGCATGACCGATGTCACGCCCAGGGAACCCACACACCGCCGGGCCCTCGCCCGATGTCGCGTGACGATGTTGCCCGAGACGACCGACAAGGTCGCCAACAACGCCATGACCAAGGGTGACGTCCTCGCCGCGGCCCGCATCGCCGGCATCCAGGCTGCCAAGCGGACCTCGGACCTGGTGCCGATGTGCCACCCGGTGTTGGTCGGATCGGTGACGGTGAACTTCTCGATCGGCGACGACTACGTCGAGGTCGAGGCCCATGTCGAGACCGTCGACCGCACCGGCGTCGAGATGGAGGCCCTCACCGCCTGCACGGTGGCGGCACTCACCGTCTATGACATGTGCAAGTCCTCGGACCGCACAATGACGATCGAGCAGGTCTGTCTCTGGGAGAAGTCGGGTGGCCGTTCCGGGCCATGGCGTCGCCCGGAACTCACTGATGGTTCTCTTTAGATCGCAATGAGGCCCATGGGTCTCAGTTGTGGGGACCCGCCTCGACCTAGTGGCGCTTGCGGCCGGCTCGGGCGAAGAAGTCTGGGGTGATGGGGGGCTGGTCGTCACCTGACGCAGGAGCAGCGGAGAAGCCGCCTGGCGGCGGGGGAGGAAGGGGGGCCTGCGGCGCTTCTGGCACCCCGGCGGGCTGGCCGCCGATTGCGTCAGGTCCAGACAGGTCGCTCATGTCGAAGCCCTGTGGCCCTGACGACGGCTTCGGTGTCGATCCGTAGGCGGGCAGGGGAGCGGGACCAGCGTTGTCGCTTGTCGGCTCGTGGCTCACCGCCGGCACCGAACCGAAGTCCGGAATGTCGGACTGAGTCGGGGCTGCGAACCCTGGCGGGGGCGTAGGAAGTTCCGTCTCACTTACGGCGCCGAACCCGGGCGGCGGTGGCGGGAGGCTTGACTCACTGCCGGGCCCAAATCCAGGCGGGGGCGGCGGAGGAGTCGCCTCGAACACCGAACCGAACCCCGGAGGAGGCGGCGGGAGGTCGACGTCA
Source organism: Acidimicrobiaceae bacterium (assembly GCA_003155135.1). Taxonomy (GTDB): domain Bacteria; phylum Actinomycetota; class Acidimicrobiia; order Acidimicrobiales; family RAAP-2; genus Bog-515. Next base: position 70,780 of record PMFN01000031.1, on the reverse strand, counting down.
CTGACCGCCCCAAATCCAGGCGGGGGAGGTGGGAGTTGCGCCTCTGCCGAGCCGAAACCGGGAGGCGGCGGCGGCAGAGCGGGGTCACTGACCGGACCACCGAATCCGGTGGTTGGCGGCGGCGGCGGCACGGCGGGCCCGGAGGAGGCGTCGACAGCGACGGTGCCGAACCCCGGGGGGGGAGGAGGCGCCTGGTCTGGGGCCGGCGGTGCGAGCTGAGGCTCCGCAGGCCGATCGGCGAAGAGGTCGCCGAACGGGTCCGAGTCGGGTGAGGCGAATCCGGCCGGCGGAGGTGGGGGAGGGGCACCGACCCCGGAGTCCGCGTCCTCGAAGCCGGAAGCGGCGGGCCAGATTTGTGCGCCGGGGTCAGGAGCAAATCCGGCCGGCGGGGGCGGCGGCGCCGGGGACAGCGTTTGGGCGTTCACCTCGTCGAAGGCCACCGCGCCGCCGGCAAAGCCGGTGACCTCGTCATGGTGCTCAGTCCACGAACTGCCCGAATCGATCGCAGATCGGTTGCCCGGCTGCGCAAGCACGGAGGACTCATCGGCGTCGGGATACCCGCTCTGTCCGGCTGGGAGTTGCGCCTGAATGCGGTAAACGATCGTGGCGAGCTCGACCTGCGCCCGTTCGACTCTACCGAGTCGTTCAAGAACCTCTTCCCAGAGGCGGGCAGAGGAGAGGGCAACAGACCTGATCAGGTCAGCGGCATCCTGCGCCCCGTGGCGGTTGGGCTGGCTCGGTGTGGTCACGTGGGTTTCTCCCCTTCGGAGGAGCGGCAATGCTCCGCGCTCGAGGCCAATCGTAGGCGACTGATCGTCGGAGGCGAGGATACTCCTAGAAGTTCCCTTGGTAAGGTGTCCTAATCCGAAAGTGTCATTGGAGAGAGCAGTTTTCTCGGCCGCAGTTCCATTTATCCACAACCTGCGCAAGCCACAGCGAAACTCGCACAAAAGATATATTGCATTCGAGTGACAGAGTGGATACGATACCCGTGAGTCATTGACTCACAATGCAAATTCCTATTCAGACTTTTGTGACCTCGTAAGGGGGGACATGCACACGACCACAACTTCTAAGGTCTCACAGCTTCGTGAGCGCCTTGCTCACCGGAACGCAGAGCGTCTCGGTGAAGAGTCCGAAGAGGGCTTCACACTCATCGAACTGATGGTCGTGCTGCTCATTCTGGCTATCTTGCTGGCAATCGCCATTCCGACATTCCTTGGCGTCAAGGGTGGCGCTCAGGACAGAGCGTCGCAGTCGAATCTGACGAACGCTTTGATCGTGGCGAAGACGGTCTCGGCAAACAACAATGGAAGTTACCCGACGGCAATCACCACGGCGCTGAATACCGCAGAGCCTTCACTGTCGTTCGTGACGGGCACGGCAACTTCTTCTCCGTCGAACACGGTCAGCGTTGCAGTTTCGACCGACAATGGCACGATCGTCATGACTAGCCTTTCGCAAAGCGGCACCTGCTGGGTTGCGGTGGACGATCAGACAGCAACCAATCCTCCGACTGGGTTGAGCGCCAACATGACGGTGGCTAAGCAAGGGGACTACTACAGCTCGTACCCCACGTCGACCACCGTCACCTGCGGGGCTGCGGCTCTTACGACAGGCCTGACGTTCCTTTCCAGCTATCCCACCTGATTCAGCTGATTTAGCAGGACTCCGATTCGGGTCCGAGTTGGTCGACGCGACCGGCTCGGGCCCGAATCATGTCTCTACCTCAAGGGAGATCTGAGTGAGGCGGAAGCAATGCTGATCCCAGCGGAGCTGTGGCTGCTCAACGTTTCCGATATCCGTCGCGTGATGAGATGATGGGTGTTCACGCAGCGTTGATGCGGCGCCGAATCGGCCTCTCGGTTGCGGCGCTCTTTGTGGCCGTCGGCTTGCTTTACAGTGCGCTCTGGGCCCCCTTGGTCCTTCACCACCAATTCTGGATGCAGCCCGGCGATATCTGGGGCTCATTCCGCGCAGCTCATTACATCGGCTGGGGAGACCTCGGCGACATCTATGCTCGCGGGACTGGCTATATCACCACGCCTGGTCTGGCCGTCCTTCTGTCGCCCTTCGCTGTGCTGGCGTCACATTTTGGACTCTCCGAGTCATTCCCATGGGCCAATCCGCACCCAACTGCATGGCCGATGCTTGATCTTGTAAGCCTCTTGTGTGGGGGAAGTGCACTTGTCGCTCTGGATGCCGCCGCCGAATTTCTAGAGGTACCTAGACGGCGCAGGTTGGTGCTTTGTTGCGCTCAAGCGGTATTGCTGTGGCCGGTCATCGTTGTCTGGGGACATCCAGAAGACGCGGTCGCCCTTAGTTTTGCTGTCTACGCGCTACTTGCGTGCTATTCGAATCGATGGAGAAGTGGTGGTTGGTTGTTGGGTGCTGCAGTCCTCTTTCAGCCCTTCACCCTCCTCTTAGTGCCCGTGGCGCTCGTTGCCCTCGAATTGCGCTCATCGATTCGGTTCCTTTCGCGAGTGGTAGTTCCCTCACTCGTGCTCTTGGTCATTCCACTAGTGCAGTCGTGGCATGACGCGACCTACGCGCTGATTCAACAGCCAACGTTTCCTGGTATCAATCATCCAACCCCTCTCTTGCCACTCGCAATCCGGCTGGCACCTGAAAGTCGTGCTGTTGTGAACCAGGCTGAATGGTTGAACGGGCACTTTGTGTTGACTCTTCACGCCGACAAATTGACCGATGTCGTTTCGCCTGGTCCTGGTCGACTAATCGCCCTGGCTATTGCGTGTGCTCTAGGACTACTTGCCCGAAGGAGAATGCTCGGTACCGTTGCACAGTTTTGGTTGGCTGCCGTGGTCTTGGCCTGCTGGTCACTGATGGAGCCGGTGATGACGCCCTACTACCTTTGGCCACCACTGGCGTTCGGCATGATCTGCGCCTTTCGGGCTGGGCGTTGGCGGTGCGTCACGGCGACGGCGGCTGCCATTTTCGCCGTTTACTGGAGCGAGAAATACCTGAGCCCGTGGGCTTGGTGGTTGCCCCTGATTGGAGCCATCGCTGTCGTGCTGTACTCCGGGCTGCAGAGCGAATGGCTCTTCAGTCCTGCCAGCCGAGGATCGGACGGATTTGCCCAAGATCTTCGAGCACCTGCGAAAGTTGGTTAGCTCCTAACAGCGTGCAGCCGAATTGGCTGGGGGAGCCGCGACTGTCGGGTCTAGCGGATCGCGTGTGGCACCGCAGGAAGGAAGTGGTGCCGCTGTCGTCGAAGTCGTTGTGTTGATTGGCGTCGTTGTGGTCGACTGAACGAGCGATCCACTGGAGCTGTCAGTGCTTGCAGCTGTCGTGCCACATCCGGCGAGAGCGATCGTCAGGATCACGCACCCAGCTGCCAAGTGGCCAGGCCGAGACTTCGGCGTGCGAATCCAAAATTTCGTTTGCCTCATCGCGTTCCGTCCCATCAGTTAGCAGGCGCCACAGTTGCTGGAGCCGTAGTAAAGATTGTCATGGACATCGAAACGGCGAGCGGAGTGGACCTCGTGGTCTTAGGGCCACCCCCAGAGAGCGACAGGGAATTGACGACGGTCAATCTGGGCATGGCGTAGATGTTCTTTAGAAAGTTCAGTTCCGAGTCGTATGTTGCGGTCACCGCCAGTGTGATCGGAATGACGGAATAATTGCTGGGAGCAGCCGATCCTGACGAAGTGCTCGTGGCCGTCGGTGCTGCAACTGTTCCTGGAGCAAGGCTGTTTATCGTCACTCCGGACGCCGAAGCCACTTCCGAGATCTGCTGGATGTACGTGAACACCTCGGCATCCGGCGGCACGGCCGTTGTCAGTTGCGCCTGCCGCGCGAGCAGCGCTGGACTCTCAGCCGAATCGTGCTTGAGCTGGGCCAATTGGCCTTCCAGAGTCAGTTGTTCTGATTGAAGCTGCGTCTCCGAAGCTTTGAGGGAGGAGAGTTTCTTGCCCTGTGGGACGAAGTAGGCAAAGAGCCAAACGAGCAGTCCGACAACGACGATAGCGATCGTTGCCAGTACCGGCCATGTTCGCAAACCCTTGATCAGTCCCGCTCTGTTCATGGGAGCACCTGGGAGAACTGGGCCGCCCTCGTACTTGTGGCGAGGGCATTGATGCTCATGGATGCACTGAAGGACACACCGTCTGCGCCGGCGGAAAGACCGCCAGTCGTCACGTTGAAGAAGACGGGAGCGCTGGAAAGAAGCTGACCCCAAGTCGTGACCTCAGCGAGCGATCCGACAGTTACGCCTCCAGTGACAGTCCCCACTTCAGTAGTTGCGGGCGAGGTTTTGGCCGTACTCGACGGTGCAGTCGTAGAAGCAGTTGTCGGTATTGGCGCCATATCTAGACCAGAGAACGTCGCGGCCGGAGTTAGATACTGAGAAAGCTGATTCAGGACCACGAGCCAGTCAATTTCACCGGTCACTGCAGGCAAGATTCTCGCTTGTTGTGCTGCCACTGAGTTCTTTAGCGCAACAGCTTGGTTGTACTTGGGGATGTCCACATTCTGGATCGTGGCAACTTGGGAGCTCAGGGCGTTCACCTGGTTCCGGGCTGAACGAATGTTCAAAAATCGCCATGCTGAGAGTCCGAGGACAACAACCAAGACAATTGCAGCGATAGCGAAAACGAAACGCTTGACCTTGCGTGCAGCGATCTTCTCCTCGATTTCGGGAGGAAGCAGGTTAAATGGCTTGCTGTATGGATCAGGAAGTGCCAGTCCAAGAGGCACTGGAAGAGTCGTACCGATTACGGCGCTCTGCTCAGCAGTCAAGCCCAGACGCCGGAGGTCCACGTTCGGCGGACTGACGATTGGCAAGACTGGCCAAGCCAACGACTCACTCAGCTGGTCCAGCAGACCGGCAGCGCGTGAGCCGCCACCCGTCAGCACAATTCTTTGAATGGGTTCTCGCTCTGGTAGCGAAGAGAAGAACTGCAACGAACTTTGGATTTCCGCGACTATGGCTCGGACGGCGGCTTCGCCCGCTCTTCGGGAACTGGGGTCGTTAAACGTCGGATCGACAAGTCGAAACTTGAGCATTTCGGCATCCTGGAGCGGAATGTCGAATGTTCCAGCTATCGCTTCGGTGATCGTCTGGCCACCAAGGTCGATCGTCCGGACGAACTGAACCTGCCCACGTTTGTGGATCACGACGAGAGTCAGTGCCGAGCCGATCGAGACCACGGCTTCGAGACCTTGCAACGCATCGTCTCGAAACGACCGAGCAATCGCGGCAGAGTCGAGATCGATGCTGATTGGGTCGAGTCCGCCCGCCTGTACGGCTTCTACCACGCTGTCAATCACGCTGCGATGGGCTGCCGCGACGAGCACCCTCAACATCGGAGCACCATCCGGACTTTTGAATTCTTGGAGGACCTTCGCAGAGGTCATCGATTGTTCGACCGGGAAAGGAATGACGTCGGCGGCTTGGTAACGAACAGCGCTGTCGAGTTCGGTCGGAGCCACGAGTGGTAGGTCGAGTTCGCGGGTTATTACTCGAAGGCCAGCAACTCCGATGTGGACTCGCTTTTCGGAGAACTCCCCTTGCTGCCAAAGTCGCCGGATCGACGAACCCACTTCGGCGCTCTCGCGAACTTCTCCGCCGACAACTAGCCCCTCATGGAGTCCAACTTGTCCGAATGCGGACACGCTGGCGATGCCCCTTTCGTCAACCGTGAGCTCAACCGCGCGCACGGCACTTGAGCCAATGTCAAGGCCGACGATTCCCTGCGCCATCTACGGGGCCCCCTGGAGTAATGCGAACGTCGATATCTGGCTGTTTTGGAGCCGTTTTCGGAGTGTTGGATCATCCACATTCCGCCGAATCCACGCTTACTGTAACCCGCACAGGAACCAACTGGAAGTCATGGTCTTCATCGAACCTAGGATCGATCTGATGACCACCACGGACCGCTCGACGCTGTCGACCCGAGCGCGAGTCGACGGAACGGTCGAAGTCGAATGCCGTGACATTGACGGTCGCCAAGTCGTCATGGCTCGGACGGTTTCTGACCGGCGGCGGGGGGCCCTTTCCCGGAGGGATGGCGACGAGCTGAGAGGTGCAGCCGAGCTCGCCCTCGAGCTCAGGATCCCCCTGGTGCTCGAACTTGCGTCGAGCGGCGCGGACGTGATCGAAGGAGTCGATGCGCTCCATGGCTGGGGCGGTGCCGCCGCCGCAATAGCGGGTTGCCTCGGGATCGTTCCGGTCATCGCCATCGTCACCGGTCCCGTGATCTCAGGTCCGGCTCTCCTGCTCGGGTTGGCCGACATGGTAGTCATGACCCCCGACGCCGTCGCATTCGTCTCTGGACCAGAAATGGTTGCTGAGTTCACGGGAGTAAAGGTCAGCTTGAAGGACCTGGGAGGAGTCGCCGTGCATGCCCGGGCGAGCGGCCTATGCACAGTCGAATCCGACGATCCACTGGTGGCGGTGGGGGAGTTGCTCGGTTATCTGCCTGATCACGCTGACGAGGTGCCTCCCCATCGGAAAACTGACGATCCCGAAGACCGGCTGATTGCCGAACTGCAGGACCTCGTCCCGAGCCGCAATTCGGCTTCGTACGACGTGCGAGAGGTTGTTCGAGCCATTGCCGACGACGGCGACGCGCTCGAACTGTGGCCCCGGTGGGCGCCGCAGTTGGTCACCATGTTCACGCGAATCGGCTCTCGAAGCGTGGGCGTTGTGGCGAATCAACCTCGTTCCCTCGCCGGCACGCTGGACATTCCTGCTTCGCAGAAGGCGGCGCGCTTCGTTCGACTCTGCGATGCGTTCAACGTTCCACTACTCACACTGGTGGATACGCCCGGGTTTCTGCCCGGCAAGGACCTTGAATGGCGGGGGATGATCCGCCACGGTGCCGAGCTCGCATTTGCTTACGCAGAGGCAACCGTTCCTCGCATCTGCGTGATTCTGCGCAAGGCGTTCGGGGGCGCCTACATCGTCATGGACTCAAAAGGCATGGGCAATGACGCCTGCCTTGCATGGCCGGGCGCCGAAGTGGCAGTCATGGGAGCGCAAGGGGCAGTGCAGATCCTCCATCGGCGCGCCTCGCCCGAGGACCGCAAGCCGCTCCAAGATGCCTACGAAGCGACCTTTCTCACACCGTGGCCGGCAGCGGAGCGTGGCTTTGTCGATGCCGTGATCGACCCTTCAGAGACGCGACGAGTCGTCGCGATGACGCTGGACGCGTTGCTCTCCAAGAAAGAGGAGCTGCCCGGACGCAAACACGACGGCGGCCCCCTCTGAGTAGCGAGCACTCGTACTGTTCTGCTCCGTTCTGCTCCGGTTTCTGGACGAAAAACTGCCTACCAGCTGGGACGTTGGCGTCCGTCACCGAATCGCAATGGGAACGAAGTTTCATCTCCCAATGCTCTCGGGCATGATGGCACGATGATCAGCGAACCAGGGAACCCTCTGGTGTTGGAGTCCTGCCACAGCACCTGGATTTTCGACGCGACCCGCATGCGTTTCCGTCGCATCCTCAAAGGACTCGACCTCGATGCGCCGAGCGCGTCGACAGCGTGGAGGCCGTACTTCGGCTTGGAGCTGGACGACAGCTCGGAGTCGTTCGTCGTGTTCCTCAACCCGGAAGGCTCGCGCCTTCTGCGCTCGTGGCGCCATGTTGAGCACTGCCCGCAGTGTGGCGGCGAAGCCACCGCAGAGCTCAGCATCGATGAACTGCGCGGCGCCGCGTACGGCTGAGGCGCCGGCGGCTCAGATCCGGTAGATCGCGCAGCCAACGGCCAAGGCAGCGAACGAGCCTGCCGCGAGCACCCACAGTGGAATCGACGTTCGCACTCTGAGCACTATGTCGCCAACGCTGCGGTCATCTACGGCGGGTTGTCTGGGCGCACGGAGCGTCAGCAGGACGAGGATGAGCCATCCGATGCTCAGGGCGGCCGCGTAGGGCCAGAGGTAGGCGGCGGCTCCAGTCACTGCAGCAACACACGACATTCGCGCGATCGTGGGGCCCTTCGGTAGCTCGCCGGCGCTCTCAGAGCTGCGCAGCCATTCGCCGAGAAGGGCAATGCAACCGCCGGCGAGCGCCGAGAATACGACGGCCAGCGCCCTTGATGCATTGGCGTCAACAAGGCTTATGACTACGAGTGCAACCGGCCCAATCCACAGCAGTACGAGCAGCACGAAGCCGGCTGCGAGCCCGTCCAGGTCGATGCCAGAGACGACGATGCCGAGGGCCCAGCACAGTGAGAGTGCGAGTGCTGCGGGCCGGATTCCCACCGCCCACGCAACCAGACCGAACCCCACAGCGGTGCCGAGTTCTACGGCTGGATAGCGGGCCGAGATCGCCACGTGGCACGTCCGGCAGCGGCCGCGGAGGACCAGCCAAGAGAGCAGCGGCACGTTGTCGAGCGCGGACAACTGCGTGTTGCACGTAGGGCAATGCGATGGCGGAAGGGCGATCGACATCGAACGCGGCACCCGGTAAATGACGACATTCAGAAATGAGCCGATAAGCAGCCCGAAGGCTGTCCACGCGATAACGACAAAGATGGTCAGCGTCGGCGTCTGTGCGAAGGCCTCAGCCAAGCTCTTGAACCCCATGCTGGCCTCTCAAGGGATGCTGGCCTTTTCGGCGATGGTGGACCGGTCGTCAGACGCGCTCTGTACATTGCAGGATAGCTGAAATAGCATCTGTTCTACCCCCAAGGGAGAAGGCCGGATGGTCCGGTTCCACCAACCGCATGGACGGCAGGTTGATTGTCGACTACGGCGATCTCCAGGCACGAAATGGCCTTCAGAAGGTATCAAAATTCGATGACTCCCAACACAGCGCAGGAAGCCCGGATGCGGGCAGAACAGCACGGCATCCCGTTCGTCGACCTCGACACGGTGGCTGTTCGGCGCGTCGCGGCTGCTTTTTTGCCGGAAATGATCGCCCGCCGCTACCGGGTCGCTCCCATCGGGGAGCGGGACGGCACCCCAGTTATTGCATTGGCGGACATCAACTCCCTGGGGGACCTCACAGCGATTATGGGTCCGAGCTTTATCCCCGTTGCGGCATCGCCTGAAGGGGTCGAACAACTGGTGACCTACCTCTATGGAGACCTGCCCCGCCAGCCGGTGGAGGGTGACCAGCGAAACCTGAAGTCGTCTGATCCCTCCCGCATGTCGCCATCGGGCCTCCGCCCATCTTCGGCGGTCATTCCCGACGAGATCCGGCCACCGGCCGAGCGATTGCCTGGCGGGATCCCCGAAGGGGGCGGGGAGTTCGGACAAGAGGACTCCGGCATCGGTCGCACCTCACTCGATGATGCGCTCCGCTCGATTCTCGGAGGCTCGGCCGAGGTCGGCGCTGTTCCCGACAAGCCTCGTCACGAAGCAGCTGACGAGGCGAACCTTCTCCAAGTGGCGTCCTTCTACGCGCCGACCCCGGTAGGCGAGGCACCGGGCACCCAAGATCCCATTGCCTCTCCGATCGACCAACCCACTGCGTCTCCCACTGCACAACCGACCCCGTTTCCGAGCGCGCCCGGGACGGGAGAGCCGGTCATTGCGTGGTCTGATGCCGATTCACCCACCGACTTTCCGGAGCATTCCGATGCGGCAACGCAATCGAACGGGGCCAGGTCGACAGGAGGGCAGATCCGACTCGAGCCGGCGAGCGCGCCCTCCCCGCCGGTTGCGATCGCCGGGGAGGCCCTCGCGCCCATGCCCGCACCCGTTCCCTCGACGTTGCCACCTCCGCCGCCGCCTGCACCGCTCGGGTTCATCACAAGCGTCACCCCAGTGGACGCCAGTCAGCTTCCCCCTCCCCCGCCGTCCTTCTCGGTGGCGGCCGGTGCAACGTTGCCACCTCCACCTGCACCGCCGGGCTATTCGATGCCGCCCGCGATTGACTTCGCTGCGCCTTCCCATGAGGAACCGCCTCGCGGTGGCGAAGCTCCGTTCACCGAGGGGCCGCCGCTCGCCCAGGCGCTCGTGGTTTCAGGCCACGTCAGCCCGAGTGACATGCGCAGGGCACTTGCGGGACATATCGAGAAGGGCGAATCGCTCGCTCGCTACCTGCTGAACCAAGGCCTAGCCAGCGAAGAGGACCTTGTGTGGGCAATGGCCCAGGAGGTGGGGCTCGAGTTCATCGACCTCTCGACCGTATCGATCGACCGGACCGCATCGATGCTGATCCCCGAGGCCACGGCGCGCCGGCACATGGTGCTGCCGATCGAGTTCGACGACGGCGTGCCGGTTGTCGCCATGGCGAACCCGACGGACGTCTTCGCGATGGACGACCTCCGCTCGATCATGGGCCGCAACTTCAGGGCGGTGGTGGCCACTCGATCGCAGATCACCTCGTTCATGAACTCCGCCTACGGCGGCGGCAGCTCCGCCGCCGACCAGGCAGCCACCCAGGCAGTCGGTGAGCGGCGGGACTCGGGCCTCGAGCTCGAGACGTTGCAGGCCGTCGTCGAAGACGCACCCATCGTCCGCTACGTCAACCTGCTCATCCTCCAGGCCCTGAACGAGCGTGCATCGGACATCCACATCGAGCCGACAGAGCACCGCTTGCGCATCAGGTTCCGCATCGACGGCGTCATGCACGAAGCGACGTCGGCTTCGGCGTCGATTGCCGCCTCCGTCGTGAGCCGCCTCAAGGTGCTCGGAGAGATGGACATCACCGAGCACCGGGTGCCGCAGGAAGGTCGCGTCTCGCTCTCGCTCGGCGATCGCCAGCTGGACCTGCGCCTGGCGGTGCTGCCCAGCGTGTGGGGCGAGACCGTGGTGATGCGGATCCTGGACAAGAGCTCGAACCTGCGGTCACTTCCTGAGCTCGGATTTCTCCCTTCGAACCTCGAGCTCTACGCCAAGGCCTACCACCAGCCTTACGGCGTCATCCTGGTCACCGGGCCGACCGGCGCGGGCAAGACCACGACGCTCTATGCGACCTTGAAGGAGGTCATGACGGGCGACAAGGCGGTGGTGACCGTCGAGGACCCGGTCGAATACCAGCTCGATGGGGCGACCCAGGTGCAGATCAACACCAAGGCCGGGCTCAAGTTCTCCACCGTACTGCGGTCCATCTTGCGGGCGGACCCCGACATCGTCCTCATCGGTGAGATCCGAGATGCCGAGACCGCCATGATCGCGATGGAGGCTGCCCTGAGCGGTCACCTCGTCCTCAGCACGCTCCACACCAACACGGCCGCGGCCACGCCGCTGCGCCTCACCGAAATGGGAATCGAGCCGTTCCTCGTCACGTCGGCCGTCGGCAGCGTGCTCACCCAACGACTCGCCCGCAAGCTCTGCCCCAAGTGCAAAGTCGCTGTCCCTGCGTCGGTCTCCGACTTCATTGGCGCCGGATACCGCGAGGCCGATCTGGTGGATGTCGACACATCGGTGCTCTATCGTGCCGTCGGTTGTCGAGCATGCGGTGGAAACGGCTACTACGGACGTATGGTATTGGCCGAAGTGATGAAAATGACCGAGGAGATCAATCGGCTGATTATCACCGGCGGGTCGATCGGCGACATCGAGCGGACAGCCATTAGCCAGGGGATGACGACACTGCGCCGAGACGGGTTGGAAAAGGCGATCGCGGGCGATACGACGCTCGAAGAAGTCCTGAGGGTGGTCGTATGAGCACTATTTCGAGTGACTTGCGCACCGAGTGGTCCGAGCAACTCGCTCGCGCGCTCGTGACCAGGGGGCTCCTGCCCGATTACGTGGTGCTGCCCGTGCTGGCCAGGGCCCGTGACGCGGAACAGCCATTGGCAACATTGCTCATCAGCGAAGGCGTGGCCACGCCTGCCGTCGTGGTCAGCACCCTCGCCCAGCTGGCGCAGCTGCCCTCGGCTGACCTCGAGAGCGACCCGCCTGCCCAGCAGGCTTTGGAGATGGTGCCGCCCGACATCGCACGGGCCTATGGCGTGGTCGGAGTTCGGTCATCCGCGCACCACCTGATAGTGGCGTTCGGGGAACCACCCGACACGGGAACCCTTCGAGCGCTGTCTCGCACACTCTCCTGCGAGATCATGCCGGTGCTGGCAGACCCGACGGTCATCGCCCGGCTCCTGCCTCCCGACGCTCCGGTTGTGACGGCGACCCCCAACGGGAATGGGACCGCCCACCACGTCGCCGCGGAGCCGGCAGCTCCGGTGCCGGCGCCAGAGCTGCCCACCCACCCCGAGGTGGGGCACACCGGCGGCCTGCACCTCGACGACCTGCTCCGCTACGTGGTGAGCATCGGCGCGTCCGACCTCCATCTGGCGGCGGGCAACCCACCGAGCGTGCGACTGCACGGCGCGCTGCGACCGATGGAAGACGTCGGGCTGCTGCGCTCCGAAGAGGTCGAGAACATCATCTTCGGGATCCTGCCACCTTCGCAGCGCGCACGGTTCGAGAAAGAAAACGAGCTCGACACCTCCTACGCCATCGAAGGCGTGAGCCGGTTCCGTGTCAACGTCGCCAGAGAGCGCGGGGACGTGGCGGGGGCGTTGCGCCCCATCCCCCAGATCATCCCCAAATTCGAGTCGCTCGGGCTGCCGCCTGTCATGAGGAGCTTCGCCGACCTACGCAGAGGCCTCGTGCTCGTGACCGGTCCGACCGGTTCGGGGAAGTCGACATCGCTTGCCTCGCTCGTCGACATCATCAACGAGACGAAGCCCCTCCACATCATCACGGTCGAGGACCCCATCGAGTTCCTCCACCACCACAAGCGCTCGGTGATCAGCCAGCGCGAGGTGGGCGAGGACACCGCATCGTTCTCCGAGGCGCTCCGTCGTGTCCTGCGCCAAGACCCCGACGTCATCCTCGTGGGCGAGATGCGCGACCTCGAGACGATCCAGACTGCGCTGACCGCTGCCGAGACGGGCCACCTCGTCTTCGGCACACTGCACACGCAGGACGCCTCGAGCACCATCGACCGTGTGATCGACGTGTTCCCGCCGAACCAGCAGGACCAGATCCGCATCCAGCTCTCCTCCACACTCGAAGCCGTGGTGACCCAGCAGCTGGTTCCCGTGTCCGACGGAAACGGCCGCTGTGTCGCCGCCGAGGTGCTGATCGCAACCTCGGGTGTGCGCAACCTGATCCGCAGCGCGAAGACCCACCAGATCTACTCGCTGATGCAGACCGGAGCCCAGGTGGGGATGCAGACCATGGACCAGTCCCTCGCCCAACTCGTGCGCGAAGGCGTCATCACCCTCGACATGGCCCTCGACCGCTGCCGGGACGAGGAGGAGCTCTCCCAACAGCTCTCGAGTTACCGATGAGCGAGCGCGCCGGGAAGAGGTCGAGCTAAGTGGCGGTCACGTTCGACTACAAGGTCCGGGACCAATCGGGCCAGTTGATCGAGGGCAAACTCGAGGGCGACAGCCTCCCGCTCGTCGTCGGCCGGCTCCGGGAGATGGGCTACCTGCCCATCGCCGTCACCCCGGCCAAGGGTGACGGCCTCAAGACCGAGATCGTCATCCCCGGGATCACGGACCGGATTAAGGACGAAGAGATCGCACTCTTCACCCGCCAGTTCGCCACCATGGTCGAGTCGGGCCTCTCGATCAGCCGTTCGCTGGGCGTGCTGCTCGGCCAAATGAAGAACAAGTACTTCGCCGAGAAGATTTCCCAGGTGCGCTCCGACGTGGAATCCGGGGCGCCATTGTCGCAGTCCCTGGCCAAGTTCCCCAAGCAGTTCGACACGCTCTATATCGCCATGATCCGCGCCGGCGAGGTGGGTGGCAGCATCGACCAGGTGCTCAAGTCGCTCGCCCAGCAGCTCGAGCGATCAGTCGTCCTACGCCGCAAGATCAAGAGTGCCATGACCTACCCGATCATCGTGGTGTCGGTCATCGGGATCATCGTGCTGGCCATGATGCTGCTCATCGTCCCCGTCTTCAAGAACCTGTTCAAGTCCCTCGGCGGCAAGCTTCCCGCCCCCACGCAAGCACTCATCACCATCTCGAACACGCTCGCCAGCTGGCGGCTACTGCTGGTGATCGCCATAGTGGTGATCGGCGTCGTGGCTTTCAAGCAGTGGCTGAAGACGCCGTCAGGGCGCCTCACGTGGGACAAGTTCAAGCTCAAGCCCCCGATCTTCGGCCCGCTCGCGCACAAAGCGGCGCTCAGCCGGTTCTCCTCGACGCTGAGTTCCCTGCTCTCGGCCGGTGTGCCGGTGATGGAGGCGCTCGACATCGTCTCGGAGGGGTCGGGGAACGCCGCGCTCAGCGAAGCGGTCCAACAGATCAAGGCGGCGGTGCGTGAAGGCCAGCCCTTCGCCGCGCCCATGCGGCTCAACCCGTTCTTCCCGGCGCTCGTCGTCCAGATGGTCGAGGTCGGTGAGCAGACCGGTGCGCTCGATGAGATGCTCCAACGCCTGGCCATCATGTACAACGACGAGGTCGAGCAGACAGCCGACAACCTCGCCACCATCCTCGAGCCGATCCTGATCGTGCTGATGGGCGCCGTGGTGGGCGGCATCGTCATCTGCCTGTATCTGCCGATGTTCGACTACATCAAGCTGGTCCACTAGGCCACTACTAGGCCTCGTCCATCGAGGGTTGCCCGTAGGCTCGGAATGCGATCGAGCGACGGGACGAGCCATGGCGAGAGCGGCACTGATCTGGGACGAGGACTGCGGCTTCTGCGCCAGAACGGTCCGACTTGTCCCCCGTCTCCGTCTCGATGCCGACGTCGTCGCCTGGCAGCAGGCGGATCTCCCTGCGCTCGGCCTTGGTGAAGAGGCGTGTCGGCGCGCCGTGCAATGGGTCGGCACCGACAGCGCGAGTGTCGAAGGTGGCAGAGCGGTGGCAGCAGCCCTCTCGGCGAGCCCGACACGCTGGCGAGTGCTCGGCTGGGCCGCGTCGCTCCCCGGAGTGCGTGCGGTGGTGGATGCCGCCTACCGGGTGGTTGCGGCGAACCGGCATCGCCTGCCCGGTTCGACGCCAGCGTGCGACGTGACCGCCTCCTGACGGATGTCGCGGCCCCCTGCCTCGGATCGAGAGTGCCTGGTTCGAACAAGACTGGCGCAATGTCACCTTCGTGCACTGGGGTTTCGACCCCGGGGCCGCTCGAGCCGCTCTTCCCGCCGGGGACTGCGCCCGACACGCTCGACGGGCGCACGTATGTCGGACTCGTCGCCTTCCAGATGGCGCGCTGCGGCATTGGGCGCAACCACCCGGTGCCGTGGCCCGGGGTGTTTTCCGAGACGAACGTCCGCCTCTACTCCGTCGACGATGAGGGACGCCGCGGCGTTCGGTTCCTCACCATGCACGCGTCATGCCTGGCGACGGTCGCCCTTGCGCGCGTAGGCCTACGCCTCGCCTACACCTGGGCGCACATGCGTATCGAGGTCGGGGCCGGGTCGATCACCGACCGCCAGCGCCGACGCCTTCGAGAAGCGGGACGTCGGTCCTGCGTGTCGAGGTAGGAGATGAGGTCGCTGCGGACGAGGCGGACCGGTTCGTGACGGCGCGGCTCGGGCTCCACGAACAGGTGGGACGGCGCACTGTCTGGATCCCGAACGAGCGTCCTCCGTGGCCGCTCCAGGCGGCCACGTTGCGAGAACGGTGCGGCGACCTCGTCGAGGGGCTGGTACCGGCCGGCGGCGAGCCGGTCAGCGTGCGGTTCAGCCCAGGCGTGCGCACCGTCTTCGGCGCGCCACAGGTGCTGCGCTGAGCACCTCGGCGCTCAGGTCTCACTCTGGGTCGCGGTGCTCCTCCTCCTTGGCGGGCTCATGCTTCTCGTCTGAGGGCGGGGATGGCTGCGTCTCGAGGGCCATCGCGCCCCCTCGGTCGGCGCGCTCCAAGTGTCGCTGCACGTCCGCCCAGGTGAGGGGATCCGCGGCGTCGGGGTCCTCGCCCTCGGTCCGTGCGAGGCCGATGAACGCGACGGTCCAGAGCACGGCGATCGTCCCGAGTTTGGCGACGAACCCGGCGATCTGCTGCTCGCCGAGCGCCGAGAGCCCGAGGACGTGGCCCTTGTAGTCATAGGCCGGGTAGAGCGGGTGGCGGGCGAAGATCCACACGATGGCGAGGAAGCTGGGGACGATCGACTGGATGATGAGGTAGGCGGTCCGAGCGAGCGGGGACGGCCGGGTGGTACCGGGAACCCATCGCAGGACGGGCGTCCACAGGACGATCCCCGAGAGCAGTATGAGGGTGTCGAACACCGCTCGCCAGAGCAGCGAGCTGTTCTGGGCGTGCACCGCCGGTGCAGTGAGTGAGCCCACGGCGATCAGCACGACCACCACCACCGCCACCTTGGGCCGACTGCACGCAAGTGCTACATGGTCGACGAGCCGGGGGCGTGTGAGCGCGGCGGCCACCGGTACCGGGAGGCCGAGGAGGAGGAGCGGCGGGGCGCCCAGCATGAGGACGAGGCGTTGGAGCACCAGCGCACTGAGCAGCCAGTGCGCGGCCAGGTCGGCGAGTGGCCAGGTGGTGGCCCCGAGCAGAAGGGCGAGCCCTCCGTAGAAGAGCGCGACCTGCCGGGTGGTTGCCTGCCACCCGCGCCGGCGGACGGCAAGGGCGTAGAGGACGCCAAGTGCCAGCACGGCGACCCAGGCAGCCACATGGAGGTGGTAGGCCCACGGCGAACCGTCGTGCATCAGAGGGCCCCGCCCGACGTACGCTGCACGACGTGGCCGCCCCTGACCGTCTGGAACGACTCACCGACCTCGTGCTGGTCCTGCTCGGGGCCACTCGACCGCTGACCCTCGAGGAGATCGCGACCGAGATCCCCGGCTACCCGACGTCGCACGACGCGAGGCGCCAGGCGTTCGAGCGCGACAAGCGCCTGCTGCGAGACGAGGGGATCGACGTTGCGGCCGTCCCCGTCGAGGGCCCTGGCCAGTTCGGGTACCGCATCGAGTCGGACACCTTCTACCTGCCGGACCTCGCGCTCAGCCCCGAGGAACAGACCGCTTTGCAACTCGCCGTGGCCGGCGTCCACCTAGGTGATCCTAGTGGTCGTGATGCGCTGTTGAAGCTGGGCGCGAGCGGCGTGGCCGAGACCCGCCCGGTCGCCGCGATCGTCCCACAGGCGGCACTCGTGCCCCTCTTCGAGGCGTTGCGCTCGCGCGCCGAGGTGACGTTTTCCTACCGGGGGGCCACCCGCCATGTGGCGCCCGCGGCCTTGCGGTTCGGGCAGGGCCGCTGGTACCTGGTCGGCTGGGACCTGGACCGCGAAGCCGGCCGTACATTCAGGGTGGACCGCATCGACGGGTCGCCGGTGCCCGGACCCTCCGGCGGTGCCACGTTGCCGGAGGGTTTCGACGCCACCGGAGCCGCCGAGGAGCCGGTGCGGCCGGGGGAGGGTGACAGCGACGACGCCGTCGTCCTGGTCGACGCCATCGAGGCGGCGCGCGTCGCCGAAGAGGTCGGCGAGGGGGCGGTGGTCGAGCGGCGGCCCGACGGCAGCGTCGTCCTGCGCCTCGGGATCACCAGCACCGAGTTCCTGCGCTCCTGGGTCCTCGGATTGCTCGACCACGCCGAGCTCCTCGAGCCAAAGGAGCTGCGAGATGAGCTGGTGTCGTGGCTCGATGCCATCGTCACTCTGCCGCGTGACCCCGACGGTGCCCTTGCCGTGCCATCGGGCGGTGTCGCCGGCCCGCCGAGCGCAGCGGAGGAGCCCCCGGGCGCGACGGGTCGAGACGCGAGCACACGCCTGCGCAGGCTCCTCGCCATCGTGTCGTGGCTGGCGCGTGTGGGAGCCGCACCGATCGCCGAGGTGGCGCAACGCTTCGACATCCCCCCCGACGAACTGGTCCGTGAGCTCGAGCTCGCGGCCTGTTGCGGTGTGCCGCCCTACACGCCGGACGCCCTGATGGAGATCCTTGTGACCGATGACATGGTCGAGGCGCTGCTGCCAGCCGAGATGGGGCGCCCCCGCCGACTCACCGCAGCCGAGGGATTCGCACTCGCCACATCGGCACGCACCATCCTGGCGATACCCGGCGCCGACCGAGAGGGCGCGCTCGCCGGCGCCCTGGCGAAGCTCGACGCCGCCCTCGGTGACCATCAGCGCCTCGTGGTCGACCTCGATGCGCCGGCGCTGCTCGCGCCGATGCGCGACGCGCTCGACCGGAACGAGCGCATCGAGATCGAGTACTACTCAGCCTCGAGCGACACCAACACCGAACGCGAGATCGACCCTTACCGGGTGATCTCCCTCGACGGGCACTGGTACGTCGACGCCCTGTGCCAGCGGGCCGGGGATGTGAGGAGGTTCCGGATCGACCGTGTCCGCTCGATGCACACTGTCGGCCCTCAGCCCGACATCGCGGCAGCAGCGCCCCGGGCGACGTCGGAGGCGTTCGTGCCCGGGCCCGGAGCGGTCACCGTCGAGTTGCGACTCGATCCCGAGGCTGCATGGGTCGCCGACAGCGTCCCTGTCCTCGCCGTGCGCCCCGAGGGATCCGCGGGCCGTCAGGTGGTGACCCTCGCCGTCGGGGGGACGGCGTGGCTTGAACGCCTGCTCCTCCAGCTCGGGCCCCACGCGACGGTGCTCGGGCCGTCGGACTTCGCGTCGACGGCAGCAGACGCCGCGCGCCGGGTCTTAGCCCGCTACGGGGCCTGAGCGGACCGCAGTCACTGGGCATCGTCAGTCAGTTTCAAATAGCATGAAAGTCATGATTACGGCGCACGTGGCTCCGGCGGGCTGAGGGCCGGTGCTCGGTATGGCCCCGGTGGGGCGAGACGGTGCCGCCTACTACTTCGCCGAGCGCGACCTGGCGGCGACGCTCGAGGGGCCACTGCGGCCGTCGTCCTCCGCAGGGAAGTGGCTCGGCGGCGGCGCCCATGGCCTCGGCCTGGTCGGAACCTGCGAACCTGCCCAGCTGGCGGCCGTGCTCGAAGGTAGGCGACCCGGCGGCGGGGCATTGCTCGTGAACAGCCGGCAGCGCGTGCCGGGCTTCGACCTCGTCTTCACCGCCCCGAAATCGGTCAGTGTGCTCCACGGGCTCGGCGACGCCGACCTGCGGCGGGCCGTCCTCCAATGCCATCTCGACGCCGTCGATGGCGCGATGCGCTACCTGGGCGCCCACGCGGTGGTTGCGCGGCGTCGTTCAGCCGGCCTCGGTGCCACCGTGCTCACCGGCGGACCGGTTGCGGCGCGCTTCACGCATGGGACCAGCCGGGCTGGCGACCCGCACCTGCACTCCCACGTCGTTGTCGCGAACCTCGCCCACGGGAGTGACGGGCGATGGTCGACGACCGACAGCAGGGCGCTCTACGCGCACCGCAACGCCGCGGGAGCGCTCTACGACGCGCACCTGCGCGACTCGCTGCGACGGGGTCTCGGGGTCTCGTGGGAGCGCGTCGGGGCCGGCCGCTACGACATCGTCGGCATCCCGAGAGCAGTGCGCGGCGAGTTCTCCTCTCGCAGCGCAGAGATCCGCTCCGAGCTGGCAACCGTGGGTCGGCCGTCGCGGTCCCGCCGCACCGCTGCGTGGGCGAGCACCCGGGAACCCAAGGGGTACGTCGGTGACGATGCACAGCGCGCGGGCTGGGCGGACCGGGTGGAGGCGCTGGGCCTCGAACCGAAGGATCTGGCGGCAGTCGTGCCCACCCGTGCCGACCCGGGCAACACCGCCCGACCCGACGGGTCGCTCGACGAGGTCGAGTTCGCCCAGCTGCTCGGCCGTAGCGCTGATGGCGTGGTGACCCGGCGTGCAGTCGTCGAGGCGTGGGCACGGGCATCGCCCGACGGTGCGAGTGCGGTGCAGATCGACGCAGCGGCAGAAGTCTGGGCGCCCACCCACGGCGAACTCGGTGTGAGCGAGCGCCCCACGGCGAGCGGCGCCATGGTCCTCTCGGCGGCGGTGCTCGAGCGCCTCGGCCCGCGGCCTTCGGTCGCAGACGGCCAGGCTCGCTACGCGGCCGCAGCGTCCGGGCTCACTGCCTACCGTCGGCGATGGGGGCTCGAGGGCGAGAGGGGAGTGCCGACACAGCAGGATCGCGCGGCCATGCCGGTGAAGCGCCTGCTCGAGCACCTCGAATGCGAACGTGCGATCGATGAGGCACACCGGGCGACGGGACGCACCCGGGTGGCTGGCGACACCATCGGCCGTGCTCGCTGATCATCGGGCCCGCTCGGCGCCCTCCACCACGCGCTCGCCCACCCCCCTGTGGCCGATGGCGTCACGGAAGGGCGCATGCCGGTGTGCCGGTGTGAGCTCCACCCAGCCCACACGGTTCTGGGCGTCGATGGCGAGCGCCAAGCCCGCCGCCCCGCGAGCGATCACGTCGACGGCCAGACGTGATCGCAGGGTGGTGGAGACACTCACAGATGACTGCTGCTTCGAACGAGCGACCTGGCTCGTGCCGAAGCTGCGCTGGACGACTTCCTCGTCGCCGGCGAGTGCAGAGACGGCGCGCAGCGTCGGCAGATCGGCGATCCCGCCGAACACGACGGTCGTGCCGAACAGTGAAGGGAAGGCATCGGCCTCCCGTCCCCAGCGCCGGCGTGCCTGGGACAGGTCCTGGAGGCAGGCAAGCGTGATGAGACCTTGGCCCGCGCCTTCACTCACCATCGCAGGAAGGTCGGGTAGTGGCGAGATATTGGCGACCTCGTCGAGTGCGAAGAGCACCGGTGCGACGGGTCCCGACGCGCTCCTCGCATAGGCGGCGTCGCGCAACTCGGCAAGCAGTCCCACCACGAGGGGAGCGAACAACTCTTGCTGGCGTCCGCTCGCGCAGATGTACAGCGTGTTGGCGCCGCGACAGAACGCGTCTGCGTCGAGGTAGGGCGGCAGGGTCGACGCGAGCGCGCTAGTAGATCGATAGGCGGAGAGCGCCCCTGACGCGGTCGACCAGATTCCCGACTGCTCACGCGCGTCGGTCGCGACAATTCCCGCCAACACGTCCGTTGCCGGCGCGCTGCCACCAATTTCTTTTTCGAGTACGGAGAGGGCGGCGCTCGCGTCGTGACGGTCCACCCAGGACAGCACCGACGACATCGGCATCGCTTCGATCGCCGCCGCGTGCAACAACGGCGCGAGCAGCGATGCGGCTCGCTCGGACCAGTGATCACCACTCGAGCCGATGTCGCGACCATGCCCGCGCGCCGCGCCGATCATCGCGCTGCCGACTGCCAACGCGCCGTCCCACTCCACCGCCGCATTCACCGGCGACCACCCGACGCGTTCGACGCCACGTGGTGGCTCCACCGAACCGCTCGGGTCATAGAGCAGCGGCCATCCTCGCTCGCCGCGCGACGGCGCCGTCGCTCGGAGCACGTCAGGCTTCGTCGAGGTGGTCACGACAGCTCCTGACCAGAGCAGGATATTGGGTGTGACCAGGGACGATGTCTTTCCCGACCGGGAGGGGCCGAGCACGAGGACGGACCGCTCGGGGCCGGTGAAGGCGCGCCCACCGAGGCCGGCACCGAGATAGATGCCTGAGCCGACCGCCTCCTCTGCCAGACCATGAAGCGGTCTGCTCTTCATGGGGTCCATCCTCGTCGTCGCGCCATTGTGACCGTCTCGGCGCGCGGCGTCGCTGACGACGCGACGCGCTGGACGGCGTGTCGCCCACGCAGTGCGTTCGCGTCCATGAACAAAACGGTCGCGCGCAGACATTGCTCACACTGACCATGATCGATCGAACTGCGCACTCGCTCGCGAGCAGAACGCGTGCCACGCGCCACCCGTGGTGGGTCGGTGCGCGCACGCGCACGACACGCACGCGCGTCGTTCGACGCGCAGTGTGCTTGACCTGGGACAAAAAACACTCTTTGATTAAAGAACCCGAAACACAACGAACGCGGCGACGTACGAGTTGCAATGGTTCGAGTGCGATACAGCGTGATGACGAAAACACAAAACGCGATGTCGATCTCACGTCATGGTGCTCGCCAACTTCAGACGAATCGGGACCGCCGAAATCACCACAACAAGTTGCGCGACGACGAGTCGCTGACTCGGACGTGACTGATCTCGGCATCATTAAGGCGGGGCAGTCCCGGCGACATTGATCGAAGAGTCGATCAGCGCCTCGAGGGCTCCACCTGTCAGCGTTGATACACCTAAGGAGGTGCAACCCATGGCGACAGCCGCCAAGAAGAGGGCCCCAGCAAAGAAGGCCCCAGCAAAGAAGGCGAGCACGCGCACCGTCAAGACGACGGCAAAGCGCGCGCCCGCGAAGACAGCGAAGCGGGCAACCCCTGCGAAGCGCTCGCCTCAAAAGGCGGTGAAGCGCATCGAGAAGAGCATCAAGCGCGCCGAGAAGCGCATCGCGAAGGCCGTGAAGGGCACTGCACCTGCCCGCAAGGCAGCCAAGTCGGCCGTCAAGCGGACGACGGCCAAGAAGGCTCCGGCCAAGCGAGCTGCCAAGCGCGCCTAGCTGCTCGGACCTAGTGGTCCAACACGGGAGTTTCGATGATGGGGGCCTTCGGGCCACCATCATTCGTGTTCGCCGTCAGATGTCGGTCATCAGGTGGAAGCTCTCACCGGCCGTAACCCCGGCGAGGGCGCCATGCTTGCGCAATTGCGCGACGACGTGGCGTCGGAAGGCATCGACACCTGTCGCATCGCCGTCGATGCCCATGGTGCTCTCGTGCTGGCTCCGATGGGCGAGCAGCGCATCGAGCTTCTGCTGCTCGAAGCCACCGGCCGATTCGACGTGGTTGGCGACGTCGGCCTCCCACAAGAGGAGGGCCGCCGGTCGGTGGGGGGGGAGCTCTTGGTCGGTGAAGAACAGCGGGTCTCTGGCCGCGACGAGCGCGTCGGTCACGATGAATCCAGCGTTTCGGTGGTCGGGGTGCAGCCGATACCTGCGCCAGGGGTCGTGGCCGATTACGACGTCAGGTCGGACCATGCGGATCCAGCGGGCCACTTCCCACTGCTCCCGGACGCCGTTGCGCAGCTCCCCGTCGGGCCAGCCGCAAAAGCCCACGCTCCCACCTCCGAGCACACGCGCTGCCTCGCGTTGCTCCTCTTGACGCGTGGCCACGAGAAGCGCGATGTCCTGCTCGGGGTCCCACGCACCCTTCGAGCCGTCGGTGAGTACGAGGTGGTGCAGCTCGCAGCCCGCCGATGCCCACTTGGCCAACGTGGCGCCACAGCCGAACTCGATGTCGTCGGGGTGCGCGCCGACCGCCAGCGCCACCTTCGGCACCGGGAGGTCGAGGGTGATCTGTCCCTCCGTCTGCACGGAGTTCACCGCTCGGACGTTGTCGGGGAGTTCTGAACTCCCGCTACTCATGCCAGCCGAGGTCGGCGGGCCAGTCCACGTCGAATGCCAGACCCGGGGTGCGCAGGATCCGCGCGGCCATGCCGAGCCGCTCGCACTCTCGGAGGTGGCGCTCGAAGGAACCGGGGCCATAGGAGAACTGGAAGCCGTGTCGCACGGGGAGGCGGATGACGTTCGTGCCGTTTCCCTGGCGGTCCGGCGCGAGGGTGATGCCGTCGAAAGGCTCGATGCTGCCGATGTCGGTCGCAAGCGGGAGGTCGCCGTGGGCCACCGTCACCTGGACCACGCCCATGGCTGCAAGTCGCTCGACGCCCTCTTCGACCGCGCCGTTCAGGCCTCGCCCCGGCTCCCAGACCACGAGCGCCCCGTGGGAGCGCGCCCAGACCGCCACGTCGTTGTCGTCGCATACGACAGCGACGGGGAGGGGCGCGGCCGCCGCCAGCACTTGCTCGGCCATTGCGCGCACGAGTGCCTCACGCTCGGCATCGCCGAGGGCGGCGCCGAGGCGCCGCTTTGCCTGTGCGAACGCCTTGACCGGCACGAGGACCGCGTGGCGCCCCAGCAGGAACGGCTCGCCCTGCCCGACGGCCTGTCGGCGAACGGCGGTGGTGCCGACGGTCACCGGGCCAGTGTACGGGTCCTGGGGCGCCCGGTCTCGGTCGTGGGGCGTCACCGTGGCACCGGCTCCCGGCCGTAGTGTGGGCCAGTGCTTCATCGCCGGACGCGCAACGGAGTGCGCCGGGTACACGCGACGCTGATGGCTGCGACGCCGGTAGTGGCGCGCTGGACCACGGCACAGGTGCTGGTCTTCTCGAGAGGTGCCCGGTGACCGCCGCCGAGCGCCCCTCGTCCGACGACGGGGACGAGGACGGCGCAAGCGCGCTCCGCCGGGTGCGTGCTGCGCTCCTCGCCACTGGCGCCACCGAGGCCGAGATCGACGACGCGCTGGCCAACGGGGTCATCGACCTGCTCACGCTCGACCATCTGCTGGTGCCGGCCGCCCGGCGCTACTCCATCCGGGCGCTTTCCGAGCGCACCGGTGTCGCGCTGGAGCTGCTCCGCCGGCTCTGGCGGGCGCTCGGGTTCCTCGACGTCGACGACGACGCCGTCGCGTTCACCGACCTCGACCTTGTGGCCGTGGAGCAGTTCTCCACCCTGCTGCAGATCGGCTCAGCCGACGTTGACACGGGGCTTCAGATGGCGCGGGTCATCGGCCAGTCCATGGCACGCATCGCCGAGGCGGAGCTGGTGGCCGGCGTCATGTCGGTCAGCGCCGAGCCGGGGAGCGTGGAAGCGGCCGCCGATGCTGTCCGCCTCGCCGACACCTGGGCACCGACCATGGCCTCGCTCATCGAGTTCGCGTGGCGACGCCACCTCCAAGCTGCGACGCGCCACATGATGCTGCTGCGCTCGCACGGCATGCGCGGAGGAGCGAGCCCGACCATGGTGGTGGGCTTCGCCGACATGGTGGGCTTTACACTGCTGAGCCAGCACCTGGACTCGGTCGACCTGGCCGCCGTGGTCCGGCGCTTCGAGGAGATCTCACACGATCTCGTGACCTCACTCGGGGGCCGCGTCGTCAAGATGATCGGCGACGAGGCCATGTTTGTCGTCGACGACGTGGTGGCCGCGGCCCGCATTGGCCTCGGGCTGGCTGAGGCGTACGCCGACGACGACCTCCTCTCCGACGTGCGCGTCGGGATGGCCATCGGCCCGGTCCTGGTGAGCGACGGCGACTACTACGGGCCGCCGGTCAACCTGGCGTCGCGCATCGTCAAGATCGCCAATCCCGGGACGGTGCTCGTCTCCGACGAGTTCCATCAACTCCTCGAGCGCGAGTCCAACGGTGAGTTCAGCGGCCAGCCGCTGAAACCACGCACGCTGAAGGACCTGGGCACGCTGCAGCTCTGGTGGTGCGGGCGCCCCGGCGAGGTGGTCGACGGCACCGGGCGACGGAGCGACCGGCGCCGTCACCGCCGGTGGGAGCGGCTGAGCAACGTGGGGCGCTCTCCGTCGGCCTCACCCCTCGGCGATGCGGGCGGTGGCGATGCCGAAGGGGCGTAGGGCGAAGCCGCCTTCGAAGGCCTCGACCGGCCGGCCCCGCAGGTCCACGAGCCACCCGCTCCTCGCAGCGACGCGCACCTGGGCGGCGACGGGAGAGGGGTTGAACACCCGCACCTCGAGCACGCCGTTGTCCCGGCGCACGGCACTGACCTCGGCGCCCTCGACGCTGAGCGAGGCGCCGACGGTGGGCCGCCAGCCGCCACCCAGGCTGGTGACCACCTCAAGCGGCACCAGCACCCGGTCGGCGAGCTCGTAGGGGTCGACAGGGGTGACCGAAAGGGCGTAGTTGGCCTCGATCTGCTCGCCCACGAGCTGGAGGCCGTGGACCGGCGTGAGCGGGCCGGCAGGGAACGGCCGGTAGCTCATCCCGAGGCGTGACAGCATGCCGGTCGAGCGCAGCAGTGTGAGGGCGAGGGTCCGTGCGACGCGCCTGCCGTCGACCTCGTCGATGTCGACCAGCTCGTACTCGTGGAGCCCCTCGTGGACCACCGTGAGGCCCCCCGCCGTCACGAAGCGTCGGGACGGGAAGGTGGGAAGGCCGAACTCGTCCGAGCGGCCCTCCGCCTCGAGGCCGCGCTCGACGGTCGCAAAGGCGCACTCGGCCGTCGAGGTGGCCGACGCCGTGGGCAGGGGGAGGTGGACCCGGAGGCGGTGGTCGCAGCTCGGGTTGACGAACCTGGTGCGCACTCGCACCGAGTCGTCGTCGGCGCTGAGGGTGACGGTGGTGTGCACCTCGACCGTGTGGCTGCCAACACGCGACTGGCTGGCGCCATCGACCTTGTCGGGCCACGCGTAGATGGCGGTGATCTCCGCGCTCGCCCGGACCGGCCCGAGCTCACCCTTGCGCAGCGAGACCGATACCGGGGCGTCGACGACCGTGTCGACCGCCGGGGGTGAGTAGTTGTAGGAGTCGCCGAGGTCGCCCATGTCGACGAGGCGACCGAACCCCGCCAGACCGTTCACCGAGAAGGTGCCGGTGGCCGGGTCGACGACGACCCGCACGAGGCCGTTGTCGAGCCGGAGCGCCCCGGCGGGGGCCTCGTCACTCGCTTGCACGACGCGCTGGATGCGCACCGGGTGCGCGAGCGGCGCAGGCTCGAAGGACCGCCAGCCGAAGCCGGCCACGTCCTCGACCTTGGCGAGCACCCGGCGGATCGGGGGCTGGTCAAGGTTGACGGTGACCATGACGTCGGGCCTCGCCCCGAGCCGGGTGTAGAGGTCTTGCTTCACCTGGGCGATGGGCACGCCCTCTCGCTCCTCGGGCCCGATCGTGACGGTGAGGTCGATCCCGTGGGCATCCTCGTCGATGCGGACGTCATGGACCCAGGCGTCGTTGTCGATGCGGGGACCCTGCAAGAGCCCGAGGACGGTCCGCACCGTGTTGGCGTCGAGGGTCATCGACCCGGGGAGCTCGGTGCGCTCGGACACCACCTGGAGGCGCTCGTCGTCGGTGTCCTCGCCCCCGATCACCAGCTCGACGAGGCCGCTTCTGTTGCGGTGCGTCGGGTTCACGATGACCGAGCCCGGCTCGGCGAGCGAGCGGGCGAAGCTGGTCAACGCCCGCTGGGCCAGGCCCTCGGCGATCTGGCGCGACTCGGCGAAGCGGTGGAGCACGGCATCGACGACGTCGTCGATGGAACAGGCGCAGATCGAGTCGTGCGCCGAGTTCAAGATCACGCCGCGCCACGCCAGTTCAAAGAGTCGCGTGGGCCACGAGGAGGCATCGGCGAAGAGCGCCTGGAACGGCTCGGCACGGCGCTCGAGTGCGCGCTCGGTACGCGACGCCGACTGCTTCACGTCCACCCGGTTGGAGAGCACCCCCATCAAGATGTTGGACCGGGCCCCCGAGCGCAGCTCGCCCACATGGCGTTCGAGCCCTTCGGTCGGGGCGGTGGCGAGATACTCGGCGAGCGAGGTGATCTCGAAGCGGTAGTCGTCCTGGATGGCGTTGGCCTCGGCCACCACTCGGCCCAAGAACGGCTGGGGGCGCAGGTGGTCCGAGCCGTTCATGCAGAGCATGTCGTCGATGAGGAACTGGCCGATCTCCTCTTCGTGGTCCGCGATGCGCGCCACCAAGAGCTTGGCGTCGTCAGGCAGGGACGCCGCATTGCCGTACCCGACGGGCAGGTACTCGGCCCGTACCGTCGATCCGTCGGGGGCCTCCCAGCGGAACCCCGTCTTCGTGATCGTCGAGGGCACGCCGCGCCACACCACCGCGTGGCCGAGGCCGGCGAGCCGCAGCAGCTGGGGCATCTGGGCGATGTGGCCGAACATGTCGGGCAGGTAGCCGACGTCCATGGCGCCGCCGTACGCCGCCCCCTTGGCCAGGCCGAGCTGCAGGTTGCGGATGATGGTCTCGCCCGAGACCAGGAACTCGTCCATCAGGATGTACCACGGGCCCATGGTGAGCCGACCGGACGCCGCCAGGGCGCGAATCCGTCCGGCCGCCTCGGGACGGATCTCGAGATAGTCGTCGACCACGGCCATCTGCCCGTCGAGGAGGAACCGCCGGTAGCTCGGGTCGGACTCCATGAGTGCCAAGAGGCCGTCGAGGAGGTCGACCAGGTTGAGGCGGAACGTCTGGAAGGCCTCGTACCACTCACGGTCCCAGTGGGTGTGGGGGACGATCGCGACTCGGCGGGTGCTCATCCCCAGAGATTACGGGCGTAGCCGGCGCCGTGGCTACCATGCTGGCGTGGTCGGATCGCAGGGGTCAGCGCAGCGCGCCTTGCACGCCGGGGCCCGGCCGGGCCCGGCCATGATGACCCTCCCGGCCCGCTGGGCCGCGCAATGGGCGAGGAGCCCGTCGGCACCGGCCATGAGGTTCGGCGACGGGCCGTGGGTGAGCACGGCCGAGCTGAACCAGCGCAGCGCCACTGCAGGCATGGCGCTGTCCGGCCTCGGGGTGGCGGCGGGGGACCGGGTGCTCTGGAGCGCCACGACGTCGCTCCCCGCGGTGGTCGCGGCGCTCGGGGTGCTTCGACTGGGCGCGGTGCTCGTGCCGGTCAATCCGGGGTACACCCGCGCCGAGGTCGCCTACGTCGCCACCGACGCCCGGGCGGCCTGCGCCATCGTCGAGGGGGCCGAGGCCCGGGGCTGGGTGGCCGAGGCGGCCCCGGCCACCCAGGTGCTGGACCTCTCCCTCGAGCCCCGGGTCCGCACCGGTGGCGGCCCTGGGGATCCCTCGCCCCTGCTCGACGGCGCGGCCCTCGGTGACCCGGCGCTCATCGTCTACACCTCGGGGACGACGGGGCGCCCCAAGGGCGCGGTGCTCACCCACGCCAACATGGCGGCGGGGGTCGAGTGCCTCGTCGCCGCCTGGGGCTGGGGCCACGACGACCGCCTGCTCCTCGCCCTCCCGCTCTTCCACGTCCACGGCCTGTGCGCCGGGCTGTTCGGCTCCTTGACGGCGGGCGCCCCCGCCGTCGTCCACGAGCGTTTCTCGCCCGGGCGCGTCCTGGCTGCCGCCGGCGACGTGTCCATGTTCTTCGGTGTGCCGACCATGTACCACCGACTGGCGGCCGATCCGGGGTGCGGGGAGCTTCGCTCCCTCCGGCTGTGCGTTTCGGGCTCCGCCCCGCTGCCGATCGCCCTCTTCGAGGCGCTGGCGGCCCGCACCGGCCAGCGGGTGCTCGAGCGCTATGGCATGAGCGAGACGCTCCTCACCATCTCGAACCCGCTCGAGGGCGAGCGCCGGCCGGGCTCGGTCGGCCTCCCCCTGCCCGGGGTCGAGCTCGAACTCGATGGCGGCGAGTTGTGGGTGCGAGGGCCGAGCGTGTTCGCCGGCTACTTCGAGCGACCCGAGGCGACGGCCGAGGCGTTCACCGAGGGGTGGTTCCACACCGGCGACCTCGCCGCCATCGCCCCCGACGGCTACGTCACCATCTTGGGCCGTGCCAAGGACCTCATCATCAGCGGCGGGTTCAACGTGTACCCCGCCGAGGTGGAAGACGCTCTCGTGCGCCACCCGGCCATCCGCGAGGTCAGCGTGGCCGGGTCGCCGTCGGAGGAGTGGGGCGAAGCGGTGACCGCCTGGATCGTCACTGACGGCCCCGCGCCCTCGGTCGAAGAGCTCGGGGTCTTCTGTGCTGGCAGTCTCGCCGCCTACAAGCGGCCGAGGCTCGTGCGCGTCGTCGACTCGCTGCCGCGCAACGCAATGGGCAAGGTGCTGCGCCATGAGCTGCGCTGACGCCGGGCCGCTGGCGCCCGCCGGGGCGCAACGCCCCACCCTCGAACAGGAGCGCCGGCTGTGGCGCGCCGGCCACGAGGTGGTGGCCGGGCTCGACGAGGTGGGGCGCGGCGCCTGGGCCGGCCCGCTCACCGTGGGCGTGGCCGTGCTGCGCCCCCGGATCCGCAAGCTGCCCGAGTGGCTGCGAGACTCCAAGCTCTTGAGCGAAGATCGCCGCGAGCGGGTCTTCGAGGAGATCGCCGCCTGGTGCCGGTGCTGGTCGGTCGGCCACGCCAGTGCCGAGGAGTGCGACCGTTGGGGGATGACGGCCGCGCTGCGCCTGGCCTCCTACCGGGCGCTCGCCGGGCTCGACTGCCGGGCCGACGCCCTCCTCGTCGACGGTCCCCTCGACCTGCTGGCCGCCCCCCGGCCGCGCCCCGTGCAGGGCGAGCTCGAGCTTCTGCCCCCGGCCGGCCGGGCGGACCCCGCCACCATCGAGCTCCCCGAGGTGGGCGAGCTGCCGCTGCGGGTCCCCGTCGTCGACGGCGACGCCCGCTGCGCCGCGGTCGCCGCTGCCTCAGTGCTGGCCAAGGTCACGAGGGACCGGCTCATGCGCGAGGAGTCGGCGCACTTCCCGGCCTACTGCTTCGACGCCAACAAGGGCTACCCCTCGGCCGTGCACCAGATGGCCCTGCGCGGCTACGGCCTGTCCGCCATCCACCGGCGGAGCTGGTCGTTCGTAGGCGATCTTCCCTGGCGCTGACCGGCGGGTTTCCCCAGTCCGCGACTGGGGGGAGCGGGCAGGACCCGAGTAGAGTTTGCCGATGGCCCAACCGATTCTGACGGTCGAGAACCTGCGCACCGAATTCCGCATGCGCCACTCGTCGGTCGTGGCCGTCGACGGGGTCTCCCTCCAGATCGCCGAGGGCGAGTGCGTGGGCCTGGTGGGCGAGTCGGGCTGCGGCAAGAGCACCACCGGTTTTTCCATCATGCGCCTCCTCCCCGGCAACGGCCATGTCGTGGGCGGGTCCATCACCCTGCTCGGCCGGGACCTCGCCACCTTGGAGGAAAAGGAGATGCGCAACGTCCGCGGGGACGAGGTGGCCCTCATCCCCCAGGACCCGATGACCTCGCTCAACCCGACGATGACCATCGGGCGCCAGATCGCCGAGGGCGTGCGCCTACACCGCGACGCCAGCCGCCAACAGGCGAGGGACCGGGCGCTCGAGGTCCTCCGCCTCGTCGAGATGCCCCGCCCCGCAGAGCGCCTCGATCAGTACCCCCACGAACTCTCGGGCGGCCTCCGCCAGCGGGTCATGATCGCCATGGCGCTGGCGTGCGAGCCCAAGCTGCTGATCGCCGACGAGCCCACCACCGCCCTCGACGTCACCATCCAGGCCCAGATCCTCGACCTCATCGACGAGCTGCGCGAGCGGCTGCACATGGGCGTCCTGCTCATCACCCACGACATGGGCGTGATCGCCGGGCGTACCGACCGCACCGTTGTCATGTACGCCGGCAAGGTGGCCGAGGAAGCCGACACGGCCGAGCTCTTCAGCCGCATGCGCCACCCGTACTCCGAAGCGCTCCTCGCCTCGGTGCCCAAGCTCGACCAGAGCCCCGCCGAGCGGCTGCTCTCGATCCCGGGGCTTCCCCCCGACCTGTCACACGAGATCACGAACTGCCGTTTCGCCCCTCGCTGCCAGTACGCGACCGACACGTGCCGCGCCGAGGACCCCGGGCTCACCGATGTGGCCGGTGCGGGTGCCATCCCGCATCGCTTCGCGTGCTTCCACCCGGTGAACCACGACGGCGCGACGTCGCCGGTGGTGGTGAAGGTCTCCCCCGAAGTTGCCGCCAAGCACCTCGCCGACCGGGTGGAGAGCCTGGTGGGCGCCCCCACCTTGCTCAAGGTCGACGGGCTGGTCAAGGAGTTCCCCGTCATGTCCGGTGGCGTCTTCCGCCATCAAGTGGGCAGCGTCAAGGCTGTCTCGGACATCTCCTTTTCCATCCGCCAGGGTGAGACGTTCGGACTCGTGGGCGAGTCCGGTTGCGGCAAGACCACCGTCGGCCGGCTCCTCGTCTCCCTCGACAAGGCCAACGCCGGGACGATCCAGTTCGAAGGGGTGGAGCTCTCCTCGCTCGGGGCGAAGGAGCTCCGCAGCCGGCGCCGGGACCTCCAGCTCATGTTCCAGGACCCCTACGCCTCGCTCGACCCCCGCATGCGGGTCGGCTCGATCATCCGCGAACCGCTCAAGGTCCAGCGGGTCGGTACCGCCGACGAGCAGCACGAGAAGGTGGAGTCCCTGCTCGCCGAGGTCGGCCTCAGCTCTGAGGCGGCCGAGCGCTACCCCCACGAGTTCTCCGGCGGCCAGCGCCAGCGCATCGGCCTGGCCCGCGCCCTCGCCCTCGACCCCAAGCTCATCGTGGCCGACGAGCCGGTGTCGGCCCTCGACGTCTCGATCCAGGCCCAGATCCTCAACCTGATGAAGGACCTCCAGGGCCGCTACGGCCTGACCTACGTCATGATCTCTCACGACCTCGCCGTGGTGCGCTACATGGCCGACACCATCGGGGTCATGTACCTCGGCAAGCTCGTCGAGTTCGGCCCGGCTGCCCAGGTCTACGACCGGCCCGCCCACCACTACACCGTGGGTCTGCTCGACGCCGTGCCGACGGCCGAGGTGGAGCAGGCCCGCCAGAAGGCGAAGAAGGAGAGCACGGTGCGAGGCGAGCTGCCCTCTGCTCTCGACCCGCCGTCGGGCTGCCGCTTCCGCACGCGCTGCCCGCGTGCCGAGGATCTCTGCGCCGAGGTCGAGCCCCCGATGAGCGACTTCGGCAGCGGTCACATCGCCGCCTGCCACTTCCCGGTACGCACCCCGGTGGGCTTGAGCGTGGCTGGCGCCTCCGGCGGCGCCGCCGGGTAGCGCCACCCGCAGCCGGGCGGCGTGCTCAGCGCTGCTGGAGACGGACCTCGAGCGAGTCGCGCAGCGCGTCGCCGATGTAGTTGAAGGCGACGACGACGAGGACGATGCACAACCCGGCGGGGTAGATCTGCCACCAATAGCCGCTCGCCGCCGAGTTCACGCCGTTCGAGAGCATGGTGCCCCAGTCCGTCTGGGGGGCGGGAACGCCGAGCCCGAGATAGCCGAGAGCGGCGAGGAGCAGGATCGAATCGGCGATCTGGAAGGTGGCGAACACCACGATGGTGCCCACCGCGTTCGGGATGATGTGGCGGCCAATGATGCGCTTGCGGCTGCCGCCCATGACGCGCACGGCCTGGACGTACTCGCGCAGTCGCAGCGACAGCGTCTCGCCACGGATGAGCCTGGCCGGAATCAGCCAGCTCACGAAGGCGATCACCAAGATGAGCAGCAGCTCGGACTGGTGGTAGATGGTGACGAGGGCGATGAGCAGGAACAGCACCGGGATCGACAGCAGCACGTCGACGACGCGCATGAGCAGTGAGTCGGACCAGCCGCCGAAGAAGCCGGCCATCGCCCCGTAGGTCACACCCACCACCGTCGCCACGATGGCCGATGCGAAGCCGACGATGAGTGAGACCTGCCCGCCGTACATCAGGCGCCCAAGGATGTCGAAGCCCACCTCGTCGGTGCCGAGCGGGTTCGCGCTCGAGGGGGCGGCATTCGAGGTCGAGTTCTGGAGGGCGAGCTGGGTGGAGGTCTGGTTGGTTGGGTAGACGTGGGGGCCGACGAAGCAGAACAGGATCATGAGGGCGATCACCGCGAGGCCGACCACCGCCAACTTGTTCTCGAGGAAGACCCGCGACATCTGCCGGAAGATCGTCCCGGTGCTGCGCGACTCGCCGCCCTCTGGGGTTGGCGCGTCCTGATCGAGCGTGTCGCCCGAGGCCATGGTCTCCCCGCCACCGATCGGCAGGGGCATGACCTCCTCTTGGTCGTTGAAGACGGGATCGACGTCGAAGTCGTCGGTCGTGGCCATGTCAGGAGCCCCCGAGGCGGATGCGTGGGTCGGCGGCGGCGTAGAGGATGTCCGCCAGCAACGAGCCGATCACCGTCGCCACGGTGATGACCAGGGTGGTGCCGAGGACCACCGGGACGTCGCTGTTGAACGCCGACTGGACGGTGAGCAGGCCCATGCCGGGATAGTTGAAGACGTTCTCGGTGATGAGCGCCCCGCTCACGATGGCCGGGAGGGAGAGCCCGAGAAGGGTGATCATCGGGATGAGGGCGTTGCGCAGGGCGTGGCCGTAGAGCACGCGCCGGTGGCTGGCCCCCTTCGCCCGAGCGGTGCGCACGTAGTCCTCGGCGAGGGCGTCCATCATCGACGAGCGCATGTAGCGGCTGAACGAGGCCACCGTGATGGCGCACAGTGTGACGAGCGGGAGCACGAACGAGCGGGGGTCGGTGATGACCGCCCACGGGGGCGCGTCTTGGGGCGGCGAAACCGGGAACCAGTTGAGGTCGAAAGAGAAGTAGATGATGAGCAGCGTTCCGAGCAGGAAGGCGGGCATCGCGTAGAAGAAGAACGAGGCGCTGGTGAGCGCGTAGTCGATGGGCTTGTTGCGGCGGACCACCTGGAGGATGCCGAGGGGGATGGCCACGGCGACCGAGATGACGACCGAGGTCCCGACGAGCCAGAGGGTCTTGGGCAGCCGCTCCAGGATCACCTGGCGGACACCCTGGTTGTACTTGTAGGAGTAGCCGAGGTTGAGGTGGACGAAGATGCCCTCGATGTAGCGCCAAAACTGCAGGTAGATCGGTGCGTCGAGGCCGTTCTGGCGATCGAACTGGGCGATCTTGAACGGGGTTGCTTTCGTACCCAGCACCGCGCGGGCCTCACCGCCGGGGATCAACTTCGCCAGGAAGAAGGTGATCAGGATCACCCCGAGGATGACGACCAATGCTTGTCCGATGCGTCGGACGAGAAAGCCGATCATGAGCCCCTCACACTAGTTGGCCTTTCTGCGGCGACCCCCCGGGCCCGGTCCAGGACCGGGACCCGAGGGGTCGTTGCCACAGTGCAGTTGTCGTGCTTCGGTGCGCCGGAGGCGCCCCTGACTACGAACCCGAGCCGAAGCGCCAGTCCTCCGGGTTGATGGCGATCAGCGGGCTCTGCGGGGTGACCCCGGACAGGCCGTGCTTGATCTCGCTCAACAGGGAGGCAGCGTTGGGCTGGTAGATGACCGGAAGCTGCTCGGCCAGGTAGTTCTCGTAGTCCGTGAGCGGCGCCTGTGTGGTGTTGGTCGCCAGGATGTTCGAGTCGTTGGTCTTGTCGGAGTAGCTCCCCGAGTTCGACCCCGCACCGGTCTGGAACAGCTCCTCGCCCGTGGGGTAGTAGTCCGGGGCGAAGATCCAGCCCGCACCCCAGTTCTGCAGCTCCCACGAGCAGCTCGAGCAGGGGACGGCGGTGCCGATGACGGTGTTGAACGAGGCCTGCGAGAGGCTCATGTTGATGCCCGCCGCGGCCCACGAGGACTTCTCGGCCGTCATGAGCTCCTGGATGGAGTTCGTCCCGCTCGCGTACTGCAGGTTGAAGCTCATCGCCGCACCTGCGGGGATGCCCGCACCGCACTCGTTGCCGTTGGTGCCCGGCGACGCGCAGGTGGTCGTGCCGTTCGGGACGACCTTCCAGCCGTGGCTCTTCAGCAGCGAGATGGCCTTGGACGGGTTGTACGGGTACGGGTTGTTCTTCTCGGTCGTCGAGGCGAACGAGTTGGGCGGCTCGACCGGGACAGGCCCGTAGGTGCCGACGCCGTAGCCCTTGTCGATCTTCTTGATGTACAGCGGCTGGTCGACCAGGTACTGGATGGCCTGGCGGACGTAGAGCTGCGAGAAGATCTTGCCGGCGTTGCCGCCGTCAGCCGACGAGTTGAAGTTGTACGGGAAGTAGTTGATCGACCACCCGTAGAGCGGGGCCAACGTGAAGTTGGACAGTCTCGGGTTGTTCGCTCCCGCCTTCTGCGAGTTCGTCGTCGGCTGCGTCACGTCCTGGAACGGCAGGTAGCCGACGTCGAGCTTGCCGCCGACGAGTGCGTTGAACTCTGCGTCGTCGGTCGTGTAGGGCAGCTCCTGGAACTGCTTGATGGTCGGCTTGACCGGGCCCGAGTAGCTCGAGTTCGGGACCATGGTCACGTCGCCCGAGGCGTCGAAGTGGGTCAGCTTCCACGGACCGTCGACGACCTGCCAGATCGGGTTGGAGGCGTAGGTCGACAGCGAGTTGTTGGTCGCCGTCGGGTTCGCCGGGTCATAGCCCGCCTGCTTCGACAAGAAGGTGTAGACCGCGGCGCACTGGGTGTCGACGGTGCCGAACGGTGCGTTCGCACAGCCGCCCGAACCGGGGGCCCCACCGGTGGCGGTGATGTCCCAGGCGATGGGCAGCGGGGTGATCTGGGAAAGCTCGTTGTACGTGAACCAGTACGAGTTGACCGCCCCGGTGAGGTTCATCGTCAGCTGCGTGGGGCTGTTCACGACGATGCTCTTCACGTCGTCGGGCAGCGTGCCGGCCGAGTAGGCGGCCCAGTTGGACTTCTCCGAGTGGAGCATGTTCATCCAGAACATGACGTCCTCGGCGGTGACCGTCTCACCGTTCGACCACTTGTAGGGCTTGAGGTCGATGGTGACGGTGGTGTTGCCGTCCGAGTACACGGGGTTCTCGGCGAGGGAAAGCGACGGATTGAGGTTCGGCGTGGAGCCGTTCCCGAACCAGTAGAGCGGCCGGTACATCAGCTCCTGGAACTGGTTGATGTTCGAGACGCTGAAGAACGCCAGGCTCATGAACGGGAAGATGTAGTTCGGCGGGTCGCTCGGTAGCTCCGCCCACGTTGCCGTGGTCGGCGTCGAAGCGCCACTCGTGACTGCTGGCGCTGCCGCCACCAATCCCATGGTGAGCGCGCCGACCGCAAGGCCTGCACTCACCATGCGTCGGATTCCACGGAATCTCTGCATCGTTGCTCCTACCTCTCCGGTCGCACCCACGACCGTCACCTCATAAGCGCGTCCGGTTGACGCAACTGGCCGGTACCGTAACGCAATCACAACACTGGTGACAGTCGGCTCCCAGCTTCGTCACGCCGCGTTCACCCACCAGGCACACCTCTCGAGTCCACGTGAGGGGCAATCCCCGTAGCAGAATTGCAACATCTCCCTGGTGGGCGCTGGCCTTTGGCTCCCGGGGCCGTAGAGTCGACGTTGCCATGGTGTACCTCCTCGCGCTGGGTGCAGCGCTGGCCAATGCGCTGACCAGCGTTCTGCAGCGGATGGGCCTCGAGGACGCGCCCGACGACGCCACGCTCAAGCTGTCGCTGCTCACCCATGCGCTGCGCCGTGGCGTCTGGCTGGCGGGGTTCGGCTTCATGGTCGCTTCCTTCTTGCTCCAGGCGGTTGCCCTGCACTTCGGGCGACTCACCCAGGTGCAGCCCCTCCTCACCACCGAGCTGCTCTTCCTCGTCGTGCTGCTGGCGGTGTGGTTCCGCTTCGACGTGGGGGTGCGCGAGTGGCTGGCCGCCCTGGCGGCTGCCCTCGGCCTGGCCGGCTTTTTGTACTGCGCACAGCCCGGGGGCGGGACCAAGGCCCCGACGGCCGCCAACTGGATCGTCGTCGGCGTGGCGTGCGCGGTCCTCGCCGGCGTCTCGGTGGCGCTCGCGTTGCGCGGCCCGCGCTGGTGGCGCGCGGCGATGTTCGGGGCCGCCGCCGCCATCGGCTTCGCCTTCACCGCGGCCCTCACCAAGGTCGTCACCGACTACATCGCTTCGGACTGGGTGTCGATGTTCTCCCACTGGCAGACCTACGCGCTAGCGGTCACCGGCGTGGCGGCCCTTTTCCTCGCCCAGAACGCCTTCCACGCAGGCCCCATCGCCGCGTCGCAGTCGACGCTGATCATGGTGGACCCGCTCGTCAGCATCCTGATCGGCATCGTCTTGTTCGGCGACCAGCTGCGCACCCACGGCGCGTGGGGCCCGCTCGAGGCGCTCTCGCTCCTCGTGCTGTTCACCGGCCTCGGCGTCCTGTGCCACTCGCCGCTCGTGGCCGGCGTGAAGGGGGCCGACGAGCACCAAGACGAGCTGCTCTCGACCCGGTCCCGCTCGAAGCGCCTCGCCGCGGTCGTAGAAAAGAGCGAGGAGCAGCGCGCCAAGGCCCCGCCTGCGGCACGCGCCTGAGGGCTCAGGCGAGGGCCAGGGCGGCCAGCGCGAGCGCCATGGAGATGGGCGCGACCACCACGCCGATGGTGCTGAAGCGCCGCGCCGAAGGCTCGACGCCGGCCTGGCGGGCGGCGGCCATCCACAGCACGGCCGACAGCGCCCCGGTCACCGCCAGGTTGGGGCCGAGGTTGAGCCCGACCAGCAGCGCGTAGGGGTCGGCGACACGGTGCGCGGCGAGGAGCGACGCCGCAGGCAGGTTGTTCACGAGGACCGCCGTCAACGCCCCCACGCCCGCGGTCTCCCACGACGAGCAGTGGGCCAGCAGCGTGGCGGGTCCCGACCAGGTCCGGCCGAGGGCGCCGAGTGCGGTGGCGAGACCGAAGAGCCCGACGAGCATGGGCGCGTTGAGGGTGGTGGCGAGCGCACTCGTCGAGAGGCGGCCCTCGCGCAGCCGCCAGAGGGCGGCGGCTATCCCGATGGCCGCCACGGTGATCGCCAAGGGGCCCGGGGCCAGCACCAGCATGGCCACGACGGCGAGCACCACGCCGACCAGGCCGACCCCGATCCTGGGCCGTGCCCTGTCCTTGCCCTCGGCGGCGGCACCGGCGTGGAGGTGGCGGCGCCACCACAGCGCCACGACCACCGGCACGCTCACGACGGCGGCGATCCAGGCGGGCAGCATGTGGAGCGTGAACGTCGACCCGCTCACATGGGAGGTGCCAAGCACGATGAGGTTCGTGAGGTTGGATCCCGGCAAGAGGAGCGAGCCGGCGTTGGCGAGCAGCACGGTGAGGTAGCAGAAGGGCTCGACCGCCATGGAGCGCCGACGTGCCGCCACGATCACCACCGGCGTCAAGAACGTGACCGCGGTGTCGAGGTTCAAGACCGCGCTCACGACGGCGATGAGTACCGACGAGGCGGCGAGCAGCACCACGCCATGGGACCCGCCGACGCGCGCTACCAGCCGGCCCGCCGCCTCGAACAGGCCGTCGGCGCCGGCGACCAGCCCGAGCAGCAGCAGCCCGGCGACGAGCACGAAGGCGGGCCAGCTCTGTGCAGCGGCCGCGGCCGCGTCGTGGGGGGCGAGCCCGATGGCCAGCGCCGCTGCGGGGACGCCGATGGCGAGCACGCCACGGCTGAGCAGCGCGAGGCGGTCGACCGGTAGGGGTGAGCCTTTGCTCAGTGGCCCGATCCCACCAGCTCGGCGAGGCACCCGGAGAGCTCGGGGTAGGCGAACGCGTAGCCACTGGCGAGCAGGCGGGCCGGCAGCACGCGCTGGGAGGCGAGCAACGCCTCGTCGACCAGCTCCTGGCCCAGGGCGAGGCCGAGGGCGCGCCGCGGCACGGGCAGCAGTGCGGGTCGGTGCAGCGCCCGAGCGAGCTCGCTGGTGAATTCGGCGTTGGTCACCGGCGCGGGCGCGGTTGCGTTGAGAGGGCCGGCGAGATCGGGGGTGCCGATGGCATGGACGATCGCCCCCACCTCGTCGTCGAGGGCGATCCAGCTCAGGTACTGCGTGCCGCTCCCGAGCCGCCCGCCGACCCCGGCGCGAAACAGCGGGAGCTGGCGCTTGAGGGCGCCACCGTCGGCCGAGAGGACGACCCCGGTGCGCAGCAGCACCAGCCGGATGCCGGCATCGGTGACGGGCGACGCCGCCGACTCCCACGCCTGGCAGACCGAGGCAAGGTAGCCCGAGCCCGGCCCGGCATCCTCCCCCAGCATCTCGGCCCCCCGGTCGCCGTAGTAGCCAATGGCCGAGCCGCTGACGAGGACGGCGGGGGCCGGGCGCAGTCGAGGCAGCGACTCGGCGAGCAGGCGGGTGCTCGCCACCCTCGAGTCCAAGATGGCGTCACGGCGCTGCGGGGTCCAGCGCTTGTCGGCGATGCCCGCGCCGGCGAGGTGCACCACCGCGTCGATGGGCCCCGCCTTTTCGAGTGCCTCCATATCGATGCTGGCCTGTGGCGGGTCCCAGGCAACGTGCGCCGAGCCGGCGGGATCACTCGGGCTGCCGGGACGCACGAGGGCGATGACCTGGTGGCCCTCTGCACGCAGGCGCGTGCCGAGCGCCTGGCCGATCATGCCGTGGGAACCGCTCACCAGGATGTTCACCTGCTCACCTCGTCTCACTCTGGGGTTCGTTGCGACTCGCGCCCGCGCCGGCCCGTGAACCTTGCGCCACCGCGGCGCGCACGAACTCGGCGAATGCGTCCGGGCTCGAGAGGTGTGCTCCGTGCCCGGCGTCGTGAATCGCGAAGCCGATGGCACCGGGGATCTCGGCCGCCAGGTAGTCCATGGTGCGGTGGTGGTGGGCCTGGCTCGATGGGCCGCCGTGGGCGAACACCGCCGGCACGCTGAGCATGGCCACGTCGAAGGGTGGTCGGCCGCGGATGGAGCGCAGGTCCGAGGCGAGAGCCGGCCCGTCGGCGCGTTTGTCGTCCTTCGACGATTCGGGGAGCCGCTCCCACGTCGCGTCGCCGACCTGGCGGCGGAAGAACCGCTCGGCCTCGACGGCGGGGTCCTCGGCGACGCTCGGCCACGGCTGGGGCGCCCCTGACCGGCTCCGGCGGAACCCAAGCCACGGCATGGGCGCCTCGTAGAGGCCGATTGAGGCGAACGAGGCGGGCTCCGCGATGGCGGCGGCCATGACCACCACGCCGCCGAGGCTGTGCCCGATGGCGGTCACCCGGCGGCCCGGATCCCTCACTGCGGCCACGATGCCGAGCAGGTCCTCGACGTGGGTGCCGAGGGTAGGCGCGGGATCGCCGGGCTCGCCGCGCGAGCCCTGGTAGCCGCGCCGGTCGTAGGTGAGGAGCTCGAGGTCGGGGAGGCGCCGGGCGACGCGCCGGAAGCTCGCAGCGCGATCGAGGGAACCGTGGACCAAGACGACGACCGGGGCGTCGAGCGGCGACGAGCCGTCCTCGGGTGGCCGGTCGACCACGTGGAGGCCCTTCGGGAACGGGCTCATGGTGCGAGCCTCGGGCCGCGACACGGGCGTACGGTTGGCGGCACGCCTGCGACGCTACCTTGAGCAGGATTTCTCGACGACCGGGCGGTGTTCTGGGCGAAGGTGCCCCGGTAGGCTGGGCACAGCAATCAGGCGGGACGACCGCCGGTGAGGATGGCGTGGTGAGCAAAGAAGCGTCTGGATCGTTCGGGCCCAATGCCTGGCTGGTCGACGACATGTACGACCGATTTCTCGTCGATCCCGGCTCGGTGAGCGAGAGCTGGCAGGAGTTCTTCGCCGGGTACCAGCGCTCGCCGGTCCCCGCCGCCACCCACGCGGGCTCCGCCCCGGCGTCGACCCAGGGCGCCGAGCCCGCCAGTGACGGCGCGGCGCCGCCGGTGGTCGCCGCTCCACTCCTGGCCACCGACTCGGTGGCGGCGACGGTGGCGCCCAGCGCGGAGGTCACCACGCCCGTCGGGCCCGAACCCGTCCGGGCCACGCCCCTTCGCGGCGCCGCGTCGCGCATCGTGTCCAACATGGAGGCCAGCCTGGGCGTGCCGACCGCGACCAGCGTGCGGACCGTGCCGGCCCGCCTGCTGGAGGTGAACCGCCAGATCCTCAACAACCAGCTGGCCCGCACCACCGGGGCCAAGGTGAGCTTCACCCACCTGATCGGCTTCGCCCTCGTCCGCTCACTCGAAGCGATTCCCGCGCTCAACGCCGCCTTCGTAGCGGGCATCGACGAGAAGGGCACCCCTGGGGTTCTGCGCCACGAGCACGTGGGGCTCGGCCTCGCCGTCGACGTCGAGAAGCCCGATGGCAGCCGCACGCTCATGGTGCCGTGCGTGAAGAACGCCGACACGCTCGACTTCCGCTCGTTCGTCCTCGCCTACGAGGAGCTCGTGCGAAAGGTCCACTCCAACAAGGCGACACCGGACGACTTCTCGGGGACGACGGTGTCGCTCACCAACCCCGGCACGCTCGGGACGGCCCAGTCGGTGCCGCGCCTCATGCCCGGCCAGGGGGCGATCATCGGCGTCGGGGCGCTCGCGTACCCCGCCGGCTTCGAGGCCGCCGACCCACGCGTGATCGCCGAGCTCGGCCTCGGCAAGGTGGTGACCATCACCTCGACCTATGACCACCGCATCATCCAGGGGGCCGAGTCGGGCCTGTTCCTCGCCCACATGGCCGAGTGCCTGACCGGCAAGCACGGGTTCTACGACGAAGTCTTCGAGTCGATGGGCGTGCCCTACGAGCCGGTGCGCTGGCGTGCCGACGTGAACGCGGCTGACGACCCCGCCGAGGGCGAGCACGCCCGATTGGCCAAGCAGGTGCGCGTGCAGACGCTGATCAACATCTATCGCGTGCGGGGCCACCTCATCGCCCACCTCGACCCCCTCGACGCCGAGCCGCCGCACTCGTACCCCGAGCTCGACCCGCTCACCTACGGGCTCACCATCTGGGACCTGCCGAGGCGCTTCGTGGCCGACGGGCTGGCCGCCCTCGAAGTGGCCTCGCTCGACGAGATCCTCCACGTCCTGCGCGACGCCTACTGCCGGACGCTCGGCATCGAGTACATGCACATCCAGGACCCGGTGCAGAAGCGCTGGATCCAAGAGCAGGTCGAGGGCGTGTCGTCCACCGTGCAGAAGGACGAGCAGCAGCACATCTTGGAGCTGCTCAACTCGGCCGAGGTCTTCGAGCGCTTCCTCCACACCCGCTACGTGGGCCAGAAGCGCTTCGGGCTCGAGGGCGCCGAGTCGACCATCGTCGTCCTCGACACCGTCTTGGACGAGGCAGCCAAGGTGGGCACCCAAGAGGTGGTCATGGGCATGGCGCACCGCGGCCGGCTCAACGTGCTCGCCAACATCGTCGGCAAGTCCTACCAGGAGATCTTCGGCGAGTTCGAGGGCAACCTCGACCCCGAGTCGGTCCAGGGCTCGGGCGACGTGAAGTACCACAAGGGCGCAGTGGGCAAGTTCACCGGGCGATCGGGCATCGACCTCACGATCACCATGGCGTCGAACCCCTCGCACCTCGAAGCCGTCGACCCGGTCGTCGAAGGCATGGCCCGGGCCAAGCAGGACCGCGTGCTGCCGCCGACCGACGGCACCCCCGCCGCCCTGGCCCAGGAGCAAATGACGTTCCCCGTCCTCTCCCTCCTCGTCCACGGCGACGCCGCCTTCGCCGGCCAGGGCGTGGTGGCCGAGACCCTCAACCTCTCGCAGCTGTCGGGGTATCGCACCGGCGGGACGGTGCACCTGGTCATCAACAACCAGGTCGGCTTCACCACCGCCCCCCAGGCGGCGCGCTCGTCGATGTACGCCACCGACGTGGCCAAGATGGTCCAGGCGCCGATCTTCCACGTGAACGGCGACGACCCCGAGGCCTGCATGCGCGCGGCGCGCCTCGCCTTCGCCTTCCGCCAGCGCTTCCACAAGGACGTGGTCATCGACCTGGTCTGCTACCGGCGCCACGGCCACAACGAAGGCGACGACCCGAGCTACACGCAGCCCCTCATGTACCAGCTCATCGACGCCAAGCGCTCGGTGCGCAAGCTCTACACCGAGGTCCTGGTCCGGCGCGGCGACATCACCCTCGACGAGGCCGAAGCGGCCCTCGACAGCTTCAACGGCCGCCTCCAGCAGGCTCTCGACGAGGTGCGCGCCGAGGCCGTCAGCCCACCGGTGGCCATACCGCTCCACGAGCCGGCCGCCGCCATCCCGGCCGTCCCCACCGGCGTGCCCGAAGACGTGCTGGTGCGCCTCGCGCAGCTGGTGCGCACCGTGCCCGAGGGGTTCACCATCCACCCGAAGCTCGAGCGCCAGTTCGCCCAGCGGGACAAGCTGGTCGGGAGCGGCCAGGTCGACTGGGCACTCGGCGAGGCCCTGGCCGTCGGGTCGCTGCTCCTCGAGGGCGCCGACGTGCGCCTGACCGGCCAGGACACGCGTCGCGGCACGTTCAGCCACCGCCACTCGGTGCTCGTCGACTACGCCAACGGCAACGAGTACGTGCCCCTCGCCCACGTCGGGTCGGTCATCGAGGGCGCCGAGCGCCTCGGCCACTTCACTGTTCGCGATTCGCTGCTCTCGGAATACGCGGCGGTGGGCTTCGAGTACGGCTACTCGGTCGAGGCCCCCGACAGCCTTGTCGCCTGGGAGGCCCAGTTCGGCGACTTCGTGAACGGCGCGGAGATC
This sequence comes from Acidimicrobiaceae bacterium, assembly GCA_003155135.1. Taxonomy (GTDB): domain Bacteria; phylum Actinomycetota; class Acidimicrobiia; order Acidimicrobiales; family RAAP-2; genus Bog-515. The sequence goes on along the minus strand of PMFN01000031.1, from coordinate 27,164 downwards.
ATCATCGACAACTTCCTCGTGGCCGCCGAGGACAAGTGGGGCCAGCGCGCCGGCCTCGCCATGCTGCTGCCGCACGGCTACGAGGGGCAGGGCCCCGAGCACAGCTCGGCGCGCATCGAGCGCTTCTTGTCGCTCTGCGCCCGGGGCAACCTGCGCGTCACCCAGCCCTCGACCGCCGCGCAGTACTTCCACCTGCTGCGCGCCCAGGTGCTCCGCCCGGCCAAGACGCCGCTCATCGTCATCACGCCGAAGTCGATGTTGCGGGCTCCCGCCTCGCGCTCGCCCCTGTCCGAGCTCGCCACCGGTAGCTTCGCCGAGGTGCTCGACGACCCGGGCGTCGGGGACCCGGGCCGCGTGGAGCGCATCATCTTCGCCTCGGGCAAGGTGGCCCTCGAGGCGATCGCCCGCCGGGACCACCTCCTGGCCAACCCCGCCGACACGCTGGCGAGCGAGCACGCCGTCGACCCGGCGGCCATCGCCGTGGTGCGCCTCGAGCAGTTCTACCCGTGGCCCGAGCAGGGGATCGCCTCGGTGCTCGGGCGCTACCCGCTCGCCGGCGACCTCGTCTGGCTCCAAGAGGAGCCCGAGAACATGGGCGCCTGGTCGTTCGTGTTCTCGCGCCTGCACCGCCTGCCACGCGAGCGCTACCAGCTCCGGCACGTGACGAGGGCGGAATCGGCGAGCCCGGCCACCGGCAGCGGTGCCCTCCATCAGCTCGAACAGACCGATCTCCTCGCCCGCTCCGTGGGCTGATGCCGACCGCCCCATCGCCGGCTCCCTCCGGTTGGGGTGCTTGACTATCAGGCGATATGCCTGAAAAGCATCACGTCGTCGTCGACGGCTCGAATCTGGCCACCGAGGGGCGGACCCTGCCCAGCCTCGCCCAGCTGGACGAGGCGGTGCGCACCTATGCCGAAGAGGACCCGACGGCCGAGATCGTCGTCGTGGTCGACGCCACGTTCGAGCACCGGATCGACCCCTCCGAGCGCGAGCAGTATGAGCAGGCCGAGCTCCACGGGGAGGTCGTCTCCCCGCCGGCTGGCGCCATAGGGCGCGGCGACGCCTTCGTCCTGCGCATCGCCGAGCGCACCGGGGCGATCGTCCTCTCCAACGACTCGTTCCAGGAGTTCCACGGTGAGCACCCGTGGCTCTTCGAGGAGGGGCGCCTGGTCGGTGGCAAGCCCGTCCCCGGGGTCGGGTGGATCTTCACGCCGCGCTCGCCGGTGCGCGGGCCGAAGAGCCGTCAGGCGACGGGCAAGGCGAGGCGCGATGCCGAGCGCATCGAGAGCGGCGCCGATCTCCCCGCGCCGGTGAAGGCGGCCGAGCTGGCGAAGGCGGCCAAGAAGGTGGCAAAGGCGGCCAAGCGCGCCCCCAAGCACGCCGACGGCACCACCCCGAAGATCGGCGATGTCTGGGAGGAGCCCGCCCCCGGGCGGGCCACGGCCCCGGCCAAGAAGGCCAAGAGGGCAGCCAAGGCCACCAAGACCACGAAGAAGGCGACAAAGGTCGCCGAGCCGAAGAAGGTGGCGAAGAAGGTGGCCAAGGCCGCGGCGCCCGCCCCCCTCAAGGTGGTCAAGACGACCGCCAAGAAGGCCAAGAAGGCACCGAGCGCGACGAAGGCGGCCACCCGGGTGGCGTCCCCGCTCGACGTGCTCGACGAGCCGACCGATGTCGCGCCGCCGGTGCTGGCTGCCGTGGAGCCGGCTGCCACGGAGGAGGGCTCGGGTGGCGACGTGGCTGCCGATGGGAAGGGCACCGGCAGATCGGCCGGTGCCGGCGCGGCTGTCCCGGCCACGCCGACGGCCCGGCGGCGCAGGGGAGCGGCCGTCGCCGACCCCGAGATCGCCGAGGCGATCGGCGCGGCCACCGCCGAGGCGCTGGCGCCGCCGAAGGAGACCAAGGCCAAGGCGAAAGCCGAACCCAAGCGCAAGGCGAAGTCGAAATCGGACCACGACACGAAGCACGACGACAAGAAGGGCTCCAAGCGCCGCGGCTCGGCCACGCCGCCACCGGCGGTCAACGAGCCCCTTGCCTTCATCACCTTCGTCGCCACCTACCCCATCGGCAGCGAGGTGGAGGGCGAGGTTGTGTCCTTCACGTCGCACGGGGCGATGATCGAGGTGACGCTGCCCGACGGGACCGGCGTGCACTGCTACGTCCCGCTCTCGGGCCTCGGCAACCCGGCCCCCCGCAAGGCTCGTGAGGTCATTGCACGCGGCGAGCGCCGCCACTTCGTCCTCGTCGGTCTCGACCCGCCCCGGCGGGTGGCCGAGCTGGCGCTGCCCGGCGTGCAGAGCGCCACCGCAAGCTGAGCGTGACGGCCGTGGCAGCGATGGCCGACGCTTCGGCGCGCCTCGTGCTCTGGGACATCGACGGTACCCTCCTCCAGTCCGGTGGCGTGGGCGCAGAGGTCTTCGACCGGGCGATCGAGCGGGCAGTCGGCTCGCGACCGCCGGCGAGGATCACCATGAGCGGCAAGACCGACCCCCAGATCTGTCGGGAGCATCTCGGCCTGCTCGACCTGGAGGACCCCGACGCCCACATCCCGGCCGTGCTCGGGTACCTGGCCGAAGAGCTCGCCGCCCGCGAGGCGACCATCACCGAGGAGGGCCACGTGCTCCCCGGGGTCGAGCGCGCGCTCGAGACACTCGGGCGCGCCGAATGGTGCCACCAGAGCGTGCTGTCGGGGAACCTGGCGGCCAACGCGCTGGTCAAGCTGCGGGCTTTCTCCTTGGAGCGGTTCCTCGACACCGACAACGGGGCGTACGGCAGCGACAACGCGGATCGCAACAAGCTCGTGCCCCTCGCACTCGAGCGCTCGGCGACCCGCAGGGGCGTGCAGTACGAGCCCGGAGCCGTCTGGGTCATTGGTGACTCGCCGAACGACCTGGCGTGCGCGCGCGCCGGCGGCGTGCGGTGCGCCCTTGTCGCAACCGGCCGCTTCGGGCCCGACGAGCTGTCGGCCCTCGGGCCCGACGCCTGCTTCGACGACCTTGCCGACACCGAGGCCCTCGTCTCGGTCCTCCGCTCCTGATCGTCGAGAGCGCGCCGCGCCCAGCCGTTATCCTCGGCCCGTGGAACCGACCGACTTCCTCGCCCACCGACCCCCGTTCCTGTTCGTGAGCGAGATCGTCTCGGTCGAACCGGGCGTCGCCGCCACGGGGCGCTGGCGGCTCACCGGCGAAGAGGACTTCTTCGCCGGGCACTTCCCCGGGCGACCGACGCTTCCCGGCGTGCTCATGGTCGAGTCCCTCGCGCAGCTCGGCGGCATCGCCGTGCTGGCCGACGAGCGCTACGCCAACAAGCTGCCCCTGTTCGGCGGCATCGACCGGGCGCGCTTCCGCCGCCAGGTGGTCCCCGGCGAGGTACTCGAGCTCGAGGTGACCGTCGGGCGGCTCTCGGCGCGTGCGGGCACCGGGCATGGGCGCGCCCATGTCGACGGGGCGACGGCGTGCGAGGTCGACTTCCTCTTCGTGATCGCGGACAAAGGCTGAGGATGCGGCTCGTCACCTGGAACGTCAACTCGCTCACCGCCCGGCTGGAGTACGTCACCGACTGGATGGGCACCGAGCAGCCCGACATCTTGTGCCTGCAGGAGACCAAGCAGTCCGATGCGGCGTTCCCCGACGGTGCCTTCGCCGCGCTCGGCTACGAGACCGCCCACCACGGTGACGGCCGCTGGAACGGCGTGGCCATCATCAGCCGGGTCGGCCTGGAGGACCCGGTAGCGGGGTTCTCGACCGAGGAGGACGACCAGGGGACGCGCATCATCGCGGCGACGTGTGCGGGCATCCGCGTGCACTCGGTCTACGTCCCGAACGGGCGCTCGGTCGATTCCGAGCACTACACGGGCAAGCTGGCCTGGCTGGCCCGCCTCGCCACCTACCTCGACGAGACCTGCACCCCGAGCGATCCGGTGGCCGTCGTCGGGGACTTCAACATCGCACCGAGCGACGTCGACGTCTGGGACCCCGAGGCGTTCGCCGGCATGACGCATGTGAGCGAGCCCGAGCGCGCCGCGCTCGGGCGGCTGCTCGAATGGGGCCTCGACGACGTGTTCACCCGCTTTCACCCCGATGGTGAGGTGTTCTCCTGGTGGGACTACCGCATGGGCGCCTTTCACAAGGGCCACGGGATGCGCATCGACCTGGTACTGCTGACCGACCCCTTGGCTGATCGGTGCCGATCGGCAGCGGTCGACCGGGAGGCCCGCAAGAACCGTGCCGGCAACAAGCCCTCGGACCACGCTCCGGTCGTGGTCGACCTCGACGTCGACTGACCACGGCCGAGCCCAGCACAGAGCCATGAGCGCCCCGGGCTGGGCCTGGCAGCCCCCGCCCAACTGGCCCGCCCCCCCGCCGGGCTGGACGCCACCGCCGGGGTGGGTGCCGCCCGCCGCCTGGCCGCGCGCACCGGCGCAGTGGCAGTTTTGGCGCCTGCTCGCCCCACCGGCGGCGCCACCGGACCTCCCCCCGCCCGCCGTGGCGGCCACGGCATCGCCCGGAGGCATCGCCACGCAGGGCCCGACGAGGAAGAGCCTCGTCTGGGAGACCTGGTTCGTGATGTTGGCATTCCTCCTGCCGAGCGTCATGGCCGCCGTCGTCGCCTTCGCCCAGCACGTCTCGGGGGTGGGCCAGCTCACCCGGTTCCCCGTGGTGGTGGCCGGGCACCCCTTCGAGAACATGGTCTTCGGGATCCTCGCCTATGTCCCGGTCGCCGCCGTGGTCCCACTGGCCCTGTTCCTCCTGGCGCGCACCGGCCAGTCGCCCTCGTGGCTCGGTCTCGGCCGACCGCGCTGGAAGGCGGACGTCTGGCCGGCCCTCGGCCTCATCGGCGCCTCCTTCGGCACCGAGTTCGCCCTGCTGATCCCGCTCGCGCCGCTCTTCGCCCACGTCCCGTCCCTCGTGAGCTCGACGCCGATCGGCCACGTCCCCGCCTACTACGTGGTGTGGGGGCTCGCCATCTCGGCCACGACGGCCATCGCCGAGGAGACCTTGATGAGCGGGTACCTGCTCACCCGGCTCAGCCAGCTCGGCTGGTCGCCGCGGCGTGCGCTCATCGTGAGCTTGGTGCTGCGCACCAGCTACCACGTCTACTACGGGATCGGCTTCATCCTGACGGTCCCGTTTGGCTACTTCGTGACCCGATCGTTCCAGAAGAACCGCCGGCTCACCCGCCCGATCGTGGCGCACTTCCTCTTCGACGCCATCATCTTCACGATCGCCGTGCTCCGCTGAGTCAACCGAGGCCCTCGGGCAGGACCGCCTCGATCAGATGGGGCCCGTGCTCGGCGTAGGCCCATTCGAGGGCGGCCACGAGCTCCTCGGCGCTCGTGGCCCTGCGTGCCTCGACACCGAGACCCGAGGCGAGGGCGACGAAGTCGATCGTGGGGTCGGCGAGGGAGAGCATCCGCTGGGCCGCCGGGCCGCCAGCGCCCGCACCCACCCGGCCGAGCTCGAGGTTCAAGATGGCGTAGCTGCGGTTCGAGAGCAGCACGGTGGTGACGTCGAGGCGCTCGCGCGCCTGGGTCCACAGTGCCTGGAATGTGTACATCGCCGAGCCATCGGCCTCGAGCGAGACGACGGGCCGGTCGGGGGCGGCCACCGCTGCTCCGGTGGCCGAGGGCATGCCGTAGCCGATGGCACCGCCGGTCAGGGTGAGCCAGTTGTGGCGCGGCGCGCCGGCGGTGGCGCCGGCCACGAACAGGCCGGCCGTGTTGGACTCGTCGACCACGATCGCCCCTTCGGGGAGGGTGGCGCCGACAGCCGCACCGAAGGTGGCCATGGTGAGCTCGCCGGTCGGTCGTTCCGGGCGCAACGCCTGGGCGAGGGCGGGCTCCTCGTCGGCCGCCACCTCCTCGGCGAGTGCTTCGAGGGCGGCGGATACGTCGGCCCTGCCGGTGGCCAGCACGTGGACCGTGCACCCCGCAGGCACCAGGTCGCTCGGGCGCCCCGGGTAGGCGAAGAAGGAGACCGGCGAGAGGGCGTCGACGGTGACGAGGTGGCGCACGCCCTCGAGCTGGGCCTGGGCGAACTCGGCGAGGTAGCCGAGCCGGTCGAGAGCGGGGAGCCCCGCCCCCCGTTCGAGGTTGGCCGGGAACGTCTCACCGAGCAGGCGCGCCCCGGTGCCGGCCGCGATGCGGGCGGCGGCGAGGAGCCCGCGGGCGTCGAGGGCCTTGCCCCCGAGCAGCACGGTGGTGGGCTCCCCCGAGCGGAGCACCTTGGCCACCTCGGCGATGTCGGCGGCGGGCACGAGGGGCGCGCCCTGGCGGTGGCGGGCCGCTGCCGGCCCGGTGGTCGACTCGGACCACGACACGTCGGCGGGCAGCACCAAGGTGGCGATCCCCCCGGGCGGTCCGTAGGCGGCAGCGACGGCCTGCGCGGCGTCGTCGGCGACGTCCTCGGCCCGCAGCGAACAGCGGTACCAGGAGGAGAACGTCTCGGCGAGCCCGGCGATGTCGGACTCGAGCGGCGCGTCGTAGCGCTTGTGGTACGTGGCGTGGTCGCCGACGATGTTGACCATCGGGGTGTGGCCGCGCCGGGCGTTGTGCAGGTTGGCGAGCCCGTTGCCGAGACCGGGGCCGAGGTGCAGCAGCGTGGCCGCCGGCTTGCCGGCCACCCGGGCGTAGCCGTCAGCGGCGCCGGTGGCCACACCCTCGAAGAGGGCGAGCACCCCGCGCATCTCGGGGACGTCGTCGAGGGCGGCCACGAAGTGCATCTCCGAGGTGCCCGGGTTGGCGAAGCACACGTCGACACCGGAGTCGACCAGCGTGCGGATGAGGGCCTGTCCACCGTTCATGTGCTCATTCTCCTGGGCCTGGTCCCCGGCCTCGGCCGAGGATGTCGTCGGGGTCGAAGGCCGCCTTGATGCGCTGCAGGAGTGCGAGCCGGGCAGGTGGCTCGAACGCCAGGAAGTAGGCACGCTTGGCGGTGCCGATGCCGTGCTCGCCGGAGATCGCGCCGCCCGCCTCGAGGCCCGCCGCCAGCATGGCGGCGATGAGCTCGGTGCGGCGGCCCCCATCGGGTTGGAACACCGAGAGGTGCACGTTGCCGTCACCCACGTGGCCGCAGCCGGCGACGAAGGCCTGGTTGGCCTCGGCCAGCGCGCCGACCGTCGCCAGGTAGTCGGCGATCGCCGCACGCGGCACCACCACGTCGATGATCTCGTCGGCTCCCGCCGCCTTGGCCACGTAGAACGCCCGCTCGCGCGCGGCGATCAGCTGATGGGCGGCGGTCGGCGGCAGCACGTAGACGTCCAGGGCGCCGAGCCCGGCGAGGGCGGTGGCCGCCGCCTCGGTGTCGGCGTCGAGCCGCTCGGCGTGGGTGCTCTCGAGGCCGACCACCAGGTAGGCCAGCGCCTCCTCGCGCACCACTGCGTCGATGCCGAGCTCGACGCCCGCGCTCTGGACGATGCTCGCCATGGTGAGGGCGTCGAGGTACTCGAGGATGTGCGGGGCGAGCCCGCTGCGCAGGAGGTCCGGCACCGCCGTCGTGATGTCGCCCAGTGCGGCGAACGGCGCGAGCAGGGTTGCCCCGTGGGGGAGGCGGGTCTCGAGCCGCACGGTGACCTCGGTGATGAGCGCCAAGGTTCCCTCCGAGCCCACGAGGAGCTGGGTCAGGTCGTAGCCTGACGAGGACTTCACGAACTTGCCGCCGGTGCGCACGACCTCGCCGGTGGCGAGCACCGCCTCGAGGCCGAGCACGCGCTGGCGGGTGACCCCGTAGCGCAGGGCGCGCATCCCGCCGGCGTTCGTCGCGACGTTGCCGCCGATCGACGCACTCAGCTCGCCGGGATTGACCGGGTAGACGAGGCCGTGGGGGAGGAGCGCCTCATCGAGCTGGGCCAGGGTGACCCCGGGTCCGACGACGGCCACCTGGTTCTGCGCGTCGATCTCGTAGATGGCGTCCATTCGGTCGAAGGCCACCACGATGCCGTCCTCCAGCGGCACCGCCGCCCCCGAGAGCCCCGTCCCGCTGCCCCGGGCGATGACCGGGCAGCCGTGGCGTGCCGCCACCGTCACGATCGTGGCGACCTCGGCGGTGGTCTGCGGCCGCACGACGCAGCGCGGCAAAACGGACCGATCGCCCAATGACTCGTCGTGCGTGTCGTCGAGCGCGATGGCGCCGCCTGCCGCCACGTGGGCCGGCCCGAGCGTGGTGCGCAGCTCCTCGACGATGTCCACTCCCACCCCCCGCCTCACGGCGCCGTCGGCCGCTCGGTCCCCGTGCGCGATGACCTTATCCGAGGCCCTCGGCGTCGAGCTGTGCCCGCATGGAGGCGAGGTGGGCCGAGACCGCCTCGGGGCCGGCCATCCGGGCCGCCGACTCGAAGGAGGCACACGCTCGCTCGACGGCGGCGAGCCACGGTGAGGGCTGGCGCGGGGATCGCCTCGACGCATCGGAGGGTGCGGCCGCCCACGTGCAGGTCAGCTCGTCGACGGCGCGGGTGAGCGCCACGTAGAGGAGCCGGCGTTCCTCCTCGCGCTGTGCGGCGGTCCTCGCCGAGGCGATCGGGACGAGCCCGTCGGAGGCGCCGATGACGAAGACGGCCGGCCATTCGAGGCCTTTGGCCCGGTGGAAGGTGGCGAGGACCACCCCGTCGGCGCCCGATTCGGCCGGGCCCGCGCCGGCGGGACCGTCCTCCCCCTCCTCCTCCTCCTCCTCCCCGGCGCTGGCGGTCAGCTCGGCGCGCACGTCGCTGGCCGGGCCGGCCTCGCCGCCGGCCAGCTGGTAGGGGATGTGGGCTTGCCCGAGGGCCTCTGCGACGGCCTGGAGCTGGGCGTTCGTGCGCGCCAGGACGGCGATCTGGGACCAGCGGCGGCCTGGCTTGTGGGCGCGCCACACCTGGTTGGCGACCCACGACGCCTCCTCGTCGTCGGTGGCGTGGGCCACGACCCGCGGCACCGACCCGTCGGGCCGACTGGACGTCGGTGCGCCATCGGCCGCGCTGCCGAGGGCGGCGGCGGCGACGGCCACCACCTGGGGCGACGAGCGGTGGTTCTCCTCCAGCCGGATCACCCGGGTGCCGGGGAAGAGCTCGGGCAGCTGGCGCAGGAGGGTGGGGTCCGCCCCGTTCCATCCATAGACGGACTGGTTGGGGTCGCCCACCACGAACAGGTCGGGCTCGTCGCCGAGCAGGAAGCCGAGGAGACGGAATTGCGCCGGGTTGACGTCTTGCATCTCGTCGACGAAGAGGTGGCGGAAGCGCCAGCGCACCGCGTCGGCGAACGCCGTGTCGGACTCGAGCATGTCCGCGCAGCGCCACAGCAGGTCGTCGAGGTCGAGCGCGCCTTGGCGCTGGCGGAGCACCTCGTAACGCTCGTAGTACTCGGCGATGGCGACTGGCGAGGCCGTCGTCCGGCGGCCCGCCCGACGGGCGGCGTCCTCGTACGCTTCGGGGGCGAGCATCCGTGCCTTGGCCCACCCGACCTCGTTGTCGAGCTGGCTCACGCTCGGTTGACCCGGACCAGGTGGCGTCGGCGCACCGGCACGAGCGGCCGCGCCCCGGGGCTTCGCGCTGTTGCCGCCGAGCACCCTGGAGAGGAGCGGGCGCCGGTCAGCGAGCACCGTCGGCGGCGCGGCCCGTCGATCGGCGCGCTGGCGCAGGATGAGTGAGAGGGCGATGCGGTGGAACGTGCCGGCCTCGATGCCGCCCACCTCGAGGCCGTAGAGCCGGCGGCGCAGCTCGGTCGCCGCCTTGCGGCTGAAGGTCGCCACCAAGACGTGCTCGGGCTCGGCGCTGGCGTCATGGACCCGGCGGGCCACACGCAGCGTCAGGACCCGCGTCTTGCCGGCCCCGGCCCCGGCCAGCACGCTGAGTAGGGGCCCCGGGTCGGTCACGGCCTCACGCTGGGGCGACGTCAGCCCGGCCGGCAGGACGAAGTGGCCATCGTCGGCGGTGGCGCTGCTCACCCGATGATCGTACCGACCTGCCGGGACGCCACGGTCTGACCGGCCCGGTGGGCCCAGGAGTCGGGACCGGGGCCGTTAGAGTTTCCGATTCGATGGCCCGTGACGGGCGATGCGACGGCGGAGGGACCGATGGACGAATCGAGGGCATGTGACGTGGTGGTCGTCGGCGCCGGCCTCTCGGGCCTGCGTGCGGCGAGGGACCTCACGGCGGTCGGTTTCGAGGTCGTGGTGCTCGAGGCCCGTGACCGGGTCGGCGGTCGGTCGTGGACCGACACCACCCCAGGCGGGCACACCTACGACCGCGGCGGGCAGTGGCTCGGGACGAACCAGCCGCGCACCGCTGCCCTCGCCGCCGAGCTCGGCGTCACCACCTTCCCCACCTTCGGGGCCGGCGAGGCCGTCGAGTGGCGCGCCGGCGAGCGCAGCACCTATGTCGGCCTGATCCCGACGTCGGACCCGAACGCCGCCGCTGACGGCGTCGAGGCGATCCTCGACCTCGATCTCGCCGCTCTCGACGTGCCGGTCGACGCCCCCTGGGAGGCCCACGGCGCCGCCGACCTCGACGGGCAGACCCTCGCCACGTGGCTTGCCGAGCACGTGGGTGCCTCGCCGGCGCGAGTCATGCTCGACGTGGCGATAAAGGCCATCTTCGGCACCGGCGCCGAGGAGCTGAGCCTGCTGTTCGCCCTCTTCTACCTCCATGCCGGCGGTGGCCTGTCGAACCTGGCCCGCACCACCGGCGGCGCACAGGCGGAGCGCTTCGTCGGCGGCTCCCAGCAACTCGCAGTCGGACTGGCCGCACCGCTCGGCGACCGGGTGGTCCTCGGCGCCCCGGTGCACGCCATCACCTACGGCCCCTCGTCGGTGGTGGTTCACACCGGTGGCGGGGCCGCGGCACCGCTCGAGATCCGTGCCCGGCGTGCGGTGCTGGCCATGCCGCCCGCACTCTCGGGCCGCCTCGCCTTCGACCCGCCGCTCCCGGGGCGGCGCGACCAGCTGTGCATGCGCATGCCGATGGGCTCGGTGACCAAGGTCCACGCCATCTACGACGAGCCCTTCTGGCGCGAGCGCGGCCTCAACGGCCAGCTGGTCTCCGACGAGGGGGCGCTGTCGAGCACCTTCGACGACTCGCCGTCGGACGGATCAGACGGTGCCCTGGTCGGATTCGTGGCCGGCAACGACTGCCGGCGTTATGAGGCGGCCGGCGACAAGGCGCGCGAGGCGGCCATCCTCGACGACTTGGAGCGGGCCTTCGGCCCCGACGCCCGCTGCCCGCGCGAGCTCGTCACCCAGCACTGGCCGGCCGAGCCGTTCACCCGGGGCGGGCCGGTCGCCATCAGCGTGCCGGGTGCGCTCAGTGGCTTCGGCCCCGCATTGCGCGAACCGGTCGGACCCCTCCACTGGGCGGGCACCGAGACCGCCACCGAGTGGTGCGGGTACCTCGAAGGCGCGCTGCAGTCGGGCGAGCGGGTGGCCGCCGAGGTGGCCGAGAGCCTCGGGGCCCAGGCCGCGGGTGAAGGGCTTTGATGGCCAGCGCTGAGGAGATCGCCGACGCCTACGCCGACTGGCGTGCGCGCAGCAACGGCAACGAGCGGCTCCGCAAGATGGTGCGCGGCTGGAACCGGATCGTGCACCTGCACACGACCGACACCGACGAGTCCTTCACCCTGTCGGTGCTCGACCAGGAGCTGTCGGCTCTGACTCGGGGCGGGGTCGGCCAACCCGACCTCATCGTCACGGGCTCGAGCGAGGACTTCTGCGACATGTTCTGGGGAGACCTCAACCCCTCGGAGAAGTACATGTCCGGCGAGATCAAGCTGGCCGGCTCGGGTGAGGACGTGATGCGCCTCGACGCCATCTCCATGGTCGCCTTCCTCGACCAGTGACCGACCGGCGCGCGGACACCGGGGGCCACGCTGTGGGTGAGCAGTCGGTCCCGGCCACCCATCACGGCGGCGAAGAGCTTCGGCGCGCGCTCGGGCTGCGCACGGTCGTCTCCACGTCCACCGGCCTCGCCTTCGCCGCGGTCGAGTACCTGGCGGCCGCCGGACTCGTCGTCTACGTGGCGGGGGACTCCGCGTGGATCGCCATCGGGGTGGCGGGGCTCCTGGCGCTGCTCGCCTGGGGATTCTTCGGCGAGCTCAATGCCATGTTCCCGACGGCGGCGGCCATCCGGCTCTACATGAAGCGGTCCATGAATGACCGCTCGGCGCTGACCATCACCTTCACCTACATGACGACCATCGTCCTCGTCATCGCCGCCGACGCGTTCATCGTCGGCACCGCCCTTACCCACGCCTTCTCCGAGCCCTCGTGGGTGGCGGCGCTGTGGATCCTCGGGCTCCTCGGCGCGGCGGTCGCCTCCAACCTGCGCGGGGTGCGGATCGCCGGCGGCCTCCAGGACGTCGCCACCTACCTCGTGCTCGCCGCCACCCTGGTCGTCGGGGTGGCGGCCCTGGCGAAGAGCCACCACGCGCTGCGCTTCCCCCTCTCCCCGCTGCACGGCCACAGCCCCGCCTCGTTCATCGAGGCGGTCGCCCTCGGGGTCTTCCTCTTCAGCGCCTTCGAGTGGGTCACCACCAGCGCCGAAGAGGTCCGCCACCCGGCCCACATCCACCGCGGCATGCTCATCGCCATTGGTGCGCTGTTCGTCGTCACCTCCCTGGTGGCCACCTCGATGAGCCACGTGCTCGACCACCAGCAGCTGAAGTCGGCGTACCCCCAGCTCCTGCTCGGCCGGGCCGCCTTCGGCCAGGCCGGACTCTGGCTCATGGCCGTGGTGACGGCCATGACCGCGCTCAACACGTTCAACGGTGGCTTCATCACCGCGTCGCGCTTCGTCTACGGCACGGCCCGCGAGGGCAGCCTGCCCCGCCAACTGGCGGCACTCAACGACCGAGCCGTCCCCTGGGTGCCGGTGGTCGGGCTCGGCGCCCTCTCGCTCGCGGTGGCGCTCGTGGTGGCGCTCACACACTCCTGGCAGGTGCTGGTCGCCGTAGGTGCCGGTCTCGAGGCCATGATCTATGCCGTGGCCGCACTGTGCACCCTGAGGCTCCGACGACGCGCCCCCGAGCACCCGCGGCCGTTCCGGGTCCGCGGGATCGCCGTGCTCGGCGTGGCCGGGCTCGTCATCTTCTCGGTGCTCGCCCTCGTGGCGTCGCTCTCGGTCGACGGTTCGTTCAACCCGGCCCCGCTCATCATCATCGCGGTGTGCGCGGCCATCTCGGCCAGCTACGTGCTCTTCGTCCTGCCGAAGGTCCAGGCTGCCGAGGCGCGGCGCCGAGCCGCTACGGGCCGCCGACGGCCGCCGAGGGCGGTCCCTGTCGATCCGGGCACCGGCGACGTGCCCCCGGCCGGCGCCTGATGGTGCTGCGCGCCCTGGCGGGGGGCACCATCTTCGGCTCGGTCACCGGCACGGCCACTCCCGGCGTGCTCGCCCTCCACGGCTGGGCTCGGAGCCACAAGGACTTCGACGCCACCCTCGCCCCGGCCGACGGCGCGACGCTCGATGCGGTCGCCCTCGACCTGCCCGGCTTCGGCGCCACGCCCGCTCCCCCCGAGGTGTGGGGTGCAGCGGAGTACGCGGCGTTCGTCGCCGGGGTCCTCGACGAGATGGCCGCACCGGTCGTCGTCCTCGGCCACTCGTTCGGCGGAAAAGTGGCCGTGGCGCTCGCCGTGCAGCGCCCCGAGGCGGTGCGCGCCCTCGTGCTGACCGGTGTCCCACTGGTGGCGACCAAGGCCCCGGTGCAGCCGGCGCGGGCCTTCGCCCTCACGCGCAGGGCACACCGCCTCGGCCTGGTGAGCGACGCACGCATGGAAGCGGCGCGACAGCGCTACGGCTCGGCGGACTACCGGGCGGCCGAGGGCGTCATGCGCCAGATACTGGTGAAGTCGGTGGGGGAGCACTACGACGCCGAGCTCGCCCGCGTCACGTGCCCGGTCGAGCTCGTCTGGGGAGACCACGACACTGCCTCGCCGCCGGCCGTGGCCGAGCGCGCCGCCGAGCTGCTCAGCTCCGCGCGCCTGACCGTCCTGCCCGGCGTCGGCCACATGACGCCGCTCGAGGCGCCGCGCGAGCTGCGCGCCGCGCTCGACCGGCTAGGTGCACGATGAGCCTCCCGGTGGCCACGGTGTGGGACGCGAGCAGCGGCGCCCTCGCCTGGGTGGCGTACGCCGCCTGCACCCTCGCCCTCCTCCCGGCCGGGGCCCGCTGGCTCCGGGTGGCCCAGCGCGAGCACTACCTGGCGGGCTCGGCCACGCGCTTTGCCCTGCGCTGGTGGGCGAGCGAGCCGGGGAACATCGCCCTCGCGTTCGTGGGCGTCGCCGGCCTGGCGCTCTCCTTCGCCTGGCCCCTGGCCGCCCTGGCTGCCGCGACGGTGGCGGCGGTCGGCCCCTGGCGGCTCTCCGTGCGGGGGAGGACGTCGCCCCTCGTCTGGACCCGCCGCCTCCGCACGCTCGCCGCTGTCTGGGGCCTGGCCGAAGTCGTGGTGCTCGTGGCCGGCGTGCTCGCCGGCCTGCCGGCGCCGTTCGCGGCAGCAGCTGCGCTCCTCGCCCCGGTCCTGGTCGACCTCGCCTGTGCGCTGGCTGCCCCGCTCGAGCGCCGCCTGGCCGCCCCGTTCGTCGAGCGCGCCCAGCAGCGGCTCGCCAGGGTGGCACCAACGATTATCGGCATCACCGGGTCCTACGGCAAGACCTCGACCAAGAACCACGTCGCCTACCTCGTGGCCGGGACGAAGGCGGTGGTCGCCACGCCGAGGTCGTACAACAACATGGCCGGCCTGGCGCGCTCGGTGAACGAGCAGCTGGCCGAGGGCACCGAGGTCTTCGTGGCCGAGATGGGCACCTACGGCCCCGGGGAGATCGCCGCCATGTGTGCCTGGTGTCCGCCCGAGATCGCCGTGCTCACCACCATCGGGCCGGTGCACCTGGAGCGCATGGGCTCCCTCGACAAGATCCTGGAGAACAAAGCGGAGATCACCGAGTCGGCCTCGACGGTGGTGCTCAACGTCGACGACGAGCGCCTGGCTCGCCTCGCCGAGCGCCTGGCACCGACCGTGCGCGTGCTGCGGTGCTCGGCCGTCGACGCCGGCGCCGATGTGGCGGTCCTCGGGGCACCGGGCCCCGCCACCGTGGTCGTCAACGGCCGGATGGTCGCGGCCGGCATCGAGCTGGCGAGCGGCGTCCAGCCCACCAACCTCGCCTGTGCGATCGCCGTCGGCACCGTGCTGGGTGTCCCCGACGAGGCCATCGCCGCACGGCTCCGCACCATGGAGCCGGTCGCCAACCGCCAGAACGTGGTGGTTGCGCCCTCGGGGATCCTCGTCATCGACGACACGTTCAACGCCAACCCGGCCGGCGCCGCCGCAGCCCTCGTGGCGCTGGCGGCGGCTGACGCCACGCGGCGCCGGGTCGTGGTGACGCCGGGCATGGTCGAGCTTGGGCGTGAGCAGGCACGTGCCAACGCCGCATTTGCGACCGCCGCCACGGGCGTGGCCACCGACCTGGTCGTCGTCGGTCGGACGAACCGGCGCGCACTGTTGCGCGGCGGGGCGGCGCTCGCACCCATCACGGTCAACAACCGCCACGAGGCCGTCCAGTGGGTCCGGACCCACCTCGGGATCGGTGACGCCGTCCTCTACGAGAACGACCTCCCGGACCACTACCCTTAGGCGACCCCGGAGCGGCCGGACCACCCTCGGCCCTCCCCTAAAGCGCTTCTTGGAGGCACCGTTGTCCGACGTCGGCGTCATTTTCGGAGGGCCCTCGCCCGAACACGACGTGAGCGTGCTCACCGGCTTGCAGGCCGCTCGCGGCCTGCAAGGCTCAGCCCGCGGAGGGGTGCGGGCCCTCTACTGGTCGAAGCTCGGCGAGTGGTTCGAGGTCGACCCGGCCCTCGAGGCGACCGCCTTCGTCGAGGGCGTCCCGAAGGGGGCGGCTCCCCTGGCGCTCGCCATCGGTGCCGACGGCGGCTTCGTGGCCGCCGGCGGCCGCTTCGCCAAGGCCAAGCCGATCGAGCTGTCCGCCGCGGTCATCTGCTGCCACGGGACCCCCGGGGAGGACGGCACGCTCCAGGGCGCACTCGACCTGGCCGGGATCGCCTACACCGGCCCCACCCTCGCCGGGGCGGCCATTGGGATGGACAAACTGGCCTTCGGGGCCGTGATGGCCGCCGCCGGCCTGCCGGTCCTCGAGCGCATCGCCCTCACCGAGTCGACCACCGACGTGGGCTTCGAAGGCCCCTACATCGTCAAGCCCCGCTTCGGCGGCTCGTCGATCGGCATCGACGTAGTGGGCGACCTGGCGACGGCGCGTGCCCGGCTCTCGGCCAACGCGCACCTCGCCGCCGGTGCGGTGCTCGAGCCGTACCGGTCCGACTACTTCGACCTCCAGGTGGGTGTGCGCACGTGGCCCGAGCTCGAGCTCTCGGCGATCGAGCGCCCTTTGCGCACGCCGCGGGCGCAGGGCGCGGCCGGTGAGCCCGAGATCCTCGGCTACGCCGACAAGTACGTGGGTGGCGAGGGCATGGCCAGCGCCCCCCGGGAGCTGCCGGCCGACCTCGACGCGAGCCTGGAGGCCCGCCTGCGCGAGGCGGCAAGGGCGGTGGCGCACCTCGCGTCGGTGCGCGGGGTCACGCGCATCGACTTCCTCTCCGACGGCAACGAGCTGGTGGTGAACGAGATCAACACCATCCCCGGCTCCCTGGCGCGCTACCTGTGGATCGAGCCGGCCGTGCCCTTCGCCCAGCTCCTCGATGACCTGCTCACCGAGGCCCAGCGGCGACCGACCCACCGTTACAGCGCAGCGGGTGCCGACGGCCTCGTGCTGCGGGGCGCATCGTCGATCGCCGCCAAGCTGGCCTGATTCAGCCCGCCGCCGCGTCCGCCCTTCGGGACAGCTCGCCGAAGAGCTGCTCGGTCTGCTCGCTCGGGTAGCCACCCGGGTCGAGCTCGTCGGTGCGCCGCAGGCACTCGTTCCACTCCCGGCGCAGCCGGTCGGGGTCCTCGGCGAGCGCCGCCAGCGTCATGGCGCTCCTGGTGAGCGCCTCACTGTAGGGGTCGACGAGCCGGGCCTGCTCGAGCGCCCATCTGGCAAGCACGAAGTTCCCCGCCCCCGCCGCCACCTCGGCCAGGGCGCACGCCCCGTCGACCACGAGCGCGGCCAGCCGGGCCTCGTGCCCCTCGGCGCGCCACCAGGCATAGCCCGAGAGCACCGTCGAGAGCGGCTCGCCCTCGATGAGCTCGAGCGCCGCCCGACCGAGCGCCATTGCCGTCTCGGGGCTCTCCTGGTGGGCGGCGGCGGCGAACAAGGACTTCGCACGGACGACGTCCACGCTGATGCGGCAGTCGATGCGGTACTGGCCCGCCTTCGATGCCGCCGGCAGGAACGCCACGCCGTCGGCGTCCTGCCCGAGCGCCTTCCTGGCCGCTCCCGCCGTGTTGAACAGGGTCTTGGCCGCCGCATCGGTCTCGGCAGTCCCGAGGACCCGCGAGCGAAGCCGGTCGCTCGTGACGGGCTCGGGCGCGTGGAGTGCCAGGTAGGCCACGAGCTCGACGGCGCGCCGGGCGCGCTTGGGGTCGAGCGGGGCAGCGAGGCCCTCGACGCGCGGCACGGCCGTGAGCAGACGGATCTCCACCGGACCGGCGCTCAGCCCGCCCAGGAGCTCGCGCTCATCGGGCACGGCGGGTCCGGTCGGGCTCTCGATCATCGAGGCGCCCGACGCCACCACGTCGTCGATGCGCTGGGCCGTGCCCGGCGAGAGCAGGTCGGGCGCCAGGACCACGCCGAGGGGCTCGAGGGTTGCGGCGCCGCTGGCTACCGCCACGGTGACAGCCCCGGCGGCAACCGGGGCAGTGGTCAGGACGGCGCAGCGCGACAGCGTGGTCGTCGACAGCCGTCCCGGGTCGCCCACGAAGACCACCCTGGCCCGTTCGAGCTGGTCGTCCTTCCATCCGAACAGGGCGCAGAGCCGCTCGGCCTCGAACGGGTCCTCGGTCACGTGGACCTGCTCGGACCAGCTCCAACCGCCGAGCGACGTGACCATCGAGCGCACGCAGTCGTCGGCGCCCTCACCGATCACCGGCGTGCAGCTGCCCGGCTCGAGGGGGAGTGCCCACGTGCCTTCGCTGTTGGCGCCCACGACGGCCAGCGCAGGCAGCCGGGGCTGGTGTCCCTCGGTCTCGCGTGCCAGCTCGTCGAGATCGGTGGCTGCTTCGAGGAGCCACCGGTGCCCGTCACGGGCGAGGGACCAGCGCCGCGGTGCCCAGTCGACGGGACCCGAAAGCCACGCCTCCACCCCGTCGGGCCCGACCTGCAGCGCAAGGACGGCGGGGAGCGGATCGGATTCGTCGGCGAGCGCCCAGCCGAGGTGCCGATCGGCGGCCTCGAGCCAATCGACGAGCGGTGCGCATGCGAACGGCTCGAGGTCGGTGTCGAGCTCGGCCTCCTCGTCGGTCGGCGGTGGGGTGGACAACCCGCGCCGTCGGCCGGCGGCGGCGATACGCCGGGCGCGCCGGATGCGCCGCGCGGCCAGTGCGGCGGCGAGCACCCCGATGCCGAGGGCGGCCAGCTCGGGCACGACGGGTCCCGCGAGTCCGCCAAGCGATTCGCTGCGCAGCGGGGCTCTGGTCGGCGAGCCAAGCGCCGGCGCGGGCACCGTTGTGTCCGATGCGCTCTCGGTGCTGGCGCCCGCGGCGCTCGGCACCGCCGGCCCGACCGGAGCAGGGGAGGCCGGCTGGGTTGGCGCCGCGCCCGGCGCAGCGGCGGGGGTGGCCGCGGCGGTCGATCCGTCGTCGGGCAGGGCCAGGCGCCAACCGGGGAGGATCAGGGACGGGTCGGTGAAGCGCCGGCCGTCGTCCATCAGATGGCCCAGATTCAGGGCAGCCAGCTCCTGCCAGTCGGCCCCGTCGCCGTAGAGGTGCTCGGCGATCGACCACAAGGAGTCACCCGGCGCCACCAGGTACGTCGGGGGTGCCGCTGGTGCCGATGTCGGGGCCCCCGCCGGTGTGGGCGCAGGGCCCGAGGGGGAAGTCGCGGCGGGAGCCGAGACGCTGGCGGCGGCGGTCGCGGCGGCTGCGCCCGCCACGGCCGCACCGCCGAGCAGGCCCAGGGGAAGCACCACCAGGAGCGCGCCGGCGATGCGGGCGCTCACCTTGTCGCGCCACCGGGCGTCGACGCTGACATTGCCGTCCCGGCGTCGGACCCTGCCGACCACGTCGCGCAGGATCGGCCAGCAGCAGGCGGCCCACGCCACCCACGCGACCAGTGCGAGCACGTCGACGAGGGCCCGGCCCGACCGCCCGGCCGAGCCGTGGGGCAGCGGCACGCCGACGGCCACGATCAGGACCACGGGGACCGCGACGAAGACCACCAGTCCCGTGCCGAGCCCACCCAACACCCTGCCCACGCGCCCGTCCACGGCTCAGCCCCCCTCGACCGTGCCGCCGGTGAGGGCGACCGAGTACGAGACCGTCGACTCGACCCCGCTCGGCAGGGCGACCGACATCGTGCAGCTGCCCGACGCACCGTTCAGCGTGAGGGGCGTGCCGCTGGTGACTTCTTGGGTCACGTGGCCGCCGGTGCAGGTGAGTGCGAGCTCGAGGGCCGGCGTGCCGCTGAAGGTGGTGAGCGCGCTGAGCGTCGGAGCGGTGGCGCTCACCTGATAGATGGCCGAGATGTTGGTCGGGTACTCGAGGTTGCCCGGGGTCGCCTCAGTCACCTGCGTCGGGGCCGCCGACGCGGTGACCGGGGACACGGTCGCCGTCGTGGTGGTGACCCCGACGGTCGTCGGCTCGACGGTGGCCGAGGCGCTGACCGGGTTGGCCGCCTCGGGCAGGCGCACCGCGCCGGTGGTCCCTCCGCCCGAGGCCGCGCCGCCCGACGTCGGGGAGAGCGCGTTCGGCTCGGTGGTCCCCGTGGACTGAGTGCCCGGTGGGTGGTCCGATGCGGGCCCGGCGGTGCCGCTTTGCGTCCCGACGGCAGCGACGGGGTCGGTGCGGCCATGGCGGCGGCCGCTCGTGGCCGTGGCGGCGATCACCACCGCCATGAGGCCGAGAGCGACGGCGAGCACCGCCCAGCTGTGCGGGCGCGCCGGGCTACCCGGTTTCCGGCGCTGCGCTGCGGAAACGTCCTCCGATCCGTCGGGCACGCCAAGAAGATAAGCACGTTCACGCACACAGCCGCTGCTCGGCGCGTCGCCGGCAGCCGTCGAGGTGGCGGCGACTCCGTCCGGTGAGCTCGCTCAGCTCTGCCACCGTGAGGCCGAGGACCCGTTGGCCGTAGAGGACTGCGGCGTCGCCTGGGTCGAGTCCCCGCCCCGCCAGCTCGTCGATCGAGCGGGCCAGCTCGTCGAGGGCGGTGGCCCCCCCGAAGGTGCTCGGGCCGTCGTCATCGAGCAACTCGGCTGTCGACTGGCGCTCGGCGCGTGAGCGCACCATCTGGCGGCGGAGGCGGCAGCGAACGGCGGAGAGGAGGTCCAACACGGCGTAGGGGCGGTCGTCGCCGGCCCACGAGGCGATCACTTCCCACGCCGTAGCGGTGAGGTCAGCGAAGAAGGCGCCGCCGTCGTCCCAGTCGCCGCCCGAGCCCCAGCTGAGCCGCCGGGCCACCGTGACGAGGCCGGGCGCCACCGCCTGGAGGATGGCCCGCGGCACGAGGGGGTGGGCGTCCGCCGAGCGCAGCATGTAGCGGAACAGCTGGGCCGCTTCGTTGCGGCCGACGTTCCCCGGTCCTCGCCCCATCACCCGGACCAGGTGGCCGAGGTCCGTGCAGCCGAGCAACGCGATGGCTTGCTCGCGTGCACCGAGACTGGCCAGTGCGTCAGCCGACGCCCGGCTCCGGCCGAGCACCGCCCATTCAGCGTTGAGGTTGTCGAGGGGTCGTCGTTCGATACGTGGCATGCCCGCAGCATCGGCCCTGCCCCTCCCACCGGTCCTCCCACCGCCGCGGTCACCACGCTCTGGGTCCCGGTGGGCCGCCCGGGGGACACCTCGGGGGAGCAAGTACAGTCGCAACGTGGATATCGAGGAGTTCTATGACGCAGACGACCGCCGCCGGCAGTCCGCCGAGATCGAGTTGGGCGGGGACTGGCACGACGCCAAAGGCGTCCGCTACGAGCTCAACTGGATCGAGGACACCGGTGAGCTCTACGTCATGCGCGAGCCGGCCCCGCCCGAGTGGGCCGACCCGTTCGGTGGCATCCATGTCCGCATCGACGACAAGGCCACGTTCGACAGCATGACGGTGGCCGTGGTCGCTCACATCGACGGACGCGACAAGGTGGAGTCGGTGCTAGGCGGGTGGCTCGAGGCCATGGAGCAGCCCAACAGCGCCGAGTGGCTCGCCGAGCGCCTCCGCGACGCGGGCGTCGCCGTCACCCCTTCGAACTGAACCGGCTCGAACTGGGCCGACCGACGTGGTCCTGCCCGCTCTCAGCCTGCCTCGGCCGGCGAGGGCAGGTCGAGCAGCTGAGCGAGGAACTGGGTGGCGAGGTTGTTGGTCCCCATGTCCGACTCGCCCGGCAGCACGCCCGTGCCGACCAGCAGGTCCGAGAGGCGGCACATGACGACAGCGAAGCGGAACCCGCTGAAGACCTGGTACCAGAACAGATCGCCGAAGTCGCGCCCGAGCAGCTCGCCATAGCGCTCGACGGTGGCCTCATGGCTCGGGAAGCCCGAGGGGCGCTCGACGCCGAGCCCCTCGGTGAACTGGCGGTCGAAGTACAGCCACCAGCCGAGATCGAGCTCGGGTTGGGCGAGGGTTGCCATCTCCCAGTCGATGACCGCAGCGGCATCAAAGTCCTGCCAGATGATGTTGCCGAGCCGGGCATCGCCCCAGCAGAGCGTGACGTCGCCGCTCTCGGCCGGCTGGTTGGCCACCAGCCACTTCCACACCGCCTCGGCCGTCGGTTGCGGCCGACCCTGGGCGGTCCAGTCCAAGAACCGGCGGTAGTAGTCGAGCTGGGCGTCGAGCCCCGGGGTGGTGCCCGGCGGCACCAGCCAGCCGAGGTCGAGCGAGCGCCAGTCGGTGCGGTGCACCTCGGCCATCGCCTCGATCCCGCTCCACCACATGCGCGCACGCTCACCGGCGGTGGCCTCGAGGACCCAGCCCTCCATCGTGTAGGGGAGGTTGTCGGCGGGGACGAGGCCCTCGACGTGCTCCATGGTGAAGAAGGGCACGCCGAGCCATTCGGGGCTTTCCTCGAACCAGCCGAGAGCGGGGAGTGGGACCGCCGAGCCGGCATCGGCCAGGCACTTCATCACCTTGTACTGGACGTCGAAGTCGGCGTCGAGGAACAAGAGGTGCTTCGTCGGGTGGACCCGGAAGACCAGGCGGTGCTCCTCGCTCCCGGAGCCGTCGTCCCACTTCGCGCGGCACAGCACCGTCTCGTTGGAGAAGCCGTTCGAGGCGGGGGCGAGTACTTCGGTGACCTCGGGGGCCGCCCCGGGCCCGAGCTTGGTGGCGAGCCACTCGGCCAGCGTCCGCTGCAGCTCGATGGGATCGCGTTCGTTCAGGTCGGGCATCGGGCGAGCCTATGTCGCCACTAACGTCACGGCCCGTGGAGCTCCACGTCGATCTGGAGGCGCCGACGGTGCGCCTGAGCGAGCCCGACGACACGACGCGCTGCGTCGTGGTGGTCACCGCCCCGGCGGGGGCCACCGCCCAGAGCCACGGCCACCGGCTCGGCCACCTGCTGGTCACCGCCGGCGTCGGCACATCCGAGGACGGGACGAGCGCGCAGCTCTCAGGTGACGCTCTCGCCTTCCGGGCGGCGGGTGAGGTGGACGATGACTGGATCGAGCGCTTCACCCTCCTGGCCGGGGCCGCCCCCGGGTCTGCGCCGCTCGGGGGGAAGGGTGCGCTGCGCTGTGCGGTTCTCTGGCCCGGCAGTGGCGCCGCGGCACGCACGGCCCGGGGTTAGCATCTCGAAAACGAGAGCACGTTCTAGTTTGCGTGCCGGGCGAGGGGGACGACATGGCGCTTGTGACGTACGACAAGCTGTTTATCGGCGGCAAGTGGGTGACGCCCGAGGGCACCGGCACCATCGACGTCGTCTCGCCTTCGACCGAAGAGGTCATGGGCCGGGTCCCCGATGCCACGACGGCGGACATCGATCGGGCGGTGAGCGTCGCTCGTGACGCGTTCGACCACGGTCCATGGCCGCATCTGGCGCCGGCCGAGCGTGCCGTCATCCTGGCGAAGGTGGCCGACGCCATCAACGCCCAGATGGGCGAGCTCGCCGAGCTCATCACCAACGAGATGGGCTCACCCCTGATCTTCTCCCAGCTGGCCCAGGTCCTCGCCCCGGCCATGATCTTCAACTACTACGCCGGCCTGGCGGCGACGTTCGCGTTCGACGAGGTGCGCACCGGGCTGCTGAGCCCCGAAGTGCTGGTGACGAAGGAGCCGGTCGGCGTCGTCGGGGCCATCGCGCCGTGGAACGTGCCGCTGTTCCTGGCCTCGGCGAAGCTCGCCCCGTCGCTGCTCGCCGGCTGCACCGTCGTCTACAAGCCCGCCCCCGAGACCCCGCTCGACGCGTTCCGCCTCGCCGAGATCTTCGCTGACGCCGGGCTTCCCGATGGCGTGCTGTCGGTCGTGCCGGCCGGCCGTGAGGTGAGCGAGCACCTCGTCACCCACCCGGACGTGGACAAGGTCACTTTCACGGGCTCGACAGCGGCGGGCCGTCGCATCGGCGGCCTTTGCGGTGAGCAGCTCAAGCGCTGCACGCTCGAGCTCGGCGGCAAGTCCGCCGCCATCCTCCTCGATGACGTCGACCTGGCACAGGCCCTCCCGGCGCTGCTCCCCAATGCGCTGATGAACAACGGCCAGGCCTGCATCGCCCAGACCCGAATCCTGGCCCCCCGGGACCGCTACACCGAGGTCGTCGAGGCCCTGGTCGACGCCGTCGAGACCTCGTGGCCGGTGGGCGACCCGCTCGACCTCGGTACGGCCATCGGCCCCCTGGTGGCCGCGCGCCAGCGTGACCGGGTGGAGGGCTACATCAGGAGCGGCCAGGAAGAGGGTGCCAAGGTGGCCACCGGTGGTGGGCGACCGGGCGGTTTCGAGCGCGGCTACTACGTGGAGCCGACCGTCTTCGCCGATGTCAACAACGCAATGCGCATCGCCCAAGAGGAGATCTTCGGCCCCGTGCTCGTCGTGATCCCCTACGACGGGGACGACCAGGCCGTCGCCCTCGCCAATGACTCGGACTACGGACTGTGCGGCTCGGTGTGGACGGCCGACAACGACCGAGGCCTCGGTGTGGCGCGCCAGGTGCGTACCGGCACCTACATGCTCAACAGCGGCACGCCCATCGACTTCGCCACCCCCTTCGGCGGCTACAAGCAGTCGGGCGTCGGGCGCGAGTTCGGGCCCGAGGGCCTCGAGCCGTTCCTCGAGTCGAAGTCGATCAGCCTTCCGGCGGGGTACACGCCGCAGCTCTGAGTCACGCAGCCGGCGTGGGTGACACGTAGCCCGACAGCTGGCCGCCAGTGCCGTGCACGTCGGCGCGTAACTGGTCCGTCCCGCTTTCGACGACCGAGAAGCCAGTGCGGTTGCCGTCGCCGTTGACCACGTTCGGCCCGCGCTGGCCGGGCGTCGTCGACACCACCACGGCCACATGCTCGGCGGTGAGGGCCCCTGCGTCGAGCCCGTAGACCGCCACGTCACCGGCCTTCGGCTGGTAGTGGGAGCCGACCGGGTGCCACGTCGCGTGGTCGACGCCCCACTCGTAGAAGCTGGCCGAGGAGGAGTTGAGGTCGCCGTTGATGAACTGGTACGTGACATCGGCGCCCGCCTTCTGCCACACCCAGGCGGCGAAGTCGGCGCACCACTCCTCGGCGGCGAGGCCGTTGCCGCAGCTCGTGCCCGACTCCCAATAGGCGCTGAACTTGTTGCAGTACGACGAGGACGGGTCGGTGCTGTAGCCGAGCTGGGACTGGGCGATCGAGACGATCCGGGCCTGGAGCGGCGTGAGGGCGGGCCCTGAGCGCAGGGCTCCGAACACGCCCACGACGGCGACAACGGCGACGACGGCCGCAATGACGAACACCAGGGAGCGGCGCTGATGGCGCGCCCGCAGCACGGCAGGTGAGCGGCGCGGCGACGCGGCGGTCGCCCGGCGGGCGCTGGCGCTGACGGGACGCCGCGCGTCGCGCGCTCTTCCCGGTCCCAGTGTGCGCTGGTTCATACGCTCCCTGATGGCGTGGGCCGCCCACGTCTGCGATTGGCCCCCACGACGTTACCGAGCGGCACCCGGCGACCGGGGGCAGCCCGTTCAGGCCCCTCCCAGCTGCGCGCACCCAGGCATGGCGCCCTCAGAACCCCGGCGCCGTCGTCCCTGTCGTGGTCGACGGTGAGCCTGGTGGCAGCGTCGCCTGGGGCTGTCCCGGAGCCGACAGTGCGGCCGGGGAGCACTGCGCACTGAGGCCGGGGACCAGGTACTGCTCGGGGACCCGGGAGATCTCGCTGATGTCGGTCATGAGCGGGTTCCACGAGCCGTCGGCCGAGTTGGCCGCCGCCGCCAGGGGGAGCGCCACACGCAGCTGGGTGGCCGCCCGCTGTTGGAGGGCGGCCTGGTTCGCCGGGTCGCGCAGCGACTCCTCGTAGAGGGCGAGCGACGTGTGGACGTGGCCGCACGCCTGTTCCGCGAGGCTCAGCCCGTTGCCGCCGCCGCAGCCGCCGAGCAGGACGGCGCCGAGCCCGAGCCCCGCCGCCATCGAGGCGCCCAGCAGACGCCGCCCCATCTCAGGCCAGCCAGGCGTCTGCGTATTCGAGGAGGTAGCGACTTACCGCGAGCGAGCGGTCGAAGACGTCGCACAGGAGCTCTTCGCCCGAGAGGACCCGGGCGAGGGACACCGGGTGCCGGGCGACGATGTTGAGACGCCGCTCGGGACCATCGGTGGCCGAGGCGAACGAGTCGATCGCCGACACCTCGAGCGGGAGCTCGATCCCCGCCACGCCGGCGAGGTCGATGTGGAGGCGCAACAGGTCGGGGCCGTTGGGCAGTGGCGGCAGTGCCCACGTGAAGGTGAGGGGGAAGTGGAACTCGTCAGGCGGGTCTTCGTCCTCGCCGAGACCGAGCACGGCGTCTTCGAACGAGAGGAGCACCCGCGGCTCGACGTCGAGGGCAAGGTGCAGATCGAGCGGTCCGCCGCAGCCCTCCTCGGGGTGCAGGTCCACCTCCCACACCTGTCGAAGCGAGTAGGTCTCGACGAAATGGCGCTCGTCGTGGACGTGGAACCCGTGGTCCACCGAGTGATCTTTCAGGTCGGCCACATAGCCGGCGACGTCGATTGCTGCCACAGGAGGACCAGCCTAGCGGGGCGTCCCGAGGCCACGGCCTGGCAGGGAGGCGCCTGTCCGCTCGCGACGACCTGGGCCGGTAGGGTCGCCCTGTGGACGACGCGGCGGTGCTCGAGGTGCTGACCGCCGCCGCTGAAGCGGTGCACCGTGCTGCGGACGCGCTTGACGACTGGGGGCTGGCCGGCACGCGGCCGGGCCAGTACAAGATCGACCTCGCAGCCGACGCGGCGGCACTCGAGGTCCTCCACGGCGCCGGTCTGGCGGTGGTCTCCGAGGAGTCGGGCCGAACCGGGGGCGGCGGCGAGTTGGTCGTGGTCCTCGACCCGATCGACGGCTCCACCAACGCCGCCCACGGGATCCCCTGGTACGCCACCAGCCTCTGCGCGCTCGACGACGACGGGGCACGCGTGGCCCTCGTGGTCAACCAGGCCACGGGGGAGCGCTTCGAGGCGGTCCGCGGCGGTGGGGCGCGCCGCAATGGTGTGCCGATCAAGGCGTCGGGCTGCACGGATCTTTCCCATGCCATCGTCGGCATCACCGGCTTTCCACGTGTCCACCCGGGCTGGGCCCAGTTTCGGGCCCTCGGTGCAGCGGCACTCGAGCTCTGCGCCGTGGCACGCGGCTCGCTCGACGGCTTCGTTGCAATCGGGGGAAGCTGGCTTCATGGTTGGGACTATCTCGGCGGGATGCTCGTCTGTACCGAGGCGGGAGCCGTTGTCGGGGAGCTCCACGGCGAGAGCCTCATCGTGCGCGACACGACCCGTCGGGCTCCGATTGCGGCCGCGACCGACAGCCTATTCTTGGCGCTGTCCGCAGGGCTGGGCAGTGACGCCGAACCGAAGGCGTGAAGTCTGCGATGGCCCTCAGGGGCGAATCGACGCGGCGAACTGAAAGAATGGCGCCCCGGGGCGTTTAGCTCAGTTGGTAGAGCAGCTGGCTTACAACCAGCAGGTC
>PMFN01000007.1:55627-57114 GCA_003155135.1 Acidimicrobiaceae bacterium | reverse complement strand
GGACGGTCACGCTGGGCGCCTCACCGGAGTCGGTTTCGAGCGAGAGCTTGATGTCGCTCAGCACCGGCTTCGACCAGCACTGGGCCACGAGGAGCGGCCCACGCTCGCCCGCCGCCTCGGTGATGAAACGTGCGCCGTCGACCAGCCGGACCCCTGCGGTCAACGGGTCGATCCCGAGCCGCTCCCAGGCGAGGTCGAGGAAGGACAGGGACGGCACGACGGTGATGTCGACCCGCTCGTCCGCTCGCAGCAGCTCAACGGTGCGCTCCGCCACAAGCGGCGAGCCCGGAACGGCGTAGACGACCGGGCCCTCGTCGCGCACCCGCCCGGCGGCGGCCACCAGCTCCTCGGTGATGCGCTCGTAGACCTCCTCGAACGTCGCCGCGCGCTCGTAGACGTGGTCGAAGCTCGGGATGTCACCGGCGAGGGCGGCGGACGGGTGCCGTGACGTTCGGAGGAACGCGGCGGGTGCGGCTCGGAGCAGGTCCAGGGTGCCGACGCCGATGTAGCCCTCCCCGGCCGGCCCGAGGCCGACCACCGTGACCCGTGGNNGTCCCCGAGAGCAGCGCGGTCAAGGGCGGCGACGAGGGTGGGGTGATGCTCGCCGAGCCCTTTGGGGTCCAGGTGCCGTAGCGGGGGTTCACCGAGACGTCGGCGTGGCGGGCGGCCAGCGCCAGTGCCGCTGCGGCGCGGGCCTCGCCGCTCTGGAGCAGGAGCCGTCGGATGATCGATGCCGAACCCCTGATGGTGCCGGGCGTGCGGCTGGAAATCTGGATGAGCACGTAGGAACCGGAGCTCTGGTAGGGCAGCGGTTCGGAGATGCCCCCGACCGGGACGTCGGCCACACTCTGGAGGATGCTCGCCTGAGCCGGCGTGGCGCAGCCGCTCGAGACCGAGCCGTTGCTCCCCGCCGCCTGCGCGATGGGCGTGCCGGCGAGGACCTGGGTGCGGATGGCCGCTGCTGCCGCCTCGCTCGAGGTCTCGACGAGCGTGATGCAGGTCGTGGCGAGGGACGCCTTGTGGGCGGCGAAGTAGCGGGCGATGTCCGCCGTGCTGATTCCGGCACCGGGTTCACTGGCGAGCACGGCGTTCGCCGTCGCCTGCATCTGGACCTGACGGGCCACGAAGGAAGCGGGCATGGCGGCGAGGATGCTCGTGCCCGACCCCGCACAGCTCACCCCGCTCTGGGCTGCCTGGGCGATGGTCGAGGTGATGGAGTTGGTGAGGTCCCCCGTGGCGGCGCTCACGTCGGCCGCACCGACCGTCACGTGGCGCTCGGCGGCCAGCTGGCTGATGAACTGGCCGTTGATCAGCTTGGAGAGCCACTCGGCGACGAAGGTGGCGTTGTAGGTGCCCTGGCCGCGCCCGGTCACCGGCACATAGGTGGCCTGGCCCCCGCCGGCGACGTAGTTGTTGGCGTAGAGGTAGCACTGGTAGGCCGTGCTGCCCGAGATGGCGGCCAGGTCCGCATTGAGCGTGTCCTGGGA
>PMFN01000007.1:1483-55592 GCA_003155135.1 Acidimicrobiaceae bacterium | reverse complement strand
GGCACCAGCAGCTGGGCGAGGTCCTCGCGCAGCGTGGCGCCGGGCACCAGCCGCCGCAGGCGGATCTGGGCGCTCGAGGGCAGTTCGATCGGCGTGACCCGCGCAATGGGCACCCGCGAGCCGCCCACGCGCGCCGGGGTGACGGTGACCTCTCCGACCCCGATGCGCAAGCACTCGACGCGCAGGCGGGCCAGGTCGAGGAGCCCCTCGGCCGCGCTCGGGAGCGGCCCGTAGCGGTCCTTCCACTCGAGGGCGATGTCGTCGACGACGTCGTGGCTGGTGGCCCCGGCGAGCCGTCGGTAGGCCTCGAGCCGGGCGTCCTCGGCCGGGACGTAGGAGGCGGGCAGGTGGGCGTCGCCGGGGACGTCGAGGGCGACGCTCGGCGGCTCGGCTCTCGGCTCGCCTCTGGCCTCGGCCACCGCTTCGGCCACGAGCTGCACGTAGAGGTCGTAGCCGACCGCCGCGATGTGGCCCGACTGGTCCGCACCCAGGATGTTGCCCGCCCCGCGGATCTCGAGGTCTCGCATGGCGATCTTGAACCCCGAGCCGAGCTCGGTGTGCTCCCCCACCGTCTTCAACCGCTCGTAGGCCTGCTCGGTGAGGACCCGGTCCGCCGGGTGGAACAGGTAGGCGTAGGAGCGCTGGTTGCCCCGCCCCACCCGCCCGCGGATCTGGTGGAGCTGGCCGAGGCCGAGCAGGTCGGCCCGGTCGACGACCAGGGTGTTGACGGTCGGCATGTCGATGCCCGACTCGATGATGGTGGTGCACACCAGCACGTCGTACTTCTGCCCCCAGAAGTCGAGCACCACCTGCTCCAGGGTCCCCTCGTCCATCTGCCCGTGGGCGATGGCGATGCGGGCCTCGGGGACGAGGCGCCCCAGCCGGCGCGCCACGTTGTCGATGTCGGCCACCCGGTTGTGGACGAAGAAGACCTGGCCCTCCCGCAGCAGCTCGCGGCGGAGGGCCTCGGAGACCGCCGCTTCCTCGTACTCGCCGACGTAGGTGAGGATCGGGCGCCGGTCGGCCGGCGGCGTGTTGACCATGGAGAGGTCCCGGATGCCGGTGAGGGCCATCTCCAAGGTGCGCGGGATCGGGCTGGCGGTGAGCGTGAGGACGTCGACACGCTCGGCGAGTCGTTTGACGGACTCTTTGTGGGTGACCCCGAAGCGCTGCTCCTCGTCGACGACGAGGAGGCCGAGGTTCCGAAACACGATGTCGTTGGCCAGCAGGCGGTGTGTGCCCACGACCACGTCGACCGAGCCGTCGGCCAGACCGGCCACCACCTTCTTCGCCTCGGCAGCCGAGAGGAAGCGGCTGAGCAGCTCCACGCGCACCGGGAAGCCGGCGAAGCGGTCACCGAACGTCTGGTGGTGCTGGCTGGCGAGCAGGGTGGTGGGCACGAGCACCGCCGCCTGCTTGCCGTCCTGGACCGCCTTGAAGACCGCCCGGATGGCCACCTCGGTCTTGCCGAACCCGACGTCGCCGACGACGAGGCGGTCCATCGGGCGCTCCAGCTCCATGTCGGCTTTCACGTCCTCGATGGCCCGGAGCTGGTCGGCGGTCTCGGTGAAGGGGAAGGTACCCTCGAGCTCGCGTTGCCAGGGGGTGTCGGGTGCGAAGGCATGGCCCTCGACCTCGAGCCGGCGGCGGTACAGCTGGACCAGCTCCTCGGCCACCTCGCCGGCGGCGGCCCGGGCCTTCGCCCGGGTCCGTTGCCAGTCGGCACCGCCCATCTTGGAGAGGGTCGGCGACTCGCCGCCCGAATACGGCGTGACGGCCTCGATCTGGTCGACCGGGAGGTAGAGCCGGTCGCTGCCTCGGTACTCGAGGACCAGGTAGTCACGGGTGGTGCCCCCGATCACCCGGGTGGTCACCCCGGCATAGCGCGCCACACCGTGCTGGCGGTGCACCACGTAGCTCCCCGGGGCGAGGTCGTCGAAGAAGCCGTCGGTCGGCCGGGCCCTCGGCCTCGCCACCCGGTGGGCCACCCTCCTGCCGGTGACGTCGGACTCGGCCAGGATGGCGAGCTTGAGCTCGGGCACCGCGAAGCCCGCGGCGATCGGTGCGACCACCACGCTCACGCCCGGGGTCTTCGACGGCTCGTCCAGGATCGGGGCCGACAGGCCCTCGTCGGCGAGCACGTTCGAGAGGCGCTGCGCGCTCCCTGTGGTCGCCGCGCTCACCACCACGGCCGAGCCGCCTTCGATCAGGGTCGTGATCTGGCGCGCCAGGCGGGCGGGGTCACCCGCCACCGGCTCGAAACCCCGCGTCACGACCGCAGGCGTGCTCGGCGACTCGGGCGCGTTGACGAGGGAGAGGACCGGCGCCGTCGAGCTGCGCAACAGGCGGTCGAAGGGCAGGTGGAGGCGGGGGAANNCCTCGTCGGCGGGTGCGACCCCCCACGTGGTGGCGAGTGCCTCGGCCAGGGCCGCCTCCTCGTCGTTCAGCTCGATGGCGCGGTCGCGCACCCTTCGTGGCTCGACGAGCACGACCTGCGCGTTCGCCGCGAGGAGGTCGGTGGCGAGGTGCTCTTCGGGGACCAGCCACGGCAGCCACGCCTCCATGCCGTCGAAGGACTCCCCCCGGGCCAGGCGCTCCCAGTGGGCGCGCCCCCAGGGCTCGGTCGCTTCGAGCTCGGCGGCCCGGGCGGTGATCGCCGCGGTCGGCGGCATCTCCCGACAGCCGAACACCACCGCGCACCCGAGGGGTGCGATGGAGCGCTGGTCGCTGACGTCGAAGGTGGTCAGGCGGTCGATCTCGTCGCCGAAGAGGTCGACGCGAACCGGGGCGTCGGCGGTCGAGGGGAAGATGTCGACGATCCCGCCGCGCACCGCCAGCTCGCCACGGTGCTCGACCTGGTGCTCACGCCGGTAGCCCTGCCCGACCAGCTGGGCGACGAGTTCCTCGGCGTCGATGCGCTGGCCCTCGACCAGGGTGACCGGGGCGGCGGCGTCGCGCCAGGGGCCGAGCCGCTGGAGGATGGCCCGGACCGGGGCGACGACGACGTCGGGGCGCGTTGCACCCTCGGCGAAGAGGTGCCACAGCACCGAGAGCCTGGTCCCCATGGTGGCCACCTCGGGGCTCACCCGCTCGAAGGGGAGGGTCTCCCACGGCGGGAGGACCACGACCCGCTCGCTCAGCCCACCGGCCGTCGCGGGGTCGGGCTCGTTCGGGGTGAGGAAGCACGAGAGGTCCCCAGCCAGCCGCTCGGCGTCGGCGAACGTGGCGGTGACCACCACGAGAGGCCGGCGCTCCGAGAGCCCGAGCAGCCCGGCGATGACGAAGGGTTGGGCGGGACCGTTGACCGCCAGGGTGGCGTCGGGTAGCCCGATGACCCGGGCGAGGTCGGGTTCGTGCCGGAGGAGCCCGGCGAGGCCCCTCAGCGACACGGCACCGGGTGCGGACGCGCGCAGGCCCGACCCTGCGACGAGGTGCGCAGGGTCACCGGAGCGGCGCAAGCGGAAGGAACAGGCGACACGACCATGTCACTGCCACCCACCTTAGGGACCTCCGGGCGCCATCTCGCCGGGTCCGCGCACCGGTGCTGCGGGTGGGTCACGGCTGGGCGGTCGGCTCGGCGTTGAAGCGGTTCATGGCCACTTCTGTGCCCTCGGCCACGAGCAGCTCGACGGCGTCGGCCGCCTCCTCGATCGCTGTGGCCAGGAGCTCGCGCTCGGCCTTGCCGGGGCGCTTCAGCACATGCTCGGCCCCCCGGTTGCGCGAGGGGGGCTTGCCGATGCCGATGCGGATGCGGGTGAAGGAGAGCGTGTGGAGGTGCGACTGGATCGAGCGCAGCCCGTTGTTGCCGGCCGTGCCGCCCCCGAGCTTGATCTTGAGGCGACCGGGTTCGAGATCGAGCTCGTCGTGGACGACTACGAGGCGCGCCGGGTCCTCGATGCCGAAGCGGCGCACCAGCGGGGCGACGGCTGCCCCCGACTCGTTCATGTACGTGGTGGGCACGGCCAGGGCCACGCGCTTGTCGCCGAGGCGGACCTCGGCCGTGACGGCCTTCATCCCCTTCTCGGCACGGAGGCGGTCGACACCGTGGCGGCGTGCGAGCAGGGCGACGGCGTCGGCACCGGCGTTGTGGCGTGAGCCGTCGAACTCGGAACCCGGGTTCCCCAGGCCGACGATGAGGTAGTCGGAGGGCGTCCCCCGGCGCTCCGGCTGGTCGGCGCCCTTCCCCCCGAAGAGGCGGCGCAGGGCCTAGCCCTCGCTGTCGGTGCTCTCGGCAGCGCCCTCGACGGGTGCCGCCACTGCACCCTCGGCGCCCTCTTCCTCTTCGCCCTCGACGGCGACGACGCGACTCGCCTGGCCCATGACGATCGAGACGTCGTCCTCCAGGTCGGTGGTGACACCGGCGGGCAGCGTGACGTCGGCGATGCGGATGGCGCCGCCGATGATCAGGTCGGTGATGTCGACCTCGATGACCGCCGGGATGTCGGCGGGCTTGGCGTTGACCGGCAGGGCGAAGAGCTGCTGCTCGACCAGGCCGTCGCCATGTTGGACCTCGAGTGCCTCGCCGGTCAGGGTCACGGGCACCTCGGCCGAGATGATCTCGTCGCGGCGGACAATCAGGAAGTCGACGTGGGTGACGGTGTTGCGCACCGGGTGGCGCTGCATGTCACGGGCCAGGGTGAGGAAGGTCTGATTGCCGGTCTTCAGCTCAAGGAGCTGGTTGGAGCCGGACTCACCGGAAAGGGCGATGCGCAGCTCTCGGCCCTCGACGGCGACGGGGACCGGCTCGGTGCCGTGGCCGTAGATGACGCCGGGGATCTTGCCCTCGTGGCGCAGGCGGCGCGTCGAACTCGAGCCCAGCGGGCGTCCGGTCTCTGCGACCAGGGTGATCTCGGGCATGGGAAGTCTCCTCGGGTGAAACGGCGGCACCGGAGCGCCAGGCCTGGCGCGTGCGGACGGTTTCCCAGGTTACTCCGACTGCGGACCTGCGCACCAGCGGGGCAGGGCAGGCGCCTGCTCCCGGCGCAGGGGAAGGCTCAGGCGAGGTTCTCGCCGCCGAAGATCTCCGACACCGACGTGTCCTCGAAGATCCCGTCGATGGCGCTGGCGATGATCTCGGCCACCGAGAGCACCTCGAGCTTGTCGAAGTAGCGGTCCTCGGCAACGGGCAGGGTGTCGGTGACCACGATGCGCGAGATGGGCGACGCCTTCAGCCGGTCGACGGCGGGGTCCGAGAGCACGGCGTGGGTGGCCATGGCCCAGATCTCCGAGGCCCCTGACTTCTCGAGGAGGGCCGCCGCCGCGCAGATGGTCCCGGCGGTGTCGATCATGTCGTCGATGACCACGCAGTGGCGCCCCTCGACGTCGCCGACGACCTGGAGGGCCTCGACCGTGTTGGTCGTGCCCTTCGGCCGCACCTTGTGCACCAGGGCGAGGTCCGCACCCAGGTGCTGGCTGTAGCGCTCGGCCACCTTCACCCGGCCGGCGTCGGGGGCGACGACGACGATGTCCCCGGCCTGTTCGGACTTGAGGTAGCCCTCCAAAACGGGGGCCGCGGTCAGGTGGTCGAAGGGTACGTCGAAGAATCCCTGGATCTGCCCCGAGTGCAGGTCGACGCTGACGACGCGGTCCGCGCCGGCCGTCGAGAGCATGTCGGCCACCAGCTTGGCGGTGATGGGCTCGCGCCCGGTCGACTTGCGGTCCTGGCGGGAGTAGCCGTAGTAGGGGCACACCGCGGTGATGCGCTTCGCCGATGCCCGCTTGGCCGCGTCGATCATGATCAGCTGCTCCATGAGCGAGTCGTTCACCGGGCCGCAGTGGGTCTGGATGATGAAGACGTCGGCCCCGCGGATCGAGCTGCCGTAGCGGCAGTGGATCTCACCGTTGGCGAACTCGCGCAGATTCGCCTGGCCGAGCTCGACGCCCAAGTGCCGGGCGATCTCCTGGGCGAGGGCGGGGCTGGAGCGCCCCGACACCAACTCGAGTCGGCGCTTGGGAATCAGCTCCACGGGCCGACCCTACCGCGCCCGCCCACCGACTGCCCAAGCGGCACCGGTGAAGGCCTGTTCAGGGCTCGACCGTTCGGAAGGGCGGGACCGTCTCGCCCTCGGCGACGACCGATCCGGGGGCGATCGTGACGAACGGACCCACGTGCGCCCGGGCACCGATCGTGGCCCGCTCGGCCACCGTCGAGCGGATGATCGCCCGTTCGCCGACGGTGGTGTCCGCCAGGGTGGTGTCCGGGCCGATCTCCGCGCCCTCGCCGATGGTGCAGCCGCCCCGCAGGATCACGCCCGGCAGGAGCGACACGTCGGCTTCCAAGTGCACCTCGGTGTCGATGTAGGTGCGCTCGGGGTCCCACATGGTCACCCCGCGGCGCATCCACCGTTCGTTGATGCGGTCGCGCAGTTCGGCCTCGGCCGAGGCGAGCTGGGCCCGGTCGTTCACGCCCGCGGTCTCCATCGGGTCGGACACGAGCAGGGAGTCCACCCGGTAGCCAGCCGAGGAGAGCACCTCGATCACGTCGGTCAGGTAGTACTCGCCCTGGGCGTTGCTCGGTCTCACCCGCCGGAGCGAGGGGGCGAGCAGGGCGCGGCGGAAGCAGTAGATCGAGGTGTTGACCTCGCGCACGTCGCGGTCCTCGTCGGTGGCGTCGGCCTCTTCGACGATCCGGGCGACGGACTGGTCCTTGCCCCGAACCACCCGGCCATAGCCGGTGGGCTCGTCGAGCTCGGCGGTGAGCAGCGTCGCCCCCGCATCGGTCGAGCGGTGGTGACGGACCAGTGCGGCGAGGGTCGGGGCCCGGAGCAGCGGGGTGTCGCCGGGCAGGACCACCACGTCGCCCTCCTCGTCGCTCTGCGAGAGCCCGGTCAGCCCGACGGCGACGGCGTCACCGGTCCCGCGCTGGGTGGCCTGCTCGACGAATTCGATCTCCATCCCCTCGGGGGCGCGCTCGACGAGGGTCTTGGTCACCCACTCGGCGCGGTGCCCGACGACGACGACCACGCGGTCCACGTCGAGCTCGGCCAGGGCGTCGAGCACGTGGAGCACCATCGGGCGCCCGCACAGGTGGTGGAGGGGCTTCGGACGGTTGGAGCGCATCCGGGACCCTTCCCCGGCGGCGAGGACCACTGCTGACAGCGCACGGGTGCTCATGCGCCCATTCTTCCCCCTCGCAGACCTCCCGGTACCATCGCACCTGTGGCCTCCTTCGACTACGACGAATTCGGCTTTTTCCATGAGAACGCCGAGGAGTGGGGGCTCGCCTACCCCGGTCCTCCGATGGTGCGCCGGGTGGCCGTTCAAGTGGAGCCCGGCCGCTCGGTGAGCGCCCTCGTCTGGGGGGACGAGCCGGCCGAGCTCGTGCTGCTCCACGGGGGGGCGCAGAACGCCCACACCTGGGACACCGTCGCCCTCGCCCTCGGGTGCCCGCTCGTCGCCATCGACCTCCCCGGCCACGGCCACTCCGACGACAACCCGGGCGGCCGCCATGACGTGGCTCGCGCGAGCCGAGACGTGGCCACGGTGATCGAGGCGCTCGCCCCCGGGGCCAAGGCCGTGGTCGGTATGTCGCTCGGCGGGGTGACCGCCATCAAGCTGGCGTCGCTGCGCCCCGACCTCGTGCGGCGCCTCGTGCTGATCGACATCACGCCCGGCGTCACGCCGGAGAAGTCCGCCGCCATCACCGCCTTCGTCAGTGGGCCCGCGACTTTCGCCAGCTTCGACGACCTCTTGGCCAGGACCGTGGAGCACAACCCGACGCGCTCGGTCTCCTCCCTGCGGCGGGGGATCCTCCACAACGCCCGCCAGCTGGACGACGGCACCTGGGTCTGGCGCTACGCCCGGCCGAGCCCATCGGGGCAGAGCGACGGACCGCACTTCGCCGGTCTGTGGGACGAGCTCGGGGGGCTCACGATGCCGGTGCTCCTCGTCCGTGGCATGGAGCCGGGCAGCGTGGTCGACGACGACGACGAGGCGGAGCTGCTGCGCCGGCTGCCCGACGCGGTGGTCGCCCACGTCGACGGTGCGGGCCACAGCGTCCAGGGCGACCAGCCACTCGTGCTGGCCTCCCTCTTGGCTGACGAGCTCGACTGACGCCCGGAAACCTCCCGGTGCGCGAGTGCACCATCTCCCTGCGACCTTGCCTTTGCCTCTTGATAGACCCGATTCCGTAGTTTTCTCGCCCGTATCGCAACTGAACTCCGTTGGGACCTTGAGCCGCACGCCAGGGTGCGCCGCCCGCTCGGTAGCGTGGTGGCGTGCGACGCATGTGGTTCACGCCAAGGGCGACGCTGCTCCACGTCACCGTCCTGATCGTCGTGCCGACCTGCCTCGCGCT
Source organism: Acidimicrobiaceae bacterium (assembly GCA_003155135.1). Classification (GTDB taxonomy): domain Bacteria; phylum Actinomycetota; class Acidimicrobiia; order Acidimicrobiales; family RAAP-2; genus Bog-515. Next base: position 47,296 of record PMFN01000007.1, on the reverse strand, counting down.
GTGCGACTGGCAGGTGCGCCGCGCCCTCTCGGGGAACGACCTCAGCTGGGCCTACGCCTTCGAGTGGCCCTTCTTCGCCGCCTACGCCCTCTACCTGTGGTGGAAGCTCGTCCATGAGCAGCCCGGCCTCGAGGCCGCCCGTGCAGCCGCCCCAGAGAAGACGAAGAAGCCGGAGCCTCCCGACGCGGCGCCTGGCCTGCGCGAATCGGACGAGGACGCCGAGCTCGCCGCCTACAACCGCTACCTCGCCGAGCTCGACGCGGCGGACCGTCCCAAACACTGGTGAGAGCCCCGCTCGCGCTCGGTCCCGTCGGCCGAACCCGGGCGCTGGGGCGAGCGCCGTGCTGCGAGGCCCCCGCCGCTCGTGGACCATGCAGTGAGGCCGACGTTCTGCGCTAGTCGTGCCAGAGGGGTTGTGGGGCCCGAGATCACTGGTCGCGAATCCGTGCAGTCCTGTTCCCTGCCCCGGGTCAGACAAAACGGCGGTTGGCCGCGCCCGCGTCGCCCGACGAAAGCAGAGGGGGCGCGGGTCGCGGGTGCGCCGCGACGGGGTCTGGATGGCACGACGGATCAGATCCGAGCGGTGCGTGTCGCTGGCGGGGGAGGGCTCGAACCTCCAACATCCGGCTCCAAAGGCCGGCGTTCTGCCGATTGAACTACCCGCCACGGCTGTCGTCGCTGCGTCGGTGCGCAACGGCGGCGGCGCCCTGCGTCGCTGCATCACCTTATGCGGCTGCGCAGGGCCCAACGCTGGCCCGACCCCCGCTGGGGCGCCCGGTATGCTCGAAACCGGCTGGCTGCGGCGGTGCGCTGGCGAGAATGCCCGTTGCCCCGCCCCGGAAGGAGTTGCCCCGAGTGAGGATCCTGGTGGTCGATGACGACCCGGCGGTGAGCGGCTCGCTCGACCGGGCACTGCGCCTCGAGGGCTACGAAGTCGAGACCGCGAGCGACGGCACCGAGGCGCTGCGCTCCCTGGCGGTCGCCTCACCCGACGCGGTCGTCCTCGACCTCCAGCTCCCCGATGTCGACGGCCTCGAGGTGTGCCGGCGGTTGCGGGCGGTCGGCGACGACACCCCGGTCCTGATGTTGACCGCGCGCGACGCGGTCAACGACCGGGTGGCCGGACTCGACGCCGGGGCCGACGACTATCTCGTCAAACCCTTCGCGCTCGCCGAACTCCTCGCCCGGCTGCGCGCCCTGTTGCGCCGGCGCGCCGAGAACGACGGTGAGGTCCTCCAGTGCGGCGATCTCACGCTCGACGTGAGCACCCGAGAGGGCCATCGAGGTGAGCGCTCCTTCTCGCTCACCCGTATCGAGTTCGACCTGCTCGAGCTGTTCTTGCGCCACCCGCGCCAGGTGCTCAGCCGCGACCTGATCCTCGACCGGGTGTGGGGGTACGACTTCGACACCGGGACGAACTCGCTCGCCGTCTACATCGGCTACATCCGGCGCAAGACCGAGGAGAACGGCGAGCCCCGGATGCTCCACACCGTGCGCGGCGTGGGCTACGTCCTGAAAGAGCCATGACCTTCCGCGGCCGCCTCGTGATAGCTGCCACCGTGGCGGTGGCCATCGCCGTGCTGCTGGCGGCCGGCGGCGCGTTCTACTTCTCGCGCAACGCCCTCATCAACTCCCTCGACGGGCAGCTGGCGAACACCGCCCAGTCCATCATCGGGCCCCCCAACGCCAACCCGGTGATCGACGGGCCCCAGGCCTACGGCGACGGCCTCCAGATCGCCGACGCCAGCGGGAGCGTCGTGGCCGGCACCGGCGACAAGTCCCTGCCCGTCACCGCCCAGGTCCGCGCCGTCGCCGCCGGCGCCGCTGCCCCGTTCTTCACCTCGGTGACCGTCGGCGATGACCAGTACCGCGAGTACGTCTCCACCATCCCCGGCCCCTTCACCATCCGGGCGGAGAACTCGCCACCGGTGCTCGTGCAGACCTCGGCCGCGCTGCAGTTGACCACGCAGCTCGCGGCGACCAACGACCAGTTGCACAAGCTCGGTATCGCCCTGCTCCTGGTCGCTCTCGGCGGGGTGGTGCTCGCCGTCATCCTCGGGTGGATCGTCGGCCGCACCGCTCTGATCCCGCTCAACGACCTGACCGACGCCGTCGAGCAGGTGGCCGAGACCACCGACGTCTCGCGCCGGCTCGATCCCGGTGGCGACGACGAGCTCGGCCGCCTCCGGCGGACCTTCAACCACCTCCTCGCCGCTCTCGAGGCCTCCGAGGACGCCCAGCGACAACTGGTGCTCGACGCCTCGCACGAGCTGCGCACCCCCCTCACCAGCCTGCGGACGAACTTGGAAGTCGTCCGCCGGGTCGACGAACTCGCGCCGGCAGACCGCGAGGTGCTCGTCACCGACGTCGTCACCCAGATGGGCGAGCTGACCAAGCTGGTCGGCGACCTGGCTGAGCTGGCCAGAGGCGAGCAGCGAGAGCGGGTACGTGCCCCGTTCCGCCTCGACCAGCTGGTCGAAGACGCCGTGGCGGTGGCGGCGACCCACGGGCGCACCCGTGACATCCGCTTCGACGCACTGATCGAGCCATGCTGGGTGGAGGGCCTCCCCGAGCGCATCACGCGCGCGGTCGGCAACCTGCTCGACAACGCCATCAAGTGGAGCCCGCCCGGTGGCGTCATCGAGGTCTATTGCCAGGAGGGCGAGGTGACCGTGCGCGACCACGGGCCGGGCATCTCCCCCGAGGACCTGCCCCACATCTTCGACCGCTTCTACCGCGCCAGGGCGGCGAGAGGCCTCCCCGGCTCCGGGCTCGGGCTCTCGATCGTGGCCCAGGTGGCCCACGACGAGGGCGGGACCGTTGAGGCGCAGGCGGCCCAGGGCGGCGGCGCGCTGCTCCGGCTTCGGTTCCCGGTCGTCGCCGCTCCCGACGTCGAGCTGGTCGACGACTAGGAATTGCCCGGCCCGCTGAGCGTTCGCTGAGCGAATACGGCCATTGACAAGGGATTTCTTCAGTTCTTCTTAACCAACTCAAGGCGGGCTCTTAGATCCGCCGGGCATGCTGGCAGGGTCAGAAGGAGACCACCGACCCCATGTCAGCCGCATCCCCCATCCGCCGCCACGACGCCCAAGGACGCGATCGAGCTCTCGAACGCGTGCGTGCCACCACACGCTGGGTCTTCGCGGCCGCTGTCGCGGCGACTGGGATCGTGATCGGTCTTGCCGCCCACTTCTACCCGGGCCACAACTCCACCGCTGGCGCCAGCGTCACCCAATCGGGGACCAGCGCCAGCGGGGGCTCGGGGACCTCCGGCGGCACTTCTTCTGGCTCCGCCGCCACCCCTCCGGCGGGTACAGCCACCGGGGGCGGGGGATTCTCCTCGCCCTCGGTGGCCCCTTCTCAGGCACCGTCTCAGGCACCGTCGGCTCCCCTGCCCCAGGTCAGGACGGGTGGGTCGTGAGCCTCCACCTCCTGCGACGCCAACCCAGAGCTGACGCCACGATCGCCGACGATTCCGGCCTTCCCGGCCGGACCGGCCAGCACCCGGTCACCACGACCCCGACCACCAACACGGAGCGCCCGTTGCCCTCCCGAACGACTCCGCCAACCCCCTCGCTCGGCTTCAGCCATTGGCGGGTCTGGGGCACCACCGTGACGCTGGCCGTCCGTCCGGCCGGAGGGCTCGAGGTGGCGCGGGCGATGCTGAGCGCAGAGATCGAGCGCTTTGACGCGGCAGCCAGCCGCTTCCGCGCCGACTCGGACCTGAGCCGCCTCAACGCGGCGGCCGGCAGCGGCCCCGTCGTGGTCGGTTCCACGCTCATCGATGCGGTCAGGGTCGCCCTCGACGCCGCCGCCGCCACCAACGGCGCGGTCGATCCCACCATCGGCGCCGCGCTGATCGAGCTCGGCTACGACCGGGACTTCGACGAGCTCGCCGACGCTGGGCGCAGCACCCCTGCCTCGCCCAGCTCGCCGGCACCGGGCTGGCAGTGCGTGCTCGTCGACGAGTCCGCCTCGACCGTCGAGATCCCCGCCGGCGTCGCCCTCGACCTCGGTGCCACCGCCAAGGCGCTGTGCGCCGACCGTGCGGCGGACGACATCGCGACAGCCCTCGGGTGCGGCGTCCTCGTCGACCTCGGCGGCGACCTCGCCATCGCCGGCGAGCCCCCGGCCGGCGGATGGCGGGTCGGCGTCACCGAGAATGCCCGCGACACCGACTCGGCCAACGACATGGTCGTCGCCGCCTGGTCCGGTGGCGTGGCCAGTTCCTCGACCACCGTCCGCACGTGGGAGCGCCAGGGGACGACGCTCCATCACATCGTCGACCCGTCGACCGGATGGCCGGCCGACCCTGAGTGGCGCCTCGTCACGGTGGCGGCTCGCACCTGCGTGGAGGCCAACACCGCCGCGACCGCGGCGGTCGTCTGGGGCGAGGACGCCCTCTTCGAGATCGCCCAGCGAGGACTGGCTGCCCGCTTCGTGCGCCGCGACGGCGAGGTCATCGAAGTCGGCGGCTGGCCCTCGCCCGAATCGGAGTCCGACCAGGAAAGCGGTGCACGCTGATGCTGGCGGCAAGCAGTCCCATCCTCTGGTACACCACGCGGGCCTCGGGCACCGTGGCGCTGGTGCTGTTCACCGCCACCGTGGTGCTCGGCATCCTCTCCACCACCCGGGTGGCCACGACGAACTGGCCCCGGTTCGCGCTGACCGACCTGCACCGTCGCATCTCGATGATCGCCCTCGTCTTCTTGGGGCTCCACATCGTGACCACCGTGCTCGACTCGTTCGTCTCGGTCAACCTCATCTCGGTCGTGGTCCCCTTCACGTCGCACTACAAACCGCTGTGGGTGGGCCTCGGGGCGGTCGCGTTCGACCTGCTGCTCGCCGTGATGGTGACCAGCCTGCTGCGCCAGCGCATCAGCGCCCGGACGTGGCGGGGCGTCCACTGGCTGGCCTACGCCATGTGGCCGATCGCCGTCATCCACTCCATCGGAATCGGCTCGGACTTCCGTTTCGCCTGGATGAAGCTGATCGTGTTCTCGTGCATCGGGGCGGTTGCGCTGGCCGGCGTCTGGCGGCTCCGGGCCCACCCGTACCGCGGTGGTTTCCGCACCGCGGTCCCCAAGCCCTCGGGCATCCCCGAGAGTGACGTTCCCCGACCGGTACGGCGATCGTCCGGTGATCGCCGGGTCGTCCACTCGACACCCGCCCGCCAGCACGCCACCGACCTCCGCCACGTGGCGGGGACGTCGACCGGCAGGAGCAAGAGCCGATGACCACGCTTGACAGCCCACCGGTGACCCAGCGTCTCCTCGCCACCGGCGGTCCCGAGCACGCCGGTCTCGCCAACCACCTCGCCGTCCACGGCACCCTGCCGGTGCCCGAGCGGCGTGACCGCGACTTCGCGCCGCGCCTCGTCGCCGCCATCGAGCAGTCGGGCCTCACCGGCCGCGGCGGTGGCGGGTTCCCGACGGGCAAGAAGATGGCGCTGCTCGCCGCCCAGCGCCGCCGACCGGTCATCGCGGTGAACACGATGGAGGGAGAGCCGGCGAGCCACAAGGACGAGGTGCTCGCCACCTCGTCGCCCCACCTCGTGCTCGACGGCGCCGAGCTGGTCGCCCGCGCCCTCGGGGCCGTTGGCATCAAGGTGTGCGTGGCACACGACCGCCCGGCCACCGCCAATGCCCTCGCCTTCGCCATCGACGAGCGCGCCGCCGCCGGGCTGCTCAGCGTGCCGACCGAAGTGGTCACCCCTCCCGGTCGCTACGTGAGCGGGGAGGAGTCAGCGCTCGTCCACTGGCTCGACGGCGGGGAGTCGACGCCGACGTTCCGGGTCGAGAAGCCGACGATTCTGCGCGTGGGAGGCCGTCCCACCCTGGTCGACAACGCCGAGACGATGGCCAACATCGGCCTCATCGGCCGTTACGGGCCCGTCTGGTTCCGAGAGGTCGGCGCACCCGACGCCCCGGGGACGACGCTGCTCACCGTCTCGGGCGCGGTCAGCCGTCCTGGCATCTACGAGATCCCCCTCGGCACACGGGTCGACCGCGTCCTCACCGGTGCGGGTGCCGACAGTGGCATCGCCGCGGTCCTCCTCGGCGGCTACGGCGGCGCGTGGCTGGGACCGCAGCACTTCTCCTCGCCGCTCACCCCGAGTGCGATGGCGACGGCCGGTGCGTCTATCGGCGCCGGTGTCGTGGTCGCCCTCGCGACGTCGAGCTGCGGCCTGGCCGAGACGGCACGCATTGCCCACTGGATGGCCGGGGAGAGCGCAGGACAGTGCGGACCGTGTGTGTTCGGGCTCCCCGCCATCGCCGAGGACCTGACGCTGCTCGCCGCCGGGCGCTCCTCGCACAGCGTGCTCGAGCGCCTCTGCCACCGCCTCGACGAGGTGGAGGGCCGTGGTGCGTGCGGGCACCCTGACGGCGTGGTCCGCATCGTGCGCAGCGCCCTCTCGGTCTTCGCCGACGACCTCGCGTCACACCTGCGGTCCGGCCCGTGTCCGGGGAGCCGTGCCCACACGGTCCTCGCCCTTCCCGGGAGGGACGGTGGCCCATGGCGGTGACCAGGCGGCTTCGTGTCGACCCGGTGGCATGCGACGCCTTCGGCCACTGCGCGGAGCTCGCCCCCGAGCTCATCGCCCTCGACGAGTGGGGCTACCCGGTCATCGACGAGCGGCCAATCCCGCCCGAGCTCATCGGACTGGCCGAAGCGGCCGTACGGATCTGCCCCCGGCGCGCGCTTTTCGTCGAAGAGACCGCTACGGCTGGCGGACCACGGCGCGGCCGGTCCACGCCGGTCAGGGTGCTCGGCCGCCGCTGAGCTCGCCCGGCAACTGCCCGCGGGCCCTGGGCTCGCTGCCTCGGACGCCGGGAGCACGCGGGCCGGCGATCGTCGCCACCCTGGAGAAGCCGACCACACGTCCGACTGCACGTCGCCAACCGGGCGGAGCTGCCGCAGGCTCTCGTGATCGCCGCCTTCCCGATGGACCGCCACGGTCTCGATGACCGCGACGCTGCTGGTGACGCGCCGGAGCGCTCCACGCTGGTAAGCGGCTCGCTGCGCTGCCTCCCTCGGCCCCACGACGGCGACGCAGGGCGCTTGCTCCTCCTCCGACGGCCGCCGAGGAGCGGTGTGCGCAGGACGCAACCCCTGCTTCGTGAAAGGCTGCAGGGCCATGAAGTTGCTGGCGGAGCACACAGCGAGATGACGGTCGCCCCGGCACCCCTCCACGAGATCGACTCGCCCCCGACGCCGGCCGTGGCCGACCCGGCCCCCCGCTGGCTCGATGTGGCGGCGATCGCCCTCGGTTTTGTGGCGTTCGTCTTCGGCGCGCTCGAGCGGATCTGGTTGCTCGTGCACGTCCCGCTGTTCAGCGACGAGGCCGTCGTCGGCCTCATGGCCCGCCAGATCAACCACGGCCACTTCACCACCTTCTTCTGGGGCCAGCAGTACGGCGGCGTCGAGCCGTACCTGGTGGCCCTGGTCACCCACGTGCTACCCGGGGTCAGCGGGGTGAACGCCACGGCGGCCATCCTGTCGGGGGTCGCCGCCATCTTCGTCGGCTTGCTCGTCACCGAGCTCTGCGGCGACCGTCGAGCCGGGATCCTGGCGGGCTCACTCGCCTGGGTCTGGCCCTACACGCTGATCTGGAACTCATCGCGCGAGCTGGGCTTTCACTTCGCCACGCTCGCGCTGGGCATGGTGATGCTCTATTTCGCCGTGCGACTCGCACACGGCCATCGCGGCATCCCCACCACGGTGGTGCTCGGCCTGGCCGCAGGTGCGGGGTGGTGGTCGTCGCCCGAGATCGTCTACTTCGCCGTGCCGGCCGCCATCGTCCTGATCGGGTCGTGGTCCAAGTGGAGCAGCATCCGAACGGTCGTCCTCGTCCTCGCCAGCGCCGTGGTGGGTGCACTGCCCTGGCTCTGGACGAATGCTCGGGACGGCTTCAAGTCGCTGTCGCGCTCGGCGGCGCCGGTGGCTGTCCCGGCCAGCTACGGCGAGCGGCTGAGCGTCTTCTTCCACAAGACGCTGCCCATCGACCTCGGCGTCAAGACCCTGTTCACCGGTGAGTGGGTCGGCGGTCCGACCCTCGGCAAGATGCTGTTCGCAGCCGCCCTCGTCGTGATCGTCGGCGCGCTCGTCGCATCGGTGTGGCTCTTCGCCACCACCCGACGCGGGTTCACGACGCTGGCCTGCGCGGCAGGGGTGGTGGCGTTCCCCTTCGTGCTGGCGGCCAACCCGGGCACCGCCTACTGGATCGACGGCCGCTACGGCGTGGACCTCACCTTCCTCATCATTCCTGCCGTCTTCGCCGCCTACGCCACCCTGGTACTCGGCGAGCGGCGGCGGCCCGCCGGGCACCACGCGGCGGCCCGTGCCTCGCAGTCTGCGCCGATCTGGGTCGTCGCCCTCGGCGCCGTCGCCCTGGTCGCCGGTGTCGGGCTCACGGCCATCGGCTCGCACGACACCCTGGGCACCCCCGACACCAGCGTCTCGGCCTTTTTCAGCGGCTGGCACAACCCGAACACCCCCATCACACAGGTCGCCGACGCCATGGATGCCGCCCACATCCATGACGCCTACGGCGACTACTGGACCGCCTACACCCTCGACGAGCTCGACCCCTCACTCAGCGTGACCCCGACGCGATTTGACGTGGTGCGCTCGAAAGCGCTCAGCGCAGCCGTCGCGCACTCCTCACAGCCGGCGTGGTTGTTCTTCTCGCCGAACGAGCTCACCCAGGCGAAGGCCGCCTTCCAGAACCCCGAGGCTGGGCCGGGCGTCTACGACGAGAGCACGTTCTTGGCCCTCCTCGCCCGACAAGGCATCCCGGCCAGGGTGGTGCACCTCGGGATCCTCGACGCCGTCATCCCCGACCGCGCTCCCAATCTCGGATAGGGGCGTCGGCTCGCCGCTGTCGCCGCCCCGTGGCCACCACATCAGCTGGCGGCGATGAGCTCAATGCGGTTGCCGAAGGGGTCCTCGACGTAGCACCGGCGCACGCCGGGAAGATCGAAGTCGGGGGTGACGGTGCTGCCGACGGACTCGAGGGACTCGACGAGCGCGTCGAGGTCGTCGACCACGAGCGCCGGGTGGGCCTTCTTGGCCGGCCGGAACCCCGCCTCGACGCCGAGGTGCAGCGTCACTGCGCCGTTGGAGAACCAGCACCCGCCACGCGACGCCAGGGGCTCGGGCTTCTCCAGCCGGGCGAGGCCGAGGCGTCCCTCATAGAAGGACTGGGCGAGCTCCTCCTCCCCGGCAGGCATGGCCAACTGGACGTGGTCGAGGGCGAGCAGCTGCACCTTGAAAACCTCCTGGCGGACCCCGTGGCCCGGCCAAACCACAGTAGGCCCCAGACGGTCCCGCAATCCCTGCAACACGCGTGCTTGGCTGGGGTCTCGAGCTGCGATCCGGTCCTTGCCAGCGCACTCGCCACAAACGGAGGTCCTCGCCGTGAAGTTCCGTTCCTCGTCAAGTCGCAGTGGCAGTCATCTGGCCGTCGTGCGTCGATCGCTCGTCGGCGTGAGCGTCGTCGCGGTCATGCTCGCAGTCGCCCTCGGCATCTCGTCGCCGGCCCGCTCGATCGCGCAGGCGCGGCCGCTGGCTGCCCAGGACGTCGCGGCACGCGTGACAGCCGAGACGGGGGCGGGCTACTGGCTCGTGACCTCGACCGGCCAGGTCTACGCCTACGGCGGGGCCAACAATTACGGCGGTCTTGGTGGCCAGCACTTGAACAAGCCGATCGTGGGCATGGCGTCAACACCTGACGGCGGTGGCTACTGGCTCTTCGGTGCAGACGGCGGCGTCTTCGCATTCGGGGACGCACCCTTCTACGGCTCGCAGGCTGCAGGCGGCGGCAGCTTTACCGCTGGCGCCAGCGTCCAGACGACCTCGTCTTCGGGAGTGGGCCCGGCAGGGCCTGTTGGCCCCCAGGGGCCGGCCGGGGCAACCGGGGCAACCGGGGGGACCGGCCTCGAGGGGCCGCCCGGACCCCAGGGAGCCACCGGTGCGCCCGGCCTCCAGGGCGGCACCGGTCCAGAGGGGCCGCCTGGGCCACAGGGCGCCACCGGACCGGCAGGACCCCAGGGCGCCACCGGTGCGACCGGTGCCGTTGGTGCGGCCGGTGCGGCCGGTGCAGCAGGGGCGACCGGGGCGACCGGTCCCCAAGGGCCTGCCGGCCAGCCCGACTACGCCTACATCTACAGCATCGCTCCCCAGGTGGTGGCGGTGGGCGGGACGATCCTGCTGCCGAGCACCGGCCAACTCTCGGGCTTCACCTCGTCGCTCGGAACGCTCACTGCCCTGGCGGCGGGCACCTATTCGGTGTCCTTCTCGGTGTCGGCGACCGAGCCCAACCAGATCTCCCTCGCCCTCAACGGCACGGTGGTGCCCGGGACGACCTACGGGTCGGGCGCGGGCACCCAGCAGAACACCGGCCAGGCCATCGTCACCCTCGCCGCGGGCGATCAGTTGACGCTCACCAACTCGGGGTCGGCGAGTGCGATCGGCCTCGCGACCGCCATCGGCGGCACGGGTGCCAATGTGAACGCCTCGCTCTACGTCCAGCAGCTCGGCTGAGTCGCTCAACGCAGCTCCTCGCTCAGCCCCCCGGCCCCTCTGGCTCACCGCGACGGCGGCGCACGTTGCTCTCGACGGTCACGGTCGGGCGGTGCGAGGCGATCGCGCCCAAGCCCGGCGCGCGCTGGGGTGGCCGGCGGGGGGCGACGGTGCCCGAGCGCAGGTGCCTTCGGTTCCCCGACCACGGCGCGGGCGGAGCGGTCACGTAGTCAGCCATGCGATAGGCGGTGGTCTCGTAGTTAATCCGCCACCCGCGGAAGTCGGGCCAGGCCTCCTCGGCCGAGCGCTCGAGTGGGAAGCCCACCTCGGCGAGCAAGCTGACCGCCTCGGCGAAGTCATCGAAGCTGAGATCGATGGCGCCGTCGGGGTCGGGGTCGGGGTCGGGGTGCCACCCGAGCGTCGCCCCGATCCGGTTGAAGGCCGAGAACCCCATGCGCAGGCACAGCCGTGCCTGGTGGGGGGCGGTCCCGGGACACAGGGCGAGGTGCAGCGCACACGCGTCGAGCACGGCGATGAGCCCGGTCACCCAGGAGGCCCACGGTTCGGGCGAGCGGAACAGCAGCATGACCGGGTAGGTGGTGTGGCTCTCGGAGACGTCGGCCCCCCACTCCTCCCAGTCGTCGTAGAGCTCGGCCAGGGTGTCGGTGATGCCCACCAGCTGGTGGCGGGCCAGCAGCTCTGGCCCCCACGACGGCAGGCCGGCGCGGCTCTCGAGCATGGTGACCAGGCCCTCGCGCTTGTTGAAGGCGGAGTACAGGGCCGGCAGGTAGGCGATCTGGAGGGCCACGATCACCGCCCACGTGGCGCCCGCGGCGATGTCGACGGGCTGGTCGGCTGACCCGCCGACGGGGATGGCGCCCAGCGTGAACAGCGACGTCGCCGCTTGGCTGAGGGCGTCACCCACGTTGTGCACGAACGGGAGCAGCATGAGGGCGTAGCCCAGGATGAAGCCGCCGGCCCAGTAGAGCAGTTGGGCGACCAGGGCCACGGGGGCCGTCGGGGCCAAGATTGCGTCTTTGGTCTCGTAGCTCTTCCCCAGGCGTGAGATCAGGATGAAGACCACCTGCACGGAGCGGACCACCACCCGGGTGAACCGGCCGGACCGCCGGGGTGCGCGGGGCAGAATCAGGGTGAGCACCACGCTCGAGGCCGTGGCCAGCACCACGAGGATGCCGAGGGCGAGGAGCACGTCGCTCATGGCGACGTCGGAGGGCAGGTGGGACAGGGCATGCCCGTCTCTCTACCCAGAAAGGCTCAACCCCCCTTGCCGGAGCTTCCGGCCACCCGCCGGTCCCCCGCACGCCGCCAGCAGGCCCCGTTGCAGGCCCCTCGCGAGGCTCTCACCTGCCGCCTGGCGGCGGGACCCCTTTGTGGCTAGCCTGGCGCACTCCATGGGATCCCTCATCAAGAAGCGCCGTAAGCGCATGCGTAAGAAGAAACACAAGAAGATGCTGAAGGCCACCCGCTGGCAACGCCGGGCGGGCAAGTAGGCACAGATCGCCACCGATCCCGCCCGAGAGGGCGGGATCTGGACGTTCACGGCACCGTCGGCAACTCCCAGCCGCTCGGTACCGTCGCAACTTCGTAGAGCCGGGCCCGCTCGGCCCCCCACTCGAGCTCGTCTCGCCCGGTCAGGCCGAGGCTCTCGAGCGTGCCCTCGGCAAACCACGTCGAGCCGCTGCCGGCCAGGTGGGGCACCGCACCTGTCGCGGCACCGAGCATGTCGCGCCAGGCGGCGAGTCTCGGTTCGACCACGAGGGCGGCGGCGGTCAGTTGGTTCGACATTTGCCCCGAGCGCCGCTTCCCCAGTTCGTCGTGGGCACGATAGACCGCGGCCGTGTCCACCCCGAAGGGGGGCACCAACAGGACGAACGAGCGGGCCTCGTACTCGAGGCTCGAGACCTGCTCGCCGATGCCGCGCACCATCGCACGGCCGCCGACCACGCAGAAGGGGACGTCACCGCCGAGTGTGGCGGCCAGGTCCAGGTCCTCGCACCCCGCCCAGCGCAGCACCGCGGCGGCATCGGTCGATCCCCCGCCGAGCCCACCTTGGACCGGGATGCGCTTGCGCAGCACGACAGTGGCCGGTCGCCCGAGCAGTTCGAGGGCCCGGGTGACCAGATTGCCCGGGCCCCGCTCGAGGCCCTCGGCGCGCGCCGAGGGGTCGGCCTCGATCTCGAGCCCGCTGCCACCGTCGACGAACAAGAGCTCGTCGGCGAGGTCGATGGCCACCATCTCGGCCTCGAGCTCGTGGTAGCCGTCGGGGCGCCGGCCGGTGACGGCCAGCGAGACGGTGAGTTTCGCCGGTGCGCTGACCCGCTCGGGCCGGGCGCCGATCACGACGGGGGCGCCCAGCCGGCGAGGCGGCCCCACTGGGCGACGTCGAGCTCCTCGGCACGCGCCTCGGGTGCGACGCCGGCCGCCTCGAAGGCCTCGGGATCGACGATGGCAGCGAGCGAGCGTCGCAGCATCTTGCGGCGCTGCGCGAACCCGGCGCGCACAACCGAGAAGAGGCGGTCGTAGCTGACGAGCGACGGGTCGACGGCGGGGGCGCTGCGGCGCTCCAGGCGGACGAGCACCGACTCGACGTTCGGGCGCGGCACGAACACGGTGGCCGGGACCCGTCCCACGACCTCGGCGCGAGACCAGTAGTCGACCTTGACCGACACCGCGCCGTAGGCGTCCTCCCCGGCACGGGCGGCCATCCGCTCCCCCACCTCTCGCTGCACCATCACGAGGAGGCTCGCGACCATGGGCGCCCGCTCGAGGACGCCGATGGTGACGGGCACCGCCACGTTGTAGGGGAGGTTGGCCACGAGGGACCACGGGCCGGGATCGCGGGCGAGGAGCGAGCCCCAGTCGAGGGTGAGGGCGTCGCCTTCGACGACGTCGACGTCGGTGCCGGCCAGGACCTCGCGCAACACCGGGACGAGGTAGCGGTCGACCTCGACCGCCACCACCGCCGCACCCGTCTCGGCCAATGCCAGGGTGAGCGACCCGAGCCCCGCTCCGATCTCGACGACGGGGGTCCCCGCACCCACGCCGGCGAGGCGGACGATGCGGCGGACCGTGTTGGGGTCGGCGACGAAGTTCTGGCCGAGCGCGCGGCTCGGGTGCAGCCCGTGCTCAGCGAGGAGGGCGGTGATGGCGGGGCGTGACAGCGTCACGCCGGGTCACCAGGAGATGGTGACGGTGACGACGCCCTGGCTGAGGTTGGCGATCTGGGTGAACTCTTGCTCGGACAGGTCGACGACCCGGCCGGGGTTCGGGGCTTCACGGTCGTCGACCGTACAGGTGGTGGTCGCCCCGGTGGCGTCGTTGCGCACGGTGAGGACCACGCCATGGGGCAGCGTCTCGCTGGCGCAGCCGCCCGGGAACGTGTCGTACCAGGTCGCCCCCCCGGTTGCGCTGTTGCCCGACGCGGCGACGGGGGCGGGTGCGGCGGTGGTCGTCGTGGTCGGCGACGGCGGAAGGGTCGTGGGAGGTGCGGTGGTCGTCGGGGGCGCAGCGGTGGTCGTCGTCGACGGCGCAGCCGCGCTCGTCGTCGACGGCGCGGACGTCGTCGAGGCCGGGTCGAGGGGCGCGATCTGGCCGCGGTAGCCGACCAGCTGGCCGCCGGGCATCGCCACGCTGTCACCCGACGGGCGCGACGACGAAGCCTCCGACGCGGTAGTCCGACCACCACCTGCGACATGGGCCGTTCCCGCCGAAGCGGAGCCGCTGTGCAGTAGCAGGAAGGGGGCGGTTGCGAGCACGCCGGCGAATGCCAGGGCGACGAGCGCGCGCCTCTTCCCGATCTCTTGGGTCCTCAGGGCCTCCACCCTTCTCCGGGGACACGTGCCCGCGCCGACCCAGAAGGGAAGGTGCGGGATGCCCTCACGTTAGGAAGGCCCGGTTGCGCCGTGCAAACCGAGCGGCACCGGGCGGCGACGCACTGCTCGCGTTCTCCCTGGTCAGAGCCCTGTCACGCACCCCCCGAGCGAAATCCCTGGTCAGGGGGCTAGTCGGGCTGTACCGCCGCGCGAACTCCCTGTTCATGGGCATTTTGTCCAAATTCGCCGGATTTGCCGACCTGAGGAGGGCTCAGAGGGCGAAGGCGAGCCCGGCGGCGGCGGCCGAGCTCGCTGCCACCTCTGCGGACTCGAGGCCCCTGACCGCGGCGATCGCCGCGCCGACGAGAGGGACTAGCGCCGGCTCGTTGCGCTTCCCGCGGTGCGGCACCGGGGCGAGGAAGGGGCTGTCGGTCTCGATGAGCAGCCGTTCCAATGGCACGACGGTCGCCGCCGCGCGCACGTCGTCGGCGTTCTTGAAGGTGATGATCCCGCTGAAGGAGACGAACATGCCCGCCTCGACGCAGCGCGCCGCCTCGGTGGGGCCGCCCGTGAAGCAGTGCAGCACCGTTCGCTCGGGCACGCCCTCGCTCCCGAGGACGTCGAACAGGTCCTCCCAGGCGTCGCGCGCGTGGATGACCAGCGTGAGTCCGAGGCGCTGGGCGAGGCCCACCTGTTCGGCGAAGGCACGCCGCTGCGAGGAGCGGTCCGAGTGCTCGTAGAAGTAGTCGAGACCGCACTCCCCGATGGCCACCAGCCCCGGCGCATGGGCGCCCACCGCCGCCCCGGCCAGGTCCACCAGCTCGGCGGTCCCCGCGCTCGCCTCATGAGGGTGCAGGCCGATGGCGGCGTAGACCTCGGGGACGTTGCGCCCGTAGGCGCCGCCGCTGGCCGCCTCGCAGACCGCGAGCGCCTGCTTGGAGGTCACCAGGTCGGTGCCGACGCAGACCACGCGCCCGACCCCGGCATCGAAGCAGTGCGCCAGCTCGGCGGCGAGCACCTCGGCGGCGTCGGCGTCGTCGGGCGCGAACGAGTCCTGGATGTGGCAGTGCGAGTCGAACCAGATCGGGGCTGCGCCCGGGTCCGGGTCCATCAGGGCTTGCGCCGGGGGAAGAGCGGCGCACCCTTCTCCACCGCCAGGCCGCCGGGGTAGCCGCCCCAGGCCGCGGCGTCGGGCAGCCGTTCCCCGCCCGGTGAGCCGCTGAGACCGATGCGCGCCCAGATGGCCTCGGCTGTCTCGGGCATGGCGGGCGTGATGAGCAGGGTGACAATCCGCAAGGCCTCGAGGGCGCTGCCGAGCACGGCGTCGACCGCTGGACCAGGTTCGGCCTTCCACGGCTCGGTGGCCTCTAAGTGCGCGTTCGCCGCACCGATGAGCCGCCACGTGGCCTCGAGTGCCTCGTGCGGGGCGAAGCGCTCCCACGCGTCCGAGGCGGACTTGCACGCCTCTTCGGCCGCCGGGCGGAGCGGGCTGTCGGCGTCGGGCGCCGGACCGATGCCCCCGCACTTGGAGCCGACCACCGTCGCCACCCGCGAGACCAGGTTGCCCAGGTTGTTCGCGAGGTCCGAGTTGTAGCGCGCCACGATCGACTCGTAGGAGAAGTCGCCGTCGGTGCCGAGCGGGGTGTCCCGCAGCAGGTGGTAGCGCACCGCATCGACCCCGAAGTCCGAGGTGAGCAGCTCGGGGGCGATCTCGGTCAGCTTGGCCAACCCTTCGCCCTCCTCGGCACGAGCGGCGACCATCGACTTGGACAGCTTCTGACCGCCGACGAGCAGCCAGCCGTGGACGAAGACGTGCGCCGGTGGGTCGATGCCCGCCGCCATGCACATCGCCGGCCACCACACACAGTGGAAGCGGAGGATCTCCTTGCCGATCAGGTGGTGGACGGCGGGCCACCATTCCTCGAAGCGCTCCTCGTCGTGGCCGTAGCCGATGGCGGTGAGGTAGTTGATGAGCGCGTCGTACCAGACGTAGAAGACGTGGCGCTCGTCCCAGGGGACCGGCACGCCCCAGTCGAGGGACGTGCGGGTGATGGAGATGTCGCGCAGCCCTCCCCGGATGAAACTGAGGGCCTCGTTGCGCTTGCCCGCGGGGCGCACGGCGTCAGGGGCGGACTCGTACCACTCGATGAGGCGTTGCTCGAAGGCGCTCAGCTTGAAGAAGTAGTTGTCCTCTTGCATCTCGATGACCGGGCGGCCGTGGACCGGGCACTTGCCGTCGACCAGCTGCTCTTCGGTGTAGTAGTCCTCGCACGATACGCAGTAGAGGCCCCGGTAGGTGCCGAGCTCGATGAAGCCGTTGTCGTAGATCCGCTGGAGGAATTCCTGAACGGTGGCGTGGTGTCGCGCCTCGGTGGTGCGGATGAAGTCGTCGTTCGACACCTCGAGGCCCCGCCACGCGCCGCGGAAGCGTTCCGAGGTGATGTCGGTCCACTCAGCGGGGGCGACGCCGCGCTCGGCGGCGGCCTCTGCCACCTTGGCGCCGTGCTCGTCGGTGCCGGTCAGGAAGAAGACGTCGTCACCGATGAGCCGGTGCCAGCGGGCCAGTGCGTCGGCGTTGACCGTGGCGTAGGCATGCCCGACATGGGGCGCGTCGTTGACGTAGTAGATCGGGGTCGTGATGTAGAAGCGCGCCACGCCGGTAGCGTACCGGCCCACCACCTGCCTCCCTCTCGCCGGGAGCGGTCACGGCCGGGCCTCGTCGCCTCCCCGCAACTCGATGGCCAGGGTATAGGCGACCCGCTTGGACACACCGAGCGCGGCCGCCACCGAGGCGGCCACCTCCCTCGGCCCGGCTCCTTCGGCGAGGCGGCTGCGCACCGCTGCCTCGATGTCCTCGTCGCTCGCCGGCGCATCGGGGAGGGCGCCGCCGAGGACGAGCACGACCTCGCCGCGAACCGGGTGCTCGTCGTAGCGGGTGGCCGCGGCACCGAGCGTGCCGCGCCAGACCTCCTCGTGGACCTTGGTGAGCTCGCGCGCGACGGCGACGGGCCGGTCACCGCACACCGCCAGGAGGTCGCGCAGTGTGGCGGCCAGCCGGGGCGGCGCCTCCAAGATGACGGCGGTGCGCTCCTCGGCGGCGAGTGCGGCGAGCCGGGAGCGCCGAGGCGCGCCCTTGCGCGGCAGGAACCCCTCCATGCAGAACCGCGCCGTCGGCAGGCCGCTGGCGACGAGGGCGGCGAGGACCGACGACGGCCCCGGCACCACCACGACCTCGAAGCCCCCGTCGGCGGCGGCGGCCACCAGGCGCTCGCCCGGGTCCGAGATCCCCGGCAGACCGGCATCGGTCACGACAGCCACCAGGCGCCCGGCCGCCAGCCACTCGAGCACCTGGGGGATGCGGGCGACCTCGTTGTGCTCGTGGACCGACACGAGCCGGGACCCACCACCGACGCCGACGGCCGAGAGGAGCGCGCGGGTGCGACGGGTGTCCTCGCAGCAGATGACGTCTGCTTCGGCGAGCGCGGCCCGGGCCCTGGCCGAGAGGTCCCCCAGGTTGCCAATGGGCGTCCCGACGAGCACGAGGCGCCCGGCTCGTGCGCTCACGAGGCGGGTCGGAAGTCGAGCCGGTCGCCCACCGCGAGGCGCCACCGCTCGAAGTTGCCGCCGCCGGTCTGAAGCACCGAGCGGACTCTCGTCCTCGGCATCGCCATCCGCCAGGCGCCGAGGTGCGCGACGGCGAGCACCTGCAGCTCGGCGTCGAGGAAGGCGATGTCGCTCGGCCCGCAGCCAATGGTGTGCGCCGAGTGCCAGTGGTCGAGGAGCAGCGCTCCCTCGAAGCCGGACTGCCCGGACATCCCCCGGAGCCGTGGGACGAAGCCCTCCACGCGCTCGGCGGCGGCCAGCACGTCGCCGTCGCGCAGCAGCCAGCCGGTCTCGTTCACCGCCGCCACCGTGGTGCTGCGGACTGCGGGACCGCCTGCTCGCTCTCGCTGGTCATTCGCATCAAGCTACCGCCACCGACTAGAGTCGTCCCCTTATGTCGAAGCGGACCAACAAGCGCAAGATCAGGTCGAAGAAGAAGGCCAACCACGGCAAGCGTCCGAACTGCGGGCGCGGCTAGCCCAGTCCTTCGGCGCCGGGCGAGCCGCCCGGCCGCCAGTTGCGTCCCCGTTCCGCCAGCACCCCCGCGAGCACGCTCGGCACGTCCGAGATGATGCCGTCGACCCCGAGGTCGCAGAGCCGACCCATCGACTCGGCGTCGTTGATCGTCCAGACGTGCACCGCCAGGCCCGCCCCGTGGGCGGCGGTGACGAACTTCTCGTCGACGACCACGATGTCACCGAAGTGCTCGGGCACCTGCAGGGCGCTCGCCCGGAGCTGCGGCAACGGCCCTCCCTCGTTGACGGCCCGCCAGAATTCGGCGGTGGCGAGGGTCCCCGCCGAGGTGGCGACATCGGGTGCGACCTGGGCGAACGCCTCGGTGGCGGGGTCGAGGAACGAGGCGACGATGACGCCGTCGACCCTCCCGAACTCGGCGAGCAGCGACGCCAGCGCCGCCTCGTAGGGCTCGACCACCGGAGCGGTCTGCTTGATGTCGAAGTTCAAGAAAACACCGGGGTAGCGCTCGAGGATCTCGCGCACCGTGGCGATCCCGAACTCGCGCTCGTGTGGCGCCCGACCCCGGTAGGGGTAGTCGCCCGCCGGCCGCCCGGGCGTGACGTCGGCGCCGGGGATGAACCAGAACGCGTTGTCGAGTTGGCGAAGCTCGGCCAAGGTGAAGCTCGAGATCGCCCCTTCGGCGTTCGTCGTGCGGTCGACCGTGGCGTCGTGGCAGACGACCAGCTCGCCGTCGACCGTGGCGTGGACGTCGAGCTCGATGGCCGTGGCGCCCGCGGCCAGCGCCCGGTCGATGGCGAAAAGGGTGGAGCTGGGCGACTCCCATGCACCGCCCTGGTGGGCGTAGGCGAGGACCGCTCGCTCGAGCCATGGGTTCGCGCTGGTCACAAGCCGAATGGTAGCGGCACCGTCAGCCCGCTCCCCCGTGCCTCGGCTGGGCTGCTCCAGCCACCTTTCGCACGTGACCCTTCGGGCCGTTAGCCTCTCTCCGCCGTGCTCGACCACTTGCTCGTTGACCTCATCTCCACCATGCGGGGCTCGCTCGAAGGAGCGCTCCTGCAGCGACAGGCCATCGAGGAGCGGTTCCAGGTCGACGTCTTCTTGGGCGATGTCAGCTGGGAGACCTCCTACAGCCTCCCCGGCGAGGAGCAGCCCCCCCGGGTGCGCGCGGACCTCTCGGTCGACTGGCCGACGTGGTCCCAGACGAACTACCGAAGCTGGTCCATCGGCGTCACCCCCGACGAGCTCCCCGAAGTGGTCATCGAGGTGGCGCTGCGGGTGCAGCGCCTGGCCAGCGAGCCGCCAGCCGACCTCGTGCTCTCGGTGCTGCCGAAGGAGAGCCCGCCGCTGACCGACGATGGGCTGGTCCGCTCGGCGACCACTATCGAGAAGGTGCACAACGACCCCCGGGGCGACGAACGGGACCGCGACCCGGCTGTTCGCTGGGCGGTGGAGGCGACCTACGAGGGTTCGATGCGCTTCGACGAGGCGGCGCTCGAGGACCCCCGCTCGATCCGACCCGTCGTCGACACACTGGCACGCTGGATCGCCTCCACGCTGGTCCAGCTCGCCGACCTGCCCTTGCACTTCGTGCCGCCCGACCCAGCCGAGCACCCCTGAGCCTCGCAGCGGGCCGACTGGTGGCGCCCGCCGCCGTCCGCTATCAAGGCACCATGAGGTCCTTGCTGCGAGCCGCCCTCGGTGCCGTGGCCTTCGCCACCCTGGCGGTTGCCGCCGGCTGCGGGGGCGGGGTCAGCGTGGCCCCGGTCCAGCCCCCGAGCGACCCGGGCAGCGGGCTCGGCACCATCTCCTCGCCGGTCGGGCCCATTCTCGCCACCTCGAACGGCTTCACCCTCTATGACTTCGTCCCCGACACGGCCACGCACAGTGCGTGCGTCACCGACACCTGCGTGGCGGAGTGGCCGCCGCTCGTGGTGACGTCGGTGCCGACGGTGGGCGGGGAGCTCCAGCAGTCCTTGGTCACCACGCTCCGGCGTCCCGACGGCCAGCTCCAGGTCGTCTACGCCGGCCACCCCCTCTACCGGTGGGCCGGCGACGTGAAGGCGGGGATGATCACCGGCCAGGCCGTAGTGAATCAGGGGGGCGCGTGGTATGTGATCTCCCCCTCGGGCCAGCAGATCATCACCCGCTTCTCGGTGATCCACTGAGCGGTGCTCACCCGTCAGCTGCTCGGAACCCAGCCCCTCAAGTGCTGGCCGGGCTGTTAGTCGACGACGTGATCGGGGGCGGGGCGCGCGACAGCGACGCCCACGGCCTCCTCGGCCTTCAGCCGCACCATGATCTGGTGCTCGACGATGAAGGCCAGGAACGGGATGAAGCCAGCGCCGACCATCGCCGCGATGCGCCAGAAGCGGAAGTGGGCGCGCCGTGCCAGGTCGAAGGCGGTCGCCAGGTAGACGATGTAGAGCAGCCCGTGGATGGGACCGATGATGGCGGCGAACGCCGGCTTGCCCGCCGCGTACTGGAGCGGGATGCCGACGAAGACCAGGAGCAAGAGCCCCACACCCACGATGTAGGACATGACCCGGTAGCGCAGGATGGCACCGTTCATGCTCGCCGCCAGGTCTTCGGCTTGTCGGCGGCCGCCAGGGCCGCCAACCGGTCGTTGTAGGCGGCGAGCTCGGGATCCTCGTCCTGCACGCGGGAGCGGACCACCACGGCCTGGGCGGCCTGGGCCACCCGGTCGGCCTCGATGGTGCCCGCCTGGGCCTTGGCGCCGACCTTTTCGGGGTCGATGTGGAGCAGCATCCACCAGACCCAGACGCCGCCGATGGCGATGAGGGGCCATTCGACCGAGTAGAGATAGCTGAGCCCGTTGCCGTCGAAGGCCCTCGTTACCTGCCAATAGCCGGCGAAGAGGCAGGCCGGCACCCACGCGATGACCGACAGATGCAGCAGCATCGATCGCCGGGACGTCCAGTGCACCTTCACACTCAAACCCTATCGAGCAGCGATCCGGACGAGTGAGCGCCTCAGAGCGGCAGCCCCGCCGCCTCGGCCAGCTCGGCCAGGTCGGCTTCGGGCCGCGCTCCCAGGTGGCCGATCACCTCGGCGGCGCAGAGGCTCCCGAGTTGCGCGCAGGCTTCGGGCTCCATGCCATGGGTGAGGCCGTACAGGAAGCCCGCCGCGAACAGGTCACCCGCCCCGGTCGTGTCGACCACCCGTTCGACGGGAGTCGCACCCACGTGAACGACGCCGTTCGGCGTGACCACCACCGACCCGCCCGCACCGCGCGTGAGGGCGGCGAGGACCCCGGTCTCCTCCACGTCGTCCAGGGCGGCCTCGAAGGACGAGGCCCCAAAGAGGGCGACGATCTCGTCCTCGTTGGCGAACAGGACGTCGATCTCGCCGGTGAGCAGATCGAGGAACTCGCGGCGGTGGCGCTCGACGCAGAAGGAGTCCGAGAGGCTGAGGGCGACGGCACCGTCGTTCTCGTGGCTCACCTCGATGGCGCGGCGCATGGCGTCCTTTGCCGGTGGGAGGTCCCAGAGGTAGCCCTCGAGGTAGAGGAGCGAGCCACGCGCCACCAGCGAGACGGGGAGGTCGGCGGGCGTGATGGTGGTCGCCGCCCCGAGATGGGTGGCCATGGTGCGCTCGGCGTCGCCCGTCACGAACACGAGGCAGCGGCCGGTGCCGAGATCGCCAGCTGAGGGGTCGAGGACGGGGTGGTAGGCCACACCGGCGGCGCGGATGTCATGGATGAAGACCTCGCCGAGCGGGTCGTCGGCCACCTTGCCGACGAAGCCGGCCGAGCCGCCGAGGGCGGCGATGCCGGCCATCGTGTTGGCCGCCGAGCCGCCCGAAACCTCGACGGCGGGTCCCATGGCCCCGTAGAGCCGCTCTGCCGCCTCGAGGTCGACCAGGGTCATGGAGCCCTTCTCGAGGCCGAGCTCAACGAGACGGCTGTCCTCGGTGGTCGAGAGCACGTCGACCAGCGGTGAGCCGACGCCGACCACGTCGAGGTACTCGGACTCGTCGCCACCTGCTTCGGGTTTGGTGCCGAGCACCACCGGTTCGCCTCGTTCGTGCACCCCGAGAGGGTAGCCGGATCGGGGACGGTAGCCTCAAGAAGATGTCCTCCCTCTCCGACGTATCGGCGTCCTCGCGCTACCGCCTCCCCCGTGACGTGGCCCCCCAGGCCTACCGCCTCTCCATCACCCCCGCCCTCGGGGCGGCGACGTTCGAGGGCACCGTCGAGATCGACCTCGAGGTCGTGAGTCCCACCTCGGTGCTGGTGGCCAACGCCGCGGAGCTCGCCATCGACGGCGCCACCGTGACGGCCGCGGACGGCACCGTCCAGCGCGCCGAGGTGGCCCTCGACGAGGAGGATGAGCGCGTCACCTTCACCGTGGGCGAGGTGCTCGGCGAGGGACGTGCGGTGCTGCGGTGCTCGTTCCGGGGCATCTTGAACGACCAGCTGCGGGGCTTCTACCGGAGCACCTTCGTCGGCGAGGACGGCGCCACCCACCTGATCGCCACCACCCAGATGGAGTCGACCGACGCCCGCCGGGCGTTCCCGTGCTGGGACGAGCCCGACCGCAAGGCCACGTTCGAGATCACCCTGGTGGTCGACAACGACCTCGCTGCCTTCTCCAACTCCCCCGAGGCCGAGGTCACCGACCTCGGCGACGGCACTCGCCGGATCCGCTACGAGCCAACGATGAAGATGTCGACCTACCTGGTGGCCTTCGTCGTCGGCCCGTTCGTGGCCACCGAGCCACTCGACGTCGACGGCGTGCCGGTCCGCATCGTCTCGCCGCCCGGACGCGAGAGCCAGACGGCCTTCCCCCTCGAGGTCGCGGCCCACGCCCTCCGTTTCTTCGCGTCGTATTTCGATATCCCCTATCCCGGCGAGAAGCTCGACCTCGTCGCCATCCCCGACTTCGCCTTCGGGGCCATGGAGAACCTCGGCTGCGTGACCTTTCGCGAGACCGCCCTCTTGGCCGACCCGGCCACCTCGAGCCAGTCAGAGCTCGAGCGGGTGGCCGATGTCGTCTGCCACGAGCTCGCCCACATGTGGTTCGGCGACCTGGTCACCATGGGTTGGTGGGAGGGCATCTGGCTGAACGAGGCCTTCGCCACCTTCATGGAGACCATGGCCTGCGACGCCTTCCGGCCGGACTGGCAGCGCTGGGTGAGCTTCGGCATCGAGCGCGAGATGGCCCTGGCCGTCGACGCACTGCACTCGACGCGCCCGATCGAGTACCCGGTCGGGCCCCCCAAGGAGGCCGAGGGCATGCTCGACGTCCTGACCTACCAAAAGGGCGGCAGCGTGCTGCGCATGCTCGAGCAGTTCCTCGGGCCCGACGTCTTCCGAGATGGCATCCGGCGCTACCTGCGGGCCCACGCCTACGCCAACGCCGTGACCGCCGACCTGTGGGCGGCCCTCGCGGAGGAGAGCGGCCTGCCGGTGGCGGCGATCATGGACGGTTGGATCCTCCAGGGCGGCCATCCCCTCGTCAGCCTCGAGGGCGTCACCCTCTCGCAGCGCCCGTTCACCTTCGGCCCGCCGGTCGAGGGCACCGACAGCGCCATCGGCTCGCTCTGGCAGGTGCCGGTGCTCACGAGGGCGCTGGAAGGGACCGAGGCCGACGGCCAGCACATCCTCCTCGGCGCCGAGCCGATCGACGTGGACCCGTCTCCCTCCCCGCTCGTGGTCAACGCCGGGGGCCACGGCGTCTACCGGGTCGCCTACCGCTCCGACGAGCTGGCCCAACTCGCCGCCGCGTTCGACCGGCTGCTCCCCCTCGAGCGGGCCACCCTGGTGGCGGACACCTGGTCCGCGGTCCAGGCGCAGGCGGTCGAGCCGGCCGACTTCTTCTCCCTTGCCGCCAACTTCGGCGACGAGGACGAGCCCGCCACCTGGACCGTGCTGGTCGGGGCCCTCGGGCTCTGCGACCGCGTGCTCGGCGAGGACGCCCGCCCGGCGGTGGCCCACGCCACCGTCGCGCTCCTCGGCCCGCGCTTCGACCAGCTGGGTTTCGACGCGGCGCCCGGCGAAGCCGAGCGCACCCCGACGCTGCGTGCGCTCCTGCTCGGTGCCCTCGGCACCATCGGGCGCAATGTGGCCATCCGCACCGAGGCCCTCGCTCGTTTCGACGCCGCGGCAGCCGGCGGGCCGGCGCTCTCACCCGACCTCGAGTCCACCATCTTGGGCGTGGTGGCCGACCAGGTCCGTCCCGGCGACTTCGACACCTTCGTCGGGCGTTACCGACGCGCCAAGAACCCCTTGGAGGAGCGCCGCTACCTCTTCGCCCTGGCCGGGTTCCCCGAACCCGCGCTCGGCCACCGGGTCTTCGAGATGGCCACCTCCGAGCAGGTGCGCACCCAAGACGGTCCCTACCTCATCGCCTCGGCGCTGTTCAACAGGGTCGGGGGGCCGCGGGTGTGGCAGGACGTGAAGGAGGGGTGGTCGGGACTGCTCGAGCGCTTCCCCGACGCCAGCCACTCGCGCATGGTCTCGGGCGTGCGTGGGCTGTCGGCGGACCCGACAGCCGCCGCCGACGCCATCGAGTTCCTGCGGACGCACCCGCTCGCGTCGGGCCAGCGGAGCGTCACCCAGACCCTCGAGCGGCTGGCCAATGCGGTGGCCTTCGGCGAGCGCCACCGGGCCACGCTGCCGGCCGTGCTCCTCGACGCAGCGGCGCGCTGAGCGGGCGGTTGCTGCCATAACGATCGATCTGGCGGTCATCGCCACCGTCTTCGCGCTCGTTGCGGTGGCCGAGCTGCCGGACAAGTCGATGATCGCCACGATCGTGATGGGCACCCGCTGGCGTCCGCTGCTGGTCTTCCTCGGCGCCTCGGCCGCCTTCGTGGTCCATGTCGGCATCGCCGTGGTCGCCGGCCACCTCATCTCGCTCCTGCCGCACAAGGTCATCCAGGTGGCGGTCGCCGTCGCCTTCCTCGTCGGTGCCGCGTTCTTGCTCTTCGTGCCCGAGCGCCACGAGGAGGAGAGAGCCCGTGCCGAGGTGGCGGCCGAGNNCGCTACCACCAGGGGCTCTCGGTGTTCATCGGGGCGGCGGCGGCACTCGTGGCGCTGGCTGCCGTCGGCGCCTACGGGGGTCGCGCTCTGCTGGCGGTCCTGCCGCTCGGCGTGCTGCGCCGGGTGGCAGGCGTCGTGCTGCTCGGGGTCGGTGCCTACAGCATCTACGCTCTGGCCTCTTCGTGAGCGATCCAAGGTGACCACCGTGCCGAGCCCATCGTCCGTCGACCAGCGCGTGCGCGACGTCATCGAGATCGCCAAGGCGACGCGGGGCTTCATGCCCGAAAATGAAGGCCTCGCCCTGTTCGCCGCCGCCGAGCGGGCCGGCGAGGCCTTCGCCGAGCGCGGGGCGGTCTTCGTCGAGATCGGCGCGTGGTGCGGGAAGTCCTCCCTCTACCTCGGGGCCGCCGCCGAGGCCACCTCGGCGGTGCTCTTCAGCATCGACCACCACCACGGTTCCGAGGAGAACCAGGCCGGCTGGGAGCACCACGACGCCGACCTGGTCGACCCCGCCGACGGCCGCCTCGACACGCTCCCCCACTGGCGCCGGGCCATCGCCCTCGCCGACCTCGAGCGCAACGTGGTCGGCGTGGTCGGCTACTCGTCGGTGGTGGCGTCCGCGTGGACCACTCCGCTCGCCTTCTGCTTCATCGACGGCGGCCACGGCGAGGAGCCGGCCTGGGCCGACTACAACGGGTGGACGCCCCACGTGGCCGTCGGCGGGTGGCTCGCCATCCACGACGTCTTTCCCGACCCGGCCGACGGCGGGCGCCCGCCCTATGAGCTGTGGCGCCACGCCCTCGACTCGGGGCAGTGGGCCGAGGACGGCGCCTGCGGCAGCTTGCGCGTCCTGCGCCGACTCTGAGGGCCCGACGCCGCTCGTCGGCGTGGAATCCGGGGCCATCCGGGCGCTTGAGGCGCAAAAGTGTGTCCCTATGCTGGAGTTTCTCTTACGAACCCGTTTCTCGAAAGGAACCGCTTGATGCTGACCGTCGGTGACCTCCTCCCCTCCTTCTCCCTCACCGGGGTCCGTTCTGAAGACACCGACTCGGCCTTCGTGACCGTGAGCGACACCGACTACCGGGGCCGTTGGTTGGTGCTGTTCACCTGGCCGAAGGACTTCACCTTCGTCTGCCCGACCGAGATCGGTGCCTTCGGCGAGGCGTACCCCCAGTTCAAGGACCTCGATGCCGACGTGCTCGGCGTGAGCACGGACAACGAGTACGTGCACCTGGCATGGCGCCAGGCCAACCCACTGCTCACCGGCCTGCCATTCCCAATGGCTGCCGACCTGCGCCGGGACCTCACCACCGCGCTCGGGGTGCTCGACCGCAACGAGGGCGTGGCCCTGCGCGCCACGTTCATCATCGACCCCGAAGGCGTCATCCGCCACGTGTCGGTCAACGACCTCGACACCGGCCGCAACGTGAACGAGGTCGTCCGCACGCTCGCCGCCTGCCAGGCCGGCGGCCTGACGGCGTGCAACTGGGTGCCCGGCCAGTCCCTCCTCGAGGGCTGATTCACCGGACGACCACGCGGGGCTGGCCGCACCTGCGGCCAGCGACCAACCAAGGAGCGCGCATGCAGATCGGGATCATCGGTGCGGGCAACATCGGGGCCACCCTCGCCCGTCGCTTCGTCGAGCTCGGCCACGACGTGACCATCGCCAACTCACGGGAGCCCGAGACCGTCCGAGACGTCGCCGACTCCTGCGGGGCGACGGCCGCCACCGCCGCCGATGCCACCAGGGGCGCCGAGCTCGTGGTGGTCACCATCCCCGAGAAGAGCGTGCCCAAGCTCCACTCGTCGGTCCTCGACGGGGCACCCGACGCCGTCGTCGTCGACACCGGCAACTACTACCCCCGGCGCGACGGGAAGATCGAGGCGATCGAGGACGGCACGCCCGAGAGCCAGTGGGTCGCCGAGCAGCTCGGCCGCCCGGTGGTGAAGGCCTTCAACAACATCCACAGCGAGCACCTCGCGAACGAGGGCCGCCCATCGGGCACCCCGGGGCGCATCGCGCTGCCCATCGCCGGTGACGACCCCGGCGACAAGGCGGTCGTGGCCCGGCTGATCGACGAGCTCGGCTTCGACGCCATCGACGCCGGGACCCTCGAGGAGTCCTGGCGCCAGCAGCCCGGGACCCCGGTCTACGGGACCGACCACGACGCGGAGGGCGTGCGGGTCGCCCTCGCCTCAGCCAGCCCCGAGCGCCCCCAGGACTTCCGGGCCTGACGGGTCCGAGGCCGGCCAATTCTCGGCCGCGAGGGGCCGGATTTGGCTTCGGGCACATGGCGACCCCTGTGGGCTGTAGCCTCTTAGGAGCGTTCCTCAATGTCTGAGGGCGCCTGTCTGAGAGTGAGAGTGCGTTGGCAACTGGAACAGTGAAGTTTTTCAATGCGGAGAAGGGCTTCGGCTTTATCTCCCGCGAGCAGGGTGACGACGTGTTCGTTCACTACTCGAACATTCAGGGATCTGGTTACAAGTCCCTGGACGAGGGTCAGCAAGTCGAGTTCGACGTGGCCCCGGGCCGCAAGGGCGAGGAAGCCCAGAACGTTCGAGTCATCTGAGTCGGTTCTTCGTGAGCGACGGGCCAGCGGCTCGTCGTGAAGGGTCGTGACCGTGACTGACCAGGTTTTTCGCCTGATGAGTCGCGCACAGAAGTAGCAGTACCAAGAACCCCCACCGACCGGTCCGACCGGGAGGTGGGGGTTCTTGGCATTACGGAGCAGGAGCCGCCGGTCGCTGTTGCGGCTCAGCGCACCCCTCGGGGCCGGAACTGGACGCTCATGCGCGCCCCGGTGACCCGAGACGACTTGGGCACTGCGTGCTCCCACGTTCGCTGGCAGGACCCGCCCATGACCAGCAGGTCGCCGTGGCCGAGCTCGTGGCGGATGGCATGGCCGCCACCCCTCGGGCGCAGGAGCAAGGCCCGGGGCGCACCGAGGGAAACGATGGCCACCATGGTGTCCTCGGTGCTGGCGCGCCCGATGGTGTCGCCGTGCCAGGCGACGCTGTCGCGCCCGTCCCGGTAGAGGCAGAGCCCCGCCGTGCGGAACCGCTCGCCGAGCTCGGCGCCGTAGTGGCGATCCAGGGCCTCCCGTGCGTCGTCGAGGACCGGGTCGGGCAGCTGCTCGCCCTCGGGATAGAAGCAGACGAGACGCGGGACGTCGACAATGCGGTCGTACATGGGACGCCGCTCGCTCCGCCATGGGACGGCCGCCGCCAGCCGGTCGAAGAGCGCGTCTGCGCCGCCCATCCACGAGCGCCGCACGTCGATCCAGGCCCCACTCGTGAGCTCCGTGCGGCAGACGGTGTCGCCGAGCTCTCCCGGGCCCTCGTTCGAGAGTGCGTCGAGCATCGAGCCCTGGTACCCGAGTGCCATGCACCAAAGTTTAGCGGGAGACGAACGTCTGTTCGATTAGTGACCCTCAGTGCCGGTCGTCGCGTTCGCCATGTCGCTCGGTCACGAATCGAGGAAGCGCAGCACGGCCAGCACCCGGCGGTGATCGGACTGGGACTCGGGGAGATGGAGCTTCGTGAAGATGCTGGCCACGTGCTTTTCGACGGTTCCCTCGGAGATCACCAGCGCGTCGGCGATGGCGCCGTTCGACCGACCCTCGGCCATGAGGGCGAGCACCTCTTTCTCCCGGGTGCTCAGTGCGGCGATGGAGGCGGCCCGGCGCGACGCGCCCATGAGCTGGGTGACGACTTCAGGGTCGAGAGCCGTGCCGCCCGAACCCACGCGCACGAGCGCGTCGACAAAGTCGCTCACGTCGGCGACGCGGTCCTTCAACAGGTAGCCGATCCCTGCGGCATCGTGGGCGAGGAGCTCGGCTGCATAGCGGGTCTCGATGTACTGGGAGAACAGCAGGATGCCAAGTCCCTCGTGGCTCTGGCGGAGCTCGATGGCGGCGCGAAGACCCTCGTTGGTGAACGTGGGCGGCATGCGGATGTCGACGATCGCCACATCAGGGTCGTCTCTTTCCACCGACTTGTGCAGTTCCTCGGCATCCCCGACCGCCGCAGTCACGACGAAGCCGCGGTCGATCAGCAGCTGGACCAGCCCGTCGCGCAGGATCGCCGAGTCCTCGGCGATCACGACACGCAGGGGGGCGTCCATCTAGATCTCGAGCGGGAGGTCGACGGTGACCACCGTCGGACCGCCGGGAGGGCTGGCGATATCGAATCGCCCGTCAACGGCATGGACGCGATCGGCCAGGCCGACCAGGCCGCTCGAAGATGAGCCGACCACAGACGGTCGGGCACCTCCGACGCCGTCATCTCGCACGACCATGCGGAGACGGCGGCCGTGTTGTGTGCAGGTGACGCTGGCCCGGGAGGCCCTGGCGTGCTGGGAGACGTTGGCGAGAAGCTCGGCCACGCAGAAGTAGGCGATCGATTCGATGCCCGGCGTGGGTCGCTCGGCCACCGACACCGTCACGTCCGTCGGAACCGTGCTGCGGGCCGCCACAGTGGCCAGTGCCCCTTCGAGACCGATGTCGAGTGCGGGGGGGTGGATCCCGCGGGCGATGTCGCGTAGTTCGAAGATGGCCTCTTTTGCACCACGATGCGCATCGTCCACCAGCTCCCGGATGCGATCGAGGTCGAGATGCTCGGTGTCCTCCAGCTTCTCCTTCGCCATGCCCAGGCGCATGGCCAGAGCGACCAGCTGTGCTTGTGTGCCGTCATGGAGGTCACGTTCGATGCGTCGAAGCGTGGCGGCTGACGCGTCGACGGTCTGCGCGCGGGCGTGCTCGAGGGAGCGCACCCGCACCGAGACCGCGTCGGGGCCGAGCAGCGCACGCAACAAGAGCCGGTCGAGGTACACCACGACCCGCACGACCCACGGCGCCACGAAAAACAGCACGATCCCGCTCATGAAAATGGCGACGTCCTGGATGAACCTGGGGCCGCCGACCGAGAGGTAGCCCGGCGGCCCGAAGATGCGGACGATGCCGACCGACTGAGGCTGCGCCCCTCTGGAGAGCGGATACGTGAGGCACTCGAACGCGTCCACCCAGACACTGAGCGCGGTGAGTACCGCGAGCAAGGCCAGCGGGATCTTGAGGAACACATAGGCCATGGCCCGCCAACCGGCCCGGTCCCGCAGGGCCGACTGCAGCCAGCCGAGGAAACCGGGACGCGGGGCGAACGGTGCAGGTTCTTCGATGTCCTCCTCGAGGAGCACCCGAGCCACGTTCCGCTGGATTCGCCCGATGCCCCTGCTGCCCCGAAGCGACAGCCCGATCACCGCCAACCCGAAGAACGTGATGGCGAAGGCAATGCCGACGGCCATGGTGACCACGACGAAGGCGGCGTCGAGCACTGCCAACGCCGCTCCGACCACGAGGAAGAGGAGTTCGGACCACGACCGTTTGGTGAACGGCGATCGCAGCACCGTGACGGCGATCTCACGGAGTTTGGTACCGACGTCCTCCGGGAGCACCATCACCATCGCGGAGACCAGCGCGCCGCGAGGAGCCTCTGCAACGTCGTCACCCTCCCGTTGTTTGACTGACTCGCCCGACCATTGGCTCATGCACCAAACCTAAAGACATTCCGATCGGATGGATAGACCGCTGGCCGGACTCTTGGGTTGGGGGCTAGCCCCCACCAGGCTCGACCCGCCTTCGGCTGCTCCAAGGATCCGAACAGCAGAGCCGGGTGCTGCGCAGCGGTGCCGTGTGTTCGTGGAGTCCCTCGGCCGACCATGGGCACACCATCGGCCGGTGCGACCGGCCGCCCGGCGGTGCCGCCCTCATAGTGGAGCACGGGGCATCGCCGCTCCCCCTGGGGGCTTTACCGTGCCTTGACCGGCACTTCGTAGCTTCCAGTCAGGAACGGACCCTTCCATCGTCGGAGATGGAAGGCACGAGAAGGGGGACCGGATGCAGGCGAACCGGCAGATGGGAACGCAACGGACATGGAAGCGAACGGCGTTGTGGCTGACGTCGGTGGCGACGCTTCTGTTGATTGGCTTCAGCGCGCCGGCTGTATCCGCTGGGGCGAGTGCCACAGACCACATCCCCGCCAGCGGCTCAGCCAGTGAGGGTGCACGATCGGTGACGGGGCCACCCCTCACGGTTGCCAACTTCGCCGTCACCGATCTGTCAACGGGTCAGACGACCAACGCCACCGAGCAGTCGGTGACGGTGAACACTGGCTGTGCGATCCTCGCCGAGTTCTTCTGTCTCAAGATCGGAGCAAGCAACTCGTTCACGGTCACGACGACATCGCCGCTCCAGGAAGGAACGTCGTATTCGTCACCGGACCTCATCGTGACCGTCTCGGTCGATGGGCGGACCTGTGGCGAGTTCGGCAGTCCTCTCGGGCAGTACGACGCCAGCATGCAGTTGGACCAGTTCGGTTTCACTTCGACCGACCCGCAACCACTCGACACGTTCGCCGCGCAGATCTCCTGCTCGGACGCCGACGTGAGCATCACCGGGACCATTGCATTCAATGCCCAGAACACCACCCCCAACGACGGGTACTACCTCTATGACAGCTTCGGCGACACCTACGGGTTCGGCAACGACTCCTTCCTGACGTACCTCGGCAATCCGGGCTTCCTCAACCTCAACGCGCCGGTCGTGTCGATGGCGACGACGCCCGACGGCGGTGGCTACTGGATGACCGGAGGGGACGGTGGGGTCTTCGCCTACGGCGACGCCGGCTTCTACGGGTCGACCGGCAACATCCGCCTCAACAAGCCGGTTGTGGGAATGGCCGCGACGTCCGACGGTGGCGGCTATTGGTTCGTCGCCTCCGACGGCGGCGTGTTCGCCTATGGCGACGCCGGCTTCTTCGGCTCGATGGGCGCCAAGCACCTCAACGAGCCCATTGTCGGCATGGCGTCGACCCCCGACGACGGTGGGTACTGGCTTGTTGCGTCCGACGGCGGGATCTTCGCGTTCGGCGACGCCCAGTTCTACGGCTCGACGGGCGGGATCCGGCTCAACAAGCCGATCGTGGGAATGACATCGACGAGCGACGGCGGTGGCTACTGGCTCGTCGCCTCCGACGGCGGCGTCTTCGCCTTCGGCGACGCGCAATTCCACGGCTCGGCGGGAAGCTTCGACCTCAACCGGCCCATCACCGGCATCATCTCGACCGACGACGACGGGGGCTACCTCCTGGTCGCCGACGACGGAGGGCTCTTCGCCTTCGGGGACGCCCCGTTCGACGGAAGCCTCGGAGGTCAGGGGTTCACGGGCATCGTCGGAATCGCGCCGTGATCGGCGGGCCGTCCCGTTGGCCAACGACAGCACGCGCCGTGTGCCGGGTCGGGGCCGGACACGTGGCATCACGAAATGCTGCGGACACCTCGCGACAGGCTCAGCACGCCACCAACTCATCGAGCATCCGGTCGAGCGCACCGACGGCCACCGACAGGTGTCCCTCCCCCTCCTCGAGGTGCACCGAGGCACCCGGGAGGTGCGCGGCGAGCCACCGGCCGTGGTCGAAGGGCACCATCAGATCCTCTGAGCCTTGCCAGATCATCGTCGGACGACGAATCTCGCTCAGATCGAAGCCCCACGGGCTGGCAAAGGCCAGATCGTCCTCGAGCCAGCCGTCGACGCCGATCCTCATGCCCTCTTGGAGATTGGCGACCATGTCCTCCCCGAACTCATCGGTGAGGACGGCTCGATCGACGTCGGGAAGAAGGGTGGCCATCGATGTGACGAGGCCCTCGACGGTCACACTCTTGAACTCCTCCCGGGCATTCTCGAGGTAGCGGCGGAGGGGTTCCTCTCCTTCGATCGCAGCTCCGAACTCTTCGACGTTGTCCTCGCCCATGCCTGCCATCCAATCGAGCCCTTCTGCGCCGTAGGGCGCCACCCCGGCGATGACGAGCGCACCGGCTGCCTCCGCCAAGCGAGCGGCGCATGCCAGCGCATGGGGACCACCACCCGACCACCCAGCAATGAAGCAGCGGTCGACCCCCAGGTGGTCGATGACGGCCTTCGTGTCGCCGACGACATCGACCACCCGTCGCCCCGGCTGGGGCGAGGAGGAGCCGTAGCCCGGCCGAGAGGCGGTCACGAGCTGCAGGCCATGGGCGTGAGCGGCCCGCTCGATTGCTCGCACGGGAAGCGCTGAACCAGGTGTGCCATGGTGAAAGACGAGCGTCGGTCCGTCGGCGGGTCCGCTGACTCGGATGTCGAGATGGCGCCCATCGGAAAGCTGCAGCTGGTGCAGGTCGTGCTCCATGCAGTTCAGGATCGCACACTCGGCCCACCGTCGGCCTGGCCGTCGTTGCCGCCGACCTACAAGACCGCGAGTTCGTCCGAAGGGAGCGTCCTCGCTGCAGTCAGCAGTTCCGGGCCGAGAGCGAGACCCGTGCAGCAGCCCGTCTCAGGCCCCTGCGGAGCAGTCCACCTCGGGGCCGCCGGGGCACTCTGACTCGGCCAAGTCCAGCGGCGCAGGGAGCCACTCGCCCCGGAAGAGACCGGCGGCCGGCGTGGCGCTGGCAAGTGCGTCAGCGGCGAGCACGATCGCTGCCCCCGTATACGTCGTGGTCTCCTGGTCGGGGAAGGTCACGCGGTCGGGGAAGACCATGCCGGTCCAGTAGGAGCCGTCGGGGAGGCGGAGGCCCTGGGCGGCGGTGAAGAGCTCCCGGGCGGCGTCGTCCATCCCGAGGGCATCGAGCGTGAGCACGCATTCGGCGGTCTCGGCCGCGGTCACCCAGTCGCCGGTCGAGACGCAGCGCACGCCGTAGCCCTCCATGACGAAGGTGGACCATCCCTCGGAGATGCGGCGTCGCCCGGCGTCGCCCTCCATCGCCCCCGAGAGCATGGGGTAGTACCAGTCCATGGCGAACTCGTCCTTCGGGGCGAACGCGCCGCGGTGGTGGGCGACCGCGTGGCCGAGCCGGCCGGCCGCGAGCTCCCAGTCCGGGCGCTGCTTCCCGAGCCGCTCGGCGATGGCCACGCCGCAGCGGAGGGAGTGGTAGATCGACGAGGAGCCGGTCAAGAGGGCGTAGCCCTCGAGCACGCCGGTGTCGTCGACCGACCAGCGGACGACGCCGTCGGCACCCTGCCAGCGGAGCACGAAGTCGAGGCCGCGCTCGACGCTCGGCCACAGCTCGGCGAGCAGGTCCGCGTCACCGGTGATGAGGTAGTGGTGCCAGGCACCGGCCGCCAG
Organism: Acidimicrobiaceae bacterium; assembly: GCA_003155135.1. Taxonomy (GTDB): domain Bacteria; phylum Actinomycetota; class Acidimicrobiia; order Acidimicrobiales; family RAAP-2; genus Bog-515. The sequence goes on along the minus strand of PMFN01000007.1, from coordinate 12,709 downwards.
GTAGGCGCAGACGTTGGTGTCGAGCCGCTGGTCCTTCACGCCTGCACCGAGGTAGTAGTTGAACCAGCTGCCGTCGGGGAGCTGGCGGTCGGCCACCCAGCGGTAGGCACGCACCGCCTCGTCGTAGAGCCCGCACACCGACAGGGCCATGGCCGCTTCCACGTGGTTCCACGGGTCGCAGTGGCCACCGTCAAACCACGGGATCATGCCGTCGGACCGCTGGGTCCGCGCGATGGAGAGGCCGGTGGCCACAATGTCGGCGGCCGAGAGGATGCCCCCGACCTCGGGGATCGAGACCGACGCGGTGCGGATCGGCTCGTTCATGCCGCCGCACCCTCCTCGACGGTGACGACGTCGGCTTGGGTGCCCGTGTCGAGCAGGCGCGCCTCGTTCTCGAGGGGCTTTTTCAGGTAGACGACAAGGGATTTGCCGATGAGCGGGCTGAGCGCCTTGTCCGCCATGCGGGTGGCCTTCGGGCCCTTCACGATGTCCCAGACCAAGAGCTTGTGGTACGTGGCGACCGCCGGATGGGTGTCGTTGGTCGGCCCGACGAGGCAGCGGAGCCACCAGTAGGGCGAGTGCAGGCCGTGGGCGTGGTGATGGTCGACGGGCAGGAGCCCCGTCGAGGCGAGGCGGGTGCGCAGCGTCGAGCGCCGGTAGATGCGGACGTGGCCGCCGGGGACGTCGTGGTACTCGTCGGAGAGGACCCAGTTCACGAACTCGGGCCCCGCCCGCGGCACGGTCACCGCCATGGTCGCACCCGGGCGCAGCACCCTGGCCAGCTCGGTCATCGCTGCGACGTCGTCGGGGATGTGCTCGAGCACCTCGGAGGCGATGATCCGGTCGAAGGTCCCGTCGGGGAACGGCAGGTGGAGAGCGTCGCCCTGGACTGCCCCCACCCGGGCGCGCTGGGCATCGAGCTCGCCGGCGTCGGCCATGGCCCCGAAGGTGTCACGCACCCCGGCCACCTCGTCGTCGCCGGCGTCGAGGGCGACGACCTTGGCCCCCCGGCGTGCTGCCTCGAAGGCGTGGCGGCCGAAGCCGCACCCGAGGTCGAGCAATCGGTCGCCGGGCCGCAGGCCCAGCCGGTCGTAGTTGACGGTCAGCATCAGTCGGCCCCTCCGGGAGCGATGGCGCTCGGCGCGCCGGGCAGCGGACGCCCAGCGAGCACGGCCTCGTAGCACTCGGCGGTCCCCTTCGCCGTCACCTTCCAGGTGAAGCGGTGCAGCACGCGCTGGCGTCCGGCCGCGCCGAGCCGGGCACGCAGCTCGGGGTCGTCGAGCAGCCGCCCGATGGCGAGCGCCAGGGCGCCCGGGTCGTCGGGTGCGACCAGGAGGCCGGTCTCGCCGTCGGTGCCGACCACCTCGGGGAGTGCCCCGCCGGTGGTCGCCACCAGGGGCACGCCGCACGCCATGGCCTCGACGGCCGGTAGGGAGAAGCCCTCATAGAGCGACGGCACCACCGCCACCTCGGACTCGCCGTAGAGGCGGGCCAGCTCGTCGTCACTGATCCCGCTCACGCAGCGGACCACTTCGCCGAGGCCCAGCCGTTCGATCGCCTTGTCGACCCGGCCACCCGGGCGGGGGCGCCCGATGACGACGAGTTCGACCTCACGCTCGGTGCGCAGCTTCGCCACCGCTTCGAGCATCGGGACGAGGCCCTTCATCGGCACGTCACTCGACGACGTGACCATGATGCGCCCCGGCACGGGCACCTGCCCCTCAATCGGCCGGAAGACGGTCGGGTCGACGCCGACCGGCACCACCGTCATGCGCTCGGGCTTGACCTGCATCTGCGACGAGATGTCCCGGCGCGAGGACTCTGAGACCGTCACGATCGCCGGGAGCTCGCGCGCCACTCGCACCTGCATCCCCAAGAAGCCGAACCAGCGCTTGGTGGTGACGCGCTGCCAGGGGTTGGTGGTGTGGTCGAGGGCCAGCTGGCGGTCGACGGTGATCGGATGGTGGAGCGTGGTGAGCAGGGGCCACCCGTCCTCGACCATGCCGAGGATCCCCGTGCCGAGGCACTGGTTGTCGTGGATGATGTCGAAATCACCCCGGCGCTCGGCCAGGAGGCCGCGGACGCGTCGGGAGTAGGCGAGCGGCTCGCCGAAGCCCGCCGTGCACATGATGGCGAACTCGAGGGCGTCCTCCTTCGAGGTGAACTCCCTCGGATGGGGCACCCGGAAGGGGTCGGGATCGCGGTAGAGGTCGAGCCCGGGGATCGGCGTGAAGCCCACGCCCTCGTCCACCTCGGGCCACGGCTGGCCCGAGAAGACCTCCACGGAATGGCCGAGCGCGGTCAGCTCACGGCTGAGGTGGCGGGTGTACACGCCCTGGCCACCGCAGCGCGGGTTGCCGCGGTAGATCAAAAAGGCGATGCGCAGGCCACCGGGCTCTGGGGGTCGCGGCGCGATGGCCGGCGGCACCTCGATGTGCCGGCTGCGCTCCCATGACTCACGGACCTCTTTCCAGCGCTGGCGAGGGCTTCTAGCCAAGCGACGTTCCGACCCGTGGCGTCATAGCCGGACATCCTCCCCCGCGCTGCCTCCCAGACGCAAACAGAGCCCCACGCCCCGGGCGCGGCCGGCGGGGCCGGGGAACTGACGGCCCTTGGCATGGGTCGCTACCCTGGGAGCATGGATCTGACCTATCCCCCCGAAGCCGAGGCGTTCCGCAAGGAGATCAGGGCGTGGCTCGAAGAGAACCTCCCCGCCGGATGGGGCGAGCCGGGGTTCGAGATGACCCCTGAGCAGCGCAAGGAGTTCCACGAGTCCTGGACGGCCAAGCTGTTCGAGGGCGGCTGGATCTGCGCCAGCTGGCCCCCCGAGTACGGCGGCAAGGGCCTGAGCCTCCTCGAGCAGGTCGTCTTGAACGAGGAGTTCGCCCGGGCCGGCGCTCCCCTGCGTGCCGACTTCTTCGGCGACACCCTGGTCGGCCCCACCATCTTGCAGTGGGGGACCGAGGANNAGTGACCTCGCCGCCTTGAAGACGAGAGCCGAGCTCGACGGCGACGAATGGGTCATCAACGGCCAGAAGGTCTGGACCACCCAGGCACAGTTCGCCGACTACGTCTTCCTCCTGGCCCGCACCGACCCCGAGGCACCCAAGCACGCCGGGATCTCCTACCTGCTCGTGCCCATGAAGCAAGAGGGCATCGAGGTACGCCCGATCCAGCAGGTCGACGGTTCGGCCGACTTCAACGAGGTGTTCTTCACCAACGCCCGCTGCCCGAAGGAGAACGTCGTCGGAGGCGTCAACAACGGCTGGAAGGTGGCCATGACCACCCTCGGCTTTGAGCGTGGCTCCTCAGCCACCACCGGCCACCGCCGCTTCTTGAAGGAGTTCAACCACATCGTCGGCGAGGCCAAGGCCCGTGGGAAGGACACCGACCCGATCATTCGCCAGCGGCTCGCCCGCACGTGGTCGAACATAAAGATCATGGAGATCAACGGCTACCGCTCCCTCACTGACGCCTTGAACGGGACCCATCAGACCGCGGCGCTCGGCGCGTGCAACAAGATGTTCTGGTCCGAGAGCCACCAACGCACCATGGAGCTGGCCATGGACATCCTCGGGATGGACGCCCAGATCCTCCAGGGCTCCGCCGAGAGCGTCGAGGTGCTCCCTGGGCTGCGCCGTGGGCGCTCGGACTACCCCGTCGACGAGCTGCAAGCCGCCTTCTTCTTCTCGCGCTCGGAGACCATCTGGGGCGGGGCCGCCGAGATCCAGCGCAACATCGTCGGCGAGCGGGTCCTCGGGCTCCCGAAGGAGCCAAAGGTCGAGGCCAAGCAGGCCTGACACGGCCGGTACGAGTCGGCCGCCGCTACCCCGCCATGACCAGCTTCCTCCCTTTCTTCAACCCGGCGACGGGCGAGTGGATCGAATACCTCGCGCTCACCGATGACGCAGACGGGGGCATGGTGCGTTTCGACTGGCGCAGCGTGCCCGGGGGCGTGATCACCGAGCACATCCACCCGGGCCAGGAGGAGCGTTTCACGATCATCGCCGGCGAGGCGCACTTCACCCTCGACGGCGAGGCGCTGGTGGGTCGCCCGGGCGACACGGTCGTGGTCCCCGCCGGCATCCCCCACTCCGAGGGCAATCCTGGACCGGGCGAGGTCCACGGCGTGGTCGAGCTGCGCCCCGCGCTCAAGACCAAGGAGCTGCACGAGGCCTTCGCCGGCCTCGTCGCCGACGGGGGCACCACCGCGCGCGGCGCGCCCAAGAACCCGCTCCAGCTCGGGGCCACCTTCTGGCACTTCCGCCACGAGAGCCGGGTGACCTCGCCACCGATCTGGGCGCAGAATCTCTTCCTGCCCGTGCTGTGGGCCCTGGCCAAGATCGCCGGTGTGCGCCCCTACTACGAGCGGTGGGACTCGAGGGAACACCCCGACCACTGACCGGGGCGCTGCGGACCGCGGCTGGCCCTGGGGCCGCCCCGTTCACGCCAGTGAGCCCGAACCTCCGAACGACTCGGCCGGTTCGGGCCTGTCCACGGGCTTTGCCTCTTTGGCCAGGTCGCGGGCCCGGCGCACGTAGCGCACCCCGAGCGGGATCGATGCGGCCAGGGTGGCCACGCCGCCGACGACGAGGGCGATGCGTGGGCTCGTCGCGTCACTGATGGCCCCGACGAGCGGGGCGCCGATCGGCGTCGAGCCGAGGAATGCAATGGCGAACAGCGCCATGACGCGACCCCGCAGCTTCGGGTCCGCACGGAGCTGGAGGGTGGCATTCGCCGTCGAGATGAAGCCGATGCTGCCCGCCCCCATGAAGACCAGTGCCACGATCGCGAACCACTTGGTCGGGGCGACCGACACCACCAAGATGGCGATGCCGAAGAACACGCCGATGACCGAGAGCAAGGCGGTCGACGGGCGGGACCGGTGTGCCACGATCAGGCCCCCGATGACCGCGCCGAACCCCATGGAAGCGAGGAACGCGCTGTAGGTCCCGGCTCCCCCGCCGAAGGTGAACTTGGCGAACAAGGGAAGCGTCACCGTGAAGTTGAAGGCGAAGATGCCGACGACGGCCATCGCCAGCAGCGGGTCGCGCAGGTCCGGCGTCGACCATGCGTAGCGCAGGCCCTCGCGCACCTGGCCCTTCGCTCGCGCTGTCGTCGGGTTGCGATAGAGCTCGCTCGTGCGCATGAGGGCGAGTGCCACGATCACCGCCGCGTACGAGGCGGCGTTCACGAGGAAGCAGACGCCGATGCCGACGGTCACGATCAGGATGCCCCCGATCGCCGGGCCGATCACCCGGGCCGAGTTCATGACCACGCTGTTGAGGCTGACCGCATTGGGCAGCAGGTCCTTTCCCACCATCTCCGAGACGAAGGTCTGGCGCGCCGGGTTGTCGAACAGGTTGACCAGACCGAGGCAGGTGGCGAGGACGTAGACCTCCCACAGCTCGATGTTCCCGGCGAGGGTGAGGATGGCGAGGGCGAGGGCGACCAGCCCGGCCGCCCCCTGCGTGAAGAACAGCAGGCGCCGCTTGTCGACCCGGTCGGCCACCAGGCCACCGAAGCTGCCGAGAAGCAGGATGGGCAGGAACTGCAGTGCGGTCACGACGCCCACGTCGAAGCCGTTGCCGTGCAGTTTGTCGAGCACGAGCAGGACCTGGGCGACCGACTGCATCCAGGTGCCCGAGACCGAAAGCAGCTGGCCGATGAAATAGAGCCGGTAGTTGCGGACCGACACCGCCGCGAAGGTGCGTCCCGCGGTCACGCGCAGCGGCGTCACGGCTCACGCACCATTCGTTCGAGCAGTGCCAGGAGCTCGTGGAGCTGGTGACGCTCGTCCTCGCTGAGCTCGGCGAGCCGCTCGCTCAAGAAGGCATTCTTGAGGGACCTGATCCGCTCGAGGGTCCGCTCTCCGTCGTCGGTCACCGTCACCCGGCAGATGCGCCCGTCGGCGGGGTCCGAGTGACGCAGCAGGTAGCCGGCGTCGGCCATCGTCGCCACCATCCTCGTCATGGTCGGCGGCTGGACGAGCTCGGCAGCGGCCAACTCGCCGAGCGTGGGGCTGCCGAGCCTGCTCACGGTGGCCAAGGCGGAAACCTGCGCCGGGGAGAGGCCCTCGAGGCTCTGCTGGCGCAGCCGGCGGTTCATCCTGGCCACGGCGACCCGCAGGCGGCTCGTGAGCTCTTCGGTCTCACGGTCGGTGCGTGCGGAACGGGCAGGGGCCGGGGCGGTCATGCACCCATTCTAGTTAGTTCGGCTAACTAATGTACCGGTGCGCGAAGGACCTGGTCCAAGGAACGGGGCCGACACCTCGGGCCCTCCGCCAGGTGTGGAGACCCCTTCTAGGTGGAGCGGTCCTCCCGCCGCGCGACGTTGCCCCGACCGTCGCCGATCGTGCGCCGACTGCGAAAGCGCGAGGAGTTCGCTGCCGCGCCGGAGAGCACGAAACCGACGGCACCCGCGATCATCAAGATAGCGCCGACAGTACGGATAGTGAAGCCGTGTGGCTAGGGGCTGACAGCCAGCGCGAAATCGAGCATGGCACCGACTGCGAACACCACGAGGCTGGCCACCATTGCGTCAATCGTGGCATCCTCACCTCCCCTGCCATTGCTCACGCCAGCATCGCCCAGTCATGACGCTCACCACCGGTAGAAGCGGTGGCTGCCTGCGCCTTCACCTCGTCCAATCGCAAAGCCGATCAACCAAAGCACGAGCAGAACGGCGGCGACTATCCACAGAACGTGCAGGGCAAATCCGAGCCCGGCAAAGATCACTACCAGTACAAAGGCCAGAAGAATGAGCATGACATCTCCATTTCGTTTTTGGTAGCCATCGGACTACCCCAATCCGGGATCCCGAAAACCATCCGGGAGCGCAGTGGCGCGCCACCCCTCGTGAGGCTCGCGCCGGGGGCCGGCTGTGCGATCCAACCGACGACCCGTCGTTGCGCCCTCGGGTGAACCGCAGGGGGCGCCGGTGATTGCCGTACCCATTTCTCGGCAGACTGCTCGTCATGGATCGGCGTCACGACCGCTCGGCGCGAGGGGCTACGAACGCGGACGCCAGGGGCAGGGGCCGAGACTCGTCGCCATCGCGCCCCGGTGTCAGGCCGCGCCGTCTTCCTCCGCTGCGCTCGGGCCTCTGCCGTCGATCCGCTCACGGTCGAGATCGGCGTCGCGCCCGAGCGCGATGGGGGTCATGCCCAAGATGAGCTCCTGCTGCGGGCTCGCCCCGACCGCCACGGTCGCACAGCCGCTCTCGGCGAGGGAAACCGCGAGCTCGACGAGCGGCGCCACCCCTGCTGCATCGAGAAAGGACAGCTGGCGCAGGTCGAGGACGAGTTTCGTGACTGGGCGCGCCCGCAGCTCGTCGGCCGTCGGGGCCAGCCGGGGCGCTGTCGCGAGGTCGAGCTCCCCGATGAGGCAAACGACGGCCGCCGGACCTGCTCGCTCGAGCGACGGGGTGAACGACTGTCTGGCCATCTTGGACACCACTGGCGCTCCGAGCTCGGCCCACTGGCCAAGGCCTCAGCCACGCCCTTGGCAGTAATAATTTCCACGAAGGACGCTCGACCGCAAGGGCTGTACCGAAGATTTTCGACGATCTGTACCAACCGCTGCGCTCAGTACGCGGGGACGTACCCTCCGCGGCCCATGGCCGAGCTCTCGAAGGGGTCTGCCGTCTCGTCGACACCGCCGAGGACTTCGCTCACCCAGGGCAGGCGGTCGTGGAGGATGCGCTCGACGCCCCCCTGGAGCGTCGACGAGCTGATCGCACACGACGAGCATGCGCCCTGCAACTGGACCTCGACGACGCCGGTCTCCACGTCGGCCGCGACCAGGACCAGGTCGCCGCCGTCTGCCTGGACCGCTGGGCGCATGAGCTCGATGAGCGCCTGGAGCTTGCCCAGCCGCTCGGCACGCTCTTCAGTCGAGATTGCCGGTGCGGCGCCGTCCTTGCCGCCTTCGGCGATCGTCACGTCCGTCGCTGTCTCGTTCGTCTGCTGGTCCATCGGATCCTCTCGGCGTGGCACGGGGGTGCTGCCACGAGCGCGTGTTGCACTCCATTGTGCCGTGCTGAGGCCCGGACCGTGACGCCTGGGGGCCGTGCGGTCCCTCAGTGGGGGTCAGACGCCGGCCTTGATGGCTTCCCAGTGGGCACGCGCGTGGCGCGCTGCGAACGCCCCGATGATCTCCAAGGCGCCGTAGAGGATCGCCCAGATACCGAGCACGGCGACGAGCACGTTGAGCGTGTGGCCCGGGTAGCGCAGCACCCAGAAGGCGAGCCCGAAGGCCAGGATCCCGAAGATCATCCGCAGCCACCAGTACGCGGCGTGGACGTTGGCGAACGCCACGACCAGCTCGGTGATGCCCCAGAGCATGATCACCCATGCGATCAGGATGGCCACGATGTAGAGGGTCGGCTTGGGCCACACCAAGATCGCAATGCCGACGCCGATCGAGATGATGCCGATGATCGCCGAGTACAGCCGGTGGCTCTCGTCGAAGAACGCGTCGACCAGCCGGAACGCGCCCACCCCCAAGAAGAGGATGGCGGCGAAGATGGTCACGGCATAGAGCGTCTCGTCGCGCCAGGTCAGGATCACCATCCCGAAGATGATCGAGATGATGCCCATGGCCAGGTACCAGCCCCAGACCTTCTCCAGGGACGAGCTGAGTACGTCACCCGCCTGGACTTCCTCGGGTGTCAGTTGCTGGGCCATTGGGCTCCTCCTTCGTGGGCGTACCGCCTCGGAGCGTATCTGCGCACAGATACGACATCGGGGATGCGACCGTCAGGGAACGAGTCGCCCGAGCACCGCCCGAACCGCTGCGTCGACCTCCACTGCGAGCTCGGGCCAGCTCGACGGCGCCCCCACCGCCTCATCGGCCATCGACCACAGCTGCGCCTCGAGCGGGTCGAGCTCGGCGCGCACGACTCCCAGGCGCTGCGGGTCCTTCTCCACCTCCTGGCGCAGCGTCGCCACCTGTCCCCAGACCGACTCGTCGGCGAGCACTTCGGGGATCGCCTCACCGTCTCGCTGGCGGGGGAAGGTCGGCACGAAGATGCTGACACAGGGGTTGCCTGGCGCCACCCACGTCCGCAGCGGCCCGCCACCGGCCTGTGGTAGCTCGCAGATCATGGCCGAGGTCGTATTCATGTAGTCGTGGAGGTGCATGCACACCGACATCCCCGTCCAGTCGACCAGCAGCTCCGTCGGCGGGGGGACCGGGGCATCGCCCGAGCCCGGTGCGCCCCACGGGCCCGACCCGTGATCACGGAGGTGGGCGGCCAGGTCGCGGGCACCGAGTTCTTCGGCCGAGGACGTCCCGAGCACCGCGCAGCTCGCCTGCAGACGAGAGTCGGCGATGCCCGTCGGCGCTGCGGGATCTCGCCATGTGTCGAAGTCCGCGCCCGGTGCGACGTCGGGCGATGACTGGGTCCAGTCGTCGCGGATGGCGAGGCGGTTCGAGATGGCCGCATTGCCCTCGACCGGCCTCGCCACCCAGGAAGCGCCCGATGTCTCGAGCACCCAGGCGGCGGTCGGGTCCGCGATGAGGAACGACGAGAAGTAGGCCTCGCCGTACGTGTCCGCTACGCCCCCCTGCCCGTGGCGGGCGAGCAGCCCGGTGATCACCTCGAGTGCCTCGTCGGCGTTGGTCGCCCGCTCGAGCCCGAGGCGGACGAGGTCCATGCCGATGAGCGCGGCGGGAGCGCTCTGCGCGTCGAGGGTCGTGTACACCTTCTCGTTGCCGATGGCCACGCCGTACTCGTTGACGCCGTGCTCCGCGCCCCACAGCCATGACGGACGGGCGAGCAGTGTGGCATAGGCGCCGACGTCGTCGATTTCCAGATACTGGGTGCGGATCGTCCCGCCGCCCCCCCGGCGAGCATGGGGTGCGACCAGCTGCACTTCGGTCGGTGGCCGGTCGGAGTTCTTGGCGAAGAGCGTCCGGGTCGCGCCGAGGGCGCAGAGGGTGTCGCACATGCCATCGAGACTAGGGTCCCTCCCCCCGGCTGCACAGGGTTTGCTCCGAAGTAGGTCGATAGGCTGCGGGCATGGAGCCGAACGAAGCCCTCGCCCTCGATGAGATCGACCTCTCCGATATGGAATTCTGGGGGCTGCCCTGGGACGTGCGCGAGGGGGCGTTCGCCACGCTACGCCGTGAGCGGCCCATCGCCTTCTTCGAGGACCCCGACGTGAGCGCCAGCCCTCTTGCCCCCCCGCCGGGGCCCGGCTACCGGGTGCTCACCCGCTACGCGGACGTGGCCGAGGCCAGCCGCCACCCCGAGACCTATCGCTCCGGCCAGGGGGCGGTCAGCATCATCGACCTGCCGCCCGAAATGGTCGAGTACTTCGCCGGGATGATCTCGACGGACAACCCCCGCCACGCGCGGCTGCGCCGCATCGTCTCGGCCGCCTTCAACCCGAGGCGCATCAAGAGCATCGAAGAAACGATCGCCGCGGTCGCCGACGAGACCCTGAACCACGTGGCCGACCTCGGCGGCTGCGACTTCGTGACCGAGGTGGCAGCGCCCTTCCCGCTGCGGATCATCTGCGACATGATGGGCATCCCGGCCGAGAAGCANNCGGGGGTCGAGCTCACCGAGCTCATGGAGAAGCTGGCGAGCGAGCGGCTGGCGAGCCCGGCCGATGACCTGACCACGGCCCTCATCACCTCGAACATCGACGGCGAGGCCTTGACCCACGCCGAGCTCGCCTCGTTCTTCATCTTGATCCTGACGGCGGGCAACGAGACCACGCGCAATTCGATCGCCCACGGCCTCTGGGCGCTGACTGAGCACCCCGGGCAGCGCGCCATCTGGGAGAACGACATCGACGGCGTGACGCCGAGCGCGGTCGACGAGATCGTGCGCTGGGCCTCACCGGTCATCTGGATGCGCCGGACCGTGGCCGGCGACACAGTGCTCTCGGGCGAGCGCCTGAGCGAGGGCGACAAGGTGCTGCTCATGTACAACTCGGCCAACCGGGACGAGGACGTCTTCGACAACCCCTACACCTTCGACGTGCGGCGTGACCCGAACCCCCACGTCGGTTTCGGGGCGGCCGGCCCGCACTTCTGCCTCGGCGCGCACCTGGCTCGCCAGGAGATCACCGTGATGTTCAAGGAGCTGCTTCGTCGCTTCCCCGGCATGATCGCCACCGGGCAGCCCGACCGTCTGCGGTCGAGCTTCATCAACGGCATCAAGCACCTCGACTGCACCCTCTGAGCAGCCCGGCCTGTCGGGCCACCACGACTC
>PMFN01000007.1:0-1435 GCA_003155135.1 Acidimicrobiaceae bacterium | reverse complement strand
CAGCGTGTCGAGGACCTGACGCTCGGCGAGGCCGAGGCGCGTCATTGCCGGCACGCTCAGCGTGGTGAACGAGTACGACGTCGAGCCGCACGACGCGCCCCACGAGACATGCCGGTCGAAGGACGACTGCGCCTCTTCGGCGATGCGCATGCGCTGGGTCCGGGTGTCCTCCCTGAACCCACTGATACGGGCCGACTCCGCGGTCGCCTGCTGATCGGCGTCAGCACCCTCGGGGAGGGTCACCGCAGGCAGCTGCCCGCTCACGAAGATCTCGTCGTCATCGACGACGACCGTCGCCGGTCCCTCGAACCAGTTCTCGGTCAGGCGGCCTGCGAACCAGGCCTGGATCCGCTGGCGCTGCTCAGCGGTGGTGCGCTCCTCGGCCTGGCGGGGGCGTCCCCGCCGCGGGCCTCGTCGTCCTGGGAATGTGTTTGTGTCTTTCATGATTACAACATTACATCCTTTGCCGGCCTGTCAAGCGGTCAAATGGCGACGACTAACGTGGCCGGCGACCGGGGGGCACGTGGTGGACGGACGACTTGAGGCCTTCAGCGACGGTGTCTTCGCCGTGGCGATCACGCTCCTGTCCATCGACTTGGTGGTTGCCGGCCCTGGGCACGGCACCACGCTGGCGCACCAGCTCCGCGAGGCGTGGCCGAACTTCGCCGCCTTCCTCGTCAGCTTCTTCGTGGTGGGCATCATCTGGGTGAACCACCACTCGCTGTTCAAGAACTTCGCCAAGGTCGACCGGACGCTGTTGTTCTTGAACCTGCTCCTGCTCTTGTTCGTGGTGACGATCCCGTTCGTCACCTCGACGCTAGCCAAGTACTTGACCGACAACTCCCGCTCGGCCAGCCTGGCGGCGGTGCTCTACAGCGGCGTCAGCCTGGCCATGAGCGTCTCGTTCGCGCTCCTTTTCAACTGGTCGGTGCGCGATCCGAGCAGGCTGAGGAACCCCGTGCCGAGCGAACAGCTCAAGCGCATCAGGTTCCGCTTTGTGGGCGTGGGCACGAGCGTCTACGTGGTCGCCCTCATCGTCGGGATCTTCTCGGCCCCCGTCTGCCTGGCGGTGAACGCACTGATCGCCGCGTACTACTGCTTCGAGCAGACCCCGCCGCTCACGAGGACCATGCCGGGCCCCGACGTGGTGCCCGAGGAGTGATCTCGGGGCTGCCGATGGGCGGCCGTGCCGAAGTGGCTGTTGGCAACTCAGCGCGTCGCCCACAAACGATGGCAGACGAAACACGAATCACCGGCTGACTTCGTCGGGCCCTTCTGCTCTCTTGCGTCGAATGTCCCTCAGGTCGAGCGCACTGGTGCTGATGATGCCGAGGATCAGCAGCGCCTGTACCGCCACCACGACCGTGGTCCGCCGCCCAGAGAGCTCAAGAGGGAGGAGGGCCAGCACGCCGAGCGCACACGCGATTCGCAGCAA
>PMFN01000027.1 GCA_003155135.1 Acidimicrobiaceae bacterium | reverse complement strand
GAACCTGTGACCCCTTGCGTGTCATGCAAGTGCGCTACCAGACTGCGCCAACGGCCCCGGAAGGATGGACTTTACCATCTGGCCTGCTTGAGGCCCGGCCGACGGATGCCCCAGCCGCCATCACCTCTCGATGACGAGCACCGCCGAGCCGTTGACCTTGTCGTGCGCAAGGTCGCTGAGTGCATCTTGGGCACGCTCGAACGGGTACGTGGTCGTGGTCGCGTGCACGCGCATGCGCGGCGCCAAGCGCAGGAGCTCTTCGCCGTCTGCCCGAGTGTTCGCCGTCACGCTGCGAACGACCCGTTCGTAGAAAAGGTCCTCCTCGTAGTTGAGGGGCGGCACGTCGCTCAGGTGGATGCCGGCAATGACGAGCACGCCACCCCGGTCGAGTGCCTTGAGTGCGGGCGGCACGAGCGAGCCGACCGGTGCGAACAAGATGGCGGCGTCGAGCTTCTCGGGCGGCTGCTCGTCCGCTCCTCCGACCCAGACCGCACCGAGGTCCCGTGCGAGATCTCTCGCTGCCGCCGAGCGCGTCGGAACGTAGATCTCCGCACCCTCGGCCAATGCGATCTGGGCGCTCAGGTGGGCCGAGCTCCCGAACCCGTAGAGGCCGAGGCGCCCACCATGGGGGAGCTCGGTCAGCCGCAGGGCGCGGTAGCCAATGATGCCCGCGCACAGAAGCGGCGCCGCCTGCTCATCACTGAGCGCATCGGGCAGCGCGTAGGCGTATCGCTCGTCGACCACCGCAGCCTCGGCGTAGCCACCGTCTCGGTCCCAGCCGGTGAATGTCGCGTACGGACACAGATTCTCGCGCCCGCTTCGACAGAAGCGACACCGCCCGCACGTCGACGCCAGCCAGGCGATGCCCACGCGGTCACCGACCGCGAACCGGCTCGCTCCGGACCCGAGCTTGCCCACTGTGCCAACGACCTGGTGGCCCGGGACCACGTGGGGGCGATGCACATCGAGATCGCCCTCGGCGACGTGAAGGTCCGTCCGGCAGACTCCGCAGACCGACACCGATAGGCGAACCTCGCCCGGGCCGGGTTCGGGCGGCTCGAGATCAACGAGCCTGAGCGGTCCCGAGTCGATGGGTCCGGGTTCGACGACCTGCCATGCGCGCACGGCTCCATCCTCGCGCCATCGCGGTGGTGCTCGTTCAGACGAGAGCGGGCTCGCAGAGGGGCCAGATGTAGTCGCGAGGATCGAGCGGCTCGCTCCCCTGGCGCCGACGCCACTCGTCGAACGACGCCGCCCACTCGCGGTGCCACTCGACCTGGGAGAGGTGCAACTCCCCCACGTCGGTGCCGCGCAGCTCGGGGAACTTCTCGCTCATCGCCAAGAGGACGCCGATCGAGGCCTCCGCGTCGGCCGCTGCATCGTGTGCGGACCGGATGTCGACGCCGTAATGGCCGCAGAGGTGGCCGAGGGTCCTGCGACCCTTGCGGTACTTGTCGAATCGCCGGTCGATGACGAGCGCGTCGAGCACGTTGCCGGCCCAGCCTCGCTCGCCGAGTCCTCGACCGTCGAGGCGCCGACACTGCACGTCGAGGATGGTGAGGTCGTAGTCGAGCTTGATGCCGGCGACCGGCACGCCACGGCGTGACGCTCTGATCAGCGCATCGGCCAGCACCTCGACGGCGTCGTCGAGGGGCATGCCCTCGTCGCGGGCTCGCTCGGTCGAGATCCCGTGCACGGCGGTGGCGCCAGAAGGGATCTCCCTTCCGGGGTCCACCAGGTGAGCCTCGGTTCCCGTGACGACGCCGCGCTCGACCGTCACGAGCGCAAACGAGACGGCGACGTCACTGAAGCGGTCGACGCCGGTCGTCTCGAGGTCGAAGCCGAGAAGTTCGCAGTCTGCCCATCGGGCGTCTCCAAGCATGACGGGAGCATTCCATGGGGGTGTATCAAAGTCGCGGATCATCCAGTACCGCGGCGGCACCGAGGGGCGTGACGGCAGCGATTTGCGGGTAGCGCGAAATGGTGCGACAGCGGGGAACCAATGACCGTCGAGCAGCGCCGAGGCCCGGCGCCGAACCGAGCCATGCTGACGGGCCGAGATTGTCGATGGTTCAACGCCTCCTCGGACCGAGTGGGCACGATGTGGCGCCGGGCCCGCCCCGAACCGACGGTTCCGTCTCGACCAAGGGAGGCTGACGAATGACAACCACGACGCGCCGTCGAGCAACGCGCAAGGAGGAAATGGCCGCCCGTGTCCTCGATCGCTTCGGCACCACGTGGGCAAGTGAGACCGGCTTCACGGTGCGCGACGCGCCCTCCCCCTTGTTCCGACTGCTCTGCCTCTCGATGCTGCTGAGCGCCAGGATCAGCAACGAGCTGGCCGTGCGCGGCGCACGCGCCTTGACCGTGGCGGGCTGGACGACGGCGCGCAAAATGGTGGACAGCACATGGGCCGACCGGGCCAGGACACTCAACGAGTCGGGCTACGCCCGCTTCGACGAGCGAACCGCCCGCATGCTCGAGGACTCGAGCCGCCTGCTCCTCGACCGGTGGAAGGGGGACCTGCGAAAGCTTCGGGAGGAGGCCGGGCGCGAGCAGCCCGCCGAGCGGGCCCTGCTGAAGGAGTTCAAGGGGATCGGCGACGTGGGCGTCGACATCTTCTTTCGCGAGGTCCAAGGCGTCTGGGGCGAGCTCAGCCCCTTTGTGGACGAGCGGGCGCGCAAGGCCGCCCAACGCCTGGGTCTCGGCTCACAACCCCGTGCAATCGCCTCGCTCGTCGCCGCAGAGGACCTGCCGCGGTTTGTTGCGGGCCTGGTGCGAGTCGACCTCGAGCACGCCTACGACGACGTGCTCGAGTCCTCAAGCTGAGCCCCGAGCCCCGAGCCCGTCAGAGTTCGGGTGAGTCGCCGGTCCGGATGGTGCCGGGCACGACGACGTGGGCGAGGACACCGACGCTCGACTCGTGGTTCGTGCTCACGTGCCGCAAGATGTCGAGCTGGCGCTCCCGCCCGCCGGGTTGCGGCCGCGTGGTCATCACGCAGCGGCTGCAGGGTTTGTCGACCTCGAGGACGGCGGAGCCGATCCGCACCTGACGACCGATCCATCCCATCTCGAGCGGGCCCCGGTCGGGCGCCTCGATCACGATGTTCGGGCGGAAGCGCTGCAGCGACCAATCGAGATCGGGCCGCTCACCTTCGAGCATGTGCACACTCGAGGTCGTGAGCACGTGCACCTGTGAGGAGTCGACGAACGAGTAGTCGGGTCCCTCCCAGCGCACGGGCTCGGAATCATCAGACTCGAAGTCGATCGGGCACTCGAAGGTTCCCGGGCCGTGACGGTCGGCACTGACCAGATGCACGGAGCGCCCCAGCCACTCACTCAGTGCATCATTCAACGCCACTCCGGGCTCGAACTCGCCGGCGCCGGGCACCAGCACTGTCGGCACCCCCTCGTCGAGGCGCGCCGAGGCGAAGAGGAGGCGACCTTCGCGCTTGGCGGAGATGACGGTGCCCGACGATTCGTCGAGGACGCCGAAGCGACGGTCACCGCCGATGCCGTCATGCTTGGCGTCCAGCGCGGTGCGGGGCTCGCCCTGGAGCGACTTGACCGGATAGCGGAACAACGCGTCAACTCGCACGTCCCGCACGCTAGACCTATGGCCTGTCAGCACCCGCTGACCGCCCGGTCGAAGGGGACGCCCAGCTGCCTCTTGCGGCGCACCCGGCGATGGCGCGGACGTCGGCGTAGGGTGGCCTGCAGGGGCTCGGGCCTCACAAGCGGCCGGGGCCCGGGAAGCAGGAGGTGGGGCGTGCGGCACACCCATTCGACCGTTCGCCGTGCGCTCGCACTGGCGGCCCTCGCAGCCTTCATGGTGCTGCCCGTCTGGCTCGTCGGGTCGCCCCCGAGCGGGGCGCTCCTGCCCCCGGTGAGCGGCTGCGGCTACACGTTCGGGCCCAACGGCGTCCTCGGCGCTGCCGGCACGGAGTACTTCTCGTTCGTCCTCAACCCGGCCAATCCGGCGCAACAGTGCACCGTTTCGGTTTCCTTCACCGCCGCCATCGCCCCCAACGCCGGGGGCTCGTACACGAACATCGACAACAACCCGCTGCACGCCACCGAGAGCGTCTCGTTCGTGGCCGGGCGCCTGCCGCCTGTGCTGGTGGTCGGCTGGGCCGGCCTCCACTGCGCCGACCCGGCCCTTCCCGGCTCGCTCACCGTGACGGCCGCAGGACAGTCGACGGCCGCCGCGATCGGAGTGCCGCAGAGCTGCGGCCCACCGGGGGCGACCCATTCGTCGCTCAGGCCTCAGAACGCCCCACTCCTCAGCATCGTCGCCATCGCCCCGACGGCGAACAACGGCGGCTACTACACGATCGATCAGGTCGGCAACATCACCTCGGCCGGCAACGCCCCGGGCTATGGCACCTACCAGGCAGAGTCCTTCGCACCGGTGGTGGGCATCGTGAACGTCCCCGGCGCCAACGGCTCGTGGGTGGTCGCCGCCGACGGGGGCGTGTTCTCGTACGGCGCCGCGGTGTTCTACGGCTCCCTCGGCGGGGTGCACCTGAACGCCCCGATCGTCGGCATGGCGCCCACGCCGAGCGGGCATGGCTACTGGCTCGTCGGCGCCGACGGCGGGGTCTTCGCCTTCGGTGATGCCCAGTTCTATATGTCCCTCGGAGGGACCGCGCTGAACGCCCCGATCGTCGGCCTGGCGCCCACCCCGAGCGGGCACGGCTACTGGCTCGTCGGCGCTGACGGCGGGGTGTTCACCTTCGGCGATGCTGCCTTCGCGGGGTCGCTCGGGAGCGTCGCTCTCAACGCGCGCATCATCGGGATCGCCGCCGGCCCCCATGGGGGCTACTGGCTGGTGGGTGCCGACGGCGGGGTGTTCACCTTCGGCGGCGTGCCCTTCGAGGGCTCGATGGGCGCCAAGCCACTCAACGCACAGGTCGCCGGCATGGCCGTCACCTCGACGGGGAACGGCTATTGGCTGGTCGGCTCGGACGGGGGGATCTTCACCTTCGGCGACGCCGACTTCTTCGGGGCGAACCCGATCACGCCCTGGGGCGCAACCGCCGGCTGAGGCGGAGCGGGGTGCCGATCCTGCGCAGCCGCCCGTGCGGCCGCCGGCAGGCTCCCACACAGAGAGGTCATGCGCGAAGAGGACCCGCGGCTCAAAGGCCGCGAGTCTGTCCATCCAGCCGGGAAACGACAGCAGGCCGTCGCGGCGAGCATGTCGGCGTCGAACGAGGTCGCAGCGTCGTACAACTGCCCGGCGCCGCGGCAGCGGACGACGAGTGACTGGTGACCGGCCACGTGTCCGGGCGCCGGGACCAAGAAGACGCCCTCACACAGCGCCGCCTCGCCGCTGATCGGCTCGTACTCGAGGTCGCCGGCAACGAGCTCGGCAAGCGTGCAGTCGCCCTCTCGATCGGTCTCGAGCTCGTCAGCCTGGGTGGACACCGGCCGTNNGTGGCAGTTCGCGACCCGGCCAACCTCGTCGAGTGCTGCGCCGACGGCGCCGAGCGCGTCGACGAGGGGCCTGTGCACCGGCCGGTAGTGGGCATCGAGGTCCTCGTGGCCTGCGCCCATGCCGGTGTCGAACAGGAGCCAGCGCCCTGCGCGGCGCACCAGTAGCCGAGCACAGACTCGACGCGTGGTTGCCCGGTCCCGGTCTCTTCGCCCGGTCGCTCGAAGTAGCCGAAGTCGACTCGGGTGACGCCATCGACCGACAGCACGCGCCCAGGCTATGGCGCCATTTCTCGGCGCGGCCCCTCGCTCGAACCGAAGGACACGAGTGCGGCCAGTATCTCGTCCCAGTGCCGCGGGACGATGAGGTGGCCCTCGTCGGGGAGAACCGTCAGCGTGGATGTGGCGATGCGGCCGGCGAGTCCTTCGGCCGCCGTGACCGGCACGTTCACATCCTCTCGCCCGTGCCAGAAGTGCACCGGCACACGCACCGCCGCGGGATCGAATCCCCAGGGCCGTGCCAGCATGCTCGACTCCTGCGCAACTCCCCGGCCACCTTGGCGGAACGCCTCCGGTGCGACCCGCGCCTCGAGGTCGCGTCGGCGGGGGCTCGACAGTGCAGCACGGTCGCCGGCCGGGAGGCCGCTCGAGGCGGCGGCCCGCTCGAGGAGCCGCACCGGGTGCCGCCGAGTCCGCCAGGCGTCGCGCTCGGCGAGGGCGCGGGCGAGTGTCGGGACTCGCTGCACGACAGTGTGTCGGATGCGCATCGTCGGTCGGAGGCCCCGCAGGGTGCCGGGGTTGGGCGGCCCGGCCCCGGCGATGATCCCGACCCCGACGACACGCGCGCCCAACCCGTGGGCGGCAACCAGTGCATGCGGGCCGCCCGCCGAGAACCCGGCGACGGCGAAGCGATCAATACCAAGCGAATCGGCGAGGTGGGCGACGTCCGCCGCCCAGTCGGTGAGCCGGCGGCCGGCCTGGAACGCGGAGAGGCCCACGCCCGGCCGGTCAGGGGCGATCACCCGGGCGAAGCGTGGGTCCTCGTCCCAGAGTTCTTGGACCGCCAGCCGCGAGCCGGGCAGGCCGTGGAAGAGGAACACCGGCACGCCAGAAGGAGGTCCGTACTCGGCAAAACCGAGGGTCCGGCCGTCGGGGAGCTCGATGACCTGCCGCAGACGCCTCGGATCTGGCCCCATCGCTTCGCACCTCTCTGCCCCCGAGGACCGCCTGCGCGTGCCTTCACGCGCTGGACGCTCGGATTGTAGGGAGGAAACCGGCGCGAATGGGAGTCCGCCGGGCGAGTTCCCGAGCCCAGTCAGCCGTGTTCGAGGATGGCGTCCAACTGCTTGCGGGTGACCGGCCGGTGCGCCAGGTCCTCCGAGGACGGGCGGATGCCGGCGAGCAGCACGTCGAGGTGCCGCTGCCATGCCGTCGGCGCGACGCTGCGGGTCGATTCCACGATGCCCCGCACGGACCACATCAGCAAGGTGACGTCGGTGCCGGTGAGGTCGTGGCGCACCTTGTGCTGGCGCTGTGCGTCAGCGAGGAGCTCGCCGATG
The DNA here is from genome assembly GCA_003155135.1 of Acidimicrobiaceae bacterium. GTDB lineage: Bacteria > Actinomycetota > Acidimicrobiia > Acidimicrobiales > RAAP-2 > Bog-515. Next base: position 65,743 of record PMFN01000027.1, on the reverse strand, counting down.
AGAGATCGTGCGGTCTTGACCATGTCGTGGTCGGTGTTCCACAGCTTGGGCAGGCAACCAGGGTGTGCCGCCTGGAACGCACTTGATTTGCGCAAGAAGTCCTCGAGTCCGGTGCCGTCTGCCCGGTTCGCCGACTCACGTGCCATCTCGATCGTGGCCTCGAGGACCTCGTGGACCAGGGCGTCGATCAACGCCTCTTTGGTCGGGAAGCGGCGATACAGCGTCCCCATACCGACGCCCGCGGCACGCGCGACATCGGCGACACTGGCATCGAGGCCCTGCGCGTCGAACACGTCACCGGCGGCGGCCAGGAGGCGCTTGCGGTTCCGGGCCGCATCCTTGCGGAGGGGTCGCGCAACTTCAGGATCGGCCAGCGGCCTCACCTCACTCAGACTGATCACCCGCCAGGGTGCCACCGGCGAGCAGCCCGAGCTCGGCATGGGGCATCGTGTCCTTCGAGGAGGCCGAGCGCGCACGGAGTGTCGACGGGACGAGCGTGGCGGCGATCGCCGCGCCGGCTGCGGCCACGGTGAGCAAGGCGAAGCCGCGGGTGTACCCCGATTCGGCGGGAAGGCTGCCATGGTGCACGCCGGCCGTCACGATGCTGCTCATCACCGCCGCGCCGATCGCGCCGCCGATCGTGCGGATGTTCGCGTTCATACCGCTGGCGACGCCCGTCTGCTCGGACGGGACGGCGGCCACGACGAGGCTCGACATCGCGGCGAACGCCAGGCCGAACCCAGTGCCTTGGATGAACATGGCGATGATGATCTGCCAGATGGCGGCGTGGGCAACGGTGAGAAGCAAGAAGTTCATGACGCCGATTACCGTCCCGGCGACGAGGACCGCCTTGGTCCCGTAGCGCTTGGAGAACGGCCCTGATGCCACACCGAAACCGAACATGGCGATGCTGGCCGGAAGGAGGATCAGGCCCGAGACGGTGATGCTCACACCGAAGCCGTAACCCGCAGACGTCGGAGTCTGGAGGAATTCGGGCAAGAAGGCGAACGATGCGTACATGCCGACCCCGAGGAGGAGGGCGACGAGGTTGGTCGTCCACACCGCCTTGAGGCGCATCATCTTCATGTCGATCAAAGGATGCGTCGAGCGCGACTCGACGACGACCCACGCGACGCACAGCACCGCGGCCAAGGCGATCAGGCCCACAACGGCGGCCGACCCCCACCCCCACGTCGGCGCCTCGCTGATCCCGAGGATGAGGGCGACGAGCCAGCCGGACAACAAGATGGTGCCGGGCCAGCTGATCCTGCCCGGGGTGCGCACCGCGGACTCGGGCACGACGACGACCGCCAAGAGCCCGACGGCGGCGAGCGCGAGTGCAGGTATCCAGAACAGCCAGTGGTAGTTGAGGGCCTTGACGATCGGCCCGGCCAAGACGATGCCGAGGCCCGCACCCGCCGCCGCCAGGGCGGCGATGACGCCGACGGCCCCGCCGACCTTCTCGGAGGGGAACTCGTCGCGGATGATCCCGAAGGAGAGGGGTAAGACGCCGCCGCCGACACCTTGGATGACGCGAGCCACGATCATGACCATGATCGATCCGGCAAGGGCGGCGAGCACGGAGCCGACGGTCAAGGCAACGAGCGCCACGACCAGCAGCCGCTTCTTGCCGAACATGTCCCCGAGGCGCCCCATGATCGGCGTGAAGATCGACGCCGAGAGCAGATAGGCCGTGAGCACCCACGTCACGGAGTTCTGCGTCGTGTGGAGGCCGGACTGGATGGTCGGCAGCACCGGTATCACGAGCGACTGGAGCAGCGCATAGGCAGCGACCGCGCCGGCAAGGACCGCGAACGTCACTCGGTAGTGGGTACGTACCTCTCCTGCTGCCACGCGAACCTCCAGGTGAGCCAAGCGGAGTCTCCGTTCCGTTTCACTCTACAACAAAGCGGAGCGTGCGCTCCACATCAACGACGCGGCCATGCGGCGAACCTCGCACGATTCCTCCGCTGATACCGGGAGATGCCGACAGAATCGGCTTCCCCCGCGGTGCGGTCTACCCCGGCGGGCCCGGGACTCGTAACCTGGCCAGATCCTCGCCCGCACTCGTGGGCGCCGATCCTCCCAACGAAAGGTCCCCGTCCATGCTCTCTTTGCCCGACACGTCAGTCCCCATCTCGAACACGCCCGGCAGCGTGTCGGCGTGCGTGCGATGACCGGCGGCCGCGATCTCGCCCTCTTGGCCGGACGCGTCGTGCTCGGGGGCTACCTCGCCGCACATGGCGCGCAGAAGCTCTTCGGCTCCTTTGACGGGCCGGGCATCGAACCGGTGGCGGCAGCGTTCCACAACCTGGGACTCCGGCCCGGCCGGGCCACGGCGACGCTCGCCGGGCTGTCCGAGCTCGGCGGCGGCGTGCTCACCATGGCGGGGGTCGCCGACCCCCTCGGCCCCATCATCATCGCCGGCACCATGGCGGTGGCGAGCTCGACGCACCGGGCGAACGGCCCCTTCGCGATGAAGCAGGGCTACGAGCTGCCGCTGACCAACCTGGCGGCGGCGCTCGCGCTCGCCGTCGCGGGGCCGGGCCGCTATTCGGTCGACGGCCTGACCGGTCGTCGCCTGCCGACGCCGCTCACACGACTTGTCGTGCTCGGGACCGTGCTCGCCAGCGCCGCCAGCGTCGGCATGGTCGTGAGGACCGCACCAGCAGCGCCGGTGGAAGAGCAGGCGTCCGGGGAGGACGAGAGCGACTGACGGCGGGCGACGCCGAGCGCCTCAGACTCCGAAGCCGTCAAGAGTGCCGGCCAAAATCAACGCGAGCACCGTTGTGCACTGGCTGCTCGACTGTGCGGCATTCTCTGGAGGCGGCGCCCGGATTCGAACCGGGGTACGGGGCTTTGCAGGCCCCTGCCTAAACCACTCGGCCACGCCGCCAGGACAAGGGAGCCTACCTGGTCCCCCGCCGGGCCCTCGGCGCCGGATCGATGCGCCGGGCCCGAGCGGGACAGGCCGCAGACAGCCGGCAGGACGGCCGTCGAGCTGAGTGCTTGAATCGTGGCGTGCATATTGGTCTGATCGCCCCGCCGTGGACTCCCGTCCCCCCGCCGCTCTACGGCGGCATCGAGCTGGTAGTCGACGAGTTGGCCCGGGGCTTCGCCGACGCCGGCCATGACGTGACCCTCTTTACGACGGGCGACTCCACGTGCCCGGTGCCAAAGCTCTTCGTGCTCGAAGAGGCCGAGGGCGCCCGGATCGGGGCAGCCGTCCCCGAGCTCCGCCACGTCATCGGCGCCTACCACGCCCTCGCCGACTGCGATGTGATCCACGACCACACCTTGGCCGGGCCGCTCCTGGCTGCCGCCCGCAGCGATCTCCCGCCGGTGGTCACGACCGTGCACGGGCCCCTCAACGAGGACCTCATCGCCCTCTACTCCGAGCTGGCCGGCAAGGTCCCAGTTCTTGCCATCTCCGAGACCCAGCGACGGGCCGCCCCTGAGGTCGAGATTGCCCGGGTCATCCACCACGGCATCGACGCGCGCAACTTCGAGGTCGGCGACGGCCTGGGCGACGACGACGGCCCCTACTGCCTCTTCCTCGGCCGGATGACCGACGACAAGGGCGCCCACCGTGCCATCGAGGTCGCCCGCAAGGCCGGGATGCGCATCCTGATGGCCGCCAAGATGCGCGAGGCGGTCGAGGTCCGTTACTTCACCGAGATGGTCGAGCCCCTCCTCGGCCCCGACGCCGTCTTCTTGGGCGAAGTCCCCCACGAGATGAAGCTGGAGCTCCTGCGTGGGGCGAGCGCCCTCCTCTTCCCGATCCGCTGGAACGAGCCCTTCGGCCTCGTGATGCTCGAGGCACTGGCATCGGGGACGCCGGTGCTCGCGTTCCCCGAGGGAGCGGCCCCCGAGGTGGTCGACAACGGCCGCACCGGGTTCATCTGCCAGGACGAGGCCGAGATGGTCAGCGCCTTGGAGAACGTGCACACCATCAACCGGGCCGACTGCCGGGCCGCCGTCGAGGGCTACTTCTCGACCAAGCGCATGGTCGACGAACACCTCGAGTTCTTCGCCGAGCTCACCGCGTCGCGCTAGCAAAACCTCGCTGCGCCCGGCCAACGGCGCCCGGGAAGACGGCTCAGGACTTCGAGCGCCCGAGCAGCCACCACAGGGCTGCGACGACGACGGCGATCACGAGGACCAGCTTGATGACGCCCCACAGGAACCCGGCGACGAAGGACAGCACCCAGAAGGCGAGGACGACCGCCACGACCCCGACAGCCACCAGCGCGACACCGTCGACGACCCGCAGCCCGAACCCCTTGCGCTTCTCAACCTCGGTCATGGGACCTCCTCGGCGACGGTCAACGGCCGTCTGCACCTCCGATGCTACGTTCCCCGAATGGGCGATGTGCCGTCACTGCGTGACCGGCGTCAGACATTGCTCGACGATCCGGACTTAAAGGGCCTGGCTTTCTGCAGGGCCTACGCGCACGAGGCCGACGTCTGGCTCTCGGCGATCGCCGAGCGGGCGGTTGCGGGAGGCCACCCGAACCACCTCGCCCTCCTCGCCGTCGGCGGCTACGGACGCGGCGAGCTCTGCCCCTTCAGCGACCTCGACGTCGTGCTGGTCCACACCGGCCGCGGCGACGTGGCCAAGGTGGCCGATGCCATCTGGTACCCGGTGTGGGACCAGGGGGTGCATCTCGACCACAGCGTTCGCCGGCCGAAGGAGGTGCTCGAAGCAGCATCTGGCGACCTGCGCGTCGCCCTCGGGCTCCTCGACGCCAGGGTCATCTGGGGTGAGCACAAGGTCGCCGAGCCCATCATCGGCGATGCCATCGACCTCTGGCGGGCCGAGGGCGCGGAGTGGCTCGACACCCTCGCCGAGCAGATGCACGAACGTCACGTCAACCAGGGCGACGTCGCCTTCCTCCTCGAGCCCGACCTGAAGGAGAGTCACGGGGGCCTTCGCGACGTCAACGTCTTGAACGCCATCGCAGCCGGTTTCCCGCTCCTCGACGACTACGTCGACCTCTCGTCCCTCCAACCGGCAGCCGAGCTGCTGACCGATGTGCGCGTCGAGCTGCACCGGCGGGCAGGGAGGGCGCTCGACCGGCTCCTGCTCCAAGAGCAGGACCACGTCGCCTCGGTGCTCGGCTTCGGCTCCGCCGATGAGCTGATGGCCCACGTCGCCGAGGCGGGCCGCAGCATCTCGTGGCTCACCGACGACGCCTGGCGTCGGCGCCACCTCTGGCAGCCTCGGGTGCATCGGCGCAGCAGGTCCCTCTTCAGGGCCCGGCCGAAGACGCCCGACACTGACTCGGGCGGCGCCTCGGAAGGCGATGTCGAGCCGGGCATCGCCGTCGTTCGAGGGGAGGTGGCACTGACCCCCAGTGCAGCCGTCACCGACGACCCCTCCTTGCCGCTGCGCCTCGCCGCCGTGGCCGCCGAGCGCGACCTGCCGATCTCGACGGGTGCGCTGCACCGGCTGGCCGACACCATGCCCCCCTTCCCCGACCCGTGGCCGACCGAAGCGCGCGAGGCACTGGTCCGCGTCCTGTTGGCGGGTGCCCCGGCCATCCGTGCCTGCGAGGCGCTCGACCAGCGGGGCCTCATGGCGCGGGTGCTCCCCGAGTGGGCCCACGTGCGCAACCGGCCCCAGCGCAACGCGTACCACCGCTTCACCGTCGACCGTCACCTGCTCGAGGCAGCAGCCAATGCGTCAGAGCTGGTCGGGCGCGTGGACCGCCCCGATCTCCTCCTGGTCGGTGCCCTGCTCCACGACATCGGGAAGGGCTACCCGGGGGACCACACCGAGGTCGGCATCGCCTTGATGCGCGGGATCGCCACGCGCATGGGGTTCCCGCCCGGCGACGTCGCCACCTTGACCCAGCTCGTGGCGCTGCACCTCCTCCTCCCCGACACGGCGACACGGCGCGACCTCGACGACCCGGCGACCATCGAACGGGTGGCCGAGGCCGTCTCGGACCGGGGCACCTTGGAGCTGCTCGGCGCCCTCACCGAAGCCGACAGCCTGGCCACCGGCCCGGCCGCGTGGGGCCAGTGGAAGGCCGGGCTGGTGCGGGAGCTGGTCGCGCGCACGGGCGCCTACCTGGACGGCCAACCCACCAGTGCCGGTCCGAGCTGGCTGACCGAGCCCCACAAGCTGATGATGGCCGAGGTGCGAGAGAACGGGCGCCCCATCGTGGTGCTCGACCCGCCGCGCGTGGCGGTCGCAGCCCCCGACCGGACGGGCCTGCTCTCGGCGGTGGCCGGCATCCTCGCCCTCCACGGCCTCGACGTGCGAAGTGCCGACGTCTCGGGCGACGAAGGCGTCGCCCTCGAGATCTTCACGGTCGAGGTGGGGCCGGGCTCGTGGCCCGACTCGGCTTTGCTCCGAGCCGACCTCGAGGCCGTCTTCGACCACCGCCTCGAGCTCTCCGAGCGCCTGGCCGCCAAGGCACAGGCCTACGCCGGCACCCGTCGCCCCTCCTCGGCGCGCCCACTGGCGCCGCGTGTCCGTGCCGACGTGGGGGCGTCGCACACCTCGACGGTGATCGAGCTGCGGGCCCTCGACGAGGTGGGGTTGCTCCACCGGGTCACCAGGATCCTCTTCGACCTGAAACTCGACGTCGTCTCGGCCCGGGTCTCGACCCTCGGCAACGAGGTGGTTGACGCCTTCTACGTGCGCGATGCGCACGGCGAGAAGATCGACGACCCCGTCCTCCTCGATGCCGTGGTCGCCTCCATCGCCGAGAGCATCGGGGCCTGAGCCCCCGCCACCGGCCGCCCGGTGGCCATGCAGCGGCCAACACCCAAGAAATCACTGAGCATTGCTGATTCGCCGAGGCGGCGAACTGGTAGATTTTGGTTCAAATGTCCTCGACCCCGGCACACGTTCGACCCGGCCGTTCGCGGCGCGGCCGTAACTGGCTCCTCCTCGGCCTCGCCGTCGTGCTCCTGGCCGTCGGTGGAGGGGCTGCGATCTTCTTGAGCCGCCCCCACGCCAACAGCGCTGCGGCGACCACTGCGCCCACCAAAGTCGTGCCCCTGGCGGTCGTCGCCACCTCCCCCGCCAGCGGGGCCGCCAACGTCGCCTCCGACGCCACGCTCGCGGTCGACCTCTCCGCGCCGCTCGCCGCCAACTCGCCCCTGCCGACCCTCACCCCGGCCGTGGCGGGCAGTTGGATGTCGCTCTCGGCGGACCAGTTGCAGTTCGTCGCCACCGGGGCCCTCACGCCCGGGGTCCAAGAGACACTCACCGTGCCCGGCGGCCCGGCCGGCCTGGTGAGCGACCAGGGCCAGCACCTGGCCCAGAGCAGCACCACCTCGTTCACCGTGGCCCCCGGCTCGACGCTGCGGCTCCAGGAGCTCCTCGCCGAGCTCGGCTACCTGCCGGTCACCTTCAACCCGAACACCCAGCCGACCTCCGCCGCCCAGGCGGCCGACCCCCAGCAGGGGAACTTCGCGTGGCGCTGGGCCAACCAGCCGGCGTCGCTCACCGCGCTGTGGACGGCGGGGACGAGCAATGTCCTGACCCGTTCGGCCATCATGACCTTCGAGAGCCAGCACAACATGACCACCGACGGCCTCGCCGGGCCCCAGGTCTGGACGGCCCTGTTGGCCGCCGCCGCTTCCGGCGCGACGGACCCCGCGCCGTGGGACTACGTCTTCGTCGCCAAGACCCTGCCGGAGACCACGACCGTGTACCAGAACGGCGTCGTCGCCTACACCAGCCTCGCCAACACCGGCGTGACCGGCGCGGAGACGGCAAGCGGGACGTTCCCCGTCTTCCTGCGCTACCAGGTGACCACCATGACCGGCACCAACCCCGACGGCTCCAAATACAGCGACCCGGGTATCCCGTGGGTGAGCTACTTCAACGGTGGTGACGCGCTCCACGGGTTCGTCCGCTCGAGCTACGGCTTCCCCCAGAGCGACGGCTGCGTCGAGATGCCCCCGGCGAACGCCGCGGTGGTCTGGCCGATGACCCCCATCGGCACCCCGGTCACCGTCCAGTAGGCCGCCCGGCGCCCAGCGCTCGGTGCCCATGCGGTGCGCGCAGGGCTGCCCGGCGTCGTGCTCGATGAGCGGGTGGACGAGACCCAGCTCGCCCAGGCTCTTCTCCGGTGAGCGCGGCTCGGCGAAGAATGCGGGCGCCCCCGGCACGGCGAGGACGCAGAGGTTCGAGTAGCGGGCCACGCGGGCCGGCCGGATGTCGGCGTCGAACGGCTCTTCGATGTCGGCGCCGTACACGACGCCCGCTGCGTCCATGCGCTCGAGACGGCGGTGCGGGGCGTCCACGGGCGGCGTCGGTCCGACCGGTACCATCGGGCGCGTCAGCCGACCACGGAGGCAGCACCGGGCATGGCAGAGCTCACCGCACCGACCCCGACCGAGTACCCCATCCTCACCGGGTCCCTTGTCACGTTCGGGCTCCTCGACGTACTGGCGCTGCTCGGACACGGAACGAAGCGCGCCGTGCTCTCGCTCGAGGCGCCCGGGGCGCACCTCGAGCTGTTCATCGACGACGGCGACCTCGTGGGCCTGACCGGTGACGGCGCCCTCGACGTCGATCTCTTCTGGGCGGCGGTGGCCGACCAGGGCTCGTTCGCTGCCTTTGCGACCGAATACCCACTCCCAGCTGCGAGCCGGGTCGGCCTCGGCCCGCTCCTCGGTGAGCTTGCACCCATGGTCGACGAATTCGCCGCGCTGTGTGGTCGGTTGCCGCTTCGGACCGTCGTGCGGATGGCGCCGTCCACCGACGCAGCCGAGATCCGCATCCGCTCGGACCAGTGGCAGGTCCTCAGCGCCGTCGGCACGGGTGGGACCACCGTCGGTGCTGCCCTGCGGGCCACCGGCCAGCACCCGCTCGCCGCCATGCGCACGATGTGCCAGATGGTCGAGGTTCGACTCATCGGCCGCGAGCTGGCCGTGCTGCCCGCGCTCGACCCAGTGGCGGTCCCCGCCCTCGCCGCCGCGCGGGACGGCGTGGGCGACGCGGCGCTCCGTCCCGCCACACCACCTGCTGGCGCGCCTCGAACGGATGGCCCAGCCAAAAAGGCCCGGTCCGGCCCTCGGCGCCCGCCGCCGCCCGCCGAGCTCGCGCACCAGGGGACGCTGATGCCCCCGCCGGTCGCCGGCGAGCCCTGGCGCGCGGCGCTCGGTGGTGATCCCGCCTCCGGAGGGCGGTGAGCACAGCGGCGGGCGACGACGACATCGCCACCTCGACCATGTTCGAGCTGTTCGCCCGCTACGTCGGGCGCGACGGCGGACCTCTCTACCAGCGGATCTGCGAGGGGGCGGCTCGCGACGCAGCCGTGTGCGCGCTCCTCGAGGTCGCACCGCTCGGGCAGCGCCGCCCCAACCTGTTGCTCGCCTCGGTCCACTACCTCCTGCTCGGGGGCGTCGACGACCCGCTCGCCGCCTACTACCCCACCGTGGCCGAATGGCGCGACGAGCAACACCTCGGGCAGGCGCCCGACCCCCAGCGGATCTTCTCCCACTTCGCATCCTTTTGCCGTGCCCACCGCGAGGAGCTCGTCGTGCTGCTCACGTCCCGTGCGACCCAGACCAACGAGGTCGGCCGGTGCGCCGCGTTCCTCCCGGCCTTCGCCCATCTGGCGGCCGAGCACGGACAAACCCTCGCCATCTGCGACCTCGGTACCTCGGCCGGGCTCAACCTCTTCTTCGACCGCTACGCCTATGACTACGGCGCCGCCGGACACGCCGGCGCGGCCGACTCGGCGGTCCAGCTCCACTGTGAGGTCCGCCACGGGTCGCTCGGCGACCTGGCGGTACCCGAGGTCACCTGGCGTGCGGGCATCGACCGCCAGCCGATCCGCGTCGCCGACGAGGAGGCCTCCCTCTGGCTCCTCGCCTGCCAGTGGCCCGACCACCTCGACCGCTTCCGGCGCACCCGGGGGGCCATCGAGATCGCCCGGAGCGCTCTGCCGGTCGTGCTCGTCGAGGGCGACCTCGTCGACGGCGTCGCCGACCTCGCTGCCGGCGCGCCGCCAGCCGCGCACCTCTGCATCACCCACAGCTGGGTCGCCGCCTATCTGAGCGCCGGGCGACAGACGGAGCTGGCAGAGCAGGTGACCTCGATCGCCGCGCACCGGCCGCTCTCGTGGCTCTACGCCGAGCAGCCCTTCGAAGTGCCGGCGCTGCCCATGCCGCCCGCACCCGGCGGCGAGCACGTCAGCGCCGCCAGCGCCCTCGTGCTCCACGAACTCGGCCCCGGGCGCCCGCTCGGCCCCGGTCGGCGCCTGGCGGACCTCCACGCCCACGGGCGCTGGCTCCACTGGTGGGGAGCCGCAGCCCCCACCTGAGGCCTCAGCCGGGTGGTGCGGCGCGTCCGATGCCGTCGTCGTCGTTCGGCCCCCAGGGCGCCTGGCGCTGGGTGGGCACCTCGAGCCGGTCGTTGCCCACCATCGCCGCCGTCCCGACCGCGGCGCGCCCGAACCGCAGCCGGATGGCGTCGATGGCTGCGGTGACCTCGTGCCAGGACTCCTGGATGGCGGCCGCGTCCTCCTGGCTCTCGGCGGCTGCCGGCGCGGCGGCGAGGTCGAAGCTGAGCTGGGTGGCCGGGTCCCCTGGTGCGAGCCCTCCGACACTCACCCCGAGGAGCCGGACCCCCGGCGACACGTCGACGCCGTCGAGGAGTGCGCCGGCCACAGCCCCGATCGCTGGGGCGGTGTCGACGGCGGTGGGAAGGGTGTGCGAGCGGGTGATGGTGGAGAAGTCGCCGAAGCGCACCTTGACCGTGACCGTCTTGCCCCCGAGCGATGCCTGCCGCAGGTGGAGGGCGACGGACTCGGCCATGCGCACCAGCTTGTGCTGGAGCTCGCCCATGGTGTCGAGGTCGAGCGGGAAGGTCTCCTCGTGCCCGATCGACTTCGCCCCCCGGTCAGGCTCGACCGGGCGGGGATCGTGGCCCCGGGCCAGCTCCGCCAGATGCGTGCCGCCGGCCCGCCCGAGCCGCGAGACCAGGGTCGACTCGGGCATTTCGGCGAGCTCGCCCACCGTGCGCACGCCGAGCGCGTGCAACCGGGCCGCGGTCGCCGGTCCCACCCCCCACAGCGCCTCGATGGGCAGCGCGGCGAGGAACGCGGCCTCGCCCTCTTCATCGATCAACAGGACGCCGGGGCCTGGTTGCATCCCCCGCCGGTCGGCGCGGGGCTTGGCCTTTTTCGACGCGAGCTTGGCGATCAGCTTGGAGCGGCCGATGCCCACCGAGCAGGTGATGCCGAGCTCACGCTGGACCTGTTCGCGCAGCGAGACGGCGATCGCGTGCGGCGAACCGAGCAACCGGCGCGCGCCGGTCACGTCCAAGAAGGCCTCATCGAGCCCGATCGGCTCAACGAGCGGGGTGGTGGCGTGGAAGATCTGGTGCAGGGACTGGCTCACCTCGCTGTAGCGCGAGTAGTGGCCGTCCACGAAGACCGCATCGGGGCACAGCTGGCGGGCCCGCACCGAAGGCATGGCCGATCGGACGCCGTACGCGCGTGCCTCGTAGGTGCACGACGCCACCACTCCCCTGCCACCGGTACCGCCGACGATGACCGGCAGCCCGGCCAGCTCGGGGTTGTCGAGCACTTCGACGGCGGCGAAGAAGGCGTCCATGTCGACGTGGAGGATCGCCCGCTCAAGGCCGAGGCCTTGCGCATCACCCGGGGAGACAGGCACCACGCCGGCTCACTCCGCCATGCGCAGCCGCCGGAAGCTCTCCGCGTACGCCACGCCCGCTCCACGGCCCTCGTCCGCCGCGCGCAGGCGGATGGCCTCCGACGCCCATCCTCCCCGATGCGCGAACTGGCTCTTGTGGCAGTCGACGGCCGCAACTTTCACGTCGATGGTCTCGTCGACCTGCACCCACACGTCGGGCTCGAGCGTCCCCGACAAGAACACGAGCGGCACCTGGTGTGCCGACCCGGCCGCAGGGAAGTAGTGCGGGAGCCCAGCTGCCGGTGAGACGGCGTCGAGGAGCGCCCAACCAGCGCTTCGGTGATCCCGGTGGTTGAAGTAGTGCTCGCCGAAGAACACGGCCGTGGGGTCGTGCCCCATCACGAGATCGGGTCGGTGGCGACGGATCCGCTCGACCAGTAGCGCACGAAAACGCACGTCGTTCTCCAGATCACCGTCCCCGAAACCCAGATTCTCGGCGGAGGCGACGCCGACCAGCGCGCTCGCCGCCGCCACCTCGTCGCCCCGCTCGAGCGCGAGTGTGTCGGTGTCGGTGTCGGGGTCGCTGGTCCCGCGTGCGCCGTCCGTGCAGACGACGAGGTGCACCTCGCTGCCCGCTCGCGCCCATCGGGCCAATGTCCCAGCACTGGCGACGTCGGCGTCATCGGGATGTGCGTAGACGGCCAGTACCCGAGCCGGGACATCGTCGAAGAGATCTGCCATCAGGCTTCGATCAGGATCTGCGCTTGGGCTCGGTCGTCTTGGTCAACAGGCCCATCTCCCGCTCAAAATCCCCGAGGTCCTCGAAGCCCTTGTAGACGCTCGCGAACCTGACGTAGGCCACGTCGTCGAGCGCCTTCAGCTGCTCGAGCACGGCCAGTCCCACCTGCTGTGACGTCGGTTCCGCCGTCGTCACCCGGAGGGTGTCCTCGACGGCCTGTGCGAGGTCAACGAACTGTGCTTCGCTGACCGGGCGGTTCTTGCACGCTGCGCGCACACCCTCGACCACCTTGGACCGATCGAAGGGCTCCCGTTCCCCGGAGCGCTTGACCACCCACAGCGGGAGCTCCTCGACCCGCTCGAACGTGGTGAAACGCCTGCCGCAGCCGAGACACTCCCTGCGCCGACGGATCGCTACCCCCTCATCGGCGAGCCGGGAATCGACCACGCGGTCATCGTCGACAGAGCACCAGGGACACCGCACACCGCCGACCATACCGCTCCGCACCTCCGGCCCGATCTCGCCGGCTTGCATCGGGCGACCCTTACGGCAGCGTCAGGTGTTCACCGGGAGCGACCGTGTCGCTGCCGATCTGTGCGGCCATCTCGTCGACCAGCGGTCGGGGATCCCCCTTCGGGGCCAACCGCTGCGCGATGCCCCACAAGGTGTCGCCAGGCTGGACCACATAGGTGTGGCCGGCTTCACCGGCCAAGGAGGCGGCCGTGGGCTGGGCCGGTCCGGCACCGAAGACGCTGCTCGGAAGCGCCAACGCCACGAGGACGGCTCCTACGGCGAGACCGAGCACCAGCCGGCGTCGCCGAACCCGGGTCGATGCCGTGTGCACGGCGCGGTGGTGCGACGGTGCGGCCAGCGGCGACCACTCCTCTTCCGCCACTCGCAACACTCCGCCCGGAGCGCCAGCGGACCTGATGTCCTCCGGCAGTGCTGCCAGGCGCAAGCCGTCGGCGGTCAGCTCTTCGAGCTCAAGGTCGTAGACCCTGGCCTCGCGCTCTTCCATCGTGCCGCGGACAAGCCGCAGCGCCGGCTTCGGCCACGGCAGCTCGAGCTCTTCATCGGGAACGATCGCTATCGCCATTAGTGCGCCTCCATGGGTCCAGGGGTCCGGCAAACAAGTGGCCGAGGGAGCGAACGCCTGTTCGTCATGTGCCAATCTCACCACGAACACCCGTTCGTGTCAACTGCTTTGTCGAACACCTGTTCGATAATGTTGGGGGCCATGCGGTCACTCTCCTACGAGGGTGTGACACCCGACCCGCACGGCGTCGAGCAGGGAGGATTGGCCTCGGTCGAACAGATGTTTGCCATTGCACTGCGTCCGATCTACGCTGTCGTGCAAACGGGTGTTCGTGTTGCACGGGCGCCGACGGCGGAGGGAGCGACGATGGCAGAGGTTCTGAGCAGCAAGCGGCGCGAGATTCTCGAATTCATCGCCGAGTGCCTGCGCGAGCGTGGCTATCCCCCCTCGGTGCGCGAGATCGGCGAGGCCGTCGGCCTCAACTCCTCGGCGACCGTCCACACCCATTTGGCCGTGCTCCAACGTGAGGGCTACCTCCAGCGCGACCCCACCAAGCCCCGCGCCATCCAGGTTCGCTTCGACCCTTCGTCGCAGGTCGCGATGGCCGCCGCCCCCACGCGCTTCGTCCCGTTGGTCGGTGACGTCGCGGCCGGTACCGGCGTCCTCGCGCAGGAGAACGTCGAAGAGCTCCTCCCCCTGCCCGAACAGTTCACCGGGACGGGGTCCACCTTCATGTTGCGGGTCCGAGGGGACTCGATGATCGACGTCGGCATCTTCGACGGGGATTTCGTCGTGGTCCGCCAGCAGCCCGAGGCCGAACTCGGCGACGTCGTGGTCGCAGGCATCCCCGACGACGAAGCCACCGTCAAGAGCTACGGGCGACGTGGCGGGAAGGTGATCCTCACCCCCGCCAACGCGTCGATGGAACCCATGGAGTTCGATCCCGCCGACGTCACCGTCTATGGCAAGGTCGTCACCGTTCTCCGGCGACTCTGAGCAGGTCCTGCCCGGCGCCCTCGTGCCACAGGCTTGTGCATCGCTGCCGTCGGGCCCAGTTCGCGCCCGGAGCCCACGCCAGCACATCGGTTCGGGACCGGGCGGTACGCTCCGCTGCCGTGGGCGTCGAACTCGTGAGCGTGTCGTGCGACGAGGTTGAGCTCTTGGAGGACGGCGAACTCTTCTCCGTCACCGGACTTGCCCCTGACACGACGCACACCATCGAGGGTCTCGAGGTGCACACCCTCCCGAAGCCCGGTGAGTACCTCTGCAGCGTGGCCACCACGAACGACGTCCACTTCGGCGAGGTCGAGTGCGGGCGACTCGGCGAGACCGCCACCGGGCCGATCTTCACTGTGCCCGCCGGCGTCGAGCCCTATCCGTCCATGATGAGTCGTCTGGCCGTCGAGGAGATCGCCGCCCGGAACCCTGCCGCCGTCGTGGTGAAGGGCGATCTCACCGCTGACGGGCGCCCGGAGGAGTACGCCGCCTTCCTCGATTGCTACGGCACTGCCTTCGGCGACCGGCTCACGCACGTCCGTGGGAACCACGACTGCTACCGGAACCAGGACTACGCAAGCGAGCCCGTCCAGGTCGTCCAGGTCCCCGGGGCGCTGGTGGTCCTCCTCGACACGTGCCGTCCCGGCCACACCAACGGGACGCTTCGTGCGGACCAGCTCGAGCAGCTCGACGAGTTGGGCCAGCGGGCGGACCGCCCGGTCATCGTCCTCGGCCACCATCCCATCTGGGACGCCCGCTACGAGCCGCGCAGCGATGACGTCTTCAGCCTGCTCCCCGACCCGACCGACGCGCTCCTTCACGTCTTCGAGCGCCGGCGACGGCTCGTGACCTATGCCGCCGGCCATACCCACCGCAACCATGTCGTCGAGGTCGCCGGTGTCCCCTTCGTCGACGTCGGGGCGCTCAAGGACTTCCCCGGGGCGTGGTGCGAGTACCAGATCTTCGACGCAGGGATCCTCCAGGTGGTGCACCGGGTCGCCCATCCAGAGGGGCTCCGGTGGGCCGAGAGGACGAGGGCGATGTACCTCGGCGCCTACGGCGAGTACGCCTACGGCTCCCTCGAGGAGCGATGCCGCCTGCTCCCGTCTCGCGGCGGTTGAACGGGATCGGCGGGTCCCCTCAGCGATCGACTGCGAGCGGGCGGCTCGCGGCCAGCACGGCCAGGTCATCCTCTGCCACCTCGTCGAGCACCAGCTCGAGCACGGTGTCGCAAAGCCGGCCGAGGTCGGACCCCCGTGCGGCACCAAGCACCTCGACGAGTCGGTCCAGTCGTGCGTCGGCGCCACCTTCGCGGTCCTCGACCAGGCCATCGGTGTAGAAGAAGATCGTCTCGCCCGGCTCGAGCGCACTGGTCGACTCCACGCACCGGATCCCCCCGACGCCGATCATCGCGCCCGCCCGCAGCGCGACGACCCCGACATCCCCGTCGCCGCTCACGAGCAGCGGCGGCGGGTGACCGGCCGAGGCCACCACGAGCTGCCCGGTCGAGAGGTCGACCACGGCGAGCGCCACCGTCGCCAGCCGCCCTCCTTGGCCCGCTGCGAAGTCGTCGAGCATCTCGAGCACCTCACCGGGCCGCTCCGTCAGGCGGAGGTAGGCCCGGATGGCGCTTCGCAGCTGGCCCATGGAGGTGGCCGCGACCATGTCGTGGCCCTCCACGTCACCGATCACGAGCGCCACCTTGCCGTCACGCAGGGCCACGAGGTCGTAGAAGTCCCCTCCGACCTCGGCGAGGCGGCTCGCGGGGATGTAGCGGGCCGCGGCAACCAGCCCCTCGACAGTGTCGAGCCGCTCGGGCAGGAGGCTCTGCTGGAGGGTGTGGGCGATGGTGAGCTGCTCGTCGGCGCTGCGGGCCCGGTCGACGACTGAGGCGACCTGGGTGGCGAGCTCCTCGGCCAGCGAGCGCTCCGCCTCACCGAGCTGGCGTCCCGAACCGGCGGAGACCACGGTGAGCGAGCCGAGGACGCGATCAGCCGAGTGGAGTGGGACGGAGAGGTAGCTCTCGAACCCGAGGTCCTGGGTCACTTCGAAGTGCTCGTCGTCCTTCGTGGTCGAGCGCATGAAGTCCTCGGGCATCGCCGGACCCCACTGGGTGGCGCCGGTGCGCAGCGCCCGGGCTGCCGGGTGCTCGCTGCCGAGGTCGGGCGGATGGCCCAACAGCTTGTCCACCAGGGGTTGGCGGGCAGGATCGGCGTGCTGGGCGGCCATGCGCACCAGCCCCGAGTCGTCGATGCTCGTGACGTCGATGAGGCAGACGTCGCCGAGCGTGGGCACTGCGATGCTCGCCAGCCGGCGCACCGTGTCGGGATAGTCGACGGCGCTCACGAGCGCCCGGTTCGCCCGCAGCAAGAAGTCCTGGCGCCGGCGCGCCTGCTCCACTTCCGCGAGCAGCCGGTTGCGCTGCTCTTCGAGCATCAGCCGCTCGATGAACTCCCCGAGCCGCGACCCGAGGTCCGAGACCGCAGCCGCGAGGGGCGGGTCCGGTTGAAGGTCTGAGCGGGTGAACAACTCGACCACGCCGAAGAGCCGCCCGCGCGTGCGGATGGGGAAGACGAAACCGCTGCGCAACCCGTCGCGGCGCATGGTCGGCTGTCGCTTGAAGCTGGCCGCCCCGGCCAGCTCGCGCACCCACAGCGCTTCGCCCCCACTCACCACCAGCCCGGGCAGCCCCTCCCCCGAGGCCACCGTCATGCCCAGCGACTCGCCGGCCATGCCGAGGCTGGCGGCGTCGGGCGACTGCCAGACATGCTCGCATCGGAGCAGCTGTGCGTCGTCGTCCCAACGCCACGCCGTGGCGAGCTCGAATCCCATGGCCGCAGCCAGGATGGCCAGCAGCTCGGGGACCACGTCGTTGACCGTGCCGGTCGCCCCGGCCAAGAAGGTGAGCAGCTCGTGGGAGATCTGGCGGAAGGCCTCGGCGTCGAGCCGGTCGCTCACGTCCCACAGGATCGCGATGAGGAGCTTCGGGCCGTCGCCGGGGTCGACGAGAGAGAACGCGATGTCGACGGGCTTCTCGGATCCGTCGGCACAGCGCGCCCGGATCCGCTCGGGGCCGATCCCGGCGGTGTGCTCGGCGTCGAAGAACTGCTCGCGACGCTCCTCGAACTCCTCCCTTCGCTCCTCTCGCACCAGCAGCTCGAACGGCGTACCGAACAGTTTGGCGACGTCGTAGCCGAGGAGCCGGCCCAGTGCCTCGTTGGCGTAGAGGATCAACCCCGTGGCGTCGGTGATGACCAGCGCATCGACGACGCTGTCCACCAGCCGGGGGGTGAAGGCGACACCGAGGGCGCCCTCGCCGCCGGGGCGCCCTCGTGGACCCTCCGTTTCAGGTGTCTCCACCTCGTCCACTCCCATATCCGGGGCTAGCGCATCCCCAAAGGGGCCACACGCGACACCCTCTGGTCGAAGGCCCGACGGCGGCGATGCCGATGGACGAGTTTATTGGACCTCATCCCTGTCGACGTTGCGCCCATTGCCCGCGTCACGCCGCGTCCGGGGTCGGGCGCGAACTCCCAGGTGACTCCGCTCTGCACTCCCGGCCCTCGCCTCACAGGACCATGCTTCGGTCGGCGCCCAGTTGCTCGGGCGGCGCCGAGAACCCCCGGATCATCGCCTGGACGATGTAGGACGCGAGGAGCGTGCCGTCATGGCTGAAGACCTTGCCTTCGCCCTGCGCGAGGCCACGTCCGGACCAGACGGCCGAGTTGGCGTAGAGGAACCACTCGTCGAGCGGCGCGTCGTCATGGAACGCGATGGCCGCCGAGACGATCCCCGTCGACAGCGTCACGTGGGCGTCGGCCTGGCCGACTCCCCGGTGCGGCGCCATCGCCGCCGCGACGGTCCAGTGGGTGCTCGCCTGGGCCACGAGCGCTCGCCGCAGGCACTCCTCGTCGGGGCTGTCCCGGAAACGCACCCAGGCGTAGATGACCGGTGGCCCGACCCGGTCGGGATCCGGGTCATAGGCGCCGTCGACGATCCGCAGGTCGCGCCCGCTCACCCCCATGTCAAAGGGCTCGGACCCCGACGGCCCGGGCACTTCGGGCATAGGGATCGCGCCGTTGATGGTGTCGGGGGCGTCGGCGGCCGTGAGCACGAGCCCGGGGCTGACGAGGGCGCCGTCCTGCTCGGCACGGACCGAGACGCTCGAGAACGTCCGTCCCGAGCGGAGCACGTCGACGCTGAGCTCGATGGGACCGTCGAACGTCGCCACCTTGGCGAACGTCATGGACGCCGACGTCACCCGCTGTGAGGGGACGGCCTTGGAGGCTGCCACGATTGCCTGGCCGAGGAGCTGGCCGCCCTCGACGACGTTGCGGCTGCGCTCGTGGTACCCGGGTGCCTCGAAACGACCCGGGCCGCGCTCTTGGGCGTCGAGCAGTCGCACGAGGTCGTCCTGGTCGCCCCAGACGGGGAAGCGGTTGAGGGCAACGCCGTCCGAGAAACGGGTTTCGAGCTCGACGCGGACCTTCTCGTGGTACACGCCGAGCAGGCCACGCAGGCCCGCGACCTCACCAAAGGGTTCGGCGTAGGTCCACACGACATCCTCGAGGGGCGCGTCGCCGGGAAGCGACCAGTAGTCGGCCTCCCCTTTGAACGGGCAGACGGTATGGCTCTCGACGCGTTCGAGCAGCCCGAGGCGCACATCGGCCTCGGGGAGGTAGAGGCGCTCGACATGGTCGGTCTCGAGGACCCGAATGGCAGCGTCGCTCTCGGCGAGCAGGAGGTCGCCGTGCCAGATGCGTGCCGTGCCCTTAAAGGGGACCAGGTCGATCCGGTAACCGGGATGCTGCGCCCATGCCGATTCGACGACCGCCATCACTCCCCCTCCGGCGCGCCGTCGGCCCGCTCCGCTGACAATGTAACCAAGGGACCACCCCGCGCCAGCGCAGCGGGGGCTGCGGAGGGCAACGGTGCCTCAACCAGGGTTGTCACGAGCCACCCGGGCCGCGTCCGCGGACCCGGGCGCCTCGTCGGGGTGCAACTCCATGGGGACGCGCGCTACCACCACATCGGTGAACTGGCGCAAGTGCGAGGAAAGGGCAAGGTCGATCTGGTTGTGCAAGAGCCGGTGTCGGAGGTGGTCGGGGATGACCACGGGGATGAGCACGACCACCTGACGGTCGTCCCTTTGGCGCAGCTCATCGACGAACGCCACGATCGGGTCGACCACCGACGAGTACTGGGTGTGCAGGACGTGCAAGCGCACCCCGGGATCCCACCTCTCCCATGCACGCTCGACCTCGTAGCTCGGGAGGCCCCCGAGCTCGCCGTCGAAGACGACGGTGACGGCGAGCACCTCGCCCCCGAGCGACATGGCCTCGGACAGCGCGTGCGCAGTCAGGCGCGAGACGGTCTGCACCGGGACGACCACCAGCGTCGGACTGCGGTGGGGGCGGGGCGGGATCTCTCCGGTCCCGAGCTCGCGTCCGGCACGCCGGTAGTAGGTCTCGATGCGCGTGAACAAGAAGATGAGCAGCGGGATGGCGACAACGACCACCCACGCGCCCTCCAAGAACTTGGAGAACAAGAAGATGATCGTGGCGGTGGCCGTGAACACGGCGCCGACCGCGTTGATCGCCGCCCGGCGCAGCCAGCCCGGCGGACGCACCCGGTGCCAGTGCACGACGAGGCCGCTCTGGGAGAGCGTGAACCCGACGAACACCCCGATGGCGAACAGCGGGATGAGGGTGTTGGTGTTCCCGCCCACGGCCACCAGCAGGGCACCGGAGGAAACGGCGAGCACGACGACCCCATTGCCGAAGACCAGCCGGCTGTCGCGCACCCCGAACAGGTGGGGCAGGTAGTTGTCGCGTGCCAGCAGGCTCGTCAGCACCGGCAAGCCCCCGAAGGAGGTGTTCGCTGCGAGGGCCAGCACCAAGGTGATGGTGAGCGAGACGATGTAATAGGCCCAATGGCGTCCGACGGCATCGACCATGATCTGGCTCAGCACGGTCTGGTTGGTGCGTGGCTGGATGTGGAATTTGTTGCTCAGCACCGCCAGGCCGAGCAGCATCGTGGCCAGGATCAGGCCTAAGAGCAGCTCGGTCCGCTTGGCCCGCTTGACCCTCGGTTCGCGGAACAGGGGCACCCCGTTGGCGATGGCTTCGACCCCGGTCAACGCACTGCAGCCGGCGGAGAATGCCTTCAAGACCAGCAGCACACTCACGGCTTCGACCGTATGGGTGGCAACGAGCGAGGTCCCGGTGAGTGGCGTCCCGGTCCCGAGCGGGTGCACCAGGCCGACGGCGATGATCGCCAGCAGTCCCACGATGAACACCAATGTCGGCAAGAGGAATGCACGTGCCCCCTCGCCGAGCCCACGCAGGTTGAGTGCGGTGATCACCGCCAGGATGCCGATGCAGATCGCGACGCTGTAAGGGGCGGTCACCGAGAAGGTCGAGGTCAGCTGGCCGACGCCCGCCGCGATGGAGACGGCGACGGTGAGCGTGTAGTCGACGATCAGGGCCGCTCCGGCGAGCTTGGACCACTGCGGACCGAAGTTGTCGCGTGTCACCGCGTACGCGCCCCCGCCGTGGGGGTAGGCGTCGATCACCTGCCGGTAGGAGATGACGAGGATCACGAGCAGCACCACGATGGCCGCGGTGATGGGGAGGATCAGGTGGAGGGAGGAGGCCCCGGCCGTGGCAAGGACCACGAGGATGGCCTCGGGGCCATAGGCCACCGAGGTGAGCGCGTCGAGCGACAGGGCCGAGAGCCCCTCGACCGGGGTGATCTGCTCGGAGGAGGCCTCGCTGCTCGACAGCGCCCGCCCGAAGGCGAACCGCCGGATGGTCTCGAGGCTGCTCAACGGGTTCGACGAGGGCGGTCGAGGTCGAGATCCACGCCGATCACCTTACGGGCGCACCAACGGCGCAGCGGGGCCACGCCGAAGGGCCGGGCCGGCCGGGTCAGCCCGCGGCGGCGATGATCGGCGCATTGAGCGCGATGTTGCCCGCGGCGGTCATGAGCGAGTACCCCGCGCCGCCCGCGTCGGGATGACGGCCACCGTCGGTCCCGAGCATTCGCCGACGTCCGGGCACGATCCCTCGAACGTGGCCCCGAAGGCGAAGACCCCGCCGTCGCCGCCGACCAACCAGTAGCCGTTCGCCGGGATCGAGGGGGCGACGAGACGGTGGCCGAGGCGTCCGTCGCCACGACGGCGCCGGGTCCTCCCGCCGAGGGTGTCTGGGCAGCGGCGATGCACGAAAGGGCTCAGGGCAGTGCGAAGAACGCGATGACCACGAAGTGTGTGGCGGCGCCGAGCACCGTGCAGGCGTGGAAGATCTCGTGGTAGCCGAACGTCGCCGGCCACGGATCGGGACGCTTGCGGGCATACGTGAGGGCGCCGACGGTGTAGAAGAGCCCACCGAGCACCAGCAGCGCGAAGCCGAGCCCACCGAGGCCGGCCAGGAGTTGGGGCACCACGACCAGGGCCGACCAACCGACAACGACATAGGGAATGGCGATGGCCCACTTCGGGGCGTCGAGCCAGAGCTGGCGCACCGCCACGCCGAAGATCGCGCCTCCCCAGACGAGGCACAGGATGAGGGTGCGGGCCCAACCGTGAAGGGCGAGCACGGCAATCGCCGTGTAGGAGCCGGCGATGGCGAAGAAGATCGTGGTGTGGTCGGCCCTGCGCATCCTCCGCCGAGCCGGCGGCGACCAGTTGATCCGGTGGAACGCGGCGCTGATGCCGAAGAGCGCGGCGATCGACACCACGTAGATGCTGAGCGCGACCTTGTCGGCGGTGGTCGGGCCACGGGCGATGAGGAACGGCCCGACGACCAGGGTGATGACGAAGGCCACCAGGTGGATCCAGCCACGCCACGCAGGCTTCTGGCGGCCATCGGGTGGTGCGGGCCGTGAAGGCGCGGACGACGTCATCGGACCTCGCACGGCCGCCGGCCGGCTGCGCGCTCAGTCACTCCAGAGCTGATCGGCGTAGAGGTCGGTGCCGGGCACGGTCGGGATGAACGGCAGGCTGGCGACAACGGTCGCCTTGCCGGACGCCTCGAGCCGCTTGGTGCTCTCGGCGACGGCAGGCTCCCACGAGCTCGACGGATGGCCGTCGAGGAACCACAACAAGAGCGTCCGGTTGTCCGCCGTCTCCTGCTTGGGCACGTCGCCTGGCGCGTCGATGAGCAGGGGCAGCGGCGTGAAGCCGGCCACCAGCCCCGCGTCGGTGCCCGGCAGCAGGCCCGGGAAGTGCTCCTGGCGGAGCCAGTCGGTGAACTCGTCGGCACTGAGGCCGTCGGCTCGGTCCACCCACATGAGGACGAGCCCCTTGTAGGGGTGGTCGAGCGACAACTCGACCGGCACGCCGTCGACGTCACGGCGGGCCTCCCAGGCGAACCGGTACAAGAGCGTGTGGACGTGGTCGCGCTCTTCGAACATGCGTCCGGCCGCGTGCAAGGCGTTGACCTGGCGCACGGCCCAGCGGTTCCACAGGTCGTGGTAGCCGTCGAGGACGTAGTAGATGGCCACATAGGAGCCGCGGGCAGGCTCGCCGGTGATGGCCGAGGGATCGGGATCGCGCATGGCCTTCAGGTCGGTGGTGGCGACGAACCTGCGGCCGGCAAAATTGTACGGCCCGATCATGCAGCCTGCGTAGAAGTGGTCCCGCTCGTACCAGCGGTTGTAGGCGACCTCGTAGCCCCGTCGCGGCTCGACCAGGGTGACGAGGATGGACCCCAGCTTGATGGGCTCGGCACCGGCAACGATCTCGAGGGGGCGCGGCGTTCGCGCTGGCTCGTCAGTCATTGCAGCAAACTAACAGCGCAGCCGCCTCTCGTACCCGCTCAGGCGGCGACCACCTTGCCGGTGGCCACGGGCGGCCGGTCCGGGGCCACAACCCCCCCAGCCGGCTCGACGGTCACCGCCAATGCCGAGACCGTCGCGCTCCCGCTCACCGTGAACGAGGCCTGCGCCGGCGAGTTGCCCATGAGCCCGAGTGAGATCGGCTGGCCACCGATCATGGCCCAGAGCTGGTACGTCTCAGCCTTGGGCAGGTCCGGCATCGACGAGTGCAGCAGGTACCCGTGGCCGTCGCGGGTGAGGACGAACGACGCGAGCTGGGCGCCGCTCGACGTCGTGAGGTCGACCACTTGGTGGCCGGCTGAACCGAGCGCAGCGCTAGCCGCGGCGCCGGCACCTGAGCCCGACATGGCGTCTCGCAGCTGGCTCACCTTGTTGTTCGCATTCGAGAGGCTGAAGGCGAGCAGGGCGATCACCACTGCCGCGACCGACGCAACTGCGATGGCAACCCGACGGGCACGGCCCGACTGGCGCCGGCGACGTGCGCCGGCCAGTTCGTCGCCGCCGTCTTCTGATTCCTCCGTCCCGGCGGGTGCCGCGCCCCGAGATGTGGGCAGCGTCAACGGCGAAGGTGGCACGACGTCGCCCCGGCGGGGGTCATCCCCCAGATCGGCGGCGATGCGATCCCACAACCCGCTCGGCAGCGGCTCGAAGGAGTTGCCGATGGCCGATGCCACCTCCCGATGCGCGTCGGCCTCGGCGCGACAGCGCGGACACGTCTCGAGGTGGCGCTCGATCGCCTCGGCCTCTTCGGGCGAAACCGCGTCGAGTGCATAAGCCCCGAGCAGGCTCTCGATCTCTTCGTGCCGCAGTTCGATGTTCATGATCCTCTCACTCCGCTCTCACTGAGGGAGCCCTTCATCCGGCGCAGACCGTTGCGTATCCGGCTCTTCACGGTGCCCTCGGGCTGTTCGAGCAGGACGGCCACCTCTCTGTACGTGTGGCCGCGGAAATAGGCCAGTTCGATGGCCGATCGCTCCTCGTCGGGGAGCGCAGCCATGGCCTCGGCCACCTGGTCGGCCACCGCAAGGTCCCAGACCTCGTGCTCGAGGTCGTAGCCTGCACTCGCCGTCGCCCGGGCGTCGCGCTCCTCGCGGCGTGCCCGAGCTGTGCGCGATCGGACCAGGTCAACGGCCTTTCCGTGGCTCTGGGCGAGCAGGAAGGAGCGCATTGACCCCCGATCGGCATCGAAGCGGTCCGGCTGGTTCCACAGCCGGAGGAACACCTCTTGGGTCACGTCCTCGGCGTCACCACTGTCGCCGGTGACCCGTCGGGCGAGTGCGAACACCGCCCCCCCGTGGCGGCGGTAGGCCTCTGCCAGCGCGTCGTCGCGGAACCGACCGATGGCCACTGCCAGCTGGGCATCACTGAGATCTCGCACCGGAGTTTCCATGCACCCTTACTTCGACGCCGCGTCACCGCTTGGATGTCGAGTGTACGGAGAATTGCCTGACCCCAAGCAGACCCCGGCGTGACACGCGCTCCGGTTTCGGGCTCGCACCGGGGGTGCTCAGGTGAGGTTGCGGGCAAAGAGGGCGTGCAGGCGCTCCCAGTGGCGCTCGGCGGCGGCCTTGTCGTAGATCGGCCCCCGCCCCGGGAAGGCGAAGCCGTGATGGACGCCCGGGTAGCGCTCCACTCTGGCGTTGGCGCCGACCTCGTCGAGGTACCGCTCGAGCCCGTCCACCATCTCGGCCGGTGCGTACTCGTCGAGCTCCGCACAGGCGAAGTACAGCTCGCCCCGGGCCTTCGACGCTCCTTCGGCCGGCGAGCCCGGGCCGAAGAGCCTCACCCCGTAGATCGAGGCCGCTGCCTTGATCCGCTCCGGATAGGCGCAGGCCATGGCGAACGAGAACGGCCCGCTCATGCAGTAGCCCACACAACCGATGCGCCCGGCATCGGCGGCTGGGTCCTCGTCGACGTGCGCGAACAGTGCGGCGGTGTCACTCGTGATGAGCGGGACCGACAGTGACGACAGCAGTTCCCACATGGCTTCACGAGTCTGGGTCGGCTCCCCTGAAAAGACATTGAACTCCCGCGCGCCGCGGTAGTACAGGTTCGGCAGCACGACGTAGTAGCCGGCGGTCCCCAGGCGTCGAGCCATGTCGTGGAGCTCTTCGCGCTTGCCCGGGGCGTCCATGTAGAAGAACACGACCGGGTGGGGCCCTCCTTCTTCAGGATGGGTGATGAACGTGTTCATCGAGCCATGGGGCGTGGGGATGTCGACATCTCGATCGATCATCTGACGCAAGCTAGTGCAGCGCCCGCACTGCATCGAGGGCGCTCCCCGAGAGCGCAGAGCGTGGGCGGTGATCGATGCCCACGAGGTGGCCGCCCACTTCTGGGCGGGGGCGAACGGGCGGAATCGGAGCGTCGTGGGCCCTCGTGGCCGAGGACGTGCTCGATGAGGCTCCCCAGACACGAAAACGCGTTCGGGGCCGTGCCGACCCCCTTCCCCTCGCCGTCGAAGGTTTCCGTCGAGATCGTCGAGGGTGGTCGGAAAGGGCAGGCGCGCCTTCAGTTGGGTCCCGCCCCACATGAGCAACGGCGACGTCCGGCCGGGCCTGTGCTCCTTCGAGCTGCGAGATGACGGCGTGACGGATCACGGACTTCTGGCCGGATCCCTCTGAGCCGCCGGGAGGCCGAGCGCACCTCGTCGAGAGGTGCTGACCCCTGTGCTCAGGACAATCGGTCCTTCGGGTACCCGGGGTAGGACTCCTTGAAGACCCCGGAGTGCAGCAGGACGACGGCCGCAGCTTCTCCGGTGTCGGTGTCGCTCAGCACCGTCTTGGTCCAATAGGACTCTGTGCGGCGGCTCTGGGAGAGCCCGACGATCTCGCGTTCGACGCTGTAGTGCTGCCCGACGAACACGGGGCCGTCGAGCAGCCGGATCTCGAGGTCCAAGAACAGCCCGAGGGCCGGGGAGCGCACCGGCCAGTTCACGCCGGACTTGTTCGCCAGGACGCTGATCATCTCCATCGGGACGATGGCGCGCCCCCAGGGCGAAGCTGCCGCACCTTCGGGGGTGTACCAGGGATGGGGTTCGGTGATCCGCTCGAGCTTCTCGGCCAGCGAGAACGGGTACGCGGGACCGTTGTCCTCGGTGAATCCCATTGCCACGACCTCACCGTCAGCGCCGCGCTGACCGATCTCCAATGTGTCGATCACGAACAGCTCCCCGGGGTCGCCTTGGGCGGCGCGGCGGGCGTCGAGTTCGGTCGGCGTGTGGTCGGGCCCGATCGATGCCGTGCCGATCAGCACGGGAGAGTTGTCCGCCTTGTGCGCCTCAATCCGCGCGCCGCGGGGTCCGTCGGTCGTGAGCGTGGCCTGGACCTCCTCACCTTCGACGACCATCTGCTGGAAGTGGCAGCTGATGGCGCCGTGGGCGAACCACTCATCGCCCCACAAGGCGACCGCCAGCGGGTCGAACTGGCTGAAATGGGTTGGTCCTTCGATCGGCGCACCGAGCAGGCCCAGCGAAGCAGCCGTCGAGCCGTCGTGGACGCTCGCATGGTTGTCAACCCTCTGCCCCGCCAGCATCTGGGCGGGAGAGCGCAAGGGACCGCTCAAGGTGATCTCGGTTGGGAAGCGCATGGTCGAGAACCTACCCGGCATCTCGGGCCTGCTTCTTGGTGGGATCCTTGCGACCTCAACCGTCCTCGTCCGCAGATGGACGGTGCCCTCGGGCGCGTCACAGGTAGAGGCACGAACGCGACATCCGTCCGAGCCCCGAATCGACCATCGATCGGGGCCGATCGTTCACCACGGCGGGACCGAGCGACCTCCCAGCACCCGCCCCATCGCCGGGCAGCGCGTTGTCATGCGCGCCCGAGGTAGGCGAGAAAGCGGCGCTCGAGTGGCGCGTCGGGGTCGACCACCAGCTCCGGGCCGTACTGCTGCGGGTCCCGTCGTGGCCCGACCAGCCGGGCCGCGACGAGGCCGGCAGCCCGCTGTTCGTCCCCGCATCGGAAGGTCCGCCCGCCGATGCTCGCCACGTCCCACGAATGCGCGAGCACGTCGACGAGATTGATCCCTGCCGGGACATCCGACGCCGACTGGGCGCCTCAGGCAGAAGCGGTGAGCAGCCGGGCGAGGACGGCACGCACCGCCTCCAACGACGCCCGGTCCACGTGCTCGTCGGGATGGTGGGCCAAGAGGGGGTCACCGGGGCCGTAGTTGGCAGCAGGGACGCCGTGCTCGGCGAACGAGGCCACATCGGTCCAGCCCACCTTGGCCCGGGCCGGGAGGCCGGTGTCGGCGACCAGGGCGGCGAGCAGTGGGTGTTCGAGGCCCGGCGGCGCCCCGGGGGCGACGTCGAGAACCTCGATGGCGTCGCCCAAGTCGGGGTCGAGCAGCTCACCGAGCAGGGCGCGCACGAAGGCCTCCGCCGCCTCGGCAGTGCGGTCCGGGGCGAACCGGTAGTTGAGGGTGACCGAAGCGGCGTCGGGCACCACGTTGCCCGCCACGCCGCCGTCGACGGCGACCGCCTGGAGCTGCTCGGCAAAGGTGCAGCCGTCGAGGACCACCTCTCGGCCCTCCCACGCGGCCACGCGGGCAAGGACCGGCGCCAGCCGGTGGATGGCGTTGCGCCCCGTGAAGGGACGTGCGGTGTGGGCGCGCACGCCACCGAGCCGCACCGCCACGCGCAGCGTGCCCTGGCAGCCGGCCTCCACCTGGGCGTCGGTCGGCTCGCCCAAGATGGCGACGTCGCACTCCAAGAGGTCGGGGCGCTCGGCGTAGAGCAGCCGCAACCCGTTGTCCTCCCGGCTGATCTCCTCGCAGGCGTAGAAGCACCAGGTGACGTCGAGGGCGGGCTCGGCCAGCTGCTCGGCCAGGTCGACCATGACGGCGAGCGCACCCTTCATGTCGGTGGCACCCAGGCCCCAGAGCACGTCGCCCTCGAAGCGCGCCGACTCGTTGCCCGCGGGGGGCACGGTGTCGAGGTGCCCGGCGACCACCACCCTCCGGCGGCGCCCGAGGGAGGTGCGCGCCACCACGTTGTCACCCAGGCGCTCCACGTCGAGCCATGCGCAGGCGCCGAGCCGCCGTTCGACCAGGTCGGCGAGGGGCGCCTCCTTGCGGCTGAGCGAGGGGATGGCCACCAGCTCGGCGGCGAGCGCCAACAGGTCGCTCACGTGGCCACCCCGTACTCGCGCAACACGTCATTGAGCGCCGCCTTGTCGTGGCGCTGCCCCTCCTCGAGCCGCTTGATGACCAGCACGCAGGGCAAGAAGAACTCGCCACCGGGGAACTCTCGCCGGCGCGACGCGGCGATGGCCACCGACCACGCGGGGACCACACCACGGCTCAGTTCGACGCCGGTCTCGGCGTCGAGCACCGGGATCGAGGGGTTGAGCACGGCCCCGGCGCCCAAGACCGCACCCCGGCCGATGTGCGCGCCCTCGGTCACCATGGCCCGGGAGAAGATGATGGCGT
Organism: Acidimicrobiaceae bacterium; assembly: GCA_003155135.1. Classification (GTDB taxonomy): domain Bacteria; phylum Actinomycetota; class Acidimicrobiia; order Acidimicrobiales; family RAAP-2; genus Bog-515. The sequence continues at coordinate 37,073 of PMFN01000027.1, read as the reverse complement.
CGTCCTCCACGATGACCGGGGTGGCGTTGGGAGGCTCGAGCACGCCGCCGATGCCCACGCCGCCCGAGAGATGGACCCGCTCGCCGATCTGCGCGCAGCTCCCGACCGTCGCCCACGTGTCGACCATGGTGCCCGACCCGACCCGGGCACCGATGTTGACGTAGCTCGGCATCAGGATCGAGCCGGGGGCGAGGTAGGAGCCCCAACGGGCCGACGCCCCCGGGACCACGCGCACGCCCTTGGCGGCGAAGTCGTGCTTCAGGGGGATCTTGTCGGCGAACTCGAAAGGGCCCGCCTCGATGGTCTCGACCGAGCGGATCCGAAACAGCAGCAGGATCGCCTGCTTCAACCACTCGTGGACGACCACCGTCCCGTCGTCTGCCACCTCGGCGACGCGCGCCGCTCCCGAGTCGAGGAGTTCGATCGCCTCGGTGACCCGGGCCTCGACCTCGGGATCGGCCACGTCGAGTTCCCCGCCTTGGGCGTAGAGCGATGCGATGACGCTTGCGAGATCGGCCATGCCCCGAGCGTAGTGGGGACGCCGTCGGCCGCCGGTGTGCCCGTGCTCAGGGCGCCGAGGTTGCGAGGCGCTCGGCGGCGAGCTCGAGGCGGTCCATCGGCTGGACCACGGCCAGGCGCACGAAGCCCGCTCCGTGCTCGCCGTAGAGGTCGCCGGGGCTCACGAGCAACCCCGCGGTCGCCGCCAGGTAGGCGGTGAGCTCCCACGCGCCGTCGAACCGCTCGGGCACGGGCACCCAGAGATAGAAGCCCCCCTCGGGCAGGGCCACCGGGCAGCCGGCGTCGGCCAGCACCTTGCCCATGAAGCCCAGCCGCTGGAAGTAGCGCTCGCGCTGGGCGGTCGCGCTCGCATCGTCGGCGAGGGCGACGGCCCCGGCCGCCTGGACCGGGCCCGGCACCATGAGCCCGGCATGCTGGCGCACGTCGCGCAGGTACGACACGATGTCCGGGTCGCCCGCATAGAAGCCAACGCGCGCGCCAGCCAGGTTCGACCGCTTGGAGAGGGAGTGGACGGCGACCACGCCCTCGCTGCCCGTCTCGAGGACCGAGCGGGGCGGACCCGCCCAAGTGAACTCCGCGTAGCACTCATCGGAGAACACGAGGACGTCGTGCTCGTGGCCCCACGACGCGGCCTCGTCGAGGTCGCTCAGTGCGCCGGTCGGGTTCGACGGCGAGTTCACCCACAGCAGCAGTGCCCGGCGGGCATCGTCGGGATCGATGGCGCGCAGGTCGAGGCCGCCCCCCGCACCGTCGCCCGCCGGCACCCCGACGGAGCGGAGCCCGGCCAGGGTGGCGCCCATGGCATAGGTCGGGTACGAGATCTCGGGATAGAGCACCGTGTCGCGGCTCGGGTCCCGCAGGTGCAAGTGGTGGGCGACAGAGGCGACGAGCTCCTTCGTCCCCACACAGGCGGCGATGTCAGCGGGCTCGATCTGCACCGAGAACCGCCGCTCGAGCCAGTCGGCCGCCGCGCGCCGCAGCGCCGGGGTCCCGGCCGAGGGCGGGTAGCTCCGCTCGGTGCCCGAAACGGCGAGGGCACGCAGGACGTCGGGGCTCGGCGCGTCGCAGGGCGTGCCGATCGAGCAGTCCACGACGCCGCCGTCGATGGCATCGGCGACCCGACGGAGCTCGTTCAGGCGGTCGTAGGGATACGGCGGGGGCTGGAAGCCGGCCGGCCGAGGTGCCACCGCGCTCATGAGGCCACCACGAAGTCCGAGAAGCGGGCGCGCCCGGCCTCGTCCAAGATGACGTGGATGGTGGCGGCGGACTCGCCGTCCTCTTGTCCGACGACCTCGCCCTCGCGGTGCACGGCGGCAAGCACGTCGCCGCGGGCCCAGGGGATCTCGAGCGCGACGACGCGGTCGGCCACCCGGAGGCGGTCGGCGATGTTGCGCACCAGGGTGTCGAGGCCTTCTCCGGTGGCCGCCGAGATGCACACCGAGCCCTCGAGGCGCTTGGCCAAGACGGCGGCGTCCTCCGAGCGGTCCGCCTTGTTGATGACGAGGAGCTGGGGTACCGCAGCGGCGCCGATCTCCTCCAAGACGGTGTTGACGGCGTCGATCTGGCCCTCGGGGTCCGGCGCGGAGCCGTCGACCACGTGGAGCACGAGGTCGGCGAGGCGCACCGAGTCGAGCGTGGTGCGGAACGCCTCGACCAGCTCGTGGGGCAGGTTGCGCACGAAGCCGACGGTGTCGGTGACGAGCACGGTCTCCCCGCCCGGCAGGGCGAGCTGGCGGGTCCGCGGGTCGAGGGTGACGAAGAGGCGGTCCTCGGCCGGGACGCCGGCGTCGGTCAGGACGTTGAGCAGCGTCGACTTCCCCGCATTGGTGTAGCCCACGAGTGCGAGCTCACGGTTGCGGCCGCGCTGGCGCGAGCGGCGCTGGGTCCTCCTCGTGCGCTCCACGTCGCGCAGGTCGGCCTCGAGCCGGTGCATGCGACGCACCAGGCGCCGCCGGTCGACCTCGAGCTGGGTCTCACCCGGCCCCCGGGTGCCGATGCCGCCGGCCTGCTGGCTCAGGGACTGGCCCCGGCCGCGCAGCCTCGGCAGCCGGTAGCGGAGCATGGCCAGCTCGACCTGCGCCTTGCCCTCGGGCGAGCGGGCGTTCTGGGCGAAGATGTCCAAGATGACCGCCGTGCGGTCGATGGCCGTGCGCCCGAGCAGCTTCTCGAGGTTGCGCTGCTGGGCCGGGGACAACTCGTTCTCGAAGACCACGGTGTCCGCGTCGAACTCCCTCGAGAGCCCAGCCAGCTCCTCCACCTTGCCCCGGCCGAGGTAGGTGGCGGGGTCCGGGCGGTCCCGTCGCTGCACCACGCGGTGCACCACGTCGGCGCCGGCGGTGTCGACGAGCAGCGCGAGCTCGTCCAGGGCGGCATCGACCTCCTCGGCGTTCGTGCCCGGCAGGACGACGCCGACCAGGATGATGCGCTCGCGAAACGAGCGGTCGATCAGGGTGCCGGGCAGCGGGGTGCTCACAAGATCGAGTCGAGGTCGACGGTGACGTCGGCCACCTTTCGCACCGGGCCCCACAGCTCGACCGACGACCCGTCGCCCAAGTCCACGTCGAGCGCGCCGCCCGGGTTGTGCACGCGCACCCGGCCGCCCACTAGGCCCCAGTCGTTCGCCGCCGCCGCCGCCGCACAGCTGCCCGTCCCACACGCCAGCGTCTCGCCGACGCCGCGCTCGAACACCCGCAAGGTGAGCTCGCCGTCGCCGACGGGGGCAATGAACTCGACGTTGACCCCATCGGGGTGCTCCGCCTGGAGGGCGGCCCCGACGGCTGTCACATCGACCCCGGAGGGGTTCTCGACCAGCAGGACGACGTGGGGGTTGCCCACGTCGACCAGCCGGGCCTTCAGCGCACCGGCGGGAGCGGGGACCTCGTCGCCGAGCACGACCGCCCCCATGTCCACGCCCGCCCGGGCGCGCCCTTGCTGCGCAGAGGGCGAGAACTGCACCGTGCGCACGCCGGCATCGGTGGCGACCGTGAAGGACGGCCCCACCACGAGGCCGGCGTCGACGGCGGCCTTCGCGAGGCAGCGGATCCCGTTGCCGCTCATCTCGGCCGCCGAGCCGTCGGCGTTGCGCAGTTCCATCACCAGGTCCGTGCCACCGACGCCGGGCGAGACGGCGATGACCCCGTCTGCGCCGATGCCGAAATGGCGGTCGCACAGTGCGCGCACGACCGCCGGATCGAGCGCCGCTGCGGGCGCAACGATGACGATGAAGTCGTTGCCGGCCCCTTCGAGCTTGACGCCCGCGAGCGGGCGCGAGCCGCCGCCAGCGGCCCGGGCACCCTTAGCTGCGAGACGGTCGTCTGCCATCTGGACAGTCTCGCGCCTCAAGGGCGCCCGTCGAGCATCTCGAGGGCCCCGGCCACGATCCCTGCGCGATCGTCCTGCGGGCCCATCCACGTGATGCGCGGGTCGCGCCGGAACCACGCCCACTGCCGCCGTGCGAAGGCCCGGGTGCGGCGCTTGGCCGCCTCCACCGCCTCGTCCAGGTCGACCCCGTCTTCGACGTGGGCCAGCAGCTCCCGGTACCCAAGCGCCTGTCGGGCGGTGCGCGACAGTCCCCCGGGGCGTTGCGCCAGGCCCCGCACCTCGTCGACCAGGCCCTCGGCCATCCACGTGTCGAAGCGCTGGTCGATGCGTCGGTCGACGTCAGCAGCCACGAAGGGGATGCCGAGCAGGCGGACCGGCGTCGGCGGGTAGTGCTCGAGGCCGGGCCCGAACGAGGAGAACGGCCGCCCCGAGCCGACGGTCACCTCGAGGGCGCGCACGATGCGGCGCCGGTTGCCCGGCTCGATCCGAGACGCGGCGAGGGGGTCCGCCTCGCCCAGCCGGGCGAAGAGCCCAGCCAGGCCTTCGGGGGACTCGGACTCGGACTTGAGGGCGGCGGCCACCTCCGGGTAGCGGCCCGGCATGGTGAAGCTATCGGTCACCGCCCGCAGGTAGAGCCCGGTGCCGCCCACCAGCAGCGCCCTGTTCCCTCTCGCCTCGATACCAGCCAGCGCCACGCTGGCTGCGTCTTGGAATTGGGCGACGGTGAACTCCTCGCCCGGGTCGACCAGGTCGACCAGGTGGTGCGCCACCTCGGCGCGTGCCTCGGGCGACGGCTTGGCGGTGGCGAGGTCCATCTCCCGGTAGACGCACATCGAGTCCACCGAGACCAGCTCGACGCCCGGGCGGCCACGGGCGACGGCCAGGGCGAGCTCGCTCTTGCCCGACGCGGTGGTGCCGACAAGGGCCACCCGGCGAGCCGGCGCCACGGGGCTCAGGCGGCGCTCACCGGGATCCGGGTGCGGTGGCGCGGAGCGGCGGTGACCTCGAGCAGGCCGCCACTCAGGTGGTGCGGCGCAGCCCCGGTGACCGAGACGCGTGCGAACGAGCCCGCCGGGATGCGCTGGCCCTCTGCCGGCTCGAAGTGCACGAGCTTGCCCTGGCCGCTCCGGCCGGTGAGCACGTCGGGGTCTCGCCGGCTCGGCCCTTCGACGAGCACCTCTTCGATGCGCCCGATGCGCGCCTCGTGTCGGACGAGTGCCGAGCGCTCCACCACCGCACGCAGCCGCTCGAAGCGGTCGGCGACCACGGCGGGTTCGACGTAGTCGGCCTCCATGGCCGCCGCCCTGGTCCCCGGGCGGGGCGAGAAGATGAAGGTGTACGTGCTGTCGTAGGCGGCCTCCGCCACCACCGCCAGGGTCTGGTCGAAGTCGTCCTCGGTCTCGCCGGGGAACCCCACGATGAGATCGGTGGTGACCGCCAGGTCGTCGATCGCCGCGCGTGCCGCCGCCAGCCGCTCGAGATAGCGCTGCGCCGTGTACCCGCGGCGCATGACGGCGAGCACCCGGTCGCTCCCGGACTGGAGCGGCAGGTGCAGGTGCGGGGTCACCGCCTCGGTGTCGGCCATCGCCGCGATGGTTTCGGGGCGAAGGTCCTTCGGGTGCGGACTCGTGAAGCGGACCCGGCGGATCCCCTCGACGGCGCCGACGGCGCTGAGCAGCTCCGCGAACATCGGCCGGCGGCGTGTCAGGTCCCGTCCGTAGGAGTTGACGTTCTGGCCGAGCAGGGTGACCTCGACGACGCCGTCGGCGGCGAGGCGGCGGACCTCCTCGAGAAGCTCATCCATGGGGCGGCTGGCCTCGGGCCCGCGCACCGCGGGCACAATGCAAAAGGCGCACGAGTTGTCACAGCCGGTCTGGATGGTCACCCAGGCGGCGTAGGGCAGCTCCCGGACGGCCGAGAGCGCCGGGGCGTGCTCGGGGGCGCCGTCGGGATCAGGGGCGTCCAAGATCTCGGTGATCGGCCCGTGCTCGGCGGCGTGGCGCAGGAGCGCGGGGGCCCGCCCGAGGTTGTGGGTGCCGAACACCACGTCGACGAACTCGGCCCGCTCACGCAGGCCCTCGCGGTCCTTTTGCGCCAGGCAGCCGCCCACGGCGATCTGCAGGCCCGGCCGCGCCTCTTGGAGCGACTTGAGGTGGCCCAGGTGCCCGTAGAGCTTGTTGTCAGCGTTCTCTCGGATGCAGCACGTGTTGAGCACCACGACATCGGCGTCCTCGAGCTCGGTGGTCGCCTCGAGCCCATCGGCCACGAGCAGCCCGGCAAGGCGCTCGGAGTCGTGCTCGTTCATCTGGCACCCGAACGTGCGGATCAAGAACTTGCGGGGCACCGCCCCACTCTACGTGAGGGCTGGCCTCAGCCGTCTTCGTCGAAGTCGAAGAGCGGGCCACCGGGGGTGGGTGCCGGGCGGGCATCGCCGGCCAGGCGGGTCACGTCCTCTTCGGAGACGATGGTCGGGGCCATCGAGAGGCGGGCGGTTTCGCCGGTGACCATTCCCCGGCGATCGGCATGCAGCAAGAGCGCGTGACCAGGCACACCGTGGGCGCCCATGGCCGCGGAGGCCGCGTCGCGCACGTCGCGCGCCGAGCTCTCGACGCAGATGCCGAGCAGGCTCGGGCCCGCACCCGACCAGCAGACCGCCTTTGCGCCGGCCTCGAGCAGGGCGGCGAGCAGCATGGGTGCCTCGGGGAACAGCGGGCTGCGGTAGTCCTGGTGGAGCCGGTCCTCGGTGGCCTCTTTAGTGAGGACGTTGTGGTCGGCGAGCCCGGCCAGCAAGAGGCCCATGCGGCCCAGGTTGAACGCTGCGTCCTCCCGGCTCACGCGGGTGGGAAGGACCTGTCGGGCGCGCGTGGTGGGCAGCGGCCGGTCCGGGACCATCACGACGAAGGCGAGCACTGGGTCGAGAGCCAGCTGCACCGAGCGCACTGCGCCCTTCACGAGGGTGGCGGCGACCAGGCCGCCGCCGAGGCTCGCCGCCGCGTTCTCTGCGTGGCCGTCCATGCGGGCGGCGACCGCCAACGGGTCCGGCGAGCCCGCCGCGGCGGCGGCGGCGACCGAAAGCGCGGCCGATGAGCCGAGGCCACGGGCGATCGGGATCTGCGAGCGCACGGTGATGGCCAGCTGGTCGTGGCCGGCAACGTCCATCGCCACCCGGGCGGCCAGGTGGCCGGCGTCGTCGGAGAGCCCCGCCCCCTCGCCCTCACTGCGCACCACCAGGCGGCTCGAGGGCTCCACCTCGACCTCCACGTAGAGGTCGAGCGCCAGGGCCAAGGCGTCGAATCCGGGTCCGAGGTTCGCAGTGGAGGCAGGGACCCGAGCGCGCACGTCGTCAGAATAGGCGCTGCGCCAGGCTCGGCCGGGGAAGGGCGCGAGTTGTGCGCGCCGGCGCATGGACGACCTGCGTGCCGAGGGTGGCGTTGGCGGTCCCCACCAGTGCCCCGGCCTGCGTGCCGGCAACCGGGTGGGCCGTGACCTCAAGCGTGCGCGTGGCGTGCTGGCCGGGCCACGCCAGGACCTCGGCAGAGCGCGTCGTCACCACCGGGACCGCCTCGCCGACGGTGCTCGCCTTTGCCACCTCTTCGCCTGCGGTCAGCACCTTTTGGGCCACGATCTGGGCCGAGGCCGACTGGGCCAGGGCGTGGGCCGCTGCCCCGGCGACGCCGAGGACATCAGCGCCCTGCTGACCGGTCACTGCGGCGAGCACCACCACCGACTGGCCGGCGACGACCTGGTGCAGGGCCAAGATGTCGCAGCCGCCGGCCGCGTCGGTGAAGCCCGACTTCACACCGATGACGTTCTCGGTGCCGACAAGCGGGGTGTAGCTCGACACCTGGCCGGCCACCGGCAGCGTGACGTCGGGCATGGCCACCCCGGCTGCGAAGGCAGGCTCTTGCAGCGCGAGCGTGGCCACCTTCAACATGTCGGCGGGGGTCGAAACCGACTGGGCATTGAAGCCGCTGTCGTCGACGAAATGCGTGTTGTGCATGCCGAGAGCAGCGGCCTCAGCGTTCATCTCGGCGACGAACGCACTGGTGCTGCCGGCGTCCCACGCGGCCAGGAAGTCGGCGAAATTGTTGGCCGAGTGCACGAGCAGGCCGTCGAGCAGCTGGCGCTCGTCGAGCACCTCGCCGGGCGCCACCTCGACACTGGATTGGTCCTGGCCGCTGTCGGCAACGAACGCAGCGGCATCGGCCGCCGTCATGGTGAACGAGGGACCGTCGTCACCCGCAGGCAGGGGGTGGTCCTTCAGGACGAGGTAGGCGGTCATCACCTTGGTCAGGCTGGCGACGGGGACCGGCGCCTCGGCGCCCGACTGGCTCACGACCCCGAGCTTGGGGATGGCGACGGCGGCCTCGCCCGTGCTCGGCCAGGCGAGCGGTGCGGGCGAGCCCGAGACCGACACGACGGGTCCCGCGCCCGGGGTGATCTCGGCACTGGGCAACGGCGCTCGAAGCCGCACCACCGCGACCAGGGCCACGGCGCCGACCAGCACCACGACGAGTGCGGCCACCAACCAGCGCCGTGGGTGCCAATGGCGCTCCGTGCCGGCGCTGGCGGCGCGCAGCTCGGCGCGGGTCTTTTTCGCGCCGAGCGTGGTCGCCTCGGCAACCGCAGCACCGGCCCCGGTCGGGCCCTCGGCAGCACCGCTTGACGACGAGGCGCCCCCGCCTGGCTCACCTTCTGCCGGCGTGGGCACTGAGACTGAGGCGTTCACAGGTGCGGCTAGTGACGGGCGTCGAACTCTTCGGTCGTCATGAGCACGGAGCGGGCCTTGGACCCTTCCGACGGTCCGACGACACCACGTTGTTCGAGGAGGTCCATCAACCGACCGGCGCGGGCGAAACCGACCCGCAACTTACGCTGGAGCATCGAGGTCGACCCGAGCTGGGAGCGCACGACCAGCTCCATGGCGACGGCCAGCAGCTCGTCATCGTCGTCCTCGGCGCCATGGGCGCCGGGCGAGGTGTCGACGGTGTCGATGCCGACCACCGGCTCGGGCACCCGACCCTGGCGCCGCCAGTGGGCCACGACCGCTCGAACCTCCTCTTCGGAGACCCACGGGCCCTGGAGGCGCCTCGGGATGTTCGACGAGGCGGTGAGCACCAACATGTCGCCCTTGCCGATCAACCGCTCGGCGCCGGGCTGGTCCAAGATGACCCGGCTGTCGGCGAGCGAGGAGACCGAGAACGCCATCCGGCTCGGAACGTTCGCCTTGATGACCCCGGTGATGACATCGACCGAGGGGCGCTGCGTGGCGAGCACCAGGTGGATGCCGACCGCCCGGGCCATCTGGGCGATGCGCACCACCGAATCTTCGACGTCACGAGCTGCCACCATCATCAGGTCGTTGAGCTCGTCGACGACGACGAGGATGAACGGGAGGCGTTCGACCGAGCTCACGGCCTCGTCGAGCTCTTCGATGTCGTCGTCGTCGGCCGCCTCGGCGTCGAACGGGGCCCCCGCCTCCCGCTTGACCTTGTCGGCCACGGCCTGGACCTGCTGGCGCACCGATGGCTCGAAGCGCGGCCCGAGGTCGCCGCGGTCGTACGCCTCGTTGAAGCCGGTGATGTCACGCACCCCGTACTCGGCCAAGAGGTCGTAGCGGCGCTCCATCTCCTTCACCGCCCAGGCGAGGGCGTTGGCCGCCTTCTTCGGGTCGACCACCACCGGGGTGAGGAGGTGGGGCAGCCCGTTGTACTGACCGAGCTCGACCCGCTTCGGGTCGACCAGGATCATGCGCACCTGGTCGGGCGTGGCCCGCATGAGGATCGAGGTGACGAGCGAGTTGATGCACGAGGATTTCCCCGCACCGGTGGCGCCCGAGATGAGCACGTGGGGCATCTCTGCCAGGTTGACCAGCACGGCGCGGCCGGCGATGTCGCGCCCGAGCGCCACCTCGAGCGGGTGGACGGCCGCGTCGGCCTCGTCGGAGGCGAGGATGTCGCCGAGAGAGACGAGCTGGCGCTGGCGGTTCGGCACCTCGACGCCGATGGCCGACTTCCCCGGGATGGGTGCGAGGATGCGCACGTCGGGCGACGCCATCGCATAGGCGATGTCCTTGGACAGGCTCGTGACCCTGGCCACCTTGACGCCGAGCCCGAGCTCGAGCTCGAAGCGGGTGACGGTCGGGCCGATCGTCCTCCCCACGAGGTGGGTGTCGACCCCGTGGGCGGCCAGCGCGCTGACCAGGGCCTCGCCGGCCGCGTCGACCAGCCGCTCGTCCTGGCGCTGCTGCTTCGAGCGGTGGAGCATCGACGGCGCGGGCAGGTGCCACTCCCCCACCGCCGGGCCGGGCCCGGTCTTCTTCTTGGCGGGAACCGCCGGTACGGCGCGCGGCGCGCGGGCCGGTACAGGCTCGGGGCCGAGGATCTCACCGGTGTCGTGGTCGACCCCGGGGGCTGCGGTGTCCTCGGGCGGGGTCCATGGCGGCTCCGCCTCGGCGGCCACCGGCGTCGGGGACTTCCTGTCAGTGTCCTCAGCCGCCGCGCCCGCACCCCACCAGCGCCCGAGGCTGCGTCCGACGAGGGCGCTCGCCCGAGCCGTGCCCCGGCCGAGGGCACGCAACGAGATGCCCGTCGCCAGCAGGACTGCCACGATGGCCACCACCACGAAGACGACCGCCGCCCCGGCGGTGCCGATCGCCCGCTCGAGGGAGTGGCCGACGGCCACACCGAGCACGCCGCCCGCCGCGCTCAGGTCGGCGTGCGACGAGGAGAAGGTGGGCGAGCCGCCGGCCAGCTCGGCAAGGCCCGAGACCGCCACGAGCCCGAGGACGCCGCCGAGCACCGTGCGGGTGGGATCGGGCCTCGTGCGCCCGGCGATGATCGCCGCACCGCCGAGCACGCACAGCGGCGGCACGATGTAGCGGCTCCAGCCGATCAGGTAGCCGAGGCCCGAGTCGACGCTGCGCCCGACCGGGCCGAGTGCGGCGCCGTAGACGGCGAGGCCGAGCAGGATCCCGACGGTGATGAGGCCGAGGGCCCACAGGTCGGCGGCGTGGGCGCCGAGCACGCCCGGGCCCGCGTCCTTGCCCGCCGGCGAAGCGCCTCTCGAGCCGCGCGCCGGCGTCGCGGCCTTCGAACGCTGCGTGGTTCGGCCCGACGAGCGCGTGCCCGACGAACCGCCTTTGGTTGTGACCACAGTGGGATCGAGGCTACTTGGGAGCTGTCATGGCGAGGGGGACGCCCCCGAAGCTGCGACGATGGGCTCGGCGGTGCCTGCCGGGGGTTCCTTGGCCGAGAGAAGGTGCGGCGCGTTCGAGCTCAAGCAGAGGCGAGCGAGCGCCACAGGGCCCGGTAGCTCGGGTAGGTGAGCGCCTCGGTGGCGTAACCGGCCCGCTCGAGCTCGGCGTGGAAGGCGGGCAGGTTCCGCCAGGGAATGCCCATGTCGACATGGTGGGCGAGGTGCCAGCCCGTGTTGTACGGCACGAGCCACGCACGGGCGAGGGGCGACTGACGCACGTTGTGCGTGGTCACGCGTCGGTCCTTGCTCGCCTCGAGACCACCGTGCTCGGCGATGGCCCGCAGCCGGTTGAGCACCCGCCACTGGGTCATCCACGGCAGCCACCACAGCACCGGGTAGATCCACCACCGTTCGGTGAGCGCGAAGGAAGCCCCCCAGAGCACCACCTGGACGCCGAGGATCGACCACGCCTCCCGGCGGGCGAGCGGGTTGCGGGTCCCGCGCAGCAAGGCGGTGAAGTTCTTCCAGCCCGAGATGCCCACCGCATCGCGTACGAGGCGGCGCCGCAGCGCGGCCCGGGTGCAGGGGTAACCCCCGTAGAACGCCACGTCGGGCTCGGCGGGCCCGAACTCCTCGCGGTGGTGCGCGAAGTGGACACGCCGGTAGATGCCGATCGGCGTGAAGGCGGGATAGGCGATGAGCCATTTGCCGACCCAGTCGTTGGCCCTCTTGTTCGAGAACAAGAGGCGGTGGGCCGCCTCGTGCATCAAGATGGCGAATCGCACGTACACGGGTCCCATCACGACGAACGCCGCCACGTAACCGAATGGGTTGTTCCACCACACACTCGCGCCGACGAGGGCGATGACCACGAGCCAGAGGCTCGTGACCGTCCAGGCGTTGCGCAGGTTGTCGATGCGGCGGAAGGCCGGGCGCAGGTCGGGCCGGGCGATGCCGTTCGGCAGCAGCCGCTCGGTCGGCAGGACGTCGGGCCTGGCGTCGGGGGCTGCCACCATCGTCGAGGCCATCGGCCTATATTACGCCTCGGACGTCATCTGATGCAACAACGTAATGCACCGCAAGAGCGCAACGCGCCCCTCACCGCCCGCTCCGTGCTGGCGAGCACGCTGCTCGGCATGGAGCCCCCCGAGCTCCCGGTCGCCCAGCTGGTGCACACGGCAGGGCTCTTCGGCATCACCGAGAACACGGTGCGCGTCGCCCTTTCCCGCATGGCGGCTTCCGGGGAGGCGGTGACCGACGGCGCCGGGCGTTACCGGCTTGCCGGGCACCTCCTCGAGCGCCAACGGCGCCAGCGGGCGAGCCGGGCCGCCCAGACCACACCGTGGAACGGGACGTGGGACCTGGTCCTCGTGCGCGCGCCGAGCAGCTCCGCCGAAGCACGCAGCGCCCGCCGGCGCCTCTTCGCGCGGGCGCGCCTCGCCGAACTGCGTGAGGGATGCTGGTTGCGCCCGGCCAATCTCGAGCTGGCGCTCGAGGGCACGCCGGGGGCCGATCTGCTGGCCGGCTCCTTCGTGCCCGCCGGTGACGGTGCCGCCCTCGCCGCGCGCCTGTGGGACCTGCCGTGGTGGGCGGCGCGTGCCGAGACCCTGCGTCTCGAGCTCGCCGCCCTCGCACTCGGCGGGCCCGAGGACCTTGCCCCGGGCTTCGTGCTCTCCGCCGCCGTGCTGCGCCACTTCCAGGCCGATCCCCTGTTGCCCGACGGGCTCCTCGCCCCAGACTGGCCGGGGGCCGTGCTGCGTGCCGACTACGACGAGTGGGACGGGCGCTACCGCCGCCTGCTCGCACGCTGGAGCCGCGAGGGGCAGGCAAAATCTCGGGCCTAGGGCCTGGTGCGCGCCCCGGCGAAGGTCGCCTCGACGCCGCGGACGTCGCCGTCCCCGTCGGCGAGCACCTCCACGTCGACATAGCCGAGGCGCTCGAAGTCGTCCCCGAGTGCACCTGCCTGCCCGCCGCCGAGCTCGACCAGCAACGCACCGCCGGAGCGCAGGAACCGCCGTGCCCCGGCGAGCACCCGTCGCAGGACCACCGTGCCGCCGGACCCCCCGTCATAGGCGAGGGGGGTCTCGAACTCGAGGGTGTCGCGGGCGAGCTGGCCCAAAGCGTCCGTCGGCACATAGGGGACGACCCCGACAACCACGTCGGTGACGCCTTCGAAGGAAGGGGGCACCGGGTCGAAGAGGTCGCCCATGAAGGCCTCGACGCCGTTATGCCGGGCACAGGCCACCGAACGCGCATCGAGGTCCACCGCCACGACACGAGCGCTGGGTCGGGATGCGGCGAGCACGGCGGCGACCGCCCCCGTGCCCGTGCACAGGTCGATCGCCGCGCCGGCCTCGGGGAGACGCGCGACCGCGCGGCGCGCCAGGGGCTCGCTCTGCCAGCGGGGCACGTAGACGCCCGGATCGACCGCCAGCGCCATCCCGCAGAACGCGGCGGTCCCGGTGATCCAGGCGAGCGGCTCGCCGGTGAGGCGGCGGCCCACCATGGACTCGAGGAGCACGGCGTCGCGCCCGGCGCGCGCCACCAACTCACCGGCTTCCTCGTCGGCGGCCACGAACCCGGCGGCGGCAAGGCGGACGGCCAGGGCCCCGGCGTCGGCTGCCGGCGCTCGATGGCCGTGCTCAGGCAGTGATGCCCTCGGCGCCGTCGATGCTCGTCGCGTTCTTCTGCGCCCAGTAGTCGCGGATGCCCTCGCGGCCTTTGCGCTCCGACCAGTCGTCGAGCACGGCGCGATGCGCTTCGAAGCCCATGAGGGGCACGGCGTATCCGCACGAGTCGGCCACCCGCTCCACGTCGACGGTGATCACCGCCCGCACGCCCGGGCCATGCCCATCCTCGAAGTGCTCGGCGAGCGCGTCGAACCCCGGCTCGTCGAGCAAGGTGACCTGGCCACGCCCGTGCAGCCGCACGATGCGCGGCGGCCCCTCGAAGGCGCAGAACATGACCACGATCCGGCCGTTCTCCTTCAGGTGGGCGATTGTTTCCACACCCGAGCCGGTCTGGTCCAGGTAGGCGACACGGTGCGCCCCGAGCACAGCGAACTCGCGCCGGTTGCCCTTGGGCGAGCAATTCACGTGGCCGGAGGCGTCGAGCGGTGCGGTGGCCACGAAGAAGACAGGCTGGGTGACCAGCCACTGTGCAAGCCGCTCGTCGATCTGGTCGTACGTCCTTCCCATGCCCCCAGTGTCGCGCCGTCTCTCCCAAAGGCCGTCCAGCCACGGTGCAACCCCCTACGCTTGATGCCGTTGCCTCGCCCGGACCCGCCAGACAGGACGTCATGCCTGAACAAGCCACCACCACCTCGCCGCCGACCTCGAGCCTCCTCGAGCGGCTCCCCGGCGTCGCCGCCTGGACGCTCGAGGTCGACTCGACCGAGCACCTGACGCCCTCCATGTGCAGGGTGCGACTCCGCGGGGAGGGCCTGGCGTCGCTGCACTACGAGTCCGGCCAGGACGTGATGGTCAACGTCCCCACCGACACGGACCAGAACTTCCGGCGCCGCTACAGCATCCGGTACCTCGACCCCACCGAAGAGGTGCTCACGCTCGACATCTGCCTCCACGGCGACGGTCCCGGCGCCCGGTGGGCGGCGGGGGCCGTACCCGGCTCGACCGTCGAGATCATCGGGCCGAGGGGCAAGGTCACCCTCGACCCCGACGCCGACTGGCACATCTTCGCCGGCGATGAGGCCGCACTCCCCGCATTTTCCTCGATGCTCGAGGCGCTCGCCCCCGGGGCGCGGGCCATCGCCCTGTTCGAGGTGGGCGGCGCCGACGAGGTGGTGGAGGTGGCGGTACCCGACGGTGCCGACGTCACGATCGAGTGGCTCGGGCGAGAGGGGGCCGAGCCCGGCCGACCGGAGCTGCTCACCGGAGCGCTCGAGGCGGTGCCGCTCCCCGACGGCCGGGGCCACGCCTACCTCTCGGCCGAGCTGCGGGTCACCTCGGCTCTGCGCGCCGTCCTCCTCGGGCGAGGCCTCGGACCCGGGCAGCTCTCCCCGAAGCCCTACTGGCGCCGCGGCGTGGCGAACGCCGCCCACGGCGAACCACCGAAGGACTGAAGAGCCGCTCTCAGGGTCAACCCCGATAGCCGCCGGCGCCCATCGGGGTTCGCGAAGGGACATCCCCGATGTCCCCTCCGCGCCCCACCGGCCATGCTGACGGCATGGATCACCGCTGCAGACGCGCCCTCGGGCCCAACCCCTCGCAGAATTGCCGGTCGTCCTCGACATCGGCCTCGACATCGGCGCCGGCGTGGCACGCCGGGCGCACACCTGCTCGACTTGGTGCCTCGGGGCCGCCACGATGAGCGGCAGCGCACTGCAGCAACCCGGAGCGGAGGGACAGCACCACATGGCACTCGACGAGACGGTGGCGCCCGCACCCGTTGCCCTCGCCGCAGCCCGGGCCGTCGGGCTCGAGAAGACCTACGGCAAGGGCGACTCGGCGGTCCACGCGCTCGCCGGCATCACCGTCGAGTTCGGCCGGGGCGAGTTCACGGCGGTCATGGGGCCCTCGGGCTCGGGCAAGTCGACCCTCATGCACTGCATGGCGGGGCTCGACACGCCGAGTGCGGGCGCCACCTTCGTCGGCGACCAGGAGGTCAGCCGGCTCGACGAAGCCGGGCTGACCCGGCTCCGGCGCGACCGCATCGGCTTCGTCTTCCAGTCCTTCAACCTCGTCCCGACGTTGACCGCGCGCGAGAACATCCTGCTGCCCGTGGACCTGGCCGGGGCGAAGGTGGACGAGGACTGGTTCGACTTCCTCGTCGGCCAGCTCGGCATCGGTGACCGCCTCTCGCACCGCCCGACCGAGATGTCGGGGGGCCAACAGCAGCGGGTGGCGTGTGCCCGGGCCCTCATCCGCCGGCCCGACCTCGTCTTCGCCGACGAGCCCACCGGCAACCTCGACTCGAACGCCGCCGGCGAGATGCTCGGCTTCTTGCGGCACTCGGCGCGCGAGCTCGGCCAGTCCATCGTGATGGTCACCCACGACCCGCGCGGCGCCGCCTACGCCGGGCGCGTGGTCTTTCTGGCCGACGGCACGATCGTGGGCGACATGAGCGACCCGACCGCCGAGTCGGTCCTCGAGCAGATGAAGCAGCTCGGCACCTGAGATGTGGAAGGTCACCGTCAAGGGCATCCTCACCCACAAGCTGCGCCTCGCCCTCACGGGGCTCGCCATCGTGCTCGGCGTCACGTTCATCTCCGGCACCCTCGTGCTGACCGACACGTTGCACAACACCTTCACGAGCCTCTTCGGCAACGTGTACCAGCACGTCGACTTCCAGGTCCGCTCGAAGGCGGCCTTCACCTCGAACTCGGCGGGCGGTGGCGCGGTGCGGACCCCGGTCCCCGAGTCCGTCGCCGGCACCGTGCGCGCCGTGCCGGGCGTGGCCTACGCAGAAGGTTCGGTGAGCGGCTATGCCCAGTTCGTCGCCCCCGACGGCAAGGCCATCAGCACCGGTGGTGCACCCACCCTCGGCGTCTCGTTCGATCCCAACCCCGAGCTCTCCTCCTTGCGGGTGGTCGCCGGGCACGCGCCGGGCAGCACCCACGAGATCGCCATGGACGAAGGCACGGCCACCAAGTACCACTTCCACGTCGGTGAGCGGGTCGCTGTCTTGCTCACCGGGCGCCCTCAGACGTTCACCCTCTCGGGCATCGTGCGCTTCGGCTCGGCCGAGAACCTGGCAGGCGCCACCCTGGCGGTCTTCGACCTGCCGACGGCCCAGTCCGTGCTCGGCAAGGTCGGCCAGTACGACGCCATCGACGTCCTCGCCACCCCGGGGGCCGACAAGGCGGCCGTCGAGCGGGCCATCGCCCGGGCGCTCCCGCCGGGCACCGAGGTGGTCACCGGCCAGACCGTGGCCCAAGAGCAGTCGAACTCGATCAACCAGGGCCTCTCGTTCTTCTCGACCGCGCTGTTGGTGTTCGCCTTCATCTCGCTCTTCGTCGGCGGGTTCACGATCTTCAACACATTCTCGATCACCGTCGGCCAGCGGACCCGGGAGCTCGCACTCCTGCGCATCGTCGGGGCCAGCCGGCGCCAGGTCTTCCGATCGGTCCTGCTCGAGGCCGCCGTCTTGGGCGTCGTCGCCTCGATCGTCGGGCTCGGCCTCGGCGTGCTCGCCGCCATCGGCCTCGAGGCCCTCTTGAAGGGCTTCGGCATCACGCTGCCCGCCGGCCCGCTCGTGTTCTTGCCCCGCACGGTCGTCGTCGCCCTCGTGGTCGGGATCGGCGTCACGGTGGTCTCGGCCATCAGCCCGGCGCGGCGCGCCGTCGCCATCCCCCCGGTGGCCGCCCTGTCCGACCAGCACGAGGAGCAGGGCGAGTCCTCCCGGCGCCGGATCGCCGTCGGCGGCGTCATCGCCGCCGTCGGCGTCGCTGCCCTCGTGGTCGGGCTGAGCGAGCAGGCGATCGCGCTCGTCGGCATCGGGGCCGTCGCCATCTTTCTCGGCATCGGCATGCTCGCACCGGTAGTGGCCCGGCCGATGGCGAGCGTCCTCGGGCGCCCCCTGGCCCTCTTCGGCATCTCCGGCCGGCTCGGGCGGGAGAACTCCATGCGCAGCCCCCGGCGGACCGCCCAGACCTCGGCGGCCCTCATGGTCGGCCTCGCGCTCGTCTCGACCATCGCGGTCTTCGGCGCATCGCTGTCCAAGTCGGCCACGAGCAGCGTCGACGAGGCGATCAGTGCCGACTACATCATCACCGCCAGCGCGAGCGGCACCGGCGGCTTCAGCCAGTCGGTAGCCCCGGCGGCGGCGGTCAAGGGGGCGGCCGCGGTCTCGACCGTCTACGGGGGGGAGTTCGAGTTCGACGACGTCGTGTCGAATCTCACCGCGGTGTCCACCGAGCACCTGGCCGACACCGTGATCCTGCGGGTCGAGCAGGGGTCGGGCGCCCCCGCCCTGGCGGCGGGCGACCTGCTCATCGACACGACGACCGCCGCCACCAAGCATTTGTCGGTGGGCTCGAGCGTGGCCGTCACGTTCGCGAAGACCGGCAGCTCGACCATGAAGGTGGGGGGCATCTTCAAGCCCAATGCCCTCATCGGCAGCTATCTCGTCTCCGACGCGTACTTCCTGTCGCACTTCGATGACCCGCTGCCCGTCGCCGTGCTCGTGCGCAGCGCGCCGGGGGCGACCGGCGTTGGCGCCGCGCTCGACCGGGGCCTCAGGTCCTACCCAAACCTCCAGGTCCAGACCCGTGCGCAGTTCGAGCAGTCCCAACAGGCCCAGGTCAACCAGCTGCTCGGCCTCGTCTACGCGCTCTTGGCCCTGGCGGTGGTCATCGCGCTGATCGGGATCGTGAACACCTTGATGCTCTCGGTGTTCGAGCGGACCCACGAGATCGGCCTGCTGCGTGCCGTCGGGATGCGGCGCCGCCAGGTGCGCGCCATGATCCGCTCGGAGGCGGTCATCCTCGCCCTCTTCGGGGCGATCATCGGGGTGGTCATCGGGACGGGGCTCGGGGTAGCCTTCGCCGACTCCTTGCAGCAGCAGGGCATCACCGACCTGGTGATCCCCGTCGCGAGCCTGGTCGTGTTCCTGGTCCTCTCCGGACTCCTCGGCCTCGGGGCGGCCAGCTGGCCGGCGCGCCGCGCAGCCAGGCTGGACGTGCTCGCCGCCATCTCGGCGGAATGAGCTCGGTCAGACGACCATGATGACCGGGACGATCATCGGCCGGCGCCGGGTCTTATCGCCCACGAACTTGCCCAGCGCCTTGCGGGCGTGGCGGCTCAGGACCTCGACGTCATGGGCCCCGTCGACCATCGCCTTGTTGAGCGCGTCGGCGACCAACTGGCTCGCCTCTTCGAGCAGACCCTCAGCCTCGGGCGCGTGCACCCAGCCACGGGTGGTGATCTGGGGCATCCCCGAGAGCTTGTGCTCGTGGAGGTCGACGGTGGCGACCACCATCACGACGCCCTCTTCGGCCAGCACCCGACGGTCGCGCAGCACCCCGTGGCTGACGTCGCCGACCGTGCCGTCGACGTAGAGGTAGCCGGCGGGGACCTCGCCGTCTCGGTGGATGCCCGCCGCGTCCAGCCGGACGGTGTCGCCGTCCTCGCAGAGCAGCACCTGGTCGACCGCCACACCCATGCCCGTCGCCAGGCGGGCATGGTGGACCATGTGGCGGTACTCGCCGTGGACGGGGATGAAGCAGTCGGGCTTCGCCACCGAGATGAGGGTCTGCAGCTCGCCCTGCCGGGCGTGCCCGCTCACGTGGACGGCCTCGGCCCCCGAGTGGATGACGTCGGCGCCGCGCCGGTAGAGCTCGTCGATGACGCGGCCGACCGACCACTCGTTGCCCGGGATCGGGTGGGCACTGATGATCACCACGTCGTCGCGCTCGATCGAGAGCCGCTTGTTGTCGCCGGTCGCCATGAGGCTGAGGGCCGACATCGGTTCGCCCTGGGAGCCGGTCGAGATCACGCAGATCTTCCCGTCGGCCAGCTTGTCGATCGTCGAGATGTCGACGAGCGTGTTGTCGGGCACGTGGAGGATGCCGAGCTTCATCGCCAGCTCCACGTTCTTGCCCATGGAGCGCCCGAGGGTCGCCACCTTGCGGCCCGAGGCCACCGCCGCGTCGATGATCTGCTGGACGCGGTGCACGTGGCTGGCGAAGCAGGCCACGATGATCCGCTTGTCGGGCTTGGAGAGGAACACCCGGCGCAAGACGATGCCGACGGTCGACTCCGACGCGGTGTAACCAGGCTCCTCGGCGTTGGTCGAGTCCGACAGCAAGAGGCGGATGCCCTGTTCCTCGGCGATGGCGCCGATGCGGGCCAGGTCGGTCCGCCGGCCGTCGACCGGCTGGAGGTCCAGCTTGAAGTCACCCGAGTGCAGGATCACGCCCTGGGGCGTGTGGAAGGCGAGGGCGAAGGCGTTGGGCACCGAGTGGGTGACCGGGATGAACTCCACGTCGCAGGGTCCGATGCGCCGGCGCTCGCCGTCGGCCACGGCGATGAGCTGGGTCCGATCCAGCAGGCCCGCCTCTTCGATCCGGTTGCGGGCGAGCCCGATGGTGAGCTCGGAGCCGTAGATAGGCACCGACAGGTCACGCAAGAGGAAGGCGAGGCCGCCGGTGTGGTCTTCGTGGCCGTGGGTGAGCACGACGCCGTCGACGCGCTCGGCGTTCTCGTGGAGGTAGGAGAAGTCCGGCAGCACGAGGTCCACGCCGGGCATGTCGGGCTCGGGGAACATGATCCCGCAGTCGAGGACCAGGATCCGGCCGTCCACCTCGATGCAGGCGCAGTTGCGCCCGATCTCGCCGAGGCCGCCCAAGAACACGACGCGCACCGACGAGGCGGGGCCCCCGGTGCGATTGGCGGCCGCGGAAGCGGCGGGGGCCGGTGTGCCGGCCGCCTGGGCCTTGGGCTTCTTCGATCGCCGTGGGCGCGACGAGCCGCCGTCGCCCTTGTTGTCACGCGGCGGGCGTGCGCCTTGTCGTTGACCCCCGGACTCAGGCAACGAGCTGGCCCAGCCGGATGAGCAGGCGGCGCGCCTCGCCGTCGAGCTCTGGCGGTGCGGCGCCCATGGGGCCGCGACACTGGCCGACCCGCAGCCCGAGCGCCCGGCAGGCAGCCTTGGCCGGCAGGGGGTTCGGGAACTGCTCGGTCGATTCGAACGCGTACGACTCGAGGAGGTGGGCGTTCACGTGCCTGGCTCGTTCATGGTCACCTTCTTTGAATGCGGCCACCACCTCGCCGAGCTCGCGCCCGACCCAGTGCGAGGCCACGCTGATCACGCCGAGCGCGCCGACCGAAAGGAGGGGCAGGGTCATGGCGTCGTCGCCGCTGTAGACCTCGAAGCCCGGGGGTGCTGCGGCGATGACCCCGGCGGTGTCGGTCACGTGACCGGCTGCGTCCTTAAGGGCCACGATGTTGGCGACGTCGCCCGCCAGGCGCAGCAGCGTCGACGCGGCGATGCGCCGGCCGGTGCGCACCGGGATGTCGTAGAGGACGACCGGCAGGTCGGTCGCCGACGCCACCGCCGAGAAGTGCCCGTAGAGGGCGTCTTGGGAGGGGCGGTTGTAGTACGGGGTGACGCACAAGATGCCGTCGACGCCGGTGTCGCTGGCCGCCTTGGTCAGCTCGACCGAGTGGCGGGTGTCGTTCGAGCCCGACCCCGCCAGCACCGGGACGGTCACCGCCTCGGCGACGGCCCGCCACAGGGCGAGGCGCTCGTCGTCGGAGAGCACCGGGCCCTCACCGGTCGTCCCGGCAAGCACCAGGCCGTCGGAGCCGTGCTCGCAGAGCCACCGGGCGAGGGCGACTGCCGCGTCGAGGTCGAGCTCGCCGTGCTCGTCGAAGGGGGTCACCATGGCGGTCAGCACCGCGCCGAACCGGGGTGTGGGCGCGTCCGGGGTCATCGCGGCCACGCTACCAGGGGCCTCTGCACGCACCGGGCAGCGGGGCCCGACGCCCTCAGGCCACGCCGCGCTCGGCCGGCGAGCCGTCGGCGAAGGCGTCCGCCTCCTCGGTGGCGTCGGCCCAGTCCTCGAACTCGATGACGCCGAGCTCGGTGAACTTCTTGCGCAGCCAACCGTCGGCGGCGTCGAGCAGGCCCAGCTTCTTCACGTTCGGCACGATCTTGGAGAACAGCAGGATCTGGAACTCGTCGCGCTCGGGGCCCTGGCGGATCACCGAGATGGCGTCCTTGGCCGGGACGCCCATGCGCTCCCAGACCTCTTGGAGCTGCATGCGGTCGCGCATGCGCACCGCCGCCTCGAAGGCGAACTCCTGGCGCTCACGCAGCTCGGCCGCGCTCAGCTCCTGGTAGTAGTCCTGCAGGCTGAGGACCCCGAAGGCCACGTGGCGCGCCTCGTCGGCCATCACGTAGCGCAGCAGCTTCTTCAAGAGCGGCTCGGGCGTGAGGGCGTGCATGAACCCGAAAGCGGCGAGGGCGAGCCCCTCGACCATGATCTGCATGCCGAGGTACGTCATGTCCCAGCGCGAGTCGGCGATGATGTCGTCGAGCAGGAGCCCGAGATGGGCGTTCACCGGGTAGTGGCCCGAGAGCTTCTCGTCTAAGTACTTGGAGAAGACCTCGACGTGGCGCGCCTCATCGACCACCTGGGTGGCGGCGTAGTACTTGGCGTCGATCCACGGCACGGTTTCCACGATCTTGGCCGTACACAGCAGCGCACCCTGCTCGCCGTGCATGAACTGGGAGAGCATCCAGTTCTGCTGCTCGATGCCGAACTGCATCCACTCCTTGTCGCCCCACTTCTCCAAAACGGTGCCCTCGAGGGAGGTGTTGCCCCAGCGGTTCTGCTCTTGGGGGGACTCGGCGGCGGCGATCACCAGGGCCTCCTGGTCGACCGGCGTCTCCCACGGCAGGTCGGTCTGCCCGTTCCACTGGCCCCGCTTGGCCTTCTCGTAGAGCTTGTCGAGTTTCGGCCTCGCACCCTTCGTGTAGTCCCAGGTGAACTCCGCCTCGCAGTTGTCCTTCACCCGGTGGCGGCCGTCGGCCTCTTGGGCCCCCACCACCGAGAAGATCGTCTCGAGGTCGTTGATGTCCTCGCGCCCGATCAGGTCCGTGTTCGAGCGCATCTCGGTCGGCTCGTCGATGGTGGTCATGGTCTCCCCTTCGGGACTCGGTGCTGTGTGCGGTCGGTGCCGCTCAGGGCGGGTGCTGCGGTTGCTGCGGTCATGGTGCGGGGTCGCCGAGCGCGCCCAGGGCGACGACGCCGGGTAGCACGAAGGTGGCGACGAGGCGCCGGGTCTGGCCGGCGTCGGCGAGGTCGAAGCCCTGCGAGGGCGAGAGCAGGTAGGAGATGACGATGCGCACCGCCCACTCGGCGGCGCGCGAGGCCTCGTCGGGGCCGAGCCAGCGGGCGAAGAACGGTGCGGCGAAGTCCGACGCTACGCGCAAGAGCCCGTCGAGCTTGGCGAACGAGAGGCGGGCGAGGACCACGCCGGGCTCGTCGGCGAGCAGGCGGGCGAGCGGCTCGTGGGAGCGCAGGCGGGCGGCTGCCTCGACCATGCCGGCCACGAGGACGTCTTCGAGGTCGTCGGCCTCGCCCATGGTCACCGCCAGCGCGGAGAAGAACCGGGCCACCTCGGTCTCGACGACGCCGGCAAGGACGGCGTCCTTCCCGCCGGGGAAGGTCCGATACAGCGTGGCCCTCGAGATACCCGCTTCTCTCGCGATGTCGTCCGCGGTCGTCTTCTGCAGGCCCTGGGCACCGATGCAGCGCAGCGCCGCATCGACGATCCGCACCCGCTGGGAGCTGCGGTCGTCGCCGCCGAGACGGACCACCCTGGCGACGGCGGGCTCGTGGGCGCCCTCAGGGCGGGCGCCGTCCATCAGACGCAGGGAGGCGGCCACAGATGCGACACTATGGCACGATCTGTCTCAATGTCAACGACCCGCGGGATTCAGCGAACCGGGGCCGGCGCGATCCCCGCCAGCAGCTCGACGCGCACGAGGCGGGCCAGCTGGGCGGGGTCGGCAAGGTCCCAGCGACCCGGGGACGTGATGTGCGAGAGCGCCATGCGGGCGAGGAAGTCGGCCGCCTCGGCCACATCGACGCCCGGGGCGAGCTCGTGGCGCTCCAGGTAGGGCACCAAGAACTCGGCGATCGCCCCGAGGATCTGGGAGCCCTCGATGGTGAGGGTCGGCTCGAGCAGCTCGGGCTCGGTGGCGAGGATGCGCTGGAGAACGGCGTGGCCGACCACGGCCTGGTGGGCGAACCCGATCCCACGCTCCAAGACCTCCTCGAGCGAGGCGGCGTCTCGGACCTCGTCGTAGAGCCGGTCGAAGAAGCGGGCGAACTCGAAGCCGACGACCGCGGCGATGAGCTCGTCGCGCCCGCCGGGGAAGTACCGGTAGAGCGTGGCGCGCGAGACCCCCGCCTCGCGTGCCGCGTCCTCGACCGTCGTCTTGGCGATCCCCCAGCGGTCCACGCACGCAAAGGTGGCCTCGAGGATCCGCTCGGACATGGCCTCGGCGTGGACGGCGCGGGCCTCCTCCCCCGCCACCGAGCTGGCGTCCCGGCCGCCGGGCATGCTCAGAAGCCGAGGAGCGGGTCGAGCCCGATGGTGAGCCCGGGACGCCCGCCCACCTCTCGCACCGCGAGCAGCACGCCGGCCATGAACGAGGTGCGGTCGTAGGAGTCGTGGCGGATGGTCAGGCTCTGGCCCAACGAGCCGAAGACGACCTCCTCGTGGGCGATGAGGCCCGGCAGGCGCACCGAGTGGATGTGCACGCCGCCCGCACCGACCGCACCCCGAGCGCCGTCGGCCACGAGGTCGGTGGTGGGGTCCGGGGGCAGCGGTGCGGCGCCGGCGGCGGCCCGGGCGGCCCCGATCCGCTCGGCGGTGCGCATGGCCGTCCCCGAGGGGGCGTCGCGCTTGGCGTCATGGTGCAGCTCGATCACCTCGACGCCCTCCATGAAGGGGGCGGCGAGCTCGCAGAAGCGCATGAGCAGTACCGCACCGATGGCGAAGTTCGCAGCGATCAGCGCGTTGGCGCTCGACTCGGCGAACTCGGCGGCGGCCTTCTCCCGGTCCTCGGGCCCGAGGCCCGAGGTGCCGACCACCGCGTGCACGCCGTTGGCGGCGCACCACGAGAGCGTGGCGCGTGCGGTGGCTGCGTCGGTGAAGTCCACGGCCACGTCCACGCCGCGCTCGGCCAGCTCTTCGATGTGGCTCGAGACTTGCAGCGCGTTGACGTCCACCCCGACGACCTGGCGCAGGTCGATGCCCGCCATACGCACATCGACGGCGCAGGCCAGCTCCATGTCCGGCGCACCGAGCACCGCCCGGCACACCTCTTGGCCCATCCGCCCCGCGGCGCCGATCACCCCTACGCGCACCATCGCAGCACCCTACTGTTCGTCGCGCGCGCCGAGCGGACCACCCTTGCGGCGACGCCGGACGAGGGCCCCCGCGGCCACG
Organism: Acidimicrobiaceae bacterium; assembly: GCA_003155135.1. Classification (GTDB taxonomy): domain Bacteria; phylum Actinomycetota; class Acidimicrobiia; order Acidimicrobiales; family RAAP-2; genus Bog-515. Next base: position 12,111 of record PMFN01000027.1, on the reverse strand, counting down.
GCCACCAGCCCGAGGGCCCCGATGCCCGAGAGGGCGAGCCCCGAGCTCGTGCCCTTGGCCCGGTAGAGGAAGGTGATGGTCCAGCTGCCCGCCGGCACCCGGACCGACTGGATGAGGCCGTGGGCCTCGACAGGGAGCGAGCGTGTGCGTCCTGACGCACTGACGGCCTCGACGCGCCACCCGTCGAGGTAGGCCTCGCTGCGCACCACGGTTAACGGGGACGGGGCGCGCACGGCGTCGGTCTCCGAGCCCCAGTCGGTGGCCGAGACCTGGCGCACCGATGCCCCGGGGGCAGCGGCAGCGAGCCAGACCGGCGGGCGCACGAGGCGCTGGCGGAACACGGCGTACTGGTTCCAGCTGGGCGTGCTCGACCACCCGGCCTGGCCCAGGGCGTCTTGGAGTTCGCCGTCGAGCGAGTAGCTGCGCTGCCCCGCACTCACCGTCGACTGGTCGCTGACCGAGCGCGCCGCCCCGGTGACCACCAGGCCGATGGCCACGCTCGGCGCCGTGAAGTGCACCGACCAACCGTCCTTCACCCGGACCACGGTCACGGGCGGGTGGGCGATGGCGCCGCCGGGCCGCACCACGGCGACGGCGAGCGAGCCCGTGCCCCTCCCCTGGTGGGTGAGGTGGGCCGAGGTGAGCTCGAGCGTCTGGCCCAGCCAGAACGTCCGCTGGTGGGCGGTCCCCGGTCGGGGCGCCCCCGGGCAGCTCTCGGGTGGCGACGGCGGCGCGGCGCGGCCCTGGGAACCGATCACCCCATCGGGCCGGAGGAGCGGGGCGACGAACTCAGGCAGGGTCAGCAGCGTGGCCAGGCGCAGCTGGGTGAAGACGCCGCGCTCGAGAGCGCACGAGTCGAGGTCGTCGAGCGTGTGCGCGCCGGTCACCGTCCCGTAGTTGCCCGCCACGAGGGCGCTGTAGCCGTTCACGCTGGTGGCCCGGTTGAAGACGTTGAGGTCGGGCTGGCCGATCTGGGTCAGCTCGTCGCTGTTGGTGGCGCTCGTGTCGTAGATCCCGAAGCGCCCGTTCGTGCCGAGCACCGCTGCCGAGAGGTCCGGGGAGGGCGTCACGGTCACCTGTCCGGGCGTGAGACCCGTCGAGGCGACCGCGGTGAAGACCAGCAGGTCGATGCCGACGAAGGCGCCGAGCAGGCGGCGCCGCGCCCGGGGCCCGATGCGCCGCCATGAGACGAGCAGGACGATCGCCCCGGCCGCGACGGCGAGCTGCAACCACAGCCACGGTCGGAGCGGCACGCCGAGCCCCGCCGTCCACGGCGCCACCCCGAAGGCGGTCTCGAAGGTGACCGGGATCGCAATGGCGGCGATGCACGTGAGGGCGGCCGCAATCGGCGGGAAGGCCGTCACCCAGCGCCGCCACCCGTCGAGCGCGGCGGCGGCCGTGTCCCCCCCGAGCAGGCGGTCGGCCCAAAAGCCGAGCAGGGCAGCCATGCCGAGGGAAGCGATGCCGAGGTTGCGGCTCTGGAGTCGGGTCCGGTCGAAGAAGGGGATGTGGCCGAAGAGCCCGCCGAGCGGGGTGTACTCGCCGAAGGCGGCGAGGATGCCCACCACGGTGAGGAACAGCCAGAACCACAGGTCCGCCGAGCGCTCGTCGCGGCGGCGCCCGAAGGCCACCGTGGCGCACGCGACGACCGCGCACAGCGGGAGGAGGCCGACGTAGGCGGTGACCTCGGGCAGGTTGTAGGTGTTGAAGAAGGCCGGCTGGTGCAAGATCCCGTCGCCGCCGAAGATGTCGGGCACGAGCAGCAGCACCGACCAGCTGGGCTTGAAGGACCCAGACCCGAAGAAGCTGTAGCCCTCGACGGCTCGTTGGGAGGCGTCGATGAAGCTGAGGCCGGGCAACAGCTGCATGGCGGCGAGTAGGCCGCCCCAGATGCCGCCCAGCACACTCCAGGCGAGGTAGACGCCGCGCTGGCGCCATGTGACCGCCACGTCGTAGCGGCGCAGCACCTGCCACGCCACCACCACGAGGGCGACCAGCTCGGCGGTGGCGATGCTCCGGGGCTCGCCGGTGAGCAGCATCATGGCGAGGGTCACCGCCAGCAGCACCACCCACGGCCACGCCGAGCCACGACGCGCCGGGACCGTGCCGCGCGGCCCGGTGTCGAAGACCTGCCAGGAGAGGCGCAGCTGGGCGAGCACCATGAAGGGGATCCAACCCCAGCCCTGGATGATCGGCAGGTGGACCATCTGGCCGGCCATCGGGCCGCCGAAGGCGTAGGTGGCGGCGGCGAGCAGGCAGGCGAGGCGGGCGAGGCGGTACTGGCGCAAGAGCGCGTAGACACCGATCGCCGCCGCCCAGTAGGCGAGGAGGAGGTTCATCACCCAGGCGGCCACCGGGGCGAAGACGATGAACAGGGCCGTGAAGGGGTAGAACGACCCGGCGTTGAGGCCGCCGAGGAGGGGCGAGCCCGACCAGATGTACTTGTTCCACAGCGGGAGGTGCCCCTCGGCCATGAGCCGGCCCGACAGGGCGCGCAGCGGGAAGTTCTGGAGCAGGTTGTCACCGGCGATCGCCGGGTACCCGAAGAGGGCGGGCACCACGAACACCACGAGGGGGATGGCGACGAGGATCCCGACGCAGCGCACGTCGGGGTGGCGCCACCAATGAGCTGCGCGCCGTGACGGGGGTGCCGGCGTCTCGTCGAGCACCGACTCGACGGCCGGCGTCGTGGCCTCCATTGGGTCCCTCAGGCTCGCTTGGCCACCGGGACCCCGGCCGTGCGTGCTGCGCCCGCGAACCGGGTGGCGTCGAACGGGCCGACCACCGAGAGGGTCTTGTCGGCGGCGGCGAGTTCCTCGGCTGCCGCCTGGACGTCGTCCGGGCTGACCGTCTCGACCTTTGCCACGATGTCGTCGATGCTGCGCACCTCGCCGTGGAGCAGCAGCGAGCTGCCGAGCCGGCTCATACGCGCGCCCGAGTCCTCGCCCGAGAGCAGCGCCTCGGCGCGCAGGTTGCCCTTGGCGATCGCCATCTCACGCTCGGAGAGGCCGTCGCGCGCCAAGAGGTCGAACTCGGCGGTCACGATGTCGAGCACCTCGTCGGCATTCTGCGGCGACGTGCCGGCCACGACGGCGAGGGTGCCGGTGTCGTCATAGGTGGCGCGCTCGGACCACACCGAGTACGCGAGGCCGCGCTGCTCCCTGATCTTTTGGAACAGGCGGCTCGAGAGCCCGCCGCCCAGGGTCTGGTTGAGCACGGCGCTCGCCCACCGGCGCTCGTCGTGGCGCGAGGCGGAGCGGGCGCCGAGCACGAGGTGGGCCTGCTCGGTGGGCCGGCTGGCGGTGCGGAGCGGCTCGGCCCGGAGCGCCGGTGCGCTGCGTGGCGGCGCGACGCCACCGGCAGTGCCCCGGAAGCGCGACTCCACCTCGGCGGCGACCTGGTCGTGGTGGCAGTCCCCGGCGACGGCCACGACGATGTTCTCCGGTCGGTAGTGGCGCTCGAAGAAGGCACGGATCTGGTCTGCTCCGAGCTGGCCGACGCTCTCTGCGGTGCCGAGGGTGTCGCGCCCGAGCGGATGGCCCGGGAACAGCCCCTCCATCCACTGCTCGGCGGCGAGGTCTGACGGCTCGTCGGCGTGCATCAGGATCTCGTCCAAGATGACGTCGCGCTCGGCATCGACGTCGGAGGGCCGCAGGGCCGGGTCCCACATGATGTCCGAGAGGATGTCGAGGCCGAGGGGGAGGTGCTCCGCCAGCAGGCGGATGTAGAAGGTCGTGTACTCCTTCGTGGTGAAGGCGTTGCAGTCCCCACCTACTTCATCGAGGGCCTCGGCGATGGCCTCGGCCGAGCGCTGCTCGGTGCCCTTGAACAAGAGGTGCTCGAGGAAGTGGGAGGCACCGGCCAGCTCGTCGGGCTCATCGCGCGAACCCGCACCCACCCAGAAGCCGACCGACACCGAGCGGACATCCGCCATGGTCTCGGTGACCAGGCGGATGCCGCAGGGCAGGACCTCGATGGTGCTGTGAGCCGTGGTGCCCGGGCGAGTCAACGGCGCCTGGAGCGCCCACGCGAGCGGCGGCGGTCGTCGCCGCCGCCGCCGCGACTGTCGTCGGGCCCGGCGACCGCGCCGGGCCCGAGGTCGCCGAGGTCGGCGACGAGCTCGGCCTCGAAGGCGTCCTCGAAGGACACGACGGCCGGTCCGCCGGCTGCGCCATTCTCCGGGCCCGAGCTGCGGCCGTTGGTCGGCTCGCGGCGCTCGGCCAGTCGGTTCTCGCTCGGGCGCTCCGAGCGACCGGTGGGCGCGTCCGCCGGCTCGACCTCGGGAGCGTTGGCCAGCGAGAGGCTGACTTTCCCCTGCGGGTCGATGTCGTCGACGCGCACCTCGATGTCCTGTCCGAGGGAGAGCACGTCTTCGACTGCGCCCACGCGCTTGCCGCCGGCGAGCGGCGAGAGCTTCGAGATGTGCAGCAGGCCGTCACGGCCGGGCAGGACGCTCACGAACGCACCGAACTTGGTGAGGTTCACGACCTTGCCGGCGTAGACGGCACCGACCTCCGCGCTCGGCGGGTCCAAGATGAGCGAGATCCGCCGGCGGGCCTCTTCGACGGCGTGGCCGTCCTTGGCCCCGATGGTGACCGTGCCGACCATGCCGTCGTCGTCGACCGCGATGTCGGCGCCGGTCTCCTGCTGGAGGGTATTGATGACCTTGCCCTTGGGCCCGATGACCTCGCCGATCTTGTCGATGGGGATCTCCATCGACACGATCTTCGGCGCCGAGTCGGCAACTGCGGTGCGGGGCTCGGCGATGGTGGCGGTCATGACGTCGAGGATCTGCAGGCGTGCCTGCTTCGCCTGGTGCAGCGCCTCCTTCAGTACCTCGGACGGGAGCCCGGCGATCTTGGTGTCGAGCTGGAGCGCGGTGACGGCCTCGGAGGTGCCGGCCACCTTGAAGTCCATGTCACCGAAAGCGTCCTCAGAGCCCAAGATGTCGGTCAGCGTCACGTACTGGCCACCGTCGAAGACGAGGCCCATGGCGATGCCCGCCACCGGCGCCTTGATCGGTACGCCGGCCGCCATCAGCGACAGGGTCGAGCCGCAGACCGACGCCATCGAGGTGGAGCCGTTCGAGGCGAGCACGTCGGAGACGAGGCGCAGCGTGTAGGGGAACTCCTCTTGGGAGGGCACCACCGGCAGCAGGGCGCGCTCGGCGAGGAGCCCGTGGCCGATCTCACGGCGCTTGGGGCCACGCATGAAGCCCGTCTCCCCCGTCGAGAACGGCGGGAAGTTGTAGTGGTGCATGTAGCGCTTGGTGTCGTCGGGGCTGATCGTGTCGAGCAGCTGGTTCATGCGGGGCATCCCGAGGGTGGTCACGTTGACGACCTGGGTCTCGCCACGCTGGAACAGCGCCGAGCCGTGGGCGGTCGGGAACAGGTCGACCTCGGCCGAGAGGGGTCGGATGTCCGACGTGGTGCGCCCGTCGATGCGCAGGCCCTCTTCGACGATGCGCTGGCGGACCAGCTTCTTCGTGAGCGAACGGACCGCAGCCTTGATCTCGCGCTCGCGGCCCTCGAACTCGGTGCCGAGGGTGGCGGTGATCGATGCGGTCGCCTCGTCGATGGCCGCATTGCGCTCGGCCTTGGCCACGATGGTGTTGGCGGCGGCAACGGCGCTCGTGCCCACCTCTTCGACCCGGGCGTAGACATCGTCGCCGTAGTCACTGAAGGTGGTGAAGTCGATCGTGGTGATCGGGCCGCGGGCGGCCTCGTAGGCGGCCACCAGCTGGCGCTGCAGCACGATGGACTCGCGGATCCAGGTCTTGGCGGCCTCGAGGCCCTCGGCCAGGACGTCCTCGGTCACCTTGGGTGCGCCGGCCTCGTAGTACTCCCACGAGCGCTCGGTCCCGCCGGCCTCGACCATCATGATGGCGATCTCGGCGTCGTCGTCGTCGGACAGTGCCCGGCCGGCGACCACCAGCTCGAAGGTCGACTCGTCACCCTCTTGGTACGTGGCGTGCGGCAACCAGGTCCCATCCGCCGAGTAGGCGATGCGCACGGCGCCGATGGGGCCGTCGAAGGGGATGCCCGAGAGCATGAGGGCAGCCGACGCCGCGTTGATGGCGAGCACGTCGTGGGGGTTCACCTGGTCGGCGCCGAAGATGGTGCCGACGACGTGGACCTCGTTGCGGAAGCCCTTCGGGAACGACGGGCGCAGGGGTCGGTCGATGAGCCGGCAGGTCAGGATGGCCTGGTCGGAGGACTTGCCCTCACGACGGAAGAACGACCCGGGGATCTTGCCGGCGGCGTAGGCGCGCTCTTCGATGTCGACGGTGAGGGGGAAGAAGTCCGTCCCCTCGCGCACTGAGCGTGCGGCTGTCGCCGTGGCCAGGAGGATGGTGTCGCCGATGCGGGCGACCACGGCCCCGTCGGCGAGTTGGGCCAGCTTGCCGGCCTCGAATGAAATGCTTCGGTCGGTGCCACTGATCGGGCCCGACACGGAGATGGCGTCAGCCATGGTGCTCCTTCGGTTTCAGGGGCACCTGCTGCCGGATCCCAGTGGTCGACCACCTCTTCTGCTGCGTGCAGTGCGCCCCTGGTGAGGGGGCCTGCACCCGCTGAAGGTGACCGGCGACTGGCAACCGACTTCCCATGGTGCCCGTTTCTTGTGCAACCGCCCGGCCGAGGGGCCGGGCGGAGGTAGTGCGGAGGGCTTATCGGCGGATGCCGAGGCGCCCAATGATGCTGCGGTATCGCTCGACGTCGTTCTCACGGACGTAGTCGAGAAGGCGACGGCGCCGCCCGATGAGCTTCATGAGCCCACGGCGGGTGTGATGATCACCCTTGTGGGTCTTGAGATGCTCCGTGAGGTGCGAGATGCGGTCGCTCAGAAGCGCGATCTGGACCTCGGACGAGCCGGTGTCGCTGTCGTGGTGCCGGTACTCGGCGATGATGGCCTGCTTTTCGGGCATGTACAGAGAAACCTTTGGAACGCTCGGGGCCTGGCACGCCGTGGGCGGGGCGCTTTCGCGCAACACTCCACCGGAGATGATCGGCGGTTCGTCTACCAGCCGGGGACCCGCCCCGACCGGGTCAAACGATAGCAGGTGGGCGCCCCGCTGTCACCGATCGGGCGCCCGTCGCCAAATTCCCGCCGGGACCGCGGGCGAGCTCAGTTGCCCGGCAACAGGGCGACTTTGCCCGCCAACTCGCCGCGTGCCACGCGACAGAGCACGTCAACCGCCTCGTCGAGCGGCCGGCGCTCGGGCGCGACCGGCGAGAAGCGCCCCTTCGCCGCCCCCTCGAGGACCTCGGCGCTGACCAGGGGACCCTCTTCGGGGTGATGGAGCAGCCAGCCGCCCCATTCGATGCCGATCACGGTCCGACTGTTGAGCAGCACCAGGTTGAGGGGGACCCTCGGGATCGCTCCCCCGGCAAAGCCGATCACGTGGTAGCGGCCGGCGAAGCCCAAGGCTCGAAGGGCCGGCTCGGCCGCCGGGCCGCCGACCGGGTCGACCACGACGTCGACGCCGCCACCGGAGAGCTCCCTCGCACGCGCCTTGATGTCCTCGGCCCGGCTGTCGATGGTGGCGAGCGCACCGGCGGCGACGGCCGCCTCGCGCTTGGCCGGGCTCGAGGCCGCCGCGATCACCCGGGCCCCGAGGGACGTGGCGACATCGACGGCGGCGAGGCCGACGCCGCCGCCCGCGCCGAGCACGAGCACCCACTCCCCCTCTTGGAGCGTGTCTCTGCGGGTGAGGGCGAAGACCGCCGTCGAGTAGCTCTGCAGCACGGTGGCGGCGACCGCCGTGTCGAGGGCCGGGTCGAGGGCGAGCGCCGCTCCCGAGGCGACCACGGCGCGCTCGGCGAACCCGCCGGTCCACGCCGACACCACCACCCGCTCGCCGAGGCGCTCCTCGGGGACCCCCTCGCCGACGGCGAGGATGCGCCCGGCGAACTCGGAGCCGGGGACATAGGGCAGGGGCGGCGCAAACTGGTAGCCCCCGGTCAGTATCACGGTGTCGACGAAATTGACGCCCGCCGCCTCGACGTCGACGAGCACCTGCCCGGGGCCGGCCTCGGGCTCGTCGACGTCTCGGACCGCCAGGTCCTCAAGTGGGCCAAAGGTCTCGCAGAGCAGGGCGCGCACCGAGCGAGTGTCGCAGGTCCTCGGCCGGCGCGCCGGTGCACCCGCTGCCACAGCGGGCGGAGGGCGCCCAGCAGGGCTAGCGGGTGGGGCCGCCGAGCAGGGAGCGGGTGGCGGCGACGTCGCGTCCCATCTGCTCGATGAGGGCGTCGACCGAGTCGAACCGGCGCTCCTCGCGCAGGTGCTCGACGAAGGAGACACGGGCGTGCTGCCCGTAGAGGTCGCCCTCGAAGTCGAGGAGGTACGCCTCGACGAGCGATTCGGTGGCCTGCGCGTAGAAGGTCGGGCGGCGCCCGACCGAGATCGCGGCCGTGTGCACCGTGCCCGAGGCGTCCTCGTAGTGGCCGGCGTAGATGCCGTCGGCGGGCACCGCGATAGCGGCGGGCACCATGACGTTGGCCGTCGGATAGCCGAGCTCGGGGCCGCCCCGGCCGTCGCCGTGCACCACGGTGCCGCGCACCTGGTGGGGTCGACCGAGCAGGGCGTGGGCGTCGGCCACCTGGCCCTCAGCGATCAGCTGGCGGATCCTGGTGGAAGAGACCACGTCGCCGCCGGCGGCGGACAGGGCGACCGGCTCGACCTCGAAGCCCTCGACCGCTCCCTGGTCGCGCAGCAACGCCACGTCGCCCTTGCGGCCGTGGCCGAAGTGGAAGTCCCGGCCCACCACCACCAGCCGTGCACCGGCGGCCGCCACCAGCACCTCGGCCACGAACTCCTCCGCGCTTTCGTCGGCCCTCGTCTGGTCGAAGGGGACCACGATCGTGCGCTCGATGCCACAGCCCGCCAGCAGCTCGAGCTTCTGCTCGAGGTCGGTCAGCTGGAGGGGGGCCGATTCGGGGCGCACCACGGTGGCCGGGTGCCGGTCGAAGGTGACGACCACCGTCTCGAGGCCGCGTGCGGCGGCGCTCGCCGCGAGGTCGGCGAGCAGCGCACGGTGCCCGAGGTGCACGCCGTCGTAGGCGCCGATGGTGACGGCCGCGCCCGAGCTGGTCGGCCTGGCTGCGTCAGGGGTGGTCACGTCCATCGCACCCAAAGGCTACTGCCGCCGCATCGGCCGCCTGCAGCTCATGGACGCGTCGGCTCACTCGGCCAGGACGACGGCGGGACGTATGCGGTCGGTCTCTGTGGCCTCGTACACCGCCAACAGGCGCCCGCGTCCGTCGACCATCGCCCAGGGACCTGGGCCGAGCGCCCCGAGGGAGACCCGGTCGAGCGGGTTGCCCCGGCCGATGAGGGTGGCCACCTCGTCGTTCACGTTGACGCGGTCGAGGCCGCGCATGGCCTGCGCGGGGGTGAGCACCGCGTCGGGGCCGCCGTCACCGGCGAGCGCCGCCTCCCCCGCCGACTCGAGCTCGGCCAGGGTGCGGGCCTCTGACTCGGTGAATGTGCCGATCCTGGTCCGGCGCAGGTTACGCAGGTGGGCCCCACCGCCGAGGAGGGCGCCCAGATCCGCAGCCAGGGTCCGCACATAGGTGCCCGACGAGCAGTCGACCTCGACGGCGAGCACGCCTGGCTCGGGCCCTTCAGCCACGTCGAAGCGCGAGACGTGGACCGGGCGCGCCGGGCGCTCGACCTCGATGCCCTGGCGGGCCAGCACGTGGAGGCGCTGGCCGCCGATCTTCACGGCCGAGACCATGGGCGGCACCTGCTCGATGTCCCCCGTGAGCAACGCCGCAGCTGCCCGGGCGTCAGCCACACTCACCGAGCCCATCTCGAAGCGGGCCGTGACTTCGCCCGACGCGTCGAGGGTGGAGGTGGCCGCCCCGAGCACGACCTCGGCCGTGTAGGTCTTCTCGAGGGCGCTCAGGAAGCGTAAGAGCCGGGTGGCCCGGCCGAGGCCGACCAGCAGGACGCCGGTCGCGTCGGGGTCGAGCGTCCCGGCATGGCCCACCCGGCGCTGGCCGAAGATCCGCCGGCAGCGGGCGACGACGTCGTGCGACGTCCAACCCGGTTCCTTGTCGACGACCACCAGACCGGTGGTCGCCGCCCGGCTCGGGCCGGGGGCGCTCACCGCTCGGGCACGCCCGGTGGCTCCTCGCCCGTCGGAGCGGAGTCGTGCAGGCGTCGAAGGACCTCATCGACCCGGGCGCCGGCGGCAACCGCCGGGTCGGCGGCAAACGTCAGCTTGGGAGTGCGCTTCATGCGCACCTGGCGGCCAACGTGACGCTGGAGCTGCACCCGGCGCTCGACCAGGGCCTCCTTCACGTCCTCGCCCAGGCTGCCCACGTAGACCGTGGCGGTGCGCAGGTCCGGCGCGGTGTCGACCGAGGTCACCGTGACGAGGCGGAGCCGCTCGTCGGCATCGGCGAGTCGTTCGAGCTCTTCGGCCACGACCTGTCGCAGCACCTGGTTCACCCGGAGGGCGCGGGCATAGGGGGCCGCCCCGCCCGAGCCCTTGGCGTGCCGTCGGTCGGCGCTCACCGGTGGTCCTCCACGTCAGGACCTCGGGATCTCGCGCTCCTCGAAGGTCTCGATGATGTCGCCCGAGCGAAGGTCCTGGTAGTCCGAGAGGCCGATACCGCACTCGAAGCCCGCCTGGACCTCGCGCGCGTCGTCCTTGAAGCGGCGGAGCGACGTGATCGTTCCCTTCCAGATGATGGTCCCCTCTCGCAGGAACCGGACCTTCGAGCCGCGCGTGATCGTGCCGTTGAGCACCATGCAACCGGCCACCGCCCCGACGCGGGGGATCCGGTAGACCTCACGCACCTCGGCGTCGCCGGTGACGACCTCTTCGAACTCGGGGGCGAGCATGCCGAGCATGGCCGCTTCGATGTCCTCCAAGAGCTTGTAAATGATCTCGTAGGCACGGATCTCGACGTCGGAGGCCTCGGCCATCTCGCGGGCCCGGCGGTCCGGGCGCACGTTGAACCCGATGATCGTGGCGTTGGACGCCCGGGCGAGCTGCACGTCGTTCTCGGTGATGCCGCCGACCCCGCGGTGGACGAAGCTCAGTTTCACGTCGTCGCGCTCGAGCTTGCGCAGGCTCTCGGTGACGGCCTCCAAGGAGCCCTGCACGTCGGCCTTGAGCACCAGATTGAGGGTGGCCGTCTCGCCGCGCTGGATCTGCTCGAAGAGGTCCTCCAGCTTGGCGCCCGTCGCCGCCGAGGCGACCGGGTTGTGGCCCGAGAGGCGGAAGCGCTGGGCCCTCGCCTCGCCGAGCGTACGTGCCGTGGCGAGGTCCTTCGCCCCACGCAGCTCGTCGCCGGCCTGGGGCGGTTCGGAGAGCCCGAGCACCTGGACCGGCATCGAGGGCAGCGCCTCTTTCACGTGGTCGCCGTGGTCGTCGACGAGGGCCTTGACCTTGCCCCAGGCCGCGCCGGCGACAATCGGGTCACCGACGCGCAGCGTGCCGCTCTCCACGATGACCGTCGCCACCGGGCCACGGCCCACTTCGAGCTCGGCTTCGAGCACGCCGCCGCGGGCACGGCCCTCGGGGCTCGCCCGGAGCTCTTCGACCTCGGCCACGATGAGCAGCTGCTCGAGCAGGTCGTCGATCCCCGTGCCCTGGAGGGCTGAGATCTGCACGACGATGGTGTCGCCGCCCCACTGCTCGGGCACGAGCCCGCGCTCGGAGAGCTGCTGGAGGACCCGCTCGGGGTTGGCGTCGGGACGGTCCATCTTGTTCACGGCGACGATGATCGGCACGTCAGCCGCCTTGGCGTGATCGATGGCTTCGACCGTCTGGGGCATGACCCCGTCGTCGGCGGCGACGACGAGCACCACGATGTCGGTGATCTCGGCGCCGCGGGCGCGCATGGCCGTGAAGGCCTCGTGGCCCGGGGTGTCGATGAAGGTGATCAGCTGGCCGTTGCGCTCGACCTGGTAGGCGCCGATGTGCTNNTGGCCCATGACCGTGACGACCGGCGGGCGCGGCCGCAGGTCCTCTTCGTTCTCCTCTTCTTCGTCCTCGTCCTCGAAGTACTTGGCCAGCAGTTCGGCCTCGCGCTCTTCACCCGGGTCCACCAGGCGGACCTGGGCCCCGAGCTCGGCCGCGAACAGCTCGATCATGTC
>PMFN01000009.1 GCA_003155135.1 Acidimicrobiaceae bacterium | reverse complement strand
AGGTAGAAGGTCGAGAACATGGTGGCGTACCAGCTCGGGAAGGCGGCGAAGATGGCCGCCCCACCCACGATCAGCCACACCTCGTTCGCGTCCCAGACCGGGCCGATGGTGTTGAGGAGCAGGCGCTCCTCCAGGTCGTTGCGACCGATGAACGAGTGCAGCATGCCGACGCCGAAGTCGAAGCCCTCGAGCACGAAGAACCCGACCCAGAACACGCCGATGACGATGTACCAGAAGATTTGCAAGGCCATGGGATCCGCTCCTAGTAGACGAGCTCGGGGATGCGTTCGTCACCCGTCTCGGGTGCGCCCTCGCTGGGACCGCCGCCTTCGTCGGGTGTCGGCTGCTCGGGTTCGAGGTCGCGGCGGGCGAAGCGCACCATGAGCACGCCTTCGGCCACACCGAGCACCGCGTAGATCAACACGAACACCGTCAGGCTGATGGCGATGTCGAGGGTGGTGATGTTGGGCGAGACGCCGTTCTTGGTCAGCATCAGGCCCTGGACGATCCACGGCTGGCGGCCGACCTCGGTGAGGAGCCAGCCCGCGCTGTTCATCACGATGGGGGCGAGGAAGCCCCACACCGCTAGTCGGAGGAACCATTTGGCGTGTTCCAACTTGCGGCGCTGGAGGAGCCAGATGCCCCACAGGCCGAAGAGGAACACCAGCCCCGCCACGTAGGCCATGACCCGCATGGACCAGTACTGCACAAAGACGTTGGGCACGTAGTTCCCCGGGCCGTACTTCTCCTGGTACTCGGCGTTCAGTTCGCTCAGGCCGATGACCTTGCCGTTCCACGAGTTGGTGGCGAGCAGGCTGAGGCCGTGGGGCACGGCGATGATCTGCGTCGGCGTCTGGTCGTTGCTGCCGCCGCCGATCTGGAAGAGCGAGAACGAACAGGGCTGGCAGGTGGTCCACTGCGCCTCGGCCGCCGCGATCTTCATCGGCTGGTAGCGGGCCTCGATGACGCCGAGCTCGTCGCCGATGAACATGGCCAGGGTGATGGCCGGCATCAGCACCGCCAGGGCGATGGTGGCAGAGAGGCGGAAGGCGCTGACCTCCTTGCCCCGGCGCAGGTGCCAGGCGGAGACCGCCAGCATGAGCAGTGCCCCGGTCACGAGGGAGGCGAGGACGATGTGGAGGTAGCCCCAGAGGAACACCGGGTTGGTGAACAGCGCCCAGACGTCGGTCAGCTCGGCGCGGTGGTTGACCGGGTTCACGACGTAGCCGACGGGGTGCTGCATCCACGAGTTGGCCGCCATGATGAAGGCGGCCGAGAGCATGGTGGCGAACGCCACGACCCAGATGCAGGCCAGGTGGATGCCCTTGGGCAGCCGGTCCCAGCCGAAGATCCACAACCCGAGGAACGTGGACTCCAAGAAGAAGGCGGCGAGGCCCTCCATGGCGAGGGGCCCACCGAACACGTCGCCCACAAAGCGCGAGTAGTTCGACCAGTTCATGCCGAACTCGAACTCTTGGACGAGGCCGGTGACCACGCCGACCGCCACGTTGATCAGCAGCAGTGTGCCGAAAAAGCGCGCCAGGCGACGGTAGACGTCCTTGCCCGATCGGTACCACGTGGTCTGGAGCAGTGCAACGAGGAACGACATCCCAATGGTGATCGGGACGAAGATGAAGTGATAGATGCTGGTGGTGGCGAACTGCCACCGGGCCAGGCTGAGGCTAACCGCCGAAAGCACTCGTGACCGCCTTTTCTACGCCCGTCCGCCGGGACGTGGCTCCTTGCTATCGCAGGTTCTCGCCGGCGCGCAATTCGCGCCACCACAACTCGGCGTAGCGGCCACCGGCCGCGAGGAGCTCGTCGTGCGTGCCCTGTTCGACGACCAATCCGGCATCGAGGACGTAGATGCGGTCCACCTCCTCGAGTCCCAAGAGCCGGTGGGTGACGAGCAGCGTCGAGCGGCCCGCGGTGATGGCCAACAGGTCAGCGGTGATGGCGTCAGCTGTCGCGGTGTCGAGGTGCTCGGTCGGCTCGTCGAGGACGAGTACCGGGAAGTCGGCGAGCAGCGCCCTGGCCACCGCGATGCGCTGGCGCTCGCCGCCCGAGACCCGCATGCCCCGCTCACCCAGCTCGGTGGCAAGGCCCTTCGGGAGGCGGTTCGCCCACTCACTGAGGCCGACCCGCTCGAGGGCCGCAAGCAGCTCGCCATCGGGTGCACCGGGGCGACCGATGCGCAGGTTGTTCGCCAACGTGGTGTCGAAGATGTGGGCGTCTTGGGCGACGAGGCCGATCATCTCGCGCACGTCGTCACCGGCGAGCTGGTCGAGCTCGACCGCTCCGAGGGTCGCCGATCCCTCGTAAGCGAGGAACCGGAGCAAGACGGCCGCAATGGAGGACTTTCCGGCCCCACTTGGTCCGACGACGGCCAGCCGTTTGCCCCGCTCGAGCGTGGCGCTGACGTCGTCGACGGCCATGCCCAGCTGTCCCGGGTAGCGGGCGCGCAGATGTCGGAGGGCAACCTCGTGGTCGGCGCTCGGGCACGTCGCCGGATGGACGGGGTCGGGGACCGGTTCGGGTGCGTCGAGCACCTCGAAGACACGCGCCGCATGGCGACGGGACAGCTGGAGCGACTGGGTCGCTGCCGGGAGCCCCGAGACCAGCTCGAAGGCGGCGAGGGGGATGAGCGCGATGACCGCCAGGTAGACGCCGTCGAGGGCGCCGCTGTGCACCGACGGCACGCCGACGGCGAGCGCACCCCACATGGCCAGGCCCGAGAGGAGCGTGGTGAGTCCGAGACCGACACCGGCGGTCGCGGCCGTCGAGCGGGCCTTGTCGGTCAACGTCGCGTCGGCTGCGCCGATGCGCTCGATCTGGACGCCTGAGGCCCCGAACACGGTGAGGTCGGCGGCACCCTCCAACAGGTCGACGACCGAGGCGGTGAGCTCGCCCCGTGCGGCCGCCTGCCCGCGGGCCGCGCGCCTCGCCAGCGAGCCCGTCAGCCACGGCACGAGGGTGCCGGCGACGAGCAGCGCGACTGCCAGGATGATGCCGGCGGCGGGGAGGACCCACCACACGTAGCCAACGGTTGCGACGCCCACCAGCACGGCGATGCCGAACGGTGGCAGGACGCGCAGGATCAGGTCCTGGAGAGCGTCCACGTCGTGGACGAGCCTGGAGAGGAGATCGCCGCTGCGAAACGCTGGGAGACCGGTCGGTGCCAGGGCCTCGAGGCGCGTGTAGACCCTCACCCGGAGGTCGGCCAGGAGGCGGAACGCGGCCTGGTGCCCGACGAGGCGCTCCCAGTAGCGGAAGAACCCCCGAGACAGGCCGAAGCACTGCACGAGCACGATGGCGAAGCCGAGTGCAGCCTCGTTGGGGCGCTGCGCAGCACGCGAGATCAGCCATGCCGCCGTGGCGATGAGGCCGATCGAGGCGCCCACCGCGCAGGCACCGAGCAGTGTCGACCAGACCAGCCGCCCGGCTGCCGGCCGGGCGATGGCCAGCGTCTCGCTGATCGGGGCGACCGGCTCGGCGCCGGGGGCGGCGTCATGGGTGCCGTCGAGCTGTTGGGGCGCGAGGGTCACGAGGGGACGACCTCGGGTTGGAGGTGGACGACGCGGTCGGCGATGGTGAGCAGCGCCGGACGGTGGGCGACCATGACAACGGTCCGGTTGACCACGAGGTCGGCCACGGCTTCGAGTACGTCGGCCTCGGTCTGGCCGTCGAGGTTGGCGGTGGGCTCGTCGAGGAGGAGCAACGGTGCGTCGCGCAGGTACGCGCGTGCCAGGGCCACGCGCTGGCGCTGCCCGGTGGAGAGACCCGCCCCCCGTTCCCCGATCCGGGTGAAGCGGCCGTCGGGAAGTGCGTCGACGACATCGTCGAGGCGCGCGGCGTGGATGGCACGTGCCACGTCCTCGGGCGACGCATCGGGCCGGCCCAGGCGGACGTTCTCGTCGATGGTCGCGGCGAAGAGGTGTGGTCGTTGCGGCACCCAGGCCAGGCGGCTCCGCCAGGCGTCGGGATCGAATTCCGCGAGGTCGATCCCGCCGATCGTGATGCCGCCCTGCGACGGCGCGACGAGGCCCAAGAGCACACCCAGAAGAGTCGACTTGCCACAGCCGCTCGGCCCGGCGATGGCGAGCACCGCTCCCGGCTCGATCGAGAAGCTGATCGGCCGCAGCGCCGGTTCGCGGCGGCCCGGGTAGGTAACACCGAGTTCGTGGACGCCGATGGCCACCTTCGAGGGGTCGGGGACGGCGAGCACGGTCCCACGTCTGGGGAGGGGGCGCTCCAAGACGTCGAAGACCTGCTCGGCCGCCTTCATACCCTCCGCACTGGCGTGGTAGTTCGTGCCGAGGAGCCGCAGCGGGAGGTATGCCTCAGGTGCGAGCACGAGCACGAAGAGCGCCGTGCGGAACTCGAGGTGGCCGCCGAGCAGGCGTAGCCCAACTGCCACCGCCACGAGCGCGACCGAGATGGTGGCGAGGAGCTCCAAGATGAGTGACGACAAAAAGGCGATGCGCAGCGTGTCCATCGTCGTGCGGCGGTAACGGTCGGTGATCTCTCGGATGGTGGCCGCCTGGGACTTCGCCCGGCCGAACACCTTGAGGGTCGGGAGACCGATCACCACGTCGAGAAAGTGACCGGCCAATGCCTGGAGGGTCTTGATCTGGCGATCGGTCCGCGCCTGCGTCGATGCGCCGACCAGGGCCATGAAGACGGGAATGAGCGGGAGCGTGAGGGCGATGATGAGCGCCGAGATCCAGTCGAGGCCAGCGATCACGGCGATGACCGTCACCGGGACGATCACGGCGAGGAACACCTGGGGGAGGTAGCGCGCGAAGTAGGCGTCGAGAGCGTCGACGCCGCTCGTGGCCAGCACGGCCAAGCCGCCGGTCTTGTCCTCGTCGAGTACAGCGGGCCCACTTTGGGCGATGCGCTCCACGAGGGCCGTGCGAAGTTCGGACTTCGCCTGCGCCGACGCGCGGTGCGCAGCACGCTCGGTCGTCCACACCGTGAGGGCGCGACCGGCGACGGCGGCCAGCAGCAGCGCCATGGGCAGCCGGAGCTGCTGGAGGTCCTTGTGCTCGATGAACGCCCCGGCGACGACCTGGGCGAGGAACCATGCCTGGGCAAGGACCAAGAGGGCGGTCAGCGCGCCGAGGCCGACGGAGAGGGCCATGAAGGTGCGCGTGGCTCGGGCGTAGCGAAGAAGGCGCTTGTCGACCGCCCCGCCGGAGCGGCCACCGTCGCGCTTGCGCTGCTTCCGACTCGCCGCCACCGGTTTCCTCACTTCGTCGCCAGGTCGACGGCACGCTGCGATCGCCACTCGGGCTCGGCTCGGAACCGGTGGGGCCGCTCCGCCGAACCTCATGGGGAGGAGCGGGGCCGTCTCCGGTCGAGAGTACCGGATCGGGCCGGGTTGCCTCCAGGCGGCGTCGACTCGACGGCGTGGACCGCTACTGCTCGGACAAGATGGCCGCCAGCTCGGCCAAGGAGTCTCGCACCACCGGTCCGGTCGTCTCGACCACGGCGTGCTCGATCTGCGCGGTGCACGCGAAGGGCGCGACGTACCCGTCGCCGACGGCGGGGCCCCACTCGTAGCCGCACGTGAGGCCCGCACCCACGCCGTTGAAGCCCGACGGCGTGAACCGCTCGATGCTCCCCTCGGCCACCACGGCCCCGTCGAGGCGGATCGTGGCGGTCCCACCGAGCCCGTCGTCCTTTTCGAACTCGTAGCGCACGGTGTGGGTGCCCGCGGTGAGCGGTCTATCGGCGGTGATCACCTGGCGCTCCTTGCCGTAGAGGTTGTGCACGTAGCGCACGACCCCGCCGAGCAGGTGCAGTGACCACCCGCCGAGGGCGGACCCCAGCGCCAGGAGGACGCCTTCGGGGATGGTGCCGGGGGCGACGGTGAGCCGGACCTCGAGCGCATGGCTTCGGTTGCGGACGTTGGCGGCCACCGACTCGGGTACCTGGGCGCCGCCGGGGAAGTAGCGGAACCGGGAACGCTCGGCGCGTCGATCGGGCTTCGGGTGCACCAGCGCCCAGAGGACCCGGTTGTCGAGCGGCAGCACGTCGTTGTTGCGCGCCTCTCGCCACCACAGTGCGACCAGCTCCGCCAGTCGTACGGGCAGCTCGTCGGCGAGGTCGATGGTTTCGGAGGGGTCCTCGGCGACGTGGTAGAGCTCCCATGCGTCCTCGTCGAATGGTGCGTTCGGGTCGAGGCCGTCGCCGTAGAGCGGGCCGACCGGGTGGTAGGTGACCGCCTTCCATCCACGGTGGTAGATGCCGCGTGAGCCGAACATCTCGAAGTACTGCGTGTCGTGGCGCTCGGTCGCCAACGCGCCCTCCTCGGAGAGCACGTAGGCGAAGCTGGTGCCGTCGAGGTGGGACTGGGGGACCCACTCGATGGTCTGCGGCGCGTCGATGCCCACCAGCTCGAGCACTGTCGGGACGACGTCAATGGCGTGCGTGAACTGGCGGCGGATCCCGCCGGCGACCGCGCTGAGCCGCTCTGGCCAGTGCACGATGCACGGGTCGGCGACCCCGCCGCGATGCACCTCTCGCTTCCAACGACGAAAGGGCGTGTTGCCGGCCATGGTCCATCCCCACGGGTAGTTGTTGTGGGTGAGCGGGCCACCGATCTCCTCGATGCGTGCGTACATCTCGGGCGTGCTGGCCGGGTCGAGGTTGGTGAGCCGGACGTCGTTGAGGGAGCCTTCGCCCCCGCCCTCGGAGCTTGCGCCGTTGTCCGAGACCACGATCACGATCGTGTCGTCGAGCTCCCCGAGGTCCTCCAAGAAGCCGAGCACCCGACCCAGCTGCGTGTCGGTGTAGGACAAGAAGGCGGCGAAGCACTCCATGAAGCGGGCCGCCACCGCACGTTCGGGCGCGTCGAGGTCGTCCCACGCCCGGACCCAGGGCGGTCGGGGCGCGAGCGCCGTCCCCTCCGGGACGATGCCGAGCTCGAGTTGGCGCAGGTGTGCCTGCTCTCGCCACTCGTCCCAGCCCATGTCGAATCGGCCCCGCTCGCGCTCGATCCACTCGCGCGGTGCCTGGTGCGGCGAGTGACAGGCGCCGGGGCACAGGTACAAGAAGAAGGGGCGCTCGGCGTCGACCGCCCGCAGGTCGCCCAGGAACTCGATAGAGCGATCGGCGAGGTCGGCGCTCAGGTGGTAGCCCTCGTCGATGCGCTGCGGAGGGCGGACTGAGTGATTGTCACTGATGAGGGCGGGGACGAACTGGTGGGTCTCACCTCCGTGGAACCCATACCAGCGGTCGAAGCCGCGCCCGAGAGGCCAGGTCGAGCGGGAGGCGGCGTTGTTGGTCTCGTCCTCGGGGCTCAGGTGCCACTTGCCGACGGCGTAGGTCGCATAGCCCGACGCCCGCAGGATCTCGGAGAGGTAGCCGTTCTCCTTCGGGGGCGTGCCCCAGTAGCCGGGGAAGCCCACCGCCAGGTCCGCCACCCTGCCCATGGCGCTTCGGTGGTGGTTCCGGCCGGTGAGCAGGCATGCCCTCGTGGGCGAGCAGAGGGCGGTCGTGTGGAAGTTGGCGAGGCGAACGCCTCCGGCTGCGAGCCCGTCGAGGACGGGGGTGGCGATGTCCGACCCGTAGCACCCGAGCTGGGCGAAACCCACGTCATCGAGGACGATGAGCACCACGTTGGGCGCCCCGGGCGGAGGGGTGGGAACCGGCGGCCACCACGGTTCGGCATCGCGCCAGTCATCCGCGATCCGACCACCGAAGCGGCCTGAGCCGGTCACCGGCATCGCCCGGGCAGACCCACTGCAACAGGTGCGGTTCTTCGCCAGCTGATTGTTCCCCTCATCGTTCCTTCCGATCCTGGGTGTGGTCCTGCGCCACGGCTGCGACGCCACGACGGTCCGGTGCGCCTTGGCGGGGCACTGCTCGGACGCCCGCCCGGACGCGCCACACTGTTGCGATGGCTGCTCAGTACATCTACACCATGCGCGACCTGCGCCGCTTCTATCCGCCTGACCGTGAAGTGCTCAAGGGCATCAACCTTTCCTTCTACCCGGGGGCGAAGATCGGGGTGATCGGCTCGAACGGCTCAGGGAAGTCCTCGTTGTTGCGGATCATGGCCGGTGAGGACGACGGCTTCACCGGCGAGGCCCGACTGACCGACGGGTTCAGCGTGGGGTTCCTCTCCCAGGAGCCCGAGCTCGATCCGAGCAAGGATGTCGCCGGCAACGTCGCCGACGGGGTGGCGGCGACCAAGGCGCTCGTCGACCGGTTCAATGACGTCTGCGCCGCCATGGGCGACCCCGATGCCGACTTCGACAAGTTGCTCGCCGAACAGGCGGAGCTCCAGGACAAGATCGAGGCAGCGGGGGCATGGGACCTCGAGCGCACCTTCGACATCGCCATGGACGCCCTTCGACTCCCTCCTGGCGACTCGGCGGTGACGAACCTCTCAGGTGGCGAGCGCCGCCGGGTGGCGCTGTGCCGGCTCCTGCTCTCCAAGCCCGACCTGCTGCTCCTCGACGAGCCCACCAACCACCTCGACGCCGAGTCCGTCGCCTGGCTCGAAAGGACGTTGCAGGACTACCCGGGCACCGTCGTCGCCGTCACCCACGACCGCTACTTCTTGGACAACGTGGCTGGTTGGATCCTCGAGCTCGACCGCGGGGCGGGCATCCCCTGGGAGGGCAACTACTCCTCGTGGCTCGAGCAAAAGCAGGCACGCCTGGCGGGCGAGGAGAAGGCGGACCGGTCGCGCCAGGCCGCTCTCGAGCGCGAGCTCGAGTGGATCCGGATGTCGCCACGGGCACGCCAGAGCAAGGGCAAGGCTCGTATCAATGCCTACAACGACCTCGTCGCCGAGGCGGAGGCGGCCGAGCGGCGGGCGGACAAGTTCGAGATCACCATCCCTCCGGGCCCCCGCCTCGGGGACCGGGTGGTCGAAGCGGCGGACGTGACCAAGGGATTCGGTGACCGCCTCCTCATCGACGATCTCTCGTTCCTCCTGCCGCCGGGAGGGATCGTCGGGGTGATCGGGCCGAACGGCGCAGGCAAGACCACGCTGTTTCGGATGATCGTCGGAGATGATGCGCCCGACGCAGGGCGACTCGACGTTGGCCCGACCGTTGTCCTCGGCTACGTCGACCAGTCCCGCGACGAGCTCGCGCCCGACACCACGGTGTTCGACGAGATCGCCGGGGGGCTCGACCGAATCGTGGTCGGGAACCGTGAACTGCACGCCAGGGCCTATGTGGCCAGCTTCGGTTTCAAGGGCAGCGACCAGCAGAAGAAGGTGGGCCAGCTCTCTGGTGGCGAGCGAAACCGCGTGCAGCTGGCCAAGGTGCTGAAGAGCGGCGCGAACGTGCTCCTCCTCGACGAGCCGACCAACGACCTCGACGTCGATACCTTGCGGGCCCTGGAGGACGCCGTCCTCGGCTTCCCTGGTTGCGTCGTGGTCATCAGCCACGACCGCTGGTTCCTCGACCGCATCGCCACCCATGTCCTGGCCTTCGAGGGCGATTCCGATGTCCGGTGGTGGGAGGGCAACTTCACCGACTATGAAGCAGACCGCAAGAAGCGCCTCGGTCTCGAGGCCGACCAGCCGCACCGCATCCGCTACAAGCCGCTGGTGCACTGAAGCCCAGCGTCTCGGCCCTCCNNGGCCGGCGGTGCGCTCTAGGGTTTTGCTGTGGATGTCACGGGTGACGCGACCGAGCCTGGCGGGGTCGACGACCTGGTCAGCCCGGGGCTGCGTGTCCTGTTCTGCGGCATCAACCCCGGCCAGACGTCAGGGCGCCTCGCCCAGCACTTCGCCCGACCGGGCAACCGCTTCTGGAAGCTCCTCGACGCCGCAGGCTTCACCCCGGGTTTGGTGGCGCCGTCCGAACAGGAGCGGCTCCTCGGGTACGGCATCGGCATCACGAACGTGGTCGAGCGCGTCACGGCAGGAGCAGCGGACCTCGTCCCCGCAGAACTGCGAGCCGGTGCGCTGGTGCTCGGCGACAAGGTGGCACGCTTCCGTCCCGCCTTTGTGGCGGTGCTGGGTCTCGGGGCTTACCGGGTTGCCTTTTCGCGACCACGAGCACAGGTGGGCCGCCAGCCCGAGCTGCTCGGCGGGGCGCACCTGTGGCTCCTTCCCAATCCGAGTGGCCTCCAAGCCCGCTATCAGCTGGCCGAGATGACCGAGCAGTACATCGCCCTGCGGCTCGAGGCCGACCGTGTGCTTGGACCTGTCCGCCAGCTTGGGCACTAGCGCGTCGGGCCCGAAGCGCAGGGAGCGGCCAGGCACGGCGTTTCGAGATCGTGGAGGAGTTGGCCGCCGGTGAGTTGTGCTCGTCGCTCTCGGCACGCCGGGAAACGGGCGGGGTGATTCAAGAGGTCGGACCGAACCGCTCGACCCGGATGCGCTCGGCGGTGATCCCACACTGCTCGACCAGCGACGTGGCTGCATCGGCGAATCCGGCCGACCCGCAGACATAGGCGCTGGCCTGCCCACCGAGGGAGCAGTCGAGGTCCTCGAGGACCATGCGGCGGGGCGGATGGGGCCACGAGGGCGGCGTGCGGCGGGTGTAGACGATCGTCGTCTCGGGCCCGGCGAGCTCGTCGGCGTAGTAGAGGTCCTCGGGCGATCGAGCGGACACAACCAAGCGGATGAGTGACGTTCGGCCGAGACGTCGCGCGAGGCGGAGCATGGCCATGAGCGGCACCACACCTGAGCCGCCGCCGACCAGGAGCGCCGGCCCGTCGCCCGGCCAGACGAACCATCCCCCGATCGGGCCGCGCACCTCGAGTTCGTCACCGACGACCACCTCGTCACACAAGAAACCTGAGACCTCGCCGTCCTCAAGGCGTTCCACCGTCAACTCGATCGCCCCGCTGTCATCGGGGGCCGATGCGACGGAGTAGGAGCGCTGAGCCCGGTAGCCGTCGGGGGCAGTGAGCCGCACGACGTAGTGCTGGCCGGCCAGATGGGGCCGCGGCGAAGTCAGGGCCAGTCGGAACGTCTTGGCACGGGCCGTCTCGTCTCGAATGTCGAGGACCCTGGCGAGCTGCCAGGCACTCGGCGCGGTCGGTGCCTCGGTTTCAGTCACCTTGGTAGCGCTGTTCGAGCCAGGGATCGCCGCGGTCGTGGTAGCCGTTGCGCTCCCAGAAGCCCGCCTCGTCGTGGTCGAGGAGCGTGAGACCCGACACCCACTTCGCACTCTTCCAGAAGTACAGGTGGGGGACGAGGAGCCTCGCTGGGCCACCGTGGGCGACGGGCAGCGGCTCGCCGCCAACCTGGAAGGCGACCCAGGCCTTGCCATCGGTCACGTCGGCGAGGGGCAGGTTCGTCGTGTACCCGGTATGGCACGAGGCGAGGATGTGCGTCGCCTGCGGCTGCACCCCGGCCGTCTCGAGCAGCGTGTCGAGCGACACGCCCTCCCAGTGCATGGCCAACTTGGACCAGGTCGTGACGCAGTGGATGTCGCCGTCGTAGGCCGAGTGGGGGAGCGCCTGGAGTTCGCTCCAGGTCCAGGTCCTCGGCGTCGACACCAGGCCGTCGAGGGTGAACGTCCAGCTCGAAAGCTCGAGTGTCGGCGTCGGTTCGGCCGTCAGCACCGGCCAGTCCGAGCCCACGTCGTACTGCCCCGGTGGCAGGCGCGGATCGCGCTCTGAGTGCTTTCGCCCGCTGAATCCCCTGGTGAAGCCCACGTGACCGCCCTTTTTGTCCCGGCAGCCCGACCACGAGCCGTCTGCACCGATCTTGCCGGATCGCCACGTCCACTGCAGGAGCGGACGCGGAGCCGGTGGTCCGTGCTGGGCGGCGGCTGGCACTTCTGCACCTCGCGCGGGCCACTGCTATGGTGCGAATTCACACACCTCACAGCAGCACGTCGGGGAAGCCGGTCAAATACCGGCACTGGTCCGCAACCGTGGGTGGGAGCACAGTGCTCCCACGAGTCGGGATACCGCCGTGGTGCCTAGAGAGCCAGAACCGTCGAGAACTGCGGTGAGGGCTCGGTCTCGTGCGCCCGGGCCATCCGGCGGCGTTTCCGGCTCATCGCCCGGAAACGAGGACACGATGATCAGAGGCGGACGCCGATCGATCGCACTGGGTATGACGGCCTGCATGGCCATGGGCTCGGCCGTGCTGGCCATGGCTTCGTCGCCGGCAGGCGCTTCGCCTCCGGCGGTCCCCGACACCGCCGCCGCGGTCGCAGGTTCCAGCTGGCTGGTGAGCCAACTCACGCCGCAGGGCTACATCCCCTCGCCGACGCCAGGGCAGGCCAATCTCGCCCAGACGGCCAACGTGGTGCTCGCCCTCGCTGCCACCGGATCGGCGCCGGCCAGCGCGCAGAGCGCGTTGGCCTACATGGCGTCGCACATCGACGCCTACGTGATCGTCGATGGTGCCGACGGACCGGGCCAACTGGCGCTGCTGCTCCTCGACGCGGTGGCGCTCGGGGAGAACCCGCACAGCTTCGGCGGCACGGACCTCGTGAGCCGCCTCCTCGCCACCGAACAGGACGCAGGCGCCGATGCTGGCGCATTCGGCACGGCGCGCCAGTTCACGGACCAGTACGCGAGTACCTACACCCAGGGACTCGCCCTCGCCGCCCTGGCCGCGGCCGGGGTACGCGGGACCCCCCAGGTGGCGGCCTCGGTCAGCTGGCTCGTCGGCCAGCAGTGTCCGACGAGCAGCGGGACCTCGGCCGGTGGGTGGACCTCCCCGGAGCAGCCGACCAACACCTGCACGCTCGACCCCGCCAACTACGGGGGGCCCGACACGAACTCGACGGCCCTGGCAGTCGAGGGCCTCGCTGCTCAAGGTGCACTGACCGCACCAGTGTCGTCGAGCGCACTCACCTTCCTCCTCTCGGCGCAGCAGTCTGATGGGGGCTTCTCCTACTTCCCGAGCACGACGTCGGTCCCCGCCACCACCGACTCGAATTCCACGGCCGAGGTGCTCCAGGCCATCGTCGCGCTCGGGGACTCGCCGACGTCGGCACGCTTCACCGTGACCGGCGGTGGCAACCCGCTCACGTCCTTGCTGTCGTTCCAAGCCACCTCAGGGGCGGCGGCCGGCGGGTTCTTCTACCAAAGCGGAGGAACGCCCGATCCCGTCTCGTCGTACGAGGCAGTTCCTGCCGTCATGGGCCTCGCCTTCCCCTATGAGGGAGCGAGCTGGGCGGTGGCAAGTGACGGGGGTGTCTTCGCCCTCGGCACCGCCTCGTTCTTCGGCTCCATGGGCGGCAAGGCGCTGAATGCGCCGGTGGTCGGCATCGCCGGGTCCTCCGACGGTGGCGGCTACTGGGAGGTGGCCTCCGACGGCGGGGTCTTCGCCTTCGGCGACGCCCACTTCCACGGCTCGATGGGCGGCCAGCACCTCAACAAGCCGGTCGTCGGCATCGCGGCGACCCACGACGGTGGCGGCTACTGGGAGGTGGCCTCCGACGGCGGGGTGTTCACCTTCGGCGACGCGCACTTCCACGGCTCGATGGGCGGCAAGGCGCTGAATGCGCCGATTGTCGGCATCGCCGCGACCTCCGACGGCGGGGGCTACTGGGAGGTGGCCTCCGACGGCGGGGTCTTCGCGTTCGGGGACGCCATCTTCCAGGGCTCGATGGGCGGCAAGCACCTCAACAAGCCGGTCGTCGGCATCGCCGCCACCGCCGACGGCGGGGGCTACTGGGAGGTGGCCTCCGACGGCGGGGTCTTCGCCTTCGGCGACGCGAACCCCTACGGCTCGCTCGGTGCGATGCCGCCCAACGACCCGGTGGTGGGCATCCTGCCTGCGGCCTCGGGCACCGGCTACCTCGAGGTGACCTCTGCAGGTGGGGTCTTCCCCTTCGGCACCGCCTATGCCTACGGCTCTCTGGCCGGTGTGCCACTGGCTGCCCCTGTCGTCGGACTGGCGAGCGCAGCCGGTACGACCACATGACACTCGAGGTCCAGTGGCGCCGAGCGGTGCCCCTCGCCTTGCTGCTCGGCGCGGGGGCTGCGGCGATCGCGCCGGCGGGTCCCGACGCGCTGCTCGCCGTCAAGGCGGCCGCCGCTGACTCGACGGAGGTTGCCGTCGCCTTCGTCGTCGACTTCGGCACCGGCTCGGCCCAGGGCGTCCTCGAAGGGTGCGTGAAGGTGCCCTCGTCGGACACCGGCTACGACGCGCTCGCCGCCTTCGTCCAACAGGCAGGCCTGAGCGAGCCGTCGTACAACTCGGCCGGGCTCCTCTGCTCGATCGGCGGTGTGCCGTCCTCGGGCTGCGGCGTGGCGTCGAACGGCGAGTACATCTTCTGGTCCTACTGGCACGGGACGACGGGGACCTGGCAGTACTCCTCGACCGGGGCCTTTTCCCTTGCGACAAACGACGTCGAGGGCTGGCGGTTCCAGAATCCGGGCCCCGACAACGCCACCGCCCCCCCACCCGGGGCAACCCCCAACTACGCCAGCATCTGTCCCGCTGCTGACCAGCCGACAACGACGCCAACGACGACCGGGGCGGCACCGGCACCGGTCGCCGCCCCCGGCGGTGCCACGGCGTCGGGTGGCGTACCGGCGGGTGGCGCCGCGGCGAGCGCCCATACCGCCACCACGTCACCGGTGTCGGGTGGATCGGCCGTGGGGGCGACCACGTCGACGCCGGCGACGACCGCGACCACGTCGCCGACCTCCGGTGCACACGCGTCGGTCGGGAGTGCGGCGTCCAAGGCTGCCGACCCGAAGACCCCGGCGGTCCACCACGTGACCGAGTCGCTCGGCGCCACCAAGGCGGCGCCGAGCTCGAGCGCGGTGCCACTGATCGTCGGCGGCGCCATCGTGGTGCTGCTCGGAGCGGGGGCCGCGGTGCTCTGGCGGAGACGTCTGAGGTCCCCGTGATCCGAGCGGGGGCTACGACTGGGCGCCGAGCGACGCTGCATCCCGTCGCGTGGTGGCTCTGGGCGGCGGCTCTCGCCGTTGCCGCCTCTCGCACCACCAACCCCGTGCTGCTCGCCCTGCTCGCCGGTGTCGTCGCCTTCGTGGTCGCCGCCCGCCGCTCCGACGCCCCGTGGTCGCGCTCGCTCGTGGTCTTCTTCCGGCTCGGCCTCATCGTGATCGCGCTGCGCGTCGTGCTCCAGGTGGTCTTCGGCAACCGTCTCCCGGGCCATGTGCTCTTCACCCTCCCCGAGGTGCCACTTCCCTCATGGGCGGCCGGGGTGAGCATCGGGGGCCCGGTGACGGCTGAGGCACTGCTGCAGGCGACCGTCGACGGCATGCGATTGGCGGTGATCCTGCTGTGCTTCGGCGCCGCCAACTCGTTGGCCAGCCCGTACCGCCTGTTGCGCTGCCTGCCGGCGGTCCTCTACGAGGCGGGGGTTGCGGTCACCGTCGCTCTCACCTTCGCCCCCGAGCTCGTCACGTCGATCGCCCGCACCCGCGAGGCCCGAAGACTGAGAGGTCGCCCGGTGCGCGGCATCGCCGGGCTTCACGGCCTGGCGGTGCCCGTGCTCGAGAGCGCCCTCGACCGCTCGCTCCAGCTCGCTGCGTCCATGGATGCCCGGGGTTACGGCCGCCGGGCGGGCTCGCTCACGAGGCGGCGCCAGGCCACCGCGGCCACCGCCGTCGGGCTGCTCGCCGTCGTCGCCGGCGTCTTCGGGGTGCTCGACCAGAGCTTCGCCAAGGGCGTCGCCCTGCCCGTGCTCTGCATCGGCGCGGTGCTGTTGGGCACGGGGATGGCGTTCGGTGGCGCCCGCTCGGTGCGGACCCGCTACCGGCCCGACCGCTGGGGTGTGCGGGCGACGGTGGTCACGGCCTCGGGAGCAGTCGTGGCGTGCGCCTTCGTTGCGGCCAACGCCCTCGGCGTGGCGGGCATGTCGCTCGAGCTCTACCCGCTCAGCTTCCCGGGGCTGCCCCTCGCTGTGCTCGCCGCCACCCTCGTCGGACTGCTCCCGGCGGTCGTCGCCCCGAACCCATTGGCGAGGCCGGTGCCCGTGTCGAGTGCGCCGACCGTGGGAATGGTGCCGCCCGTGGCGTCGGTGGGGCCCCAGGCGGGGGAGACGGCGGCATGATCCGCTTCTCCAACGTGGGCTTCACCTACTCGGAGTCGCCGTCGCCGACGCTCTCGGGTGTCGATCTCGCCATCGGCGAAGGCGAGCTCTGCCTCGTGGTCGGCCCGACCGGGTCGGGCAAGTCGACCCTCCTCGGCCTCATGAACGGCCTCGTGCCGCACTTCAGCGGCGGGCATGTGACCGGCGAGGTCCGCATCGACGGGCGGTCGATCCGTGACCACCCACCCCGAGAGCTCGCCGACATCGTGGGCGTGGTCGGCCAGAACCCGGCTGCGAGCTTCGTCACCGATGTGGTTGAAGACGAGCTCGCCTACGCCATGGAGAACCTCGGGGTGGCACCCGAGGCGATGCGCCGCCGGGTCGAGGACACCTTGGACCTCCTCGGCCTCCACGAGTTGCGGGACCGGCCGCTGCCGACGCTTTCGGGCGGCCAGCAGCAGCGCGTCGCCATCGGCGCGGTGCTCAGCGCGTCACCCCGGATCCTCGTGCTCGACGAGCCAACGTCGGCCCTCGATCCGGCTGCCGCCGAAGAGGTGCTCGCCGCCCTGAGCCGCCTCGTCCACGACCTGGGCATGACCGTCGTGGTCGCCGAGCACCGCCTCGAGCGCGTGGTGCCGTTCGCCGACTCCGTCATCGTGGTCCCCGGGAAGGGGGCGGCGATCGAGATGGGCTCGCCCGGGAGTGTGATGGCGCATTCGTCCATCGCCCCGCCCATCGTCGAGCTCGGCCGGCTGGCGGGGTGGTCGCCCATCCCGCTGTCGGTGCGCGACGCGCGTCGCGTGGCGACACCCCTTCGCCAACGGTTGAGCAGCGCCGAGCCGCCTGCCGCCCGTGCGAGGCGCGGCGAACCAGCGGCGAGCGTGGAGCGGCTCTTCGCCTCCTACGGCGCGGTCGTCGCCCTCGAGGGCGTGGACCTGGAATTCGAGCGTGGCCAGGTCACCGCCGTCATGGGACGCAACGGCTCTGGGAAGTCCACGCTCCTCGGCCACCTGGCGGGCCTGCGCGCCCCGGACAAGGGCACCGTCGAGGTGCTCGGCGCCGCGCCGAGCACGCTGTCGCCGAAGGAACTGATCGCCCGGGTGGGGATGGTGCCCCAGGACGCGGGCATCCTGCTCTACCGCAGCACCGTCGCCGACGAGTGCGAGACGGCCGACCGCGAGAGCGGCCTGCCCGCCGGTGCGACGGCCGCTGCCCTCGACCGGGTGCTGCCCGGCGTCCCGCGCGACCACCACCCCCGCGACCTCTCCGAGGGCCAGCGACTCTCGGTGGCCCTGGCGGTGGTCCTCGCCCCCGCACCACCGCTCGTGCTGCTCGACGAGCCCACGCGCGGCCTCGACTATCCGAGCAAAGAGCGCCTGGTGGCGGTGCTGCGCGAGCTCGCCGCCGATGGGCATTGCGTGGTGCTGGCGACCCACGACGTGGAGCTGGTCGCCAGCGTGGCAGAGCGCGCCGTGGTGCTGGCGCAAGGAGAGGTGGTGGCCGACGGC
Organism: Acidimicrobiaceae bacterium; assembly: GCA_003155135.1. Lineage (GTDB taxonomy): Bacteria > Actinomycetota > Acidimicrobiia > Acidimicrobiales > RAAP-2 > Bog-515. The sequence goes on along the minus strand of PMFN01000009.1, from coordinate 48,246 downwards.
CCTGCTCGTGAAGTGGTGTGCCACTCGCCGGTCTTCGCCCCCCAGGTCGCAAAGGTCCTCGCTCCCGAGGCGTGGTTGACCGTCGAAGAGGTGCGCGAGGCGCTCGCGCAGGTGGGCCGATGAGCGCGCCCGCAGCAGCGCTGGGCCAGCCGGGCCGCACGACGAGCGCGATCCGTCTGCGACCGAGGGCGTCGGTGGTGCTCGCCGTGGCTTCGGTGCTCGGCGCCCTGGCGTTCTGCTGGCCGCTGTTCATTGTGGGCCACGCCAACGCCAACCTCGCCCACTCGCAGGACGCGCCCTGGATCTTCGTGGCGCTGCTCCCGCTCCTGCTGGCGGTGGTGTTGAGCGAGATCGCCGAGGGCGACCTCGACGCGAAGGCGATTGCGCTGCTCGGCATCCTGGCGGCCTGCGGGGCGGCGCTGCGCATCCCGAGCCCGGGGGTGGCCGGCTTCGAGCCGGTCTTCTTCCTCCTCATCCCCGCCGGCCGGGTGCTCGGGCGCGGCTTCGGCTTCGTCCTCGGCGCGCTCACCATCCTGGCCTCGGCACTCATCACGGGGGGCGTCGGGCCGTGGCTGCCCTTCCAGATGCTCGGTGCGGCCTGGATGGGCTTCGGCGCCGGCTGCCTTCCCCGAGCCCGTGGCAAGCGCGAGCTCGCCCTACTGGCGGGTTACGCGGTGGTCTCGGCGCTGCTGTACGGCATGCTCCTCAACCTGTGGTTCTGGCCCTTCGGTGCGGGGACCACCACGAGCTTCTCCTTCCTGCCCGGCGCAGGGCTCCTGGCGAACCTGCATCGCTTCGTCCTCTTCGACCTCACGACGTCACTCGGCTTCGACATCCCGCGTGCCATCACCAACGGCGTGCTGGTCCTCGTCCTCGGCGCGCCCGTGCTCGCCGCTCTCCGACGGGCGACGCGCCGGGCCGCGTTCGACGCCCCGGTCAGCTTCGAGCACCCCCTGCCGGCACTGCCCGACGGCTGAGGCACGGGCCTGTACCCGAGGCCCGTGCATAGGCTCGCGGGCCATGGCATGGGTGGAGCGGGACGGGGTGCGGCTCTACGTCGAACGGGCGGGCAGCGGGCCGCCGTTGCTGTGCATCAGCGGCACGGGCGGCGATCTGCGGGTCAAGCCCACCGTGTTCGACTTTCCTTTCGCCTCCTCCTTCGACATGCTCGCCTACGACCAGCGCGGCCTCGGGCAGAGCGACCAGCCGCCCGGGCCCTATTCGATGGCCGACTATGCCGACGACGCCGCTGGGGTCATCGAATGGGCCGGTTGGGAGCAGGTGGGCGTGCTCGGCATCTCCTTCGGCGGCATGGTCGCCCAGGAGCTGGTGCTCCGACACCCGGCGCTCGTCGCCCGCCTCGTCCTCGCCTGCACGTCGAGCGGGGGGGCGGGCGGCTCGTCGTACCCGCTCCACGAGCTGGCCGGCCTCGACCGGGCCGAGTCCGCCGAGCGCGAACTCGCACTGGTCGACACCCGCTGGGCGGACCCCGGCTTCGAGGACCCGTTGCGTGCCCTCTTCGCGCAACGGGTGGCCTCGGCGCCGCCGCCGAGCGCCGGCGACCTGCTCCAGCTCGAAGCACGCTCCCACCACGACACGTGGGAACGGCTGCCCCAGGTGCGCTGCCCGGTCCTCGTCTGCGGGGGCCGCTTCGACGCCCTGGCCCCGCCGGAGAACGTCCGCGCCCTCGCCGCACGCATCCCCGGTGCCCGGCTCGCCGAGTTCGACGGCGGCCATGCCTTCATCGTCCAAGACCCCTGCGCCATCGGCGCGATCGGCGAGTTCCTGCTGGCGCGCGACTAGGTGGGAGAGGTCGAAGCCGGTGCCGCCGGTGGCGCGCCGGTCGCCGGGTCTATGGCGCCCGACGAGATCCCCTCATCGCCCTGGAAGGGGCCGGGGAACCAGCGCTCGCCGATCGTCCCCTGGGCGGCTGCCCGTCCGGCACGCCCACCGCCGGGGCCGCGCAGCACGAACGCGATCAACGTGGCCACGAAGGCACCGAGCAGCGGTCCGACCAGGTAGGCCCACCAGGCGGTCCAGTCCGAGAGCACGAGCGCCGGCCCGAACGAGCGCGCCGTGTTCATCGACGCGCCGCTGACCGGGGCGCCGATGAGACCGGCCAGGGCGATGTAGCTCGCCACGGCGATGGCGCCGAGCGAACCCAGGTTCTGTGCCCCCGACGCCGTCCCGAGTACCACGCTGACCAGGCCCGCCGTCAGGATCATCTCCCAGAGCATGGCGGTCGTGGTGCTGACGCCGTGACCGGGCAGTGTGAGCCCGGCGGTGCCATGCTTGCCAACGACGGCGACCAGCACCACGGTGGCGAGGGCCGCGCCCACGAGCTGGACGATGACGTAGCCCGGCAGTCGCCGCCACGGGAAGTCGCCGCGGATAGCGAAGGCGAGGCTCACCCCGGGGTTCAGGTGGGCGCCCGAGACCGCCCCCATGAACAAGATCACCGCCCCGACCATGAGCCCCGGTGCGGCCATCTGCGCGCCGTAGGGGACCGCCGCACCGCCGAAGCGGGCGTTGACCAACGAGGCGCCCGCCGCCACGAAGACGAGCATGAAGGTGCCGAGCAACTCGGAGAAGAGGCGACGGCCTTCGTAGCGCGGGTCGTAGAAGTCAAAGCGCAGCAGCAGCTGGTTCGACAGGTTCGGGTGCTCCGCTCGCACCTGTCGGATGCGCTCGACTCCCTCATCCTCGCTCGCCGGCACGTCCGACACCGCCGCCTCCCGCTCGCCTGGGCTGGGACGTTAGCGATCCCGGGCTTGCGAGTCGCGGACTGCTCGGCGTCTGGCCGGGTTCGCCGGCCGCTGCCTACCGGGCGTTGATGTAATCGACGAGCTCTCGGCGGTCGCGCTCGAGCTCGCCCATGCGGCTCTTCACCACGTCGCCGATGCTGACAAGGCCTTCGAGCACGCCGTCGACCACGACCGGCACGTGGCGGACCCGGCGCTCGGTCATGGTGGTCATCAGCGATTCGGTGTCGTCGCCCGGCGAGCAGGTGTAGACGGTGGTCGACATGATCGAGGCCACCTGCTCGTCGAGGACACGGGCGCCCCGGTCGTGCAGCGTGCGCACGACGTCGCGCTCCGAGACGATGCCGTCGATGTGGGTCCCGTCGGCGGAGACGACCAGCGCACCGATACCCCGGCGGGACAGCTCGCCGACGGCATCGCCGACGGTCGCCTCCCCCCTGATCGTGGCGACCGATGCGCCCTTGCTGGCCAGGATGGTGGAAATGAGCACGAAAGTGCCCCCCTTGGTTCGGGACCCGCAGTTTCTCAGACGGTCCATCTTCGTTCTTGCCTGACACGGCCCCCACGGCGACGGGTCAACCCGTCGTGGCGGCCGCACCCCAAGTGTACGAAGGGTCGCGTGGGCGTGCTTGGAAACCAGCCGCTCAGAACAGGCCGACGAAATTCCCCTGCTCGTCGATGTCGATCCCGAACGCCGCGGGGTGCGCGCCGAGGCCCGGCATCGTCTGCATGTTGCCGCAGATGGGGTAGATGAAGCCCGCCCCGACCGACGCCCGCACCTCGCGCACCGGCAGCGTCCAGCCGGTCGGAGCCCCGAGCAGGGCCGGATCCGACGAGATCGAGAGGTGGGTCTTGGCGATACACACCGAGAGGCGCCCGAGCCCGTTGCGCTCGTAGTCGGCCATCTGGCGCGCTGCCAGAGCCGAGTACTCGACGCCGCTCGCCCCGTAGACCCACGTGGCGATGGCCTCGACCTTGTCGGCGAGGGGCATGTCGTCGTCGTAGAGGTACCGGAAATCCGAAGGTTCACGCGTGAGTGCGTCGACGGCGGCCGCCAGCTCGAGTGCCCCCTTGCCGCCGTCGGCCACGTTGGTGCACAACGCGCTCGGGACGCCGAGCGCGGCTGCGATCTCGCGGATCGCCCGATGCTCGGAGGGGTGGTCCGTCGGGAAGGCGTTGATGGCGACGACGACGGGGACGCCGTGGAGGCGCACGTTCTCCACCTGCTTGGCCAGGTTCGCCCCGCCGACGTGGACCTCGTCGGGGCGCTCCTCGAAGAGGGCGGGCGGTAGGGGTCGTCCGGCCACGATGCGGTGGTGGCCCGAGTGGGCCTTCAGGCTGCGGACGGTCGCCACCAGCACGGCCGCGTCGGGCACGAGCCCCGACGCGCGGCACTTGATGTTGAAGAAGCGCTCGGCGCCCATGTCGGCGCCGAAGCCCGCCTCGGTGATGAGAAAGTCGCTGCCTCGGATGCCGACGAGGTCCGCCACCACCGAGGAGTTGCCCGTGGCGATGTTGCCGAACGGCCCGGTGTGGACGAGCACGGGGGTCCCCTCCAGGGTCTGGAGCAGGTTCGGCTCGAGCGCGTCGCGAAGGATCGCCGCCATGGCCCCGGCCCCTTCGATCTCCTCGGCCGTGACGGGGGTGCCGGCACGGCTGTAGCCGACCACGATGCGGCCGAGGCGTGCCCGCAGGTCGGGGAGGGAGTCGGCCAGAGCGAGGACCGCCATCACCTCGGAGGCGGCCGTGATGTCGAAGCCGCTCTGGCGTGTCACGCCGTCGAGGCGCGAGCCGAGGCCGGTGACGATGTTGCGCAGCGAACGGTCGTTCACGTCGAGTGCGCGCCGCCAGGTGATCGCCGCGGGGTCGAGGTCCGCGGCGTTGCCCTGGTAGAGGTGGTTGTCGACGAGGGCGGCGAGCATGTTGTTGGCGGCGGTCACCGCGTGGAAGTCGCCCGTCAGGTGCAGGTTCATCCGCTCCATGGGCACGACTTGGCTGTAGCCGCCGCCGGCCGCCCCACCCTTGATGCCGAATGTGGGCCCCATGGAGGGCTGACGGATGCTCACGGTCGCCGAGCGCCCGATGTGCGACATGGCCTGGCCGAGGCCGATGGTCACCGTCGTCTTGCCCTCTCCGAGTGGGGTCGGGGTGATGGCGGTCACGAGAACGTACTTGGCCCGCGGGCGCCCGGCGAGTGCGTCGACGGCGGAGAGCTTGACCTTGGCCACGTCGTCGCCGTAGGGGCGCAGCTCCTCGGCGCCGAGCCCCATATCGGCCGCCACGTCGTGTAGTGGCCGCAAGGTGGCACCTTGGGCGATCTCTAGGTCGGACGGCAGCGCCATGATCTCTCCCTCTGCGGCGTGGCGAAAAGCTAATCCATCGGCCCCTCGGGGCCGCCATCGGTCAGGTGGCCGAGCGCACGAGCGCCCGGTACGCACTGTCGAAGCCCGACAGTGCCGACTTCAGCTGTTCGGCGTCGACGAGCTGTTGGTAGGTGGCGACATCGGGGGCGCCGGCCAGTGCCCCGAGCGCTCGTTGCGCTCTCTCGGTTGCGCTGCCGAGCGTACCGGCGGCCTCGGTGGCCGGCGTGCCCGACCACTGCGCGCTGGTGAGCGCTCGCCCGAAGCTGGCGAATGCCGCTGCCGCCTCACGGTCGGCGCCCTGCGTGCAGGACAGGGGCTGGTGGGTGTAGGCGCACACGGCGACCGCATGCGTGACGCTCCCCACCTCCGAGGTCAGCGCCTCGTGCGCGTTCCCCACCGCGTCGAGGGCCTGCTCGTTCGACTCGATGCCGCTCGGCGCGGCGCTCGCCGCGAACCCGATGGCGCAGGCGCCGACGCCCAGGGCCACGAAGCCGACCATGAGCCACCGTGCGGGGCGGTCCAGCACCAGCGACCACGGCTGGTCATCGTCGGTGCCGCGAAGTCGCGCGGGTGCCGCCGAGCCGATCGCGTCGGTGCCAGCAACGCCTGATTCGTCGGTGGTCGGGTGCCGTACCGTGCCAACCGGGCTCAGGGCATCGTCCACAAGGGGGAGGGGCACGGCACCTGGCCCCGTGTCCACCGCGTGGTGGCCCTCACGCCTGTCGAGCGTGTCACCGAGGAGGCCGGCGGGGTACTCGGTGACGAGGAGCAAGAAGTACGCGCTGGTGCGGCTGCGGAAGCGGAGCACGGCGGCGATGACACCGAATAAGGGCTCAGGCATTCGCCCGGCCACCAGCACCACCACCCAGATGAAGAAGGCCGCCACCATGATCCCGAGCTCGCTGAGCGTGGCGAGCAGTGCGGCGGGTAGCACGAGGACCAGACGGAAGAGGACTGCGGCGCGAGACAATCGGGCCCCGTCGGGGAATGCCAGGCGCACGGGGTGGCGATGGGTCGCGTTCATCGAGAACGGCGGGTAGTCCCCGTGGAGGAGCCCGACGTAGGCGCCGACGAGCGTGGACCAGCGCACGTAGCCGGTCGCATAGTCGCGCGCGAAGCCCGGGAGCCTTCCGGTGGCGAGCGCCCCCAGCCAGCCGAGAGCGCCAATCACCAGCTGGCCGAGGCTGAGTGCGATGACGACGAGGAGCTGGGGGAGGGCCAGCAGGAGGCGGAGAGCGACGGCGCTCCGACGCTGCGCGGTCGGCACGCCGAAGGCGACCTCGAGCGAGGCGGGGGGCACGACCGTCGCCATGGCCACGTTGCTCCTCCCCGAGCTCCGCCACGTCGATGCGAAGGGCGCGTGACCGGCGACACTACAGCGCACCTGCGCTGGCCACGGGAGACCTGGCCGCGACGTGGGCGGTCAGTGGGCGGCCAGCTCGCACCAGTGCGACTCGCTACGTTGGGTGGATGGACAATCGCACCCTCGGCCGGACCGGAGTCCGGGTCAGCCCACTGTGCCTCGGCGCCATGATGTTCGGCGCCTGGGGCAACCCCGACCATGAGGACTCGACCAGGATCATCCATCGGGCACTCGACGCCGGCATCAACTTCGTCGACACCGCCGACGTCTACTCGAGCGGCGAGTCCGAAGAGATCGTGGGCAAGGCCCTCAAGGAGCGCCGAAGCCACGTGGTGCTGGCGACCAAGGTCCACGGGACGATGGGCCGCGACCCGAACCGACAGGGCAATTCGAGGCGGTGGATCATCGAGGAGTGCGAGAAGAGCCTCCGGCGCCTCGACACCGACTGGATCGACCTCTACCAGATCCACCGCCCGGACCCGGGTTGTGACATCGACGAGACACTCGGGGCGCTGAGCGACCTGATCCACTCGGGCAAGGTCCGCTACGCCGGCAGCTCCACCTTCGCGCCCTCGGCGATCGTCGAGGCGCAGTGGGTGGCCGAGCGGCGCGGCCGCGAGCGCTTCGTGTGCGAGCAGCCGCCGTATTCGATCCTGGCGAGAGGGGTTGAGTCCGAGGTCCTCCCGGTGTGCCAGAAGTACGACATGGGGGTGATCCCCTGGAGCCCGCTCGCCGGTGGTTGGCTGTCGGGCGGCTATCGCAAGGACCGCGACGTGCCCCAGAGCAATCGCGCCCAGCGCATCCCCGGTCGCTACGACCTGAGCCTGCCGGGCAACCAGGCCAAGCTCGATGCCGCGGACGCCCTGGCGAAGGTGGCCGAGGAGGCGGGCATGAGCCTCATTCACTTGGCACTCGCCTTCGTCATTCGGCACCCGGCGGTCACTGCTGCGATCATCGGCCCACGCACGATGGAGCACCTCGAGAGCCAGCTCGGTGCCGCCGACGTGGTGCTGAGCGACGACGTGCTCGACGCCATCGACACGATCGTGGCGCCCGGGACCAATCTGGCGGCGGCGGACGCCGGGTGGGAGCCACCTTGGATCGCCGACGCCAGCCTCCGGAGGCGCTAGACACCCCAGGCCCGCACTGCAGCGAGGACGACGCCACGGGTCCGTCACCTCGGCGGTTGTGGACCCCGACCAGTGCCAGTCCGACGCCGACACCATCCGGTGGTTCCACTCGATCGGCGACCGAGCAGGCGGCGAAGCGGTTCGCCGAGTGGCGCCTCGACGGGGTCGAGACCGAGGATGTCGCGGCACTTGGCACCCCGATCCCCAAGGACGGCGCGCTCGGGTGCTCGGGCGAGGAGCGCCGGGGTTGGCACGCCAGGCGGCCGGCGCCTCTCTGGACATCGCAGAGCGGACGGGCGGCTACTTCCCCTCGATCAACGCAGCCACGCTCACGTTGCTCGGCGGTGATGCCGTGGGCACCCCGGCGCCGGGGCTCAGCCGGCTTCGTGCGTGTCGACGATGAACACCGAGCACGGCGCGTCGTGCGCCACCGAGTTCGGAATGCTGCCGAGCACCCGGCGAACGCCCTTCATGCCCTTGTTGCCGACCACGATGAGGTCGGCGTCCTCCTGCTCGGCGACCCCGATGATCGCCTCGGCGGCCCCACCCTTGCTGGCGTGGACGATCGGCTCGAGGCCGCGCTGCGCGGCGATCTTGGCCAGCCCCTCCAAGAGGGCGTCGGCCGGGTTGACGTTGCCCAGCTCTCGGAACTCGACCGGGAGGTCGTCGGTGCGCACGGCCTTGGGGTCATAGGCGGTGACAATGTGGAGCTTGCCGCCTGCGAGCTGGGCGATCTCGGCAGCCGCGATCACCGCTTGGCGCGCGGTGGATGAATCATCGGCACCGACGACCACGGACTTGAACATGGCGATTCGCTCCTCGCATTCGATCGACGTGTCTCGGTGCGCCCCCAAAGAACAGCACACCCTGACGACGCTGGGCGCAGCGTAGGCGCCAACCCGGCCACCTGCCAGGTTGGCATCGTGCGGTCGCCGCAGCGCAGGCGCCCGGTCGTTCGGAGATTCGGCCCGGCGGGGGACGTGCTGGCGGAAGCTGCGCACGGTGCAGGCGGAGAGCACGCAGTCGCTCGCCACCCGCACCGTGGCGCTGCGCGGGAGATGCACGACCGGGCCGAGCTCGCCCACACAGCGGCCCGGCCCGATGCTGGCGGGCCCGGAAGCGCAGGTCGGCCACCGTGACGCTGACCACGGCGTTGGCCCTCGGTACGCGTCAGTCCTGGGGCCGGGCCCACAGGGGCGTGTCGATCGCAAAGCCCACCGGGTTCCCCCAGTGGTTGCGGAACGACACCTGGTCGACGGGGCGGCGTTGTGCCACGTCCCAGCGACCTGTCGGGTAGCCCATTGAGACGCAGCCCGACATGATCCACCCCTCGGCGTCGGGTACGCCCAGCAGTTCGAGGGTCTCAGGCCCGTGGAACGCGCCGAGCACGGCCGTGAGGCACGTGCCGATGCCCTCGGCGCGCGCGGCGAGCATGGCGCTCCACACCGCCGGGTAGATCGAGCCGCCGCTCGGGTCGTACTGGCAGAACGGGAAGAGGAAGAGCGGTACCTCGGCGAAGTGGTCGGCCAGCCATTGGGCCGAGCGCTGGACGGCGAGGAAGCTGGCCGAGGCCGGATCGTCAGGGTGCTCGTTGGCGGCGGTCACCTGGCGCTTGTAGAAGGTGCCCCACAACTGGTCGATGCTGTCCTTGTAGAGCGGCGCCAGCTGCTCGATCAGGTCGCGGTCGTCGACGAGGAGGAAGCGCCAGTTCTGCTGGTTCCCCCCGCTCGGCGCCCGGATCGCCGCGTCGAGGATCCTTGCCTGGACGCCGGCGGGGATCGGGTCGGGCCGCACCCGGCGCATGGCCCTCGTCGTGTACAACGCCTCGTAGAGCTCCATGGTCCCCCCTCGCGGATGCCGGCTCGGCGTCCGCACTTTAGAGGCGTCCCTGGTCAGTCTGCTGGGACTAGGGCGGCCACGAGCTCTATGTGCTCGGTCATCGGGAAGATGTCAAACGCCCGCAGTGACTCGAGCGCCCAGCCGGCGTCGAGGAGCACGCGCAGGTCCCGGCTGAACGATGAGGGGTCACAGGCCACGTAGACGATGCGCCGGGGAGCGGGGCGCAGCCCGGCGAGGGCGGCGCTGACCGCTCTGCCTGCGCCCTCCCGTGAGGGATCGAGGACCACCAGGTCGGGCTCGCCCAGTCCCTGGGACACCAGGGTCGGGGTGACGCTCGAGCGGCGCACCTGCACGTGGGGGGCATGGCGCGCGTTGTGGCGGGCGTCGGTGCACGCCCTGGCGTTTCGCTCGACGGCGAGCACCGAGCCACTGCGGCCGACGACGTCGGCGGCAAGGACCGAGAAGAGGCCGGCGCCCGCGTAGAGGTCGATCACGTGGTCGCCGGCCCGTGCGCCGAGCGCGTCGCGCACGGCGCCGGCGAGGGCGGCCGCCGCCCCGGCGTGGACCTGCCAGAACACGCCGGCGGAGACCCGGAAGCGGTAGCCGTCCACCGTGACGTGCACGGCCCCGGGCGGCTGGCGGACCTGGCCGTTCACCACGAACCCGGTCGCGCCCTCGGGCAGCGCAGGATCGGCCCGCTTCGGCCCGCTGGCGGCGATCAGGGCGTCGCCCCCGTCGGTCGCCACCACCTCGAGCTCGTCGAGCCCTTCCCACGTGCGCCCGAGGGCGCCGGTGGCGAGCACCCCGGGGTGGGCGATCGGACAGCCCGAGACCAGCTCGAGCTCGTGGGACCGGTGGCGTCGGAAGCCCGGACGTCCCTCGGCGTCGAGCCCCACGCGCACGCGGGTGCGCCAGCCCAGTCCCTCGTGGTCGCCGGCGACCGGCTCGACCGTCACCTCGTGGTCGACCCTGGCAATGCGCCGCAGCTGCTCGGCCACGAGGGCGGCCTTCAATCGCCGCTGGCCGGCCACCGAGACGTGCTGGAAGTCGCAGCCGCCGCAGTGCCCCGGACCGGCGTGAGGGCACGGGGGGGACACCCGGTCCTCCGACGAATGGAGGATCTCGAGTGCGTCAGCCCGAACGAACGACGCTCCCAACGAGGTGATCCGGGCGAGGACCCGCTCGCCGGGCAGGCAGTGGCGGACGAAGGCCACCCGCCCGTCGGGGACGTGGGCCACGCAGCCGCCCCCGGTTGCGATGGCGCCGACCTCGAGCTCGAGCAGGGGGGAGGGTTCCGTCGCGGCCACCGTCGCACACTACGGCTCGGGGCCTTGCGCTTGCGCCGTTGCTCGGACCTCAGGCGTCAGGCTGGAGGCGGGTGATGGCGTCGACGTACTCGGTCATCATGTCGACGACGACGTCCTTCGTCCGTCGCATCTGGGTGGCCCGGCCGATGACCTGGCCGGCGGGGTTGAAAGCGACGTCTTTGGCCTGGACCGGGTAGCGGCTCCCGCGCGAGACGCACTCGATGGCGACCATCATCTGGAGGGGCATCGGCAGGGGATCGGGCGTGTCGTCGCGCTCCCATGCCTCGGTCCAGTCGTTCTTCAGCATGCGGCACGGCTTGCCGGTGAACGAGCGCGAGCGCACCGTGTCGCGGCTCGACGCCGCCAGATAGGTCGCCATCTGCTCGGGCGGGATGTCCGCCTCCTCGACGGTCAGCCAGAGGGAGCCGGTCCACACACCGGCCGCGCCCATGACCATGGCGGCGGCCATCTGCCGGCCGCTGCCCACGCCGCCCGCGGCGAGCACGGGCAGGGGGGCGACGGCGTCGATGACCTCTGGCCACAGCACGATGCTGCCGACGTCGCCGGTGTGGCCACCGCCCTCGCTGCCCTGGCAGATGACGATGTCGACGCCGGCGTCGCGGTGGCTCCGGGCGTGCTTGACCGAGCCGGCCAACGCGGCGATCAGGCGGCCCGACCCGTGTACTTGGGCGATCACCTCGTCGGGAGGGGTGCCGAGGGCGTTGGCCACGAGGGCGACCTTGGGGTGGGCCATGATCACCTCGATCTGGGGCGCGGCGGTCGCCGCCGTCCATCCGAGCAGCTCTCGTCGGCGGGCGTCGGGCGGGAGCTCGGGGACACCGTGCTCGGCCAGGATGGTCTTGGTGAAGGTCCGGTGGCCTTCGGGCACCATGGCCTTGAGCTCCGCCTCGAGCTTCACCGGGTCGAGTTCGCCCATGCCCTCGTACTTGCCGGGGATGACGATGTCGACGCCGTAGGGGCGATCGCCCACGTGCTCATCGAGCCAGGTGAGCTCCGTCTCGAGCTCGGCAGCGTCGAACCCGACGGCCCCGAGCACCCCGAGCCCCCCGGCGTTCGAGACCGCGGCAGCGACGTCGCGGCAGTGGGTGAAGGCAAAGATCGGGAACTCGATCCCCAGCCGCTCGCAGAGCTCGTTCACTGCATCCCCCTTATTGTGTGGCCGTCCGGCCGAAACGAGAACAGATTCTAGTTCTAGCCCAGCATGAGGGCCGGGTCGGGCTGTCCGGGCGATAAGGCGCACGGCCCGGTGCCCCATACTGGGTGCATGCCGAAGAGAGCCACACCGCAGAGCTGGCTGTGCGACATGGACGGCGTGCTGGTGCACGAGGGCATCATGGTCCCGGGGGCGGACCGCTTCGTCGCGCTGCTGGCCGAGAAGGGCCGGAGCTTCCTCGTCCTCACGAACAACTCGATGTTCACCCCGCGCGACCTGTGCGACCGCCTGGCCCAGAGCGGGCTCGTGATCCCGGAAGCCTCGCTGTGGACCTCCGCACTCGCCACCGCACAATTCCTCGACAGCCAGCGGCCGAACGGGAAGGCGTACGTGATCGGCGAGGCGGGCCTGACCACTGCGCTGCACGACATCGGCTACGTGCTGACCGACCGCCATCCCGAGTACGTCGTGCTCGGCGAGACGAGGACCTACAGCTTCGAGGCCATCACCAAGGCCATCCGGCTGGTGGCCGACGGGGCCCGCTTCATCGCCACCAACCCCGACCCGGTCGGCCCGAGCCCCCAGGGCATCCTGCCTGCGTGCGGCTCGGTGGCGGCCCTCATCAGCCACGCCACCGGCGTGGCCCCCTATTTCGTCGGGAAGCCGAACTCGCTCATGGTGCGAGAGGGCCTCAACACGCTCGGCGCGCACTCCGAATCGACGGTCATGGTGGGCGACCGCATGGACACCGACGTGGTCGCCGGCATCGAGGCGGGCCTCCAGACCATCCTGGTCCTCTCGGGGGTCACGGCCAAAGAGCAGATCGACCGCTTCCCGTACCGGCCGTCAAGGGTGATCGACTCGGTCGCCGACCTCATCGGCGAGCTGGAGGATCTCGAGGCGCTGCAGTAAGTTCGCTCGATGGCCGACGAGCGCGAGATCCTCAGCTGGCAGAGCTTCGGCGCGGCCTCGCGTGAGTTGGCCTCGGTCATCGCCGAGGACGGCTACCGGCCCGACATCATCTTGGCGATCGCCCGCGGCGGGCTCTTCGCAGCCGGCGCCCTCGGCTACGCCCTCTCGGTCAAGAACATCTACGTGATGAACGTCGAGTACTACACCGGCGTCGACGAGCGCCTCCCGGTGCCCATCATGCTGCCACCCACGCCNNCTCGTCCACCAGTTCTGCCAGGGCAAGGTGGCCGACGTGCGTGCCGCCGTCCTCTACCAAAAGCCCCAATCGGTGATCGATTGCGACTACGTGTGGCGGCGCACCAGCGCGTGGATCTCGTTCCCGTGGTCAGCGGACCTGCCGGTCGTCGGCTCCGGCCGCGCCGACGGGGCCGCGCTTTCCCTCGGGGGCTGACGCCGGACCGTCAGGCGGCTTCGGCGACGGCTTCGCTCTCCACCCACCATGTCGCCGTGGCGCGCACCGCCTCGTCGAGGGGCGTGGCCCCGATGCCGAAGGTGTGGGTGAAGGCCGAGCTGTCGAGCACAAAGGGGCGGTCGAACTGGTCGTAGACCTTCTTCATCTCCCCGAGGTCCTTCGAGAAGACGCCGAGGACGCTGAGCACCGCCTTCGACGTGGCGGCGATCTTCGGCGCCGGGGCGCCGGCAGCTGCGGCGAGCCGGCCCAGCATCTCGGTCTGGGTCAGTGCCGGGTTCGTCGGCACGTGCCAGATGCGGTTGTGGCCCCTCGGGTCGGTGCCGAGCACCGCCAGCGCACGCCCGACGTCGTCGATGTAGGTGAAGGAGTGGACCATGTCGGCCCGCCCGATGATCCGGGCGGTCTTGCCGGCGAGGACGGCCGGCATGGCGTAGCCGACCGAGCTCCCGACGACCTCGGGTCCGAAGAAGTCCGCAGCGCGCGCCTCGACGACGGCGGGAATGGTGCCCGAGCGCTGTGCGGCGAGCGCCTCGTCCCACATGCGCGTGCGGATCATGCCCTTGTCGTGGCCCGGGTCGAGCGGGGTGGACTCGGTGAGCGGCCCGTCGATGCGATAGCCGTAGAGGTTGCTCATGGTGACGAGGACAGCGCCCGAGCGCCCCGCGGCGGTGAGGATCGAGGTGGCGAGCGGCGGCCAGAGCTCGGCCCACTGCGTGTACGGCGGGCTGCAGGCGTTGTAGACGGTCTCGGCCCCTTCGCACAGGCGGGTCAGCGAGTCGGTGTCGAGCGCGTCCACGGCGACCGTGCTGATCCGGTCGCCGCTCGGCCCCCCGCCCCGGCGTGAGCCGACGACGACGTCGTGGCCTGCCGCTGCCAGGTGGCGTGCGGTGAAGCTGCCGACCGGCCCTGCCCCGAGAATGACGTGCGTGCCCATGGTGTCTCCTCCTCGTGTCTTGAATATGTGTGCAACGTTCGAGAACGAGAGCACTGGTCACACTATGAGCCCGGAGATCGAAGAAGTCAAGAGCACTGCTCTCGAAACTTGCCATTGCTCGCGTCGTGGTGCACGATGGAGGTCATGGCCGCACCTGCAACAGAGATCGAAGCAGCCCAGCCCGAAGTGCCGGCCCAGGGGCGCACGGGCCGCGCCGGCGGGGTGCGCGCCCGGGTCCGAGCCGAGCTGACCGCGGAGATCAAAGAAGCGGCGCGTTGCCAGCTCGCCGAAGTGGGGGCCGCGGACCTCTCGTTGCGCGCGGTCGCCCGCGAGCTCGGCATGGTGTCGTCCGCGGTGTACCGGTACTTCGCAAGCCGCGACGAACTGCTCACCGCACTGATCATCGATGCCTACAACGCGCTCGGCGCCGAGGCCGAGTCGGCGGACGCGGGGGTTGCGCGTGCCGACCTCGAGGGACGGTTCCGGGCAGTGGGCCGGGCCATCCGCCGCTGGGGCCTCGCGCACCCCTACGAGTACGCGCTCATCTACGGGAGCCCGGTCCCTGGCTACGTCGCGCCCGATGACACCATCGCCGCCGCGTCGCGCACGTCGCTCGTCCTCACCGGCATCCTCGCCGACGGCCACGCGAGCGCCCTCGGCGCCCCCGGGGCCGAGCTCCCCGAGGCGCTGCGCACCGAGCTCGAGCGGTTGGGCACCCAGCTCGGCGGCGACGTCCCGCCGCCGCTCCTCGCGCGGGGCTTGACGGTGTGGATGGGGATGTTCGGTGCGGTCAGCTTCGAGCTCTTCGGGCAGTTGCACAACGTGGTGGACGAAAGAGATGCCCTCTTCGAGTTCGAGCTTGACCGCTGGATCGGGCTTCTCGAGCTCCGTTGAGCACCGCCCTCGACCCGAACCCGCCACTCCGGGGGAGCGGGCGCTAGCGTCGCCGGGCAGCGAGCGAGCCGACAGGGGGATGGCGATGGACGTGCGACGAGTGGTGACCGGTCACGACGCCGATGGCAAGGCGGTCTTCGTGAGCGATGAGGCAGTGGCACCGGTGGTGCTGGCGCTGTTGCCGGGCAACGAGTTCCACCGCCTCTGGGGTTCGGACACCACCGTGTCGTTCCCCGACGACGGGAGCCGGCCCGACGGGCCCTCGTACTTCCCACCGGTCGGGGGGTTCCGGTTCGGGTTTTTCACCATTCCGCCTGACGGCGGGGCCGGTGCACCCGCCGACCTCGATTTCGACGCGGCCCTCGCCGAGTTCGAAGAGAAGCTGCCCGGCATGGCCGAGCACCTGGAGCCCGAGCACCCGGGCATGCACACCACTGCGACGGTCGATTACGGGATCGTGCTCTCCGGGGAGCCGATCCTCGAGCTCGATGACGGCGTCAAGCTGACGCTGCGCCCCGGGGACACCTACGTCCAGAACGGGACGCGGCACCGGTGGTCGAACAAGGGCGATATGCCGGCCGTCTTGGCGGTGACGCTCATCGGTGCCGAGCACGCGACGGTCCGCTGACCGAGACGTAACGCTGCGCACCCCGCACGGCGCGCGCAGGGTGCCGGCGCGCTCAGTAGGAGGCGGTCGTGCGCTTGCTCGGCAGCAGGAGCAGTAGGACGAGGGCGAGCAGCCAGAAGAAGAACGCCAGGATCGTCCAGAGGATCGGATGGCGGCCCTTGCGCTTGGCCAGGTTGTAGACCCACACCATTACGGCGATCCACAAAATGAAGCCGATGATGCCGCCGAAGACCGACGCCGAGTCCGACGCCACAAGCAGCGCCAACTGGGAAGTCATTGCGCTCACCTCCGATGGTGCTTCGCCGTGCGCTGGGGACCATCACGCCCGCAACCAGCACCGAGAGTAGCTGCTCGTCCGAGGGCTTCGAGGATCCGCCGGCAGGGACTCAGGCGACGAAGGGGGAGTCGGGCTCGTCGTCGATGCCCGGGCCCCACGCCACGAACAGCAGGTCGCGCGCCACGAGTCGCCACCCCCCGTCGTCGAGGCGTTCGCCGTGGTGGGCCCCGATCTGGACGAGGTTGCCGAGGGTCGAGGCGGCCGCCGCTGCCTGGTCCAGCGACGCGAAGCTCGCGACGATGCGCCCACCGGGCCGCAGCCGGGCGAGGGCCGCTTCGAGGGAGGCCAGGGCTCCGTCACCCACGAAGACCCGGTCGGGGGCCGGCAGGCCCTCGAGCACCTCGGGGGCGCGGCCGGTGACGACGTGGACGCCGGCCCCGAGGGCGGCAGCGTTGGCCGCCACCTGGGCCGCCTCTTCGGGTGAGTCCTCGACCGCCATCACGGTCAGCCCAGGGCGCACGAGTGCCGATTCGATGCCGACGGTGCCGCCGGCGCCGACATCCCAGAGCACGCCGGCGCGTGGCAGCTGCAGCTTGCCGAGCACGACGGCGCGCACCTCGGCCTTCGTGACCACCGGTCGGTGGGCGAAGGCGCCGTCGGGCAGCCCCCAGGCGAGGTTGGCGAGCGGGTTGCGCTCGGCCGCCTTGCTGGCGGCCCAGCCGATGAGGGGCAGCCCGCCGGGTCCGACAAGGATCAGCACCGAGTGGGGGTCGAAGCTGCCGGTGGCGAGGTCGGCGAGTGAGAGCTCCTCGACCGACTCGGTCTCGGTCCCGAGCTGGCTGCAGACGGCGGCGAGGTCGACGGCCACGCCGGCCTCGAGCAGGGACCGGCCGATGACCTCGGGCGGCCGCTCGGGGGAGGTGAGCACGGCCACCTTCGAGGCGGTCCGCACCGCACTGGTGATCTCGTCGAGCGGGCGGCTCTCGGCTGAAACGACCACCGCGTCGTCCCACGGGAGCGCGACACGGGCGAAGGCGAGCGAGACCGACGATGCCCCCGGCAGGATGATCAGCTGGTGGCGATCGATGCGGCGCAGCAGGGCGCGCGCCACCCCGAAGAAGCCGGGGTCACCGGCCGCGAGCACGCACACCCGGCGGGCGTACTCGACCGACTGGCTCCACACCTGCTGGACCATGTCGTCGGAGTCGGGTCCGACCTCGAGCATCGAGGGCACGCCGGTCGAGGGTCGTGCCCACGACTGCCACAGTGCCAGCAGCCGGGCGTTGGCGACGACGACCTCGGCGTCGGTCAGGGCGAGGCGCGCTTCGGGGCCGAGGAGGTCGAGGCGGTCGTCGGCCACGCCGACGACGGTGACGGGCTTGCGGTCAGGCACGGCGCCACGGAGTGCTCGACCGACGCGCACGGCGGGCGGTGTCGTGCGTCGGGGGGCCCATACGGGCCAGGTTACGGCCTGGCGGCGAGCGGTTGGGGGGACCCGAGCGGGCCGTCGGACCCGTTGTGCGCGTCGGGCGCTGCAGCTGCCCCGGGCTCGTCGGCTCCTTGGTCCGCGAACTGGGTCCGGTAGAGTTCGGCGTAGAGCCCGTCGCGAGCAAGCAGCTCGGCGTGTGTGCCGCGCTCGATGATGCGCCCGGCGTCGACCACGAGCAACTGGTCCGCCTCTCGCACCGTCGAGAGGCGGTGGGCGATCACGAGCGACGTCCGGCCGGCCAGCGTCGTGCGCAGCGCTGCTTGGACCGCGGCCTCGGACTCGGAGTCGAGGTGGGCCGTCGCCTCGTCCAACACGACGACGTCGGGGGCCTTGAGCAGCAGCCGGGCGAGGGCCACGCGCTGCTTCTCCCCGCCCGAGAGCCGGTAGCCGCGGTCGCCGACGAGCGTGTCGATGCCGTCGGGGAGCGAGTCGACGAGGGGCAGGATCTGGGCCTGGGCGAGAACGGAACGGATCTCCTCGTCGCTGGCGTCGGGCTTCGCGTAGAGGAGGTTCGCCCGCAGCGTGTCGTGGAAGAGGTGGGGGTCCTGGGAGACGACGCCCACGATGTCCTGGATGCTGGCCAGGGTGGCTTCGCGCACGTCGACGCCGTTCAGCCGCACGGCACCCTCGTTCACGTCGTAGAGGCGCGGCACGAGGGTGGAGATGGTCGTCTTGCCGGCCCCCGAGGGACCGACCAGGGCCACCATCTGGCCCGGCTCGACGGTGAACGAGATGTCCGAGAGCACCTGGGTGTGATTGGCGACCTCCAAGGTGGCCACCGATTCGAGTGACGCCAGCGAAACGTCCTCGGCACTCGGGTAGGTGAAGCGCACGTGGTCGAACTCGATGGTGGCCGGCCCCCGCTCGATCGCCTGGGCGTCGGGGGACTCTTCGATCATCGGTACGAGGTCGAGCACCTCGAAGACCCGCTCGAAGGAGACGAGTGTCGTCATGACGTCGAGGTTCACGTTCGAGAGCTGGGTCAAAGGCGCATAGAGCCGGGCCAGGTACGCGGTGAGTGCCACGACGGTGCCGACCTGGATGGTGCCGTCGGCCGCCGCCAGTCCACCGAAGCCGTAGGCGAAGGCCGTGGCCAGCGCAGCCGTCAGGGTGAGCGCGACCAGGAAGAGCCGGGCGTAGAGCGCCTGGACGATCCCGATGTCGCGAACCCTTGCCGCGCGGTCCTCGAAGGTCTTCTCCTCTGCCTCGGGGCGTCCGTAGAGCTTGACGAGCATGGCGCCCGACACGTTGAAGCGTTCGTTCATCACCATGTTCATCTCAGCGTTGAGCTTGTAGGACTCCATGGTCATCGCCCCGAGCTTGCGCCCGACGACGCGCGCCGGGATGAGGAAGAGCGGGAGCAGCACGAGGGCGACGAGGGTGATCTGCCAGGACAGGAAGAACATCGCCACGAGCACGATGACGACCGTGACGAGATTGCCCAGCACGTTCGAGAGCAGGTCGGTGAACGCCTGCTGGGCGCCGATCACATCGTTGTTGAGGCGGCTGATGAGCGCGCCGGTCTGCGTGCGCGTGAAGAAGGCGAGCGGCATGCGCTGGATGTGGCGGAACACCTTCGTGCGCATGTCGAAGATGAGGCCCTCACCGACGATCGCCGAGGTCCGGCGTTCGAAGAGGGACAGGCCGGCGTCGGCGATAGCGAGCACGCCGGCGAGGACCGCCAACCCGATGATGAGGTCGCGGTTCTTGTTGTAGATCCCGTTGTCGATGAGCGCCCGCAAGATGAGCGGGTTGACCGCCACGATGATCGAGTCCAAGAGCACGACCGGCAAGAAGATCGAGAGGATCTTGCGGTACGGCATGGCAAAGCGCAGCATGCGCCGGGTCGTGCCCTTTTTGACCTCGTGACTGAGCACGCCGCGGTCCTGGCGGAACGAGCGCATGCCCGCCCAGCCGCCTGCCATACCTGTGCCTCTGCCCGGAGGGGGCATCCTTCTCCTTCCGATGGCGCGCGGTGCGCCGCGAGCGGGGGGGGTGCAGGCCGGCGGACGTTGGCGCCCGCAACGGCAACCCCAGCGCCGCGTGGGAACGATTCTACGGGCCGGCCCCGCAGGACCGGCCGGCGGGTGCAGCGGTGGCGCACGGCGCCTCGGCAGCGGGGATCCGCCCCTTCTAGTTACTCTCCGGTAGAGTTGTGGCCAGCAACCGAGGGGTCGGCGCAGGGCGCCGACCCGCAGCACCAGCAGGACCGCCAAAGGACCGCACGGTCACCTCGGGAGTACGAACATCGCCAGGGCGCACGTGTGCGTCCG
This sequence comes from Acidimicrobiaceae bacterium, assembly GCA_003155135.1. GTDB lineage: Bacteria > Actinomycetota > Acidimicrobiia > Acidimicrobiales > RAAP-2 > Bog-515. The sequence goes on along the minus strand of PMFN01000009.1, from coordinate 28,429 downwards.
CAGCGGCGCCACCCGAAGGAGCACGCCAGGAACCATCCCTGGGCACAGACAACCGGCCGCACACCCTGCGGCGTGAAGCCAGGACACCCGTCGCCTTCCCGCGCCGTGTCCGGGGCGCGAATGCGATGGCCGGAGCCCGCCAACACCGAACAGAGCAAGGCGCTTCGAGCGCCCTACGAAGGGAGGTGCCATGCGGATCCGCATCGCACTCGCGACGGCCTCGGTCGCCGCATTCACCGTTCTTTGCATCACCCTGCCGGCCGGCGCACCTCGCGCCGGCGCACTCTCGGCGGACGCCACACACCATGCCGGCGAGCGGACCGGCGGTGCGCGCCACCTCGGCGCGCAGGCGGGCACCGCTGGACTGGGCGAGCAGCTCTTCGCCGTCACCGAGACGGCGACGAGCGTCCTGGCGGCGCCGCCACCTCCGCCCTCCACCGACGCCACCAGTACCGACACCGCCGACTGGGCCTGTATCCGCATGCGCGAGTCGGGGGACCGCTACAACAGCGAGGCCGCGCCGTCGGGTGCCTACGGCATCGTGGAAGGGACGTGGGAGTCCTACGGCAACAGCGGTTGGCCCTACGAGGCACCCGCCGCATCCCAGGACGCGTTGGCCCTTCGGCTCTACAACGAGTACGGCTGGGCGCCGTGGAGCTCGCGCTTCGCCTGCGGACTCTGACGTCCTTCCGTCGGGCGCACACGGGGCGACCACCCCGGCCAGGCGGCGTTTAGGCCCAGCTGATGACCTCGTCGTGGTCGAGGCGCGGCAGACGCTCGAACCAGGGGTTCTCGCCCGGGTGGCCGATGTTGACGACCAAGACGGTACGCAGGCTCGTGTCGCTGAAGAACTCCGCATCGAGGCCGGCGGCGTCGAAGCCGAGCATCGGGCCCGCCACGAGGCCGACGGCGCGCACGGCGAGGAGGAAGTAGCCCGCCTGGAGGATGGCGTTGAACCGTGCCGCCTCGTGGCGGCGCTCCGGGTCGGCGAACGCCTCCTTCAGCTGGGGGCGCGCCGGGAACGTCCGGTGGATCTGCTCGTGGAAGTCGAGGTCGGCGGCGAGGATGGCGACGGCGGGGGCAGCTGCTGCCTTGGCCCGGTTGTTGTCGTTCATGTGGGGAACGAGGCGCTCTTTGCCCTCGGGCGTGCGCACGTAGACCAACCGGAGGGGCTGCACGTTCGCCGACGTCGGCGCCCAGCGGGCCAGCTCCCAGATGTCAGCGAGCTCCTCGTCGCTGACCGGCTGGTCGCTGAAGGTGTTGGCGGTGCGGGCCTCGGTGAACAAGGTGGCGCGCCCCGCGGCGTCGAGCGGCACGCGTGTAGTGGGTTCGGCGGTGGTCGTCATGGTGCTCTTCCTCTCGGGGGACCAGTCGCTCGTGGCACACGTGACGACTGCGGTTGTGCGAACTAACCTGGTTCCGGTACGGAAACCAGTACCTCTTCGTAACCGTCGACGCAGTGGGGCTATTCCCCTTCCGGCGCACGGCGGCCCGGAGCGGCACCGTGAGGGGGAACCGTGGCAGGACCGGTCCGTCGCAGTGGAGGGGTGGGGCGCCTCGATCCCGGCGCGTGCGCAGCGAGAGAGGTGCTCGACCGGGTGGCGGACAAGTGGTCTCTCTCTGTCGTTGCGGTCTTGGGCGACGGCGAGCTGCGGTTCAGCGAGCTGAAGCGCACCATCGAGGGCATCAGCCCACGCATGTTGGCGGTGACCCTGCGCGGGCTCGAGCGTGACGGGATCGTCACGCGCACCGTCTACAGCGCGATGCCGCCCAACATCGCCTATCGCCTCACCAAGATGGGTGCGACCCTCTGGGAGGCGACTGCGCCGCTCCTCGAGTGGGCGAATCTGCATCTGCCCGCGATCGAGGTGGCCCGCAACGCCTACGACAGCCGGGTGCGCGGCGACGTCGAGATCACCGTCTCGGGCCGCTAACGCTCGAGTGCGACCTACTCGGACATCCGCTGGCGCTCGTGGCCGGTGTCGAAGAAGCTGTCGAGGTAGTCGTCGGCGTCGAGGTCGCTCTCACGCAGGAGCGAGAAGACCTCCGAGCCACGCGACGGCTGCTCGGTGCCGATCCAGTACGCCTGGGCGATGCGCAGGTACTCGCTCGCGACCAGCCCGCTGTAGGCGAGGGCCTCTGCCTCGGCCTGCTCGATGGCGTGGTCGAGGGAGCTCGCCTGCCACAAGGTGATGCGCTCCTCGTAGGTCGGCGGGTCGGATGTGCGAAAGACGCAACGGACGCCGAACCAACCCGGGATCCCGTCGTCGTCGCTCATGGCCGCTGACACTAGACCGGCCTCCGCGCGCCGCTGTTCATGACCGCTGGCCTGGTACTTCAGTCCGGCGGGGCAATGAGGGCGACAGCCTGGATCTCGACGAGTTGCTCGGGGTAGCCGAGGCACGCCACGCCGAGGAGGGTGCTCGGCGGTGCCTTCTCCCCGAAGCGGTCGTGGAGCACGTCCCATGCGCTGACGAGGTCGCCCCGGCGTGAGGACGCGACGTACAGCGTGGTGTGCAGCACGAGGGAGGGCGATGACCCAGCCGCCGCCAGGGTGGCGAACAGGTTGGTGACCGCTTGGGCGGCCTGGGCGCTGACATTGCCCGGCGCCACCGTCTGGCCCTCGTCGTCGAGGGGGCACGCGCCGGCCGTGAACAGCAGTTCGTGGGGTCCGACGGCCGCCGCGTAGTGGTACGGCACGCCCTCGTAGAGGCCGGTGGGATCGACGAAGCGCAGCCTCGGGCCGGTCATGAGCCCATGGCGTGGGCACCGCCGTCGACGTGGACGAGTTCGCCGGTGGTCATGGGGAACCAGTCCGAGAGGAGCGCGACCGTCGCCTTGGCCACCACATCGATGTCATAGACGTCCCAGCCGAGCGGGGCGCGGTCGGCCCACGTGTCCTCGAACGTGGAAAATCCCGGGATTGACTTGGCGGCCATGGTGCGCACCGGGCCGGCCGCCACCAGGTTGACCCGGATGCCGTCGGGGCCGAGGTCACGGGCGAGATAGCGGCTGAGGGACTCGAGCCCGGCCTTCGCCACGCCCATCCAGTCGTAGATCGGCCATGCGACCGTGGCGTCGAAGTCGAGGCCCACGAGCGAGGCGCCCCCCGCGGCGCGCAGCATCGGTAAGAACGCCTCGGCCAACGCCTTGAACGAGTACGTCGAGATGTGGATGGCGGTGGCGACATCGTCCCACCCGGCCTTCATGATGTCCCCACCGAGGCAGTCGGCCGGCGCGAAGCCGATGGCGTGGACGAGGCCGTCGAGGTGGCCCCAGCGCGCCGCCAGGGACTCGGCCGCGGCGGCGAGCTGCTCGGGCTCGGTGACGTCGATCTCGAGGACGTCGACCTCACCGGGCAGCTTGCGTGCGGTGCGACGGGTGAGCGAGAGCCCGCGCCCGGCTCCCGATAGCGTGACCTCGGCCCCCTCGTCCATGGCCAGGCGGGCGATGCCGAAGGCCAGTGAGGCGTCCGTGAGGACGCCGGTCACGAGGATCCGCTTACCGTCAAGGATGCCCATGTCGAGCGAGGCTACCCTTCGACGGGCTCGGACAATAGTTGTCGAAAGGTGGAGTGATGCACGTCGGAATACTCGGAGGAACCGGACCAGCGGGCCGGGGCGTGGCGCTCCGACTGGCGGTCGGCGGCACCAACGTCACCCTCGGCTCTCGTGACGCGGAGCGGGCGAGGGAGGTCGCCGACTCCCTGCGGGCGGCGTGGCCGGACCGCGAGCTCGCCATCACCGGTGCCGACAACGCCACGGCCGCCGGAGCCGATGTCGTGATCGTGGCCACGCCGTGGGACTCGGCGGTGGCGACCGTCAAGGCCCTGCGGGCCGAGCTGGCCGGCAAGGTGGTCTGCTCCATGGCCAACGCCCTCGTGAAGGAGGGCCGCGAGATGCTCGCCCTCGTCCCGCCACGTGGCTCGGTGGCCGCCCACATCGCTGCCGCCCTGCCCGACTCGTTGGTCTCGGCGTCGCTGCACCACCTGCCGGCCGCGGGGATGGCCGACCTCGACTCGGGCCTCTTGGCCGACGTGCTCGTGTGCTCGGACGACAAGGGCGCGACGGAGGCCACCATGGCGCTCGTCGACAGCATCGAGGGCCTGCGGGCGATCGACGCGGGGAGCCTCGCCCAGGCTGAGGCCATCGAGGCGTTCACCGCCGTGTTCATCACCGTCAACATCCGCTACAAGGCCCACAGCACCCTGCGGCTCGGCGGTCTCTGAGCGCCGTGGCGATCGCCCTCTACGACACCGCCCGTGGCGAGCTCGCCCCGCTCGAACCGGGGCCCGTCGCCACGCTGTACAGCTGCGGCATCACCCCCTATGACTCCGCCCACCTCGGCCACGCGGCGGTCTACCTCACCTTCGACGTCCTCCAGCGGCGACTACGCGACCTCGGGCACGAGACGCGCTGCGTGCGCAACGTGACCGACGTCGACGACGACATCTTGCGCAAGGCGCGCGAACTTGGGGTGCACTACCTCGACCTCGCCGCCGAAGAGATGGCCCGCTTCGACGCCGACATCGGCGCGCTCGGCCTGTTACCCGTCTACTCCGAGCCCCGGGCGACGTCGGCCATCGCCGAGATCCTCTCCCTCGTCGGCTCGTCCCTCGAAGGCGGCCACGCCTACCAGGCCGGGGGAGCGGTGTACTTCGAAGTGGCGACCTTCCCCCAGTTCGGGAAGGTCAGCCACCTCGACCGCTCCCAGATGCTCGAGCTCGCTGCGGTCCACGGCGGCAATCCCGACGACCCGAACAAGCGCGACCCGCTCGACTTCGTGCTCTGGCAGCCCTCGCTTCCCGACGAGCCGGCCTGGGAGTCGCGCTGGGGCCCGGGCCGCCCGGGGTGGCACATCGAGTGCTCCGCGCTGGCGCTGCGCGAGCTCGGGGTCACCCTCGACGTCCACGGCGGCGGCCGGGACCTCGTGTTCCCCCACCACGAGTGCGAGACCGCCCAGTCCGAGTCGGTGACGGGCCAGCCCTTCGTCGGGCACTGGCTCCACGTCGGATTGGTCGGCCTCGGCGGCGAGAAGATGTCGAAGTCGCTCGGGAACCTGATCTTCGTCGGCGACCTGCTGAAGGACTGGGACGCCGACGCCATCCGCCTCGCCGTGCTCGTCCACCACTACCGCAGCGACTGGGAGTGGCACGGCGCCGACATCGTGGATGCGCAAACGCGCCTCGAGCGCTGGCGGCACTCGGCGGCGGCTCCCGGCCACGCCGACGTCGCCGTCGGCGCGGTGCGCGAGCGCCTCGACGACGACCTCGACACGCCCGGGGCGATCCGCGCCCTCGACGAGGCGGCGGACACCGGCCAGCCGGTCCGTGCCGGTGCGGCCCTCTTGGGCGTTACCCTTTGAACTCGGCCTGCGTCACCGAGACGCGGGCACCTTCGAGGTGAGAGGTCCGAGATGCCCGGCGTAGTCGTGGTGCAGCTTCCTGACGGATCGAGCAAGGAGCTGCCCAGGGGAGCGACGGCGCTGGACCTGGCCGAATCCATCGGCCGACGCCTCGCCAAGGACGCGGTCGCCGCGCGCCTCGACGGGCGAGAGGTCGACCTCTCCACCGAGCTGCCCGACGGCGCGGTGGTCTCCATCGTCACCTCGTCGAGCGAGGAGGGCCGGGCGGTGCTCCGCCATTCCAGCGCCCACGTGCTCGCCCAGGCCGTGCTGCGGCTGTGGCCCGGCGCCCACTACGCCATCGGCCCGGTGATCGAGAACGGCTTCTACTACGACTTCGAGCTGCCGGGTGGGGCGAGCTTCAGCGACGACGACCTCGTGCGCATCGAGGCGGTGATGCGCGAGATCATGGCCGAGGACCAGCCCTTCATCCGCCACGAGCACACCATCGAAGAGGGGCTCGAGCTCTTCGATGACCAGCCGTTCAAGGTCGAGATCATCGAGGCCGTGGGTGCGGGGTCCGAGGAGGTCGACGCCGACCCGAACGCCCCCGACGCGGTGGTGTCGACCTACTGGAACGCGCCCACCTTCACCGACCTGTGCCGCGGCCCGCACGTGCCCGCCACCTCTCGGCTCGGGCACTTCAAGCTCATGCGCGTGGCCGGCGCCTACTGGCGTGGCGACGAGCACCGCCCCCAGCTCCAGCGCATCTACGGCACCGCCTTCGAGTCCGAAAAGGCGCTCGCCGAGCACCTGGAACGGCTCGAGGAGGCCGAACGGCGGGACCACCGCAAGCTCGGCGCGGAGCTCGACCTGTTCTCCTTCCCCGAGGAGATCGGTTCGGGGCTCGCCGTCTTTCACCCGAAGGGTGGCACCATCCGGCGCCTCATGGAGGACTACTCGCGCCAGCGCCACGTGGAGGCCGGCTACGAGTTCGTGAACTCGCCGCACATCTCGAAGGCCCAGCTCTTCGAGACCTCCGGGCACCTCGGCTGGTTCGCCGACGGCATGTTCCCCCCGATGGAGCTCGACGGGGGCCAGCAGTACTACCTCAAGCCCATGAACTGCCCGTTCCACATCCTGATCTTCAAGGCACGGCAGCGGTCCTACCGCGAGCTGCCCATGCGCCTCTTCGAATTCGGGACGGTCTACCGCTACGAGAAGTCGGGTGTCGTGCACGGCCTGACCCGGGTGCGCGGCATGACCCAGGACGACGCCCACATCTTCTGCAGCCGTGAGCAGATGGCCGCCGAGCTCGACTCGCTCCTCACCTTCGTGCTCGACCTGCTCGGCCAGTTCGGCCTTGACGACTTCTACCTCGAGCTCTCGACACGGCCCCCCGGCAAGGCGGTCGGCTCGGAGGAGGACTGGGAGGAGGCAACAGCCACCTTGGAGGCGGTCGCGCGCTCGCGCGACTTGGAGATGGTGCTCGACGAGGGGGGCGGGGCCTTCTACGGCCCCAAGATCTCCGTGCAGGCGCGCGACGCCATCGGGCGCACGCACCAGATGTCGACCATCCAGCTCGACTTCCAAGAGCCGCAGCGCTTCGAGATGGAGTACATCGGCGCCGACAACGTGCGGCACCGGCCGATCATGATCCACCGGGCGCTCTTCGGCTCGATCGAGCGCTTCATGGCCATCCTCATCGAGCACTACGCCGGTGCGCTTCCCACCTGGCTCAGTCCCGAGCAGGTCCGCGTCCTGCCGGTGCGCGACGACCACGCCGACTACGCCTACAAGCTCCTCGACGAGCTGAAGGCGGCGGGTGTGCGCGCCTCGGTCGATTCGGCCAGCGAGCCGCTGGGCGCGCGCATCCGGCGCGCCCGGCACCTGGAGAAGCTGCCCTACGTGCTTGTGGTCGGCGACGACGACGTGGCCGCGGCCACCGTCGGGGTCAACCGGCGCGGGGAGTCGAGCCCCGAACGCGGCGTCGCCTTCGCCGATTTCTTGGAGGACCTCCTCGTCGAGGTGGCCGAGCGGGCGACCACGACACTGGCAGGAGCGCGGGACCAAGCTCGGTGAGCTTCGAGACGATCTGGGCCGGCTGGCGCAACGACTACGTGGTCTCGGCCACCGAGTCCGAGCGCACCGGCGAGGACGACGCCTGCGTGTTCTGCCGGATCGCCGCCAGCGGCGACCCGAGCCCCGACAACGGCGTGGTGTGGCGCGGCCGAGCGACGCTGGTGGTGCTCAACCTCTACCCCTATGCGAGCGGGCACCTGCTCGCCATGCCGCTGCGCCACCTGGGCGACCTCGAAGAGCTCGATGCGGCCGAAGCGGCCGAGCTGTGGGACGCGGTCAGGGCCTCGAGTGTGGCACTGCGTGCCGCGTATGCGCCTGACGGCATCAACATCGGGGCGAACCTGGGGCGGGCAGCGGGGGCCGGGATCCCCGCCCATCTCCATCTGCACGCCCTGCCCCGATGGTCGGGCGACACCAACTTCATGACCTCGGTGGCCGGGGCCCGGGTGATCCCCGAGTCGCTCCCGGTGGCGTGGCAGAAGCTCCACGCCGCCTGGCCCGACGCCTGAGGGCCCCGACTCAGGCCTTCACGTCGTAGTGGTCGCGGCGCGAGCGCACCCGGCCGCGCCCGCCGGTGAGCGAGCGCAGGTCGACCGGATAGCGGGTGAGCTCCGCCTCGGGCACGAGCGCGCTGATGATCTGGTTGCCCTCGGGGGTGGTGTCGGTGCCCTGGACGCGCGCACGCCTGGCGTGCAGATCACCGAGCACATCGCCGTGGGACTCGGGCGGCACCGTGACGCTCACCCAGTCGATGGGCTCCAAGAGCACCGGTCCGGCCTCTTCCATCGCCCGGTGGAAGGCCTGGGCGGCGGCGGTCTTGAAGCTCATCTCGGAGGAGTCGACCGAGTGGGCCTTGCCGTCGACGACGACGGCGCGCACGTCGACGACCGGGAAGCCGCCGAGGCAGCCCTGGGCCATGGCCTCGCGCACGCCCTTTTCGACGGCGGGGATGTACTGGCGCGGGATGGCGCCGCCCACCACCTCGTCGCCGAACTCGAACCCCTCGCCGCGCCCTAGGGGCTCGAGGCGCAGCCGAACCACCGCGTACTGGCCGTGGCCGCCTGACTGCTTCTTGTAGCTCTGCTCGACCGAGGCCACGGCGCTGATGGTCTCCCGGTAGGCGATGAGCAGCTCCTCGCGCTCGACGTTCACGCCGTACTTCCTGGCCAGGCGCTCCAGGCTGACGGCGAGGTGGACCTCCCCCATGACGCGGAGCACCGTCTGGTGGGTCTCGTCGTCACGTTCGACGCTGATGGTCGGGTCCTCCTCGCAGAGACGCGCCAGCGCCGACATGAGCTTGTCGTCGTCGGCGCGCGACGCCGGGCGCACCGCGACGGCGAGGGGGGCGGACTCGGGCTCGGGGACGAGCACGGTCGCCGGCATGGTCTTGGGTGCGAGGGTGTCGCCGGTCTTCGTGTTGGAGAGGCGCCCGATCGCCACGAAGTCGCCGGCCACCGCCTCGGTGAGCGGCCGCGTGCTCGACCCACTGATGGACTCGAGGGCGTGGAGGCGTTCGTCGGCGCGCGACCGGGGGTTCGTGAGCACGAGGTCCGACGACAGCGTGCCCGAGAGGACCTTGGCGATGGTGACCTTGCCGGCGTGGGGGTCGCTCAGCGTGCGGACCACCTCGAGGAGGGGTGGACCGTCGGGGTCGCAGGGGACCTCGGTCAAGCTCTCACCGGCGCTCACGAGCGCCGGTCGGCGCTCGGCAGGCGTGGGGCACAGCTCGACGAGGAGCCGGGCCAAGCGGTCGATGCCCACACCGGTGGTCGCCGAGGCGCAGAGCACGGGGAACACGACCCCCGCCGCCACCCCCTTTGACAAGGTGCCCTCGAGCTCGTCGCGCCCGATGGGCGCGCCCTCGAGGTAGCGGGCCATTAGGTCGTCGTCGCCGACGACGATGCCCTCGACCAGCTGCTCGTGCACGGAGTGCTCCGTGTCGAGCAGGTCCTCAGGGATGGGGCCCTCGTCGCCGTGACGCGGGGCGGGCGCGTCGAGGTCGTAGAAGGTGGCCGTGTCGTCGAAGAGGTCGATCACGCCGCGAAAGTCCGCCTCCTGGCCGATCGGCAACTCGACTGGGGCGACGCCGGCACCGAAGGCGGTGCGGATCTCCTCGAGCACGCGGTCGAAGTCGGCGCGCTCGCGGTCGAGCTTGTTGATCACGATGACGCGTGGCAAGCCGAGCTCTTCGGCCGCCCGCCAGGCGTCGAGGGTCTGGGCGGCCACCCCGTCGGTGGCGCTCACGACAACCACGGCCAGCTCGACGGCAGACAGCGCGAGCGCCATCTGGTGGGCGAAGTCCGCGTAGCCGGGCGTGTCGAGCACGTGGACCCGTATCCCGTCGACCTCGATGGGCGCCACCGAGAGCCCGATCGAGAGCTGGCGGGAGATCTCCTCGGGCTCGAAGTCACAGACCGTCGTGCCCCGCTCGACGGTACCGGCCCGGGCGATCGCGCCGGTCGAGGCCAAGAGGGCCTCTGCCAGCGTGGTCTTGCCGGCACCGTGGTGTCCGACCAGGGCCACGGAGCGCACTTCGGTGCGTGTGGGCATGCCGCCTCCTCTCGACTGACGGCCCCATGGGCCGCCGATGCAAAAGCCTAAGGCGGCGGCGAAGCTCGTGCTGGGCCACCCCTCGCCGGACCGGGCCCGAGTGCTGCTCGCCGACTACCCGTTGGCCATGGCGTTCGCGCTCGTCTTCTCGGGCGAGCACTTCGTCATCGCCGTCTTCGTCGGGTGGACGTACGCCATCGTCACGTACGTGGTCGGGTCCCGGCTGCCCGACCGCTGGGAGGCCCGCCCGCGGCGGCGCAACGAACCACCACACCCCCTCGTCCCAGAGCGCGGATCGGCCGAGACCCTCGCGACCGAGCTGACGGAAGCCCCAGGTGGCGGTGATGGTGACGTGGGAGGTGCGGCCGGGAATCTGGCCCTGTCGGCGACCACGGGGCATGACCTCGCCGATCCGGATGGGCCACAAACCGGTCTCTGGCCGGATCACGCGAAAAAGGCTCCAGGCGGGGGCATATGTGCAGCGTTCTCTCGGCGAAAGGGGTCGCAATGGTACGATTGGGAATGCGGGAGGCCCACAGTCACGGGCACCAGCAGGGTATGAGCGAACGGGCTCGGTGCCCAGACGAGGTGCCCGAGCGACGCTGCTGAACGATCAGGAGCGAAGGCTGGGCCGGAGGAGTTTTCATGTTTGACGGGCGCTGGCGAGGGGGGGTCGACCGCACGACGCGGCCGGTCGGCCAGGCCCTCCAGCGAGTGGGGATCTCGGCTGACGTTCTGACGGCAACCGGGCTCGTGTCGGCTACGGCGACCGCAGTGGCCGCCGCAACCGGCCACTTCCACCTCGCCATCCTCTTCTTGATCCTGACGGGGATGCACGACCTGCTCGACGGACCCGTGGCCAAGGCCTCGGGCACGGCATCGATACGCGGCGCCTTCTTCGACTCGGTGACCGACCGAGTCTGTGACGCCCTCCTGCTCGGTGGTGTCGCGTGGTACCTCGTGTCGCAGCACCGCGGGCACCTCGTCCTGCTGCCGTTCGGCGTCTTTGCCGTCACCGCCCTCATCTCCTACGAGCGCGCCAAGGCTGAGGCGCTCGGCATCGATGGCGCGAAGGGCGGCCTGATGGAGCGTGCCGAGCGGATGATCCTGCTCGGCGTCGGCTTCCTGGCGACCATGCTGCTGGTCCCCGTGCTGTGGGTCATGTTGGTGCTGACGTCGCTGACCGCCATCGGCCGCTTCGTCCGGGTCTGGCGGGCGGCCGAAGCTCCCGCCCGCGCCCCGTTGCGGGTCCGCATGGGGGCGACGCCACTTCGCGGCAGGCGGAGGGAGACGAGGGTCGACTCCCGCTGGAGGGCATGGCGCGAGGGTGTGGCGAGTGGGCGCAGCGTCAGCATGACCGGTCAGCCCCTTGGGCGCTGGCGTGCGCGCCGCCAGGAGACGCTGGCCAGCCGGACCGGGCGAACCCTGCGCGAGCGCCGGGTTCGGGCCAACGGACGGGTCGGCCCCAGTCGGCGTTCCTCCGGCACCCGCCCGGACTAGCTGAGCTGGCACCGCGGCCATGCGCTTGAAGGACCGCATGACCTATGTCGTCTACCGATCGCTCGGCACCGCCATGGAGCTCGCCCCCGAGCCGGTCTCCCACGGCGCCGCAGCAGTTGTCGGTGAGGTCCTCGCTCGTCGCCGGGGGACACCCACGGCCTATGCGCAACGCCATCTCCACCGGGTGCTGGCCTCGACGTCGCCCGGCGTCGAGCCCGACCCGCTCGTGGTCAAGCGCTGGGCCCGTCGCTCCTTTCGCAGTTACGCCCGCTACTGGGCCGAGGGTGCGAGCTTGCCGGCGACCCCTTCGCGCGTCGTGCTCGAGCGCATCTCGATCCTCGGCTACCACCATCTCGAGAGGGCGATGGCCGACGGTCGAGGGGTGGTGCTGGCCCTGCCGCACATCGGCAGTTGGGAATGGGGTGGGGCGCTCCTCGCCCTCGACGGCTTCCCGATGACTGCGGTCGCCGAACAGATCGAGCCGCCCGAGCTGTTCGAGTGGTTCATCGAGAAGCGCAACAAGATGGGACTCCAGATCGTCGCCCTCGGCCCGGAATCGGGCGGTGCGGTACTGCGCACGCTGCGTGAGGGCGGGCTCGTCGGTCTGCTCTGTGACCGCGACCTTGTGGGCAACGGCGTCGAGGTCGAGTTCTTCGGCGAGACCACGACGATGCCAGCCGGGCCCGCGACCGTCGCCCTGCGCACGGGGGCGGCCCTCATGGCCGCCGTCGTCTACAGCGGCCCCGGTCCGCACCACACGGGCGTGATCGCCCCGCCGATCGACTTGACGCGCTCGGGGGCGCTGCGCGTCGACGTGGCGAGGATCACCCAGGAGATCGCTCGTCAACTCGAAGCCTGCATCCGCCGGGCTCCTGAGCAGTGGCACCTCTTCCAGCCCAACTGGCCGAGCGACGCGGACCGAGTTGAAGCATCGCTGAGTGTGCGCAGCTCGTAGCCAAGGCCGGGCGGCCGGTTTGTCGGTAGCGTGACGACGATGCGCATCGCCATGGTCAGCCCGTACGCGCTGTCTCGACCCGGTGGGGTGCAGGGACAGGCCCTCGGTCTCGCACGGAGCCTGCGTCAGCTCGGGCACGAGGTGACGGTGCTCGCCCCCGACGACTACCGCCCCTTCGGGCTCTCGCCCGAGGCCGAGGGGGAGGGCCGCCTCGACCGGACCTTCACCGTGGGGCGCCCGGTGCGGGTCGGCTCGAACGGCTCCGACGCCCCGGTCGCGCTCTCGCCCCTCGCCGCCCGGCGCGCGTATGCGTTCGTGCGCGCTGAGGGATTCGACGTCGCCCACCTCCACGAGCCGATGGCGCCGGATATCAGCTATGGCTTCTTGGCCCGTCGGTGCCTACCGTTGGTCGGCACCTTCCACCGCTCCGGTGACAGTGCCTGGTACGGGGTCTTCGCTCCCGCCGCAAGGCGCGCCGCTCGGCGTCTCGGAGTCCGATGCGCGGTCTCCGAGGCTGCAGCGGCCACCGCGCAGAAGGCGCTTGGGGGCACCTATGAGGTCCTCTTCAACGGGCTCGAGATCGACCGCTTCACGGAGGCGGTGCCCTGCCCGACGGACAGGCCGACCGTCCTGTTCCTCGGACGCCACGAGCCCCGCAAGGGACTCGGCGTCCTGCTGGAGGCCTTCGCAGCACTCGACGGGGGAGCCAGGCTGTGGGTCGCCGGCTGGGGCCCCGAGACCCGGGCGCTGCAGCGCAAGTATCCGCCGAGCGAGCAGCTCGAATGGCTCGGCATGCTCGAAGAGCACGAGGTGGCCGAGCGCCTGGCCGGTGCGCATGTCCTGGCGGCGCCGTCGCTCGGTGGCGAATCCTTCGGGATGGTCCTCGCCGAAGCCCTCGCAGCTCGCACCGTGGTCGTCGCCTCGGACCTCGAGGGCTATCGCGAGGTCGTGGGCGACTGCGGCGAGCTCGTGGCCCCCGGCGACGTCGGGGGGCTGACGAAGGCATTGGCGGTGACCCTCGACGACGCCGCTCATGCCGAGGGCCGCAGTTCACCTGCCGCACTCGACGCGGCCGAGCGGCGTGCCGACCGATGGTCGATGGACGCGCTCGCCGAGCAGTATCTCGAGCGCTACGGGCGCGCCATCGCAGCGTTCGCCGCCCCCGAGGCCAAGTAGCCTGGGCGGCCATGGCCACTTCACCCAACCCCCCGTCCCCCAAGGGCGCCACGCCCTCGGGAGGGCGGACGAGCGGAGGCGGGGGCGGCCAGAACCGGTCGCGCAATCGCCGGAGGGGCTCGGGCGGGGGCTCGGGGGGGTCCCGCCAGCAGGGCGGTCGGTCGCAGTCGAATCGCGGCGGGCGCCCGCCGGAGCGGTCCCAGCGGCCGGCCGAGCGGCCCGTGCCGCTGCCGGTCAGCACCGCCCCGTTGACGGGCAGCGCGGACGTCACCCCCGCCGAGGTGGCCCGCAACCGCCAGCGTGCCGTCTGGCTGGCTGCGTCCTCGGGCGTCGCGCCCGGGCTGATTGTCGGCATCGTGGTGGGGCTGCTCACCTCCCTCCTGGCGGGCCTGGTGGCCGCCGTCGTGGTACTGGTGGCGGTGGCCCTGGCCGTCTGGCGGGGGGCCCCCAAGGTGGCCCTCGGCATGGTCGGCGCCCGGGTGGTGGACGAGGATGAAGAGCCACAGCTCGTGACCCTGGTCGAGGGGCTGTGCGCCACGTTCGGCCTCCGTGTGCCTGCGGTCGCGGTGGTCGAGGACCCGGTGCCGAACGCGTGTGCCTTCGGCCACGACCCGTCCCACGCCACCTTGGTGTTCACCACTGGCCTGTTGGACCGGCTCGGGCTCATCGAGCTCGAAGGTGTGGTCGCCCACGAGCTGGTGCACGTGAAGCGCCACGACACCGTCGTCTCCTCCATGGCGGTCGCCACCCTGCGCCCGGTCGCCCGCCTGACCGGCAGCGATACATGGCTCCACCGGGCACTCGGCCACGGCCGGGAATACCGCGCCGATCAGTTGGCGGTCGCCGCCGTGCGCTACCCGCCCGGGCTCCACGATGCCCTGGCTGCGCTGAGCGACCCGCCTGCGGTGGTCGAGCCAGCGTCGGTGTTCTCCCCCAGAAAGCTCGCGTCGACGCGCTGGGTCTGGCTCGACCCGATGGCCGAGGCGCCGTCGGGATCCGCCCCCGACGGCGAGCTCGACGCTGCCTCGGTGCGACTCGCCGCGCTGGCCGAGTACTGACCTCCGAGCGACGAGTCTTCCGCCCGAGCGCAGCGTGCGCCGGCGCCCCCGGGGGGCGCTGAGGGGATCGCTGAGCAGGACCCCGGCGGGCGTTCGATAGTCTGGGGGCATGACAGAGCAGGCGCGAGCGAGCGAGACGGGGCGAGAAACGGGGACGTTCACGGTCAAGCGCGGCCTTGCCGACATGCTGCGCGGCGGGGTCATCATGGACGTGGTCACCTCCGACGAGGCCAAGGTCGCCGAGGACGCCGGTGCCGTCGCCGTCATGGCGCTCGAGCGCGTGCCCGCCGACATCCGCCGCGACGGCGGCGTCGCCCGCATGAGTGACCCGGCCATGATCGAGGGCATCCAGGCCGCCGTGACCATCCCGGTGATGGCCAAGGCACGCATCGGGCACTTCGCCGAGGCACAGGTGCTCCAGGCGCTCGCCGTCGACTACATCGACGAGAGCGAGGTCCTCACCCCGGCCGATGAGGCCCACCACATCGACAAGTGGGCCTTCGAGGTGCCGTTCGTCTGCGGGGCGACCAACCTGGGTGAGGCGCTGCGCCGGATATCCGAAGGTGCCGCCATGATCCGCTCCAAGGGCGAGGCGGGGACGGGCAACATCGTCGAAGCCGTGCGCCATCTGCGCTCGATCAGGGGCGACATCAAAAAGATCACGCAGGCAGACTCGGCCGAGCTCTACGGCTGGGCGAAGGCCCTCGGCGCCCCCATCGGGCTCGTCCAGGAGATCGCCGAGACCGGCGAGCTCCCGGTGCCGTTGTTCTGCGCCGGCGGCATCGCCACTCCGGCGGACGCGTCCCTCGTGCTCCAGCTCGGGGCCGAGGCCGTCTTCGTCGGCTCGGGCATCTTCAAGAGCGAGGATCCCTCGCGCCGGGCCCGGGCCATCGTCGAGGCCACCACCCACTTCACCGACGCCGCCTTGGTGGCCAAGGTCTCGACCGGCCTCGGCGAGGCGATGCGCGGCGAGGAGATCGGCGCCCTCACCGAGCGCCTGGCTGAGCGCGGCTGGTAACCGCCCGCCCGGGCGGCCACGACCGATGACCGTCGGGGTCCTCGCCCTCCAGGGCGACTTCGCGAAGCATCTCGACGCCTTCGCCGAGCTCGGCGTCGAGGCCGTCGCCGTCCGCCGCCCGGTCGAACTCGACGCACTTTGTGGCCTGGTGCTGCCCGGCGGCGAATCGACGACCCTCTCGCTGCTCCTCGACTCCTCGGGCCTCACCGAGCCCTTGGCCGAGCACCTGCGCGCCGGGTTGGCGGTCTTCGGCACCTGTGCGGGGCTCGTGCTGCTGGCGGAAGAAATCCTCGACGGCCGGCCCGACCAGCGGGCCTTCGGCGTGCTCGGGGTGACGGTGCGGCGCAACGGCTATGGCCGCCAACTGGCCTCCTTCGAGACCGAGCTCGACGCCGCGGCCCTCGACGCCAGCCTTTCGGGCGACCCCGGCGGGCCACTGCCGGCGGTGTTCATCCGAGCCCCGCGCATCGAGACGGTGGGCCCGGGCGTCGAGGTGCTCGCCCGCCTCGTGGGGCCCGGTGGCGAGGACGGCGACGTGGTGGCGGTGCGCGAGAAGAACATCCTTGCTGCGGCGTTCCACCCCGAGCTCACCGCCGATCGTCGCATGCACCGGCTCTTCCTCGAGATGGCGGGGGAGTAGCAAAGGGTCACGGGACGCATGCTGTGCCGGGCCGCTTCGCCCCCGGGGACGGCGGGGGCGGTCCGGTAACATCGCTCCAGGTGGGGCCGCCCAGTTCGTGGCGGGCCCCAGGAAGGACGACTCTCGATGTCGGGTCACTCGAAGTGGGCCACCACCAAGTACCGCAAGGGCGCGCAAGACAAGGCGCGCGCGAAATTGTTCGCCAAGCTCATCCGCCAGGTGGAGGTGGCCGCGCGCGAGGGCGGCAGCGACCTCACCGCCAACGCCGGCCTGCGCACCATGTACCAGAAGGCGCGTGACGCCTCGGTGCCCCTCGACACCATCGAACGGGCGATCAAGCGCGGCACCGGCGAGCTCGACGGGGTGCGCTACGAGGCGGTCAACTACGAGGGCTACGCCCACGGTGGGGTCGCCGTCATCGTCGAGACCCTGACCGACAACCGCAACCGCACGGGTTCTGAGATCCGCAACCTCTTCAACCGCAACGGCGGATCGATGGCCGAGCCGGGGGCGGTCAGCTGGCAGTTCGAGCGAAAGGGCGTCCTCACCCTGCCGAAGAAGTTCGACGAGGACGCCATCACCGAGGCCGCGGTCGAAGCGGGAGCCGAGGACCTGAGCGACGAGGGTGAGCACTGGCTGCTCACGTGCGCGCCGAGCGACCTGCACACGGTGCGCGACGCCCTCGACGCTGTGGGCCTCGAGCCCGAGTCGGCCGACCTCGCCCTCGTCGCGACCTCGACGGTGGAGGTCGCCGACGAGGGCGAGGCGAAGAACGTGCTGCGACTCCTCGAGGCCCTCGACGACCACGACGACGTCCAAGCCGTGCACGCCAATTACGACATCGCCGACGAGGTGCTCGCGTCCTTCGAGGGCTGAACCGGCCACCGGCGTAGGGCCCGGAGGATGCACCATTGGTGCCTCGGCCCGCGTTAACATCGAACGCATGTTCGTCCTCGGAGTGGACCCGGGCCTCTCGCGCTGCGGCTACGGGGTCATCGAGCGTCCCGAGGGTTCGTCAGCGATCGTGGCCCGGGCGGCGGGCGTGATCGAGACGGCCCCGACCGAGCCGTTGCCCCAGCGCCTGGCGACGGTCCACCTTGAGCTGGGTGACCTGATCACCCAGTTCGACCCCGATGCGGTGGTGGTCGAGCGGGTGTTCTTCCAGACCAACGTGCGCACGGCAATGTCGGTCGGCCAGGTGAGCGGTCTTGCGCTGGCGGCGGCGGCGGCGGCGGGCTGTGTCGTCGTCGAATACACCGCGAACGAGGTGAAGCAGGCGGTGGTCGGCTACGGGAGCGCGACGAAGGACCAGGTCCAGCGCATGGTGGCCTCTCTCCTCGGGCTGGCGGCGCCTCCGTCGCCGCCCGACGTCGCCGACGCCCTCGCCCTCGCCATCTGCCACGTGACCACCATGCCGCTGCGCGCCGCGGTGGCTGCGGCCTCGGCCGGGGCGCTCGGCACGGGAGGAACGCCATGATCGGGTCACTGCGGGGTTCGTTGGCCGCCCGGACGGCGGCGAGCGAGGTCATCGTCGAGGTGGGGGGCATCGGGTACCGGGTGTCGGTGACCACCTCGACCATGTCCGCCCTCGGAGCGAGCGGCTCGGAGGTCTTCTTCCACGTGCACACCCATGTGCGCGAGGACGCCATCGTCCTCTACGGCTTCGCGCACGACGACGAGCGACGCTGCTTCGAGGCGCTCCTCGGCGCCCACGGGGTGGGCCCGGCGCTCGCGCTGGCCATCCTCTCCGCCCTCTCGCCCGCTCAGCTCTCGACTGCTGTGCTCGAGGACGACCTCGACACGTTGTGCTCGGTGCCGGGCGTCGGGCGCAAGACGGCGGCCCGCCTCCTGATCGACTTGAAATCGCGCCTGACCCTGCCGGACCTCTCCGCCACCGAGTTCAGCGCCCCCGCCTCGGGCGAGCGCTCGGCGCGCGGCGACGCCCGTGCAGCGCTCGGCGAGCTCGGCTACGGCCCCGAGGAGATCCGCGCCGCGCTCGACGGGCTCCGCGACGATGTCGGGGTGGAAGAGCTCCTGCGACTCGCCCTACGCGAGCTGGCCAGCCGGTGAGCCCTCGCGCCCGCCGGGAGGTGCTCGCCGACCTCGTCGGGGCGGGGGCGAGCGCGGCGGCACCCGCCGACAAGCCGGCGGAGCGCCAGACCGCGGTGGTGGCCCTGCCGGCCGAGGAGGTCGAAGAGGCGGGCCTGCGGCCGCGCACACTCGACGAGTTCGTCGGTCAGGCACAGCTCGTCGAGCACCTCGGCATCGTGCTCGAGGCGGCGAGGGGGCGTTCCCAGCCCGCCGACCACCTGCTCTTCGCCGGGCCGCCCGGTCTCGGCAAGACGTCGCTCGCCGGCATCGTGGCCGCCGAGATGGGGGTGGGCCTGCGGGTGACGTCGGGGCCGGTGCTCGCGCGTGCCGGGGACCTCGCCGCGCTCCTCACCGACCTCCAAGAGGGTGACGTGCTGTTCATCGACGAGATCCACCGGCTGCACCGATCCGTCGAAGAGGTGCTGTACCCGGCCATGGAGGACGCGAAGCTCGACATCGTGATCGGCAAGGGACCGACGGCGCGCTCCATCCGCCTCGACCTGCCGCACTTCACCCTTGTGGGCGCCACCACCCGCTGGGGCATGGTGGCGGGGCCACTGCGGGACCGCTTCGGCTTCGTCGGGCGACTCGACCTCTATGAGCCGATCGAGCTGCGGGCCATCATCGAGCGGTCCGCCCGGATCCTCGGGGTCACCTTGGACCGGGAGGGGGCGACGCGCATCGCGGAACGTTCGCGGGGCACGCCGCGCATCGCGAACCGCCTGCTGCGCCGGGTCCGGGACTTCGTCGAGGTCCGCGGCGACGGGGCGATCACCGGCGAGACGGCAGTCGAGGGCCTCGAGCTGTTCGGCGTCGACGAGCTCGGCCTCGACAAGGTGGACCGGGCCATCCTCGACGCCCTGTGCCGGAGGTTCTCGGGGAGCCCGGTCGGGCTCACCACGCTCGCCCAGTGCATCGGTGAGGAGACCGACACGATCGAGGACGCCTACGAGCCCTACCTGCTCCAGCAGGGGCTGCTCCAGCGCACCCCGCGCGGGCGGGTGGCGACGGCGCGTGCCTGGGCGCATGTGGGCCTCGTGCCCGCTGAGCCTCCGCTTTTCTGAGCTCCCGGGCCCCTCGAGCGGCGCCTGATCGTGCCTGGCGCGCCAGCGGGGCGCGGACCGGGGCCTGAGGTGCCTGGGGTATGGTGTCGCTCCTGTGCACGGGCTTCCGCCCGGCAACCTGCGCCTTGGGGGGCGCCTGCCACATGATTCCAGCTCTCCTTCTCCCCGAGCTTGCGGCTACCGCCGCGAAAAAGTCGAGCAGCTCCTCGTTCATCCTGATCATCTTGGTGATCGGCGTGGCGGCGTACTTCTTGCTCATCCGGCCGAACCAGCAGAAGGCCAAGAAGGCCAAGGCCGCCGGTTCGTCCATCGCCGAGGGCGACCAGGTCGTCACCATTGGTGGCATCGTCGGCCGGGTGCTCTCCATGGAGGGCGACAAGGTCACCATCATCACCGGCGAGACCGACCACGGCGGGGTCCCCGACGTGCTCCCCACCCAGCTCGTGATGCTGCGCCAGGCGATCGCCCGCAAGGTCGAGCCGACCGTGCCTGTCGACGAGGACGACGACCACGAGTACGACGACCACGACGGGCACGACGGGCACGACGGGCGCGAGCACGACGAGACCACCGGGGACGGGCAGGACTACGACCGCGACGCGCTCTTCGACCCGCCGGCCGACCCGCCGAGCGCCACCGGCACCTCCGACGCGACCGACAAGCGGGAAACGGACGGCCCCACGTCCGGCGAGGAAGAACCGGGCAAGTGAGTGCGGCGTCGTCGCGCAAAGGAGCCCGACGCCAGCGGTCGCTGATCATCAGCGTCGTGGCGGTGGTGGTCATCACCTTCGGCTCGTTGCTCGGCGTCCTGCTCGCCAACTGGAGCCCGCGCCTCGGCCTCGACCTCGCCGGCGGCCTCGAGGTCGTCTACGCCCCCGCCAAGCACGTCTCGCCCTCGGAGCTGAACGAGACGGTCGACATCCTCTCCAACCGGGTGAACGGTCTCGGGGTCTCGGGCGCGCAGGTCTCGACCCAGGGCCAGCAGATCGTGGTGCAGGTCCCGGGCATCACCGACGGCCAGCAGGTCCTCAAATCGATCGGCCAGACCGCCCAGCTGCTCTTCCGGCCCGTCTACTGCTACGCCCCGCCCTACGCCGCCCCCAAGGGCTCGACCACCACTGCGCCCCAGACCCTGCCGTCGAACTGCCCGTCGGGCTACCAGCTCGTGACATCGAACCTGACCGGCAGCACGTCGTCGTCGACGGGGGTGAGCTACCAGATCGGCCCCTACCCGGGCCTGGCCACGTACCCGAGCACGCCCGACAAGCCGGCGGGCGAGGTGCTCCTTCCGGGCCTCGCCGGTGAGGGGACGCAGCGCTACTTGATGGGGCCGTCCGAGCTGACCGGTCGCGCCGTCAAGACGGCGAGCGCACAGCTGAGCCAGACCGGTCAATGGGTGGTCAACATCACGCTCACCGATGCCGGCTCGGCGGGCTGGGACGCCATGACCCAGAAGTACTTCCACGAGATCATCGGCATCGAGCTCGACGGCGTGGTCCAGTCCGCCCCGATCACCCAACCCTCGCAGACGACGTGGTCGTCCTTCGACGGCCAGGTGGAGATCTCGGGGAGCTTCACCCAGACCTCGGCCCAGAACCTGGCCATCGCGCTCCAATACGGGTCGCTCCCGGTCAAGCTCGACCGCCTCACGGCGACCGTGGTGTCACCGACCCTCGGCAAGTCCTCGCTCCTCGCCGGCCTGGCGGCGGGCATCGCCGGGCTCATCCTGGTGCTGCTCTACACGATCTTCTACTACCGGTTGCTGGGCCTGGTCATCGTGAGCGGCCTGGTGGTGACCGCCGCGTTGTTGTGGGTGATCATCTCGGCCCTCGGGCACACCTCGATCGCGCCGAGCTTCGACCTCGCGGGCGTCACCGGGATCATTGTGTCCATCGGTATCACCGTCGACTCGTACATCGTCTATTTCGAGCGATTAAAGGACGAGACCAGATCGGGCCGGACCGTCCGCACAAGCGTCGACCGAGGCTTCAAGAGCGCATGGCGCACCGTGCTGGCCGCCGACCTCGTGTCGCTCGCCGCGGCCGTCGTCCTGTTCTTCGTGGCGGTCGGTCAGGTGAAGGGCTTCGCCTTCTTCCTCGGCCTGTCGACCCTGCTCGACATCTTCATGACGTGGTTCTACACACGCCCCCTCGTCATCCTGATCGGCCGCAATGAGCGCCTGACGACGGCGAAGCGTTTCGGGATCCTGCGAGGTCTGGCCGCGCCCGCCGGGGTGGACGCGTGAGCCCGCTCGAGCGCCACGACCCGAAGCTGCGCCAGCTCGAGATCGACGCGTCGGGCGCCCCGCCGCCCGAGGACCCCGACGCCGAAGACGAGCTCGTGGACTCGCTCAGCCCCGAGGAGATCGACGAGGCCGAGATCGACGAGGAAGAAGAAGAGTACGAGGAGATGGAAGCGCGCGCCGAGGAGCGCGCGAAGGGGCCGAAGGTCCCCGGGCCCTTCCACCGCCTCTACCACGGGCAGACCTCCTTCGACTTCGTCGGCCGCAGGCGGGTCTGGTTCACCATTTCGTCGATCATCATCGTGGCCGGGATCATCTCGCTCGGATTCAGGGGCCTCAACCTCGGCATCGACTTCAAGGGCGGCAGCTCCTGGGAGGTGGCGGCCCCCGGCGTGACCCAGTCCCAGGTCACCTCGGCGGTCACCGCGGCGGGCCTCTCCCAGCCGACCGTCGAGTTGCTCGGGCGCGGAGGGTCGCAGAAGGTGGAGGTCCAAGCGGACCTCAACTCAGAGACCCAAGCCGAACAGGCGGCGACGACAGCGCGGGTCACCGCGGCGATGGCCAAGCTCGGCAGCACGGACGCCGCGGCGGTCAGCGTCTCGAACGTGGGGCCGACCTGGGGCGGGCAGGTGACCCAACGCGCCCTGACCGCGCTCATCGCCTTCTTCGTCCTGGTCGCCATCTACATCAGCTTCCGCTTCGAGCCGAAGATGGCCGTGGCCGCGTTCATCGCCATGATCCACGACCTCTTGGTCACCATCGGCGTCTACTCGCTCTTCGGCTTCCAGGTCACCCCTGACACGGTCATCGCCATCCTGACGATCCTCGGCTACTCGCTCTACGACACCGTGGTGGTCTTCGACCGCGTGCGCGACAACACGAAGGGTGTGGGCGCGTCGGGCCGGATGACCTACTCCGAGATGATCAACCTGTCGATGAACCAGACGCTGGCCCGGTCCATCAACACCTCGCTGGTCGCCATCCTCCCGGTGCTCGCCGTGCTGGTGGTCGGCGCCGAGCTGCTCGGGGCCACCACGCTCCAGGACTACGGCCTCGCCCTCTTCGTCGGCCTCTTGAGCGGTGCGTACTCGTCCATCTTCATCGCCGCCCCGGTGCTCGCCATCTTGAAGGAGCGCGAGCCGCGCTACGTGGCGATCCGCCAGCGGATCCAGGCGAAGGGCCAGCGTGCCGGGGCGCTCACCCCTGCGGCCGCTGCCGCCCTCACCACCGCCGGCGGGGCATCGACGCGCGCCGCCCGGGAGGCGGCATCGACGGGGGGGACCATCAAGCCCGGGGCGGGCGCACGCAACGCCGCCGCCCGAGACGCTGCGGTCGCGGCAGGAGCCGCGGCGGTGGCCACCAACCGGCCGCCGCCGCGTCCGCGCAAGCCCTCCAAGAACAAAAAACGCCGCTGAGCGCGCCCCGCTCGGCCGAATCGGGGCCACCCGCAAGGCCGGGATCACAAGGCCCGTCGGGTAGCGTGGAGGGATGGTAACCCTGGCACAGGTGTCGAATGACGAGCCGGGTTCCGACGCGCTCGGCGACATGCTCGAGCCCGTGCTCCGCCAGTTCACGCTCCGGCACCCCGACGAGAGCATCGAGGGGATTGTGGCCGCGGCAAAGATGGCGGCCCTCGCCCATGCCGGGCAGTACCGTCGTTCTGGCGAGCCCTACGTCACCCATCCCATCGCCGTCGCCGCCATCGTGGCGGGCCTCGGCCTCGACGCCGACACGGTGGCCGCCGCCCTGCTCCACGACGCCGTCGAGGACACCGGCATCACCCTCGAGGACGTCGAAGGCAGTTTCGGGCCGGTCGTGGCCCGGGTCGTCGACGGCGTCACCAAGCTCGACCGTCTCCAGTTCGACTCGAAAGAGGCCCAGCAGGCCGCCACCATCCGCAAGATGCTCGTTGCAATGGCGAGCGACTGGCGGGTGCTCCTGATCAAGCTCGCGGACCGCCTGCACAACATGCGCACCCTGGCGGTCATGCCCGAGTGGAAGCAGCGGCGCACCGCCCAGGAGACCTTCGACGTCTATGCGCCCCTGGCCCACCGGCTCGGGGTCCAGCAGGTCAAGTGGCAGTTGGAGGACCTGGCCTTTGCCACCCTTCATCCGAAGCGCTATGCCGAGATCGAGCAGATGGTGGCGGCACGGGCCCCCCAGCGCGAGGAGTATCTCGCCCGGGTCCTCATCTCGGTGCGCGAGCGCCTCGGGTCAGCGAGCCTCGACGCCGAAGTCACCGGCCGGCCGAAGCACCTCTGGAGCATCTACGAGAAGATGGTGGTGCGCGGCAAGGAATTCGACGACATCCACGATCTCGTGGGCATCCGCGTCGTGGTCGCCTCGGAGAAGGACTGCTGGGCCGCTCTCGGGGCCATCCACGCCATCTGGCCGCCGGTGCAGGGCCGATTCAAGGACTACATCAACACCCCGAAGTTCAACCTCTACCAGTCGCTGCACACCACGGTCATCGGTCTCGACGGCAAGCCGATCGAGGTCCAGGTGCGCACCCACGAGATGCACCGTCGCGCCGAGTACGGCATCGCCGCCCACTGGGGCTACAAGGAGAAGGACGACGCCTCCTCGGACATGGCCTGGATGCAACGCATCGCCGAGGTCGGCGAGGACACGAACGACCCGGTCGAGTTCTTGGAGGCCTTGAAGCTCGACCTCGAGCAGGATGAGGTCTACGTCTTCACCCCGAAGGGACGGGTGATCGCCCTGCCGGCCCGGTCCATGCCGGTCGACTTCGCGTACGCCATCCACACCGAGGTCGGCCACCGCTGCATCGGGGCGAGGGTGAATGGGCGCCTCGTCCCGCTCGACACCCGCTTGAACTCGGCGGACACCGTCGAGATCTTCACGTCCAAGTCAGCCACGGCGGGGCCCTCGCGTGACTGGCTCAAGATCGTGGCCTCGGCCCGGGCGCGCAACAAGATCCGCCAGTGGTTCTCGCGGGAGCGCCGCGAGGACGCCATCGAGGCCGGTCGCGAAGAGCTCGCCAAGGCGCTGCGCCGCGAGGGCCTGCCCCTCAAGAGCATCATGGGCTCGAGCGCGCTCAGCCAGGTCTCCGAATCGATGAACCTGCTCGACGTCGACGCCCTCATGGCGGCGATCGGCGAGAGCCAGATCTCGGCCCAGTCGATCGTCCAGCGCCTGGCCCGTGAGCTGCGCGGCGGGGAGCCCGAGCAGCTGCCGACCACCGCGGCCAAGGGCGTGCGCACGCCGCGTGGCGGGCGCCGCTCGGCGGCCGGCGTCTACGTCGAGGGCCTCGACGACGTGATGGTGCACCTGGCGCGCTGCTGCACCCCGGTGCCCGGTGACCAGATCATCGGCTTCGTGACCCAGGGCCGTGGCGTCTCGGTGCACCGCTCGGACTGCTCGAACGCCATGTCGCTCGCCCAGCGCTCCCAGGAGCGCCTGATCGAGGTCGAGTGGGACAGCGGCAGCGAGGGGGTCTTCATGGCCACGCTCGAGGTCCAGGCATTCGACCGATCCCGGCTGCTCGCCGACGTGAGCCGCGTGGTCTCCGAGCACCACCTCAACATCGTGGCCGCGCGTACCTCGACGACCCCCGACCGGGTGAGCCGGATGGCGTTCGACGTCGAGCTGGCCGACCCCACGCACCTCCTCTCGCTCATCGCGTCGCTCAAACACCTCGATGGGGTGTTCGACGCCTACCGCCTCCTCCCCGGCAAGCGTCCGTGAGGTCACAGTGAGCACCCAGAGCAGCGCGCCGCGCTCGCCGAGCGGCACCCGAGACGTCCTCCCCCCCGAATCGACCCGCTGGGAGCGAGTGGTCGGCGCGTTCGCCCGCGGGGTCGAGGATGCGGGCTACGGGCTCACCATGACGCCGGTGTTCGAGTACTCCTCGGTGTTCCGGCGCGGCATCGGCGATGCCAGCGACGTGGTGGGCAAGGAGATGTACGAGTTCACCGATCGCGACGGCCAGCAGCTGGCCCTGCGCCCCGAGGGCACCGCCTCGATCGTTCGGGCGTTCGTCCAGCACCACCCGCTCGTGCCGTTCAAGGCCTGGTACGTGACACCGGCCTTCCGCCACGAGCGTGCACAGGCCCTGCGCTACCGCCAGCACCACCAGCTCGGCATCGAGGCGATCGGCACCGAGGACCCCGACCTCGACGTCGAGGTCATCACCGTGGCCCACGACTTCTTCCGTGGGCTCGGACTCGAGCGCTTCGAGCTCAAGCTCAACTCGATGGGCGACGCCCAATGCCGGCCGGCCTACCTCGAGCTGCTCGCCGGCGTCCTGGCCGAGCGGGCCGGCGAGCTCTGCGACGAGCACGGGGAGCGCTTCGGGTCCAATCCGCTGCGCGTCCTCGACTGCAAGAAGCCCGAGTGCCGCAAGGCGACCGCCGACGTGCCCCGGCTCATGGACCACCTCTGCGGCCCGTGTGCGGCGCACTTCGCCCGGGTCCGACAGGGCCTCGAGGCGAGCACTGTGGCCTACGTACTCGACCACCGACTCGTGCGGGGGTTCGACTACTACACCCGCACCACTTTCGAGTTCGCCTCCGCCGCTCTCGAGTCCGCCCAGAACGGCATCGGCGGCGGCGGCCGCTATGACGGCCTCGTCGAGATGCTGGGCGGCGACCCGACGCCCGGGATCGGCTTCGGGATCGGCATCGAGCGCGTTCTCGGGGCCTGCGACGCAGAGAGCGTGTTCGCGGTCGAACCGGCGCCCCTCGACGCCTTCGTGATCGACGTCACCGAGGGCGACGGGCGCGGCGCCGAGGCGCGCGACCTCACCATCGAGCTGCGCCGGGCGGGGATCTCGGCCGACCGGGCCTTCGGGGTGCGGTCCATGAAGTCCCAGATGAAGGCGGCCGATCGCTCCGGGGCGAGCATCGCCCTCATCGTCGGCCCCGAGGAGCTGTCGGCGGGCACCGTCACCCTGCGCCCGCTGCGCGGGCCCGGTGAGCAGTACGCAGTGGGCCGTCACGAGGCGGCTGTTGCGGTCACCCGCGAGCTGGCCGCGTACCAAGCCGACCTGAACGCAGGCCAATGACGGCCACCACAAGTGAGGAAGGACCATCGATGAGCGGGACCGACGGGGAAGGGGTGCTCGCCACCTCGCTGCGGACACAGCTCTGTGGCCAGGTGGGGCTCGCCGATGTCGGCCACGTGGTGCGCCTGTGCGGTTGGGTGGCCAAGCGCCGTGAGCACGGCGAGCATCTCGCCTTCGTGGACCTGCGCGACTACTCGGGGATCGTCCAGTGCGTCATCGACGGGAGCGTCGACATCAGGAGCGAGTACGTCGTCGCCGTCACCGGGACGGTCCGCCGCCGGCCAGAGGGCACCGTCAACGACAAGATCGCCACCGGTGCGGTGGAGCTGGGGGAGTGCACCGTCGAGGTGCTCGCCACCGCGGAGCCGCCGCCGTTCGCGGTCGACGACCGCACCGACGCCGACGAGCCGATCCGGCTCAAGAACCGCTTCATCGACATCCGCCGCCCCCGCATGCAGGCGAACCTGCGGCTGCGCGCCACGGTGAACTCGGCGATCCGTGCCGCCATGGAGCGACAGGGATTCTGCGAGGTAGAGACCCCGCTCCTGTGGGCCCCCACCCCCGAGGGCGCCCGGGAGTTCGCCGTACCGAGCCGCCTCCACCAGGGCTCCTTCTACGTGCTCCCCCAGAGCCCGCAGCTCGCCAAGCAGCTGCTCATGGTCGGGGGGATGGACCGCTACTACCAGATCGCCCGCTGCATGCGCGACGAGGACCTGCGCGCCGATCGCCAGTTCGAGTTCACCCAGCTCGACATGGAGGCGTCATTCGTGAACCAGGCCGACGTGCTCGCCTTCGTGAGCGAGGCCGTGCTCGACGCCGCCGAAGCGGCCACCGGCGAGCGCCCGGGCCCTATCGAGCAGATGACGTGGACCGAGGCGATCGACCGCTTCGGCACCGACAAGCCCGACCTGCGCTTCGGCATGGAGCTCGTCGAGCTCTCAGGGATCTTCGCCAGCACCGAGGTGCGCGCCTTCGCCGCTCCGACGGTGAAGGCCATCGTGCTCGAAGGGGGCGCCGACCTCGGCCGGGCGCGTCTCGACGCCCTGACCGATCGCGCCAAGTCCCTCGGTGCGAAGGGCCTCGCGTGGTTCCGGGTGAAGGACGGGGGAGACGGCGGCCTCATCCTCGAGTCGCCGCTCGACCGGTTCCTCTCCGACGGAGAACGCGCAGGGATACTGGACGCGACCCACGCCGCTGCGGGCGACCTCGTGCTCATCGTCGCCGACGAATACCGGAGCTGCTGTGCGGTGCTCGGGACCCTGCGGGTGGACCTCGGGGGGCGTGCCGTCGGGGACGGTCCCTACCGCTACGTCTGGATCGTGGAGTTCCCGCTCTTCGAGGGCCTCGACGCCGAAGGCAACCCGATCTCGGCCCACCACCCCTTCACCATGCCCCACCCCGAAGACCTCGACCTGCTCGAGACCGACCCCCTCGCCGTGCGCTCGCAGGCCTATGACCTCGTCCTCAACGGTTGGGAGCTGGGCTCGGGCAGCGTGCGGATCCACCGGGCGGACATCCAGAGCCGGATCTTCGCCGCCCTCGGGATCTCCGAGGCCGAGGCCGAGAGCCGGTTCGGGTTCCTCTTGGGGGCCTTCCGTTTCGGTGCACCGCCCCACGCCGGCTTCGCCTTCGGCATCGACCGGCTGGTGGCCATCTTCGCCGGCGAGGAGAACATCCGAGAGGT
>PMFN01000053.1 GCA_003155135.1 Acidimicrobiaceae bacterium | reverse complement strand
TGCCGCGCATCTGCTGAGACCGATCCTTGGTAGTGCCGTTGCACCATTGGGCAGACCCCGGCGATTGCTCATTGACGCCTGCGGGCCACCCGCAGGGATTCAATCGACAGCCGGGGGTTCGAACATCACCATGTGCCTCGACCGGCGGACGGAAGAACGTTGTAGTTCTCGCATCATCGGTGGGACTATGTTCGAACCCCATGCAGGCCACTGACCTGGGGTTATTCCTGGGCTACTAGGTAGAGCTTGTTCCAATTCGTCATTCTGGGGCTCTCCGGTTCAGGGCTTCAGAAGAGATGGGACTATATGTTCGAACCCCTGCCGGAGGAGAGCATCAGCGGAGTCCAGATCCTCTTGTTGCCAAGGCCGGTGTGGCCAGTCGAGGTAGCGGGCTTCACCAAGGTTGGAGCGCTCGACGTCATGAGTGCTGGCGAAAGTTGCATGCGCCCCGAACGAAGCAGGCACGAGTGATCCCCCGCACACCACTCTGGCGGATTCCCACTAGGTCCGGCCCCATCGGGCATGCATGGCCCTCAAGTACTAGGTGGTGTCGCCGTGCAGCCGACGCACGGGCCCATGCCATTGAAATAGGTCGGGATGCTCGGCGAGACCGTCGGGGGGTTGGTCGGGAGCAGGACCGGGGCCCGTGGCGTCTGGTTGAAGTCAAAATCGTTGACCATGTTGCCCAGGATTTTCTCGTCCTCGCGGACGTCGGGCCGTGGGTCGGGTCGCCCATCGGTCTTGGGATTGAGCCTGGACCCTCCCAGGAAATCGTCCTCTATGAACTTGAGGTAGGCGTCGCTCGAGAGGGTCTGGTGGTCGATGTACCCAGTCTTGGCGTAGGGCGAGATCACCAATGCCGGGACCCGCAGCCCGTACCCGTTCTGGTCGACTGGGGGCGGCACGACGTTGTCGTAGAAGCCGCCCCAGTCATCCCATTGTAAGAAGATGGCGGTCGAGTCCCAGTCGGGGCTCTTCATTGCCGCGTTGATGACAGCGGTGACGTAGGCCTGGCCCTGGTGGACGCTGGCGGGCGGGTGCTCGCTGTTGGCCTGGGACGGGGTGACCCACATGACCGAGGGCAAGTTTCCCTGCTTGGCCTCGGAGAAGTAGTTATTCAGCGGCTGGATGTTGCGGATCTGGTGGTCCTTCTGCACATCCTCGAAGACGGGCAGCGGGTTCCAGATGCCGGGGGTCAGGTAGCTCTGCGATACGGGTGGACAGGCCACCGCCGAATCATTCTCGCAGTCGGGCTGCTCCCCGGTCTGCACGTAGTAGGCCCACGAGACGTGCTTGTTGTGGAGGAGCCACGTGATGTCGGTCCAGGCGTTGGTGACATCGGCCGTGCCGGTGTCAATGGCCTGGTCCACGTACTTCTGCATCTGGGCCGGCGTGTAGGGGCCGCGGATCTCGTTCTTGCAGCTCGACGGGGCCGGGCTCGAGCAGACGGCTGACCAGCCTGAGACCAGGTAGAGGTGGTCGGGCAACGACCATGATGCGACCGGCTCGAACATGTGATCGTCCAGCGTGAAGTCCTTGGCGTAGGTCCAGTAGTTCGGGATCTCCGCCGACGTGTGGTAGCCCATTACGTCGGGTGTCGCAGAATTGGAGCATTCCGGGTTGTCGACAGTGTTGACGTTGGCGCCGCACCCCTTTTTGCCGCTCGTGGCCTCGGTGATGAACCCGTCCATCTTTCCCCCGTTGACGTCGAGCTTCGCATTGTGCTCGCCGTGCGGGCCACCGCCATTGACGTCGGCCGTGTCGTGGTAGGGCGCCTGGCATCCACCGGCCGGAACGGGTACGCACACGGAAGGTTGTCCGTTCTGCACGGGGATGCCGTCGGCACCCGGGTACGTCCCGAAGTAGCTGTCGAAGGAGCGGTTCTCCTGTTCGATGACGATGATGTGCTTGATCTTGTGGATGCCGGATGCAACGACGTAGTGGCCCGTCGGCCCGCCGGTCACCCGTTCGGGGGAGGCGGCCGGCTGCGAGGGCGAGCTGCTGCAAGCGCTGAGCGCGAGCGCTAGGACAACGACGCTGCCCGAAGCGATGGCGGCGGCGCCACGTCGTGGGAATCTCACACTTCGGGTCATGAGGATCTTCCTTTCGGCGAGACGGAGAGGCGGAGGGAACGGAGTGTCGACGACGCGACCCACGCCGTGTCGTCGGCGGGGTAGAAATTGCAGTCATAACCGCCGTAATAGATCCGCCCGTCTCTGAACGGTGAGGGCATGATGCTTCGGATGGACACGAAGGCCTGGCCTGAACGGATCGGCTTGGACACCGTCGCCGATGGCGTCAGTGTTGGTCCGCTGAGGCAGCGCAATGCATAGGTCGGCGATTGCCCCTGATCGGTCCGAACCGCGAAGCAGGCGCTGGCGTTGAAGTGCACCGCGCCCGAGGCGATGGGACCACACTTCTGTGTCGTTGGGCAGACCCCCTGGTAGCCCCACTCGAACCCGAACACCTGGCGATCGACTCCTCCAATCTTCATGGTCTGGAAGTCGCCGTTGTTGTAGGCAGCGATCACGTAGACGATCGAACCCCTCCCTGTTGCCGGGATGCTCGTTCCCTGAGTGGCCAGCATCTGACGAACGGCGGGGATGGGTTGGAACTCGAGCGTCTGTACCAGGCCGTCGGCGACCGAACCCGGCATCGGCTGCGCCGTGGTGTCGAGCTGGCCCCGCGGGGGATCGTCGAACCGGTACACGTTGCCGTTGCCCTCCGTCGAGAGAAGGAGCGATGGCGATCCATTGTGGAGGAGGCACGTGATGCCCCGCAGCCCGCTGTTATGCGGCCCGACCGGTGGGGCTCGGTACACCGGGACCCAGCGAGGGATGCCGGGGGGTAGCGCGCCATCGTTGCGCCGATAGAGCGTGGTGTTGATGGTGGAGTACAGAGCTCCGGCACAGTCGGCGAAGCCCGTGTCCTTCTGCGTCGCGCCCGGCGAACCAGGTGGTGCCACGGTGAGCTCGGGCTGGGGACTGAACACCAGGGTGTGACGAGCTGGTGACCAGACTCCTTGGAGGACTCCCGTCGGCCGGACCCCGGCGTAGACGGACCAGACCCCGCCCGCCTGGTGCGCCCCGAACGCACGGATGTCGGCGCCCGCCGGGAGAACGTACGAATTGCGGAGGGAGAAGGAGTTGGCGCCGTCGAGCAACCACTGGATCCTCGAGCGCCCCGCGACGATGGCCTGGGTGACAAGGAGGGAATGGCTCGGCCCGAGCCCCTGATCACTCGGGATCGGAAAGGAGTACAACGCCTGGACCCGAAGGGACTGCGTCTGCTCGAAGACCGACCACGGACTGGTCTTCGACTTCTTGATCAGGACCTGTCCGAACGCCGAAGGACCGGGATACTCCCACTGGCCCGTTGCCGCGAAAAGGCGTCCCCAGTGGGCCACGAGTGCCTCGGTCTCGGTGTCGTGTGCCACTGGGGAATTCGTGTTGGTGGTCAACGGCTGGCGCTGCGCCGCAACGGCGTACGACGCACCGAGCCCGCTGGTGATGGTCGCCGTCGCCGAGCCAGTCAACGGCAAACCCACGAACCCCAGGATCGCTAAGCCAAAGGCGGATGAGACCGCGAGGCCGTGGCGGTGTCGTGGCGTGAAGTCGGCGTCTCCAGACCGGCTAAATCGGCGCAGCACTACCCGTTGAATCGTGGTGCCCGCGAACAGCATCCTCGAAGTATCGGGCGGCCTGAGGGAACTGTCAACTAAGTTCACAGTTTGCTAACATTGCCTGTCGTGGTCCCCGACGCCGAGACATCAGGCGTTCCGTCGACATCGCTCGGCCTCGGAGCCGCGCTCCGCCGTGCCTGGCTCGGCTACCAGCTTCGGATGGACGGTGCCATGTCCGAGATGGGGTTCGGGGAGCGCAGGTTTCCCGACGGCCGGGTGTTGCGTATGTGCTCGCGTGAGGCGGGATCAACTATCTCGGGCATCGGACGAGAACTCGGCATCACCCGACAGGGAGCCAGCAAGGTCGTTGCACACCTCCGTGATAGTGGCTACGTGGCGGTGGTCGACTCGATGACCAGCAAGCGGGAGAAGTCCGTTGTCCTAACTCCCCGCGGAATCGACTACCTGGAGCACCAGCGTCTGGCGGCCCGGTCGATTGAGGATGAGCTGCGGGCCGAGCTCGGGGGGGCTGCGTTCTCAGCGCTGGGGGCGTTGCTCAACGCGTTGGACGCTGGCGAGGATGTCCGTCTACGCGCGTACCTGCGTCGTTCTTCGGGGGACAATTAGCCGAGCCGGAACCACCCATTGGTCGTCAACGGCACCGCCGACGCGCGGAGGATATCCGCCGCTCCTGCGGCCGAGTTGGATCGTTGGTTCCAGACCGCCCAAATCGGCTGGGTCACGGACTTCTCCAGCTCTGGACGGGCAGATGCCTGCTCGTCGCGAGCAATCGAAATGGCTCGGTCAGTCCGGCGCAGAGGATTCTGCGGATGGATCATCCCTACCGATTAGGCGTCCGAGGGTGCCCCAACGCGCGAGTGAATTATCGATCAGAACTGGCCCCGTTCGGATCTGTGCGCATTCCCCGACACACGAGTCTTGTGGCAATCTGTGGATTCATGCACGCCGTCCAGATCGTCTTTGCGGTCGTTTGGGCGGCGTTTTGGCTGTATTGGCTAGTGGCAGCCTTTTCCACGAAGAGGGGCCAGGTTCCCTGGTCTCGCTACCTCGGAAGCAGGGTGGTGATCGTCCTGATCGCAATCGTCTTGCTCCGCGTGGGCGTCTTTCGGGGCAATGGTCACAATACGGATCATGCGTGGCGTGCGGGTCTGGGTCTTTTCCTACTCTTCCTCGGACTGGCCTTCGCGATCTGGGCCCGTGTGCATATCGGGCGTAACTGGGGCACTCCGATGACCAGGAAAGAGGAACCTGAACTTGTAACCAGCGGTCCGTATCATCTGGTTCGACATCCGATCTATTCGGGCATCTTGATCGCCGGCGTCGGAACAGCAGTGGCTCTGGGCTGGTTCTGGCTGACCGCCGTGGGGCTGGCCGGGATCTACTTCTTCTATAGCGCGACGGTCGAGGAGCGTTACTTGACTGCACAGTTTCCGGACACCTACCCCGCGTACAAGCGCTCGACCAAGATGCTGCTGCCGTTTGTTCTCTAGAAGATGTTTGGGTGGCCCCGACCGCCGGGTAGCTGGGACGGTTCGGGACATGGGGATAGTCATGGCACTCAAGAAGCTCGCCGGCGGCGGTCGTAGCATCTGCCAATGACGTGGAGCACGAACAGGCCAACGCTCAGACATCGAGTCCGTGCTGTCGTTGTGGACAACGGCCGAAGGCGAGCCCACTCATACCGACAGCGCCGAGCACCTGGGCAAGCTCATTGCACACGACCCACTGGCGCTGATCGTCGCTGTGGACGACCACCAGTTGGTCGGAACGGTCGTGGCGGGCTGTGACGGGTGGCGCGGATCCATCCATCGATTGGTCGTTGCACCATCGCATCGCCGTCTCGGACTCGGGACCGCGCTGCCCCGGGCGGCTGAATTCCAGCTATCGGCAGTGGGAGCGGTCCGCATGCAGGCCATTGTCGTCAAGACCGAGCCGCTGGCGCCTGCGTTCTGGGCCGCGAGCGAATGGGAACGCCAAGCCCATCGACTCCGCTTCGTGAAGGGTTGAGCCCATGGATGCGATCGAAGCGCTGCTTGGGTCGTTGGAGGCTCAGACGGTGCTTGTCGGTTCGGCAACCCGACCTCTCAGGACTGTCGAAATGGCCGGGGTGGACATGCTGTGACGTACTCAACCACTCAATCGCGGTCACGCTGAGGATTGCCCGGTTCGCGTCAGGCGAGTCGGACAGACCGGAGCTGCCGCAGGGCGACCTCATCGGAAGCGATCCGGCGGATTCGCTCCGTGCGGCCGTGATAACAGCTCAACGGGCCTGGGCCTTGACGGACCGCACCAGAGTGTGTCATCTGTCTTTCGGAGATTTCGAAGCCGAAACGGCTGCCGGAATCAACCTGGTGGATGTCCTCGCACACGGGTGGGACATCAGTCCGTTGCAGGGCCGATGGTTCGAATGTGGCAATGAGACCTGGAGTGTCGCGCCCCGTGTTCTTATCGGGCCCAATTCGAGATCTGCGCCACTATGGACCCGAGTTGGTGGATGGACCCGATGCGAACAGCCAGGAGCGGATTTTGGCCTATCTCGGGCGCCAGTAGGCACTAGCCCAGTACGATGCCGGCTAGGTGGGACACTTTCCGGCGACAGGGTCGACATCTGCTTGCTGCCGCAAACGGCGTGAGTTTCCGAGTGCCCGCCGGCACACAGGGGTTCGAACATCAGCGTTTTCCTCCGTTGGGAAAAGCCAATGAAATACAGCCTGTGAACTGGGAAAACGTTGTAATTCCGACAACACCGTGGAGGTGACGAGACTCGAACCCCGATCGGAGGTTTCCTCACGCCGACACCGACTTCAGTCAAAGTCTCAAGGCGCTGGGTAACCGCTGTACAGCTTCCAGGACGGCCCTGTGCCGATCGTGAACTCTCACCGTGTCTCACTTGCCGGCGTTATTCGTGAATCCACCACGTCACTCGGGCAGGTGCGGACGGTGCAGAGCGTGCGTGGCCGGTCCTGCTGCGAAGAACGTCGGAGTGAACTCGCCACCCAGCTTGGCGAGTATCGGGCGGTCCGGCGTGCCGCACGGTTCTTGACGGTTGGAGCTGTGGAGGGCCGACCATCTCGACTGGCGGCTCCACCTCGAGCTCGGCCCGGTCCAGTGTCAAGGCGCTCACAGCGGGTCCCATCGCCGACAGTCGCGAAAGTTGCATACGCCCCGAACGAATCAGCTACGCAGGGAGCCTCCCGATGTACGTCGCCGAGAGTCGAGTGTCGGCGGGTGGCCAAAGAACTCGAGTCCGAGGCCCTCGACGATGGTTGTGGCTCCGGTGGCCTACCATCCCCACCATGACGCGAGAGGAGCTGGCTGACCTTGTCCATCTGCGTCGCGCACGTGACCTCATCGACCGTGAGTACGCCCAACCCCTCGATGTACCGGCGATGGCAAGTGCGGCGCACATGTCGCCGGCACACTTCGCGCGAAAGTTTCGAACCGTCTACGGCGAAACGCCCTACACCTACCTCATGACGCGACGCATCGAGCGCGGCAAGGCCTTCCTGCGTCATGGCATGTCGGTGACCGATACCTGCGCTGCCGTGGGTTGCACTTCGCTCGGATCCTTCAGCTCCCGGTTCACCGAGATCGTCGGTGAGACGCCGACGCAGTACCGGGCACGGGACCACAGCGACAGCCATGTGCTCCCTTCCTGTGTGAGCAAGTTGGTGACGCGCCCGCGGCGTCACGCGGCCACGGTCTGACTGCGCACGCAGCGCGTCACGCACCGGCCGCCGTCGAGGCGGCAAGGCCGCAGAGCCCTCTTCGGCTCCGAAACTGAGCAGGATCCGAGAAGCAGTCTCGGGATCAGTTCTCTTACGATCACCTCATGACCGTCACTGTCTCTGCAATGTTCATTCCAGTCCACGACCCAGATGCCGCACTCGGCTTCTACCGTGATGCGCTCGGCCTCGAGTTACGAAACGATGTCTCCTCCGGGGACTTCCGGTGGGTCACCGTTGGTGCACCGGAGCAAGACGTCGACATCGTGCTGTTCCAACCACACGGAGGGCGCTCACAGGCTGACGGTGACACGCTCCTGACGCTCGTGACGAAGGGATCGCTCCAGGCGGCGATCTTCCGCTCAGATGACCTCGACACCACCTTCGAGAGGGTCCAGGCATCGGGCGCCGAGGTCCTTCAGGAGCCAGCATCACAACCGTGGGGCGTGCGTGATTGTGCCTTTCGAGATCCGTCGGGAAATCTGGTGCGCATCGCGCAGGCCTGATCGCCGAGCGAAGCGTCGACCGGTCCGGCGGCGCCACTCGGCATGATGAGCGCTACTGCTCAGGTACGACCACCCCTCGTCGCAGAGGGGAAGACGGAGAAGGGATCGTGAGTGATGAAGACGATGACGTGCAGGCAGCTCGGTGGAGTCTGTGACCTCGAACTCCATGGCACCTCCGCTGACGAGATCATCAAGGCGCAGGACAGGCACTTGAAGGACATCGTGGCAGGGGGCGATCAGGCGCACGAACCTGCATTGAAGGAGATGAAGGGTCGGTGGAAGCGCCCGATCTCAGGAATGACTTGGTATCGGAACACGAAGCGAGCGTTCGCTGAGCTTCCGGAAGACTGATCCGCCCCCGGCTTGATGAGCAGGTGAGTGTCATGGCGACGAAGCTGCGCCAACTTTGGTAGGCGGTCGACCCGCGAGCGGGTCATTCCGGGACTCAGATCCTCTGGATACGGTGGCAAAACCGTGATCTTGCGATCGGTCCACTTGGATGGTGATGGGGATCGCTCTGACTCGCTACCGTGGCCCCATGAGCAGCCCGCGAGTGCCCGGCGGGGTGGTGCACAAGCTTCCAAGAGACCTGCGCAAGGCGCTGATNNAGCGCACCGGCAGCTAGCAGTCGGCTGGATGCCCCTTCATGCCAATTACGCGTCTCAGAATCTCGGGCTGAAATTGCGGCTCGCTGACGATCGCTCGCACCTGGGTCGTCCTCTTTGCGCCAGCGGGTGACTGCCTCAGTGGAGCGCATGAATCTCGCCAATCAGCACTCTGGGCTGCGGCTGCACCCGCGAAGCCATGTTTCGTAACCCGCTCACGAGACATGGGGTACCTGAATGCTGAGGAACCTGATTGCTCGATGCCATGCCTCCGAGGTCGTCAGCGATCCATGACCAGTGGCATCTGGATTGGCCAGCCTCGCTCGGCGGATTCGGAGGGCGTCCCTTCCCACTTCGTACCGCCAAGTGGTAGTATCAATTGTATGGCAAGAGAGAAGGCAACCATTACGTTGGACCGCGGAAAGGCCGCTGCCGCTCGGGCTCTGCTTGGCGTCGGCTCCACTTCGGAGGCCATCGACGTGGCGTTGGACCAGCTCATCCACGCCGAGCGCCTCCGGGCCGACATCGCGGCATACCAACGCACGCCACCGACCCAGGACGAGGTGGCGTTGGCATCGTTCGGCAACACTGGTGGCATCGGCGACGACACCGATTGGGAAGCGCTGTACGCCAACGACCTCTCGTGACCGCCGCCGTGCGTCGGGGCGAGGTCTGGCTCGCCGATCTCGACAAGACCCGTCCGGTCATCGTCCTCACCCGCGATCCCTTGGGTCGGCTCCTCCACTCGGTGATCGTCGTTCCTGTGACCTCGACGATCCGGGGTCTGTCCACCGAGGTGCCGCTCCGGCGCGACGACGGTATCCGGCACCCGTCAGTCGCGAACCTCGATAACGTCCAGCTACTTTCCCGCGATCGTTTCCGTAGGCGCATCGGACGGGCTCATCCCGCAACCATGATGGCGCTGTGCGCTGCCCTGTCGGTGGCCGTGGACTGCGGGGACTCCAGAAGATCGTAGGACGCGCATCCGGCCCATGCTGTTGGGTCGGCCTTGAGCCTGCGGCGCCGACGAGCGGCCCGGCAAGAGCGGATCGGGTTCATGGTTGGGCACTGGATACCGCGGATGAGGCCACCCTTGTCGCTCAAGCAGACGGCGCGATCGTTGCCCAGGCGCGCTGTCGGTTCGCCGACCCGGCGGGCCTTGTGCCATGAAGCTCCAATCAGCTGTTCCGGTTGCTGTCCGACCCGGCCATGACCCGTTCGGTCGCCGTCTCCTTACGCGCAGCACCGCACGACCTCGGCTCGTGGTGCTTACTCGAGATCACCAGACGCATGATCGAGGACGCTGACCGGACCGTGGGTCTCATCGCCCGGTCGGGAGTGGCGGAGTCGAACGTTTCCACGGCGGCTCAGTTCCGCAGGGCGGGGGAGTTGCTGATCGACTGGATCCACCGGCTTCTTGAGCGTGGCCACGAACCCGAGAAGTAGGGCGTGGGCGGGCGGGAGGCGCCGCTGTCGAGGTGGCCGAGCACCCACAGTGCGGCGGCGATCACGCCGTCCTTGGCCAAGGGCACGCCGTCACTGTCCTCGTACACCGCCGTGAACGTGCCGGAGAGTCCGCCGAGCACCGTGCCCAGCGCCGCCGCGCACCCGGCGACCAAGAAGAGGTCGTCCCCCGCGGTCGGCACGCCGCGCAGGTAGCTGACTGCCACGTAAGCGACGATGCCCACGGGCAACAGGAGCCCCCGCGTCATGGGCCGTCGTCCACGAATTTGGAGCAGGACGAGCGCAATGGGGCTGCGGTGCTGCTCTCGGCAGGTGTCGTACCTGGCGTCGCCAGCACGCTCGCCGTGGGACAGGTTCCCGGCACGTTCCCTGCCAACGTACGATCGTGTCGAAGACCCCACGGTGCCGACAGACTTGGAGCCCTCGCCATGAACGGGCAGTTCATTCGGAGTGCATTCGACGACACCTTGGTGATCGACGTGATGAGCGGCAAAGCCACACCTGGCGCTCCGCTCCAGGTGTGGCGCATCAAGGAGGACCCACACAGCGCCGCATTGACGATGCATGGGGTAAAGGAGCCGGACAACCAGCTGTGGAACATCACGGCGGGCCCGTTGGAGGGGTCGGTCTTTATCGAGATCGGACTGGCCGACGACCTCGTCATTGTTGTGAAGGGAGGAAAGGGCGAGCCAGCGACGCCCCTCCAGCTCGGGGAAAAGGCTGGCGGCGCTGACAGCGGGAGTGGAGGAATCGAGAGCAGAGTGTGGCGACTGACCGCCGTCGATGCCGAGAATGATGAGGCACTCGAAGGGCGGAGGGGAACGTTCATCCAGAGCATGTTGGAACCCGACCTGGTGATCGAGATCTCCGGGGGAAGGAACGAACCCGGCACCGCTCTTCAAGTCGGCGTCAAGAGGCCCAGTGGCAGCGCCGAAGAGGTGCGGCGGGCCAGAAGTCAGCTCTGGTTGCTGGGTGCCGCTCAGAAGTGAGCGAGGACGCGGCCCCTCCTCACTGGCGGGCTCCCGACGGAATTTGCCGCACCGACCGGCAGGGACGGAGTGCCCCGGACCGTGGCGGGCTGCGGTTCATCCTCTTCTGGGGAACGGGTTCGTAACGAGCTCGCTCCGCCACGCTCGATCTGACCTGAGCCGTCGCAGGGTTCCCGGGCTAGGTCCTGCGCTGAATCCATCGATTCAGAGGACCCGTCATCGGGGCCCGACCACGTCGCTCCCGGCGGGGGTGACGACCAGGCTGGTGCCGACGGTTAGTCGATTTGCTTCCAGTGCCCGCGCTCGAAGGTCCGAGCCCACCAGGCCGAAAGTGAGTGACCCTCGTCGTGGGCGAGGTCAGGCCGGAGCACCTCGGTGCCCTTCGGCGCCGGCAGGGATGCCATCTCGGCGTCACTGAGAGCACACCGCACCAGGGTGGTGGTGATGTCGGTGATCTGGTCTCGGTCCACGAACCTCGGGCCCTGTTTGGTGGTGACGACGATCCCATCGAAGAGGTCGAGCTCGGGAACCACCAAGACGTGCTCGACGATGCCGAACTCTGCTCCTGTCGAGCTGAGGACGGGGGAGCCGAGTGCAATTGCCTCGTACGAGATTGGCCGTCCTTCGTCCACGTGCACTCCTCGGGTCGTCTCGGTCGGACTTTAGCCACGCCGAGGAGGTGCAGGGGATGTCCTGACGCCAAGTTGCCCGCGACCGAAAACTGCAGGGTACCGATTGTGAGTTTCGAGGGTTCACTCCGAGGTCCGTGGGGATGATGATGACGAGATAGCAAAGGGGCGAGTTGCCGTGACCCTCGGGCGGACCCCATGCAGTGGAGGAACGCTGACATGGACACAGGCGAGCGCGCTGAGATGGTCGACATCCTGCCCGAGTTGCTCGACCGGCACCTGATGACCGCTCACGGGTGGTCCTTGCGGGATCTGGCCGAGGTTGATAACGCACAGCTTCGGGCCGCGCACGCGATCAGCCACGAGCGGGGGTGGGGTCCCCTCTCCTATCCGGAGCTGAAACTCTCGAGCTGATCGTGTGCCGCATGCCGGCCTGAA
The DNA here is from genome assembly GCA_003155135.1 of Acidimicrobiaceae bacterium. Taxonomy (GTDB): domain Bacteria; phylum Actinomycetota; class Acidimicrobiia; order Acidimicrobiales; family RAAP-2; genus Bog-515. The sequence goes on along the minus strand of PMFN01000053.1, from coordinate 3,979 downwards.
CTCGTGGCGAGCGACTCGACATCAGCTCGGCTACGGGTGGCCCGCTAGTGGAGCGACGACCCGCCAGGTGGTTCGCGTGGACGGGGTTCGGAGTGGTCCCAGTCCGCCAAGAGCGTACGCAGAGCGGTGAGGAGGATGAGCGGTTGGTCGAGCATCGCGTGATGGCCCGCTTCGGGCAGCTCGATGACCGGGGTGACCCTGCCGAGCTCGTCGTACATCGAGCGGCCGATGTCGGCGGTCACGAGGCCATACTCGGAGCGCAGCAGCGCGAGTCGGCAGCGCACCTGTGAGAGGTAGGGGAGGGCGACGCCCCGTATCCCGCCACCGAACTGGGCGAAGATCTGGCGGTCGAACTTCCACTGCCAGCCGCCGTCGACGGCGCGAAGTGAGTGGCGTGCAACGAAGTCGACCACGTAGTCGAGGTAGTGGTCCTGCTCGGGCACGGTCCGGAAGTGGGTGACCGCATCGTCGACGGTGGGGTAGATGCGCGGGCGGCCGAAGGCCTCGCGGAGGTGGAAGGCCCCGATCTCGGGGTCGGGCTCGGTGACCGGCGAGTCGCAGATGATGGCCCCGGTCACGAGCTCTGCGTGCCGGGCGGCCGTCGCGATGGTGACGAAGCCGCCCATGCTGTGCCCGATGACGACAGGTGGGCCACTGATGCCGCCAGCCTCGGCGGCCGCCACGACCTCCTCGGTCCAGCGCTCGAGCGAGTACTCGGAGCGGTGCGCACTGTCGCCGTGCCCGGACAAGTCGACCGCGACCACACGGAAGTCATCGCTGAAGCGGGCCGCGACGTGCGTCCACCAGTGCGCATGGGCGCCCCCGCCGTGCACGAAGACGAGCCCTCGGGTGCCGGTCCGCCCCCAGGTGACCGCGTGGATTCGGGCACCGTCGACCTCGAACTCGATGTCCTCGCTCGGCACGGCCAACGCCTGCGTGAACCACGACGGCGCGTCGGGGAGCGCTGGAGAGTCCATCTCCTGATCAGAGCACACCAAGGGACCACCAACCGGGCGCAGATGGGCTAGCGCACGCCCCCGTCGAGTGCCTCGATGCGCCGGGCGAGGTTCACCGCGTGGTCGCCGAGGCGTTCGTAGAAGCGGGCCAGCAACGTGACCTGGGCGGCGATGGCGACCGGCATCCCCTCGGCGCCGATTTCGGTGGTGAGCCGCTCGTGGAGGTCGTCCATCTCCTCGTCGGTCTCGGCCAGCCGGGCGCTCACCTGCGAGCGGTCGGCGAACGCGTCGGCCGCGCTCTGCCACATCTCGATGGCGACCTCGGTCATCAGCTGGATGATCCCCCGGCTGCGGGGACTCATGTCGGCCCCGAGGCCGCTCACTGCCCGTTGTGCGATGTGCTCGGCCAGGTCGGCACTGCGCTCCAGCTCAGGGATGATGAGGAGCAACGAGACGAGGTGTCGCAGCTGCTCGCCGGCGGCCCGGGTCCCTTGGAGCTCCTCCCAGACGAGCAGCTCGATCGCGGCTGTCAGCTCGTCGACCTCCTGGTCGCCGTCGATCACCGACTGGGCGAGCTGTGGGTCGTTGTCGAGGAGCGCCGAGGTGGCATGGCCCAACGCTTCGGAGACGAGGGCAAAAAGCCTCCTGACCTGGAAGTCGATGGGCGCGCTGCCAGATTCGGCGGAAGTCATGCGTCGAGACCCTACCCAGAGTTTCCCCTTTGTTCGCGTAACGTTCACCAATTGGTCACAGACTCGAGCGCATGAGGGCGGTCCCCGCGCTCCACGCGACGATGTCCAGCACGCGCAACAGGGACAGATTCCAGGCGTCGGGCACCGCATCGCGAATGGCGCCGAGGGCGGCGCGCAGCTGGTTGTCGGCGAGCACCGTCCACACGCACTTCCAGAAGTCGCGGTCGGTCGCCCCAAGGGTGTCCTTCACATGGAAGTCGGAGATGGGGATGAGCCGCGGCCGCTTGGCGGCCATCAGCTTCCCGGCGATGGTCGGGCCAATTCCGGGCTGGACGTTCAAGAAGTCCCACAGCGACCAGGCGGCCGAGCGCTCGCCGAGCAGCTGTTCGTAATCCTCGGGAGGAAGGTCCTCGACGCACCGATCCGTGTCGATCGTGGACAGCAGCGACGCCACGGTGGCGGTTGCCGTGCGCTCGAGGAGCAGCATGACAACCGGGGGCGGGACGACCACGCCGAGCGAGGTGACAGCGAGGAGATCCGATGCCGTGAACCGATTTGCCGCGTGGACGTCGTAGAGCTGCTCGAAGAAGCGGCCGTCGGATTCCACCAGGTAGGATCGCAGGTCCTCGATAGCCGTGGGGCTCACGTCCCTGCCGCGCGCGTCGAACAGCAGTGCCCGTGCCTGCCCAAGCCACAGAGACGCACCGTCCACCTCAGCCTCCGATCTGAAGGGAAGATACTCCCCGCTCCATGGTTTTCGTCGCCGGGGGCCGGTTGGATGACCCGGCGGCGATCTCGGCCAGCGGGCTGCGCCGTGCAGGGGCCCAATGGCACTTGGCGGAGCGGCCGAACGCGGCAACGATGGGGCCGGACCCGGCGGACCAAGCCGTGACCATTTTGGACGCGAGGACAGGAGGCGACATGGCACAGCCCGACGCAGTGTTCATCTTCATCGGCACCTACCCGAACGAGACAGGAGCACGAGCCGACTACGACGTGGTGAAGGCCCTTCACCTGGCCGGGGCCGTCGGTACCTACGACGCCGCCGTCGTGACCAAGGACGCGGCCGGCAAGGTGCATGTCAACAAGGACGAGATGGCCACCCGGCACGGTGCGTGGGGTGGCGCCGCCGTGGGTGCGCTCGTCGGCATCTTGTTCCCGCCATCGATCATCGCGTCGGCTGCGGTTGGCGCAGCGGTCGGCGGCGTGAGCGGCCACCTGTGGCGGGGCATCTCGCGAGCGGACGTGAAGGAGTTCGGCGACATCATCGACGAGGGCCAAGCGGCCCTTGTCATCGTCGGCGAGTCGACCCTGCAGGCTGCGCTGGAGAAGGCCGGCCTGAAGGCAGAGAGGCAAGTCGCCAAGGAGCTCGACGTGAGCACGAAGGACGTCGACAAGGCCGTCCAGGAGGCGGCTTCGGAAGTCGGCTGAGGCTGGACCGAGCAGCCGGCACGACCGGGGAGTCTCCGGCGTCGTGCGGATGAGGTAGCTCGGTGATCGTCGCGGTGTGTGTCGTGCGCAAGGCTCGAGCGACGGCGACATCACCCCTGTTCTCGGGTCCTAGGCGCCCGGCGGCTCCGTCTGTTCAGGGGTCCCCTGGGACCCGCCGATCAGGCGGTTTCGGTGCGAAATTGGGCCGCAACGCGGAAATTCTTACTCTTGCGCCCGGCCCCGACGCCGTGCTGCCAGACCAGCGATAAAAGCCCAGCTGGAACACGGTTTTCCAATTGGACCTCGGCGCCCCGAGGGGTGGCGCACGCCGCCGTTTTGGGCCATCCGCCGTTGCAATTCTGCCGATCGCCGCTAAATTGCGTACTTCCTCGTTGCGTCGGCCATGAGCCGAGAGACGACGGGGAGGGTGGCGACCGGCTGGTCCACGCCGACAGCGGAAGCTTCGCCGTCGGGGACACGGATTCTGCCCTTGCCTGGGATCGCCCCATGATGCGCGATCCCACCATGACCTCTCTTTGTACAGGTCGCCGCCCAAAAAGCAGTCACGGCTGAGGCGTAAAAGCCCAGTGCCAACCAAAGCGCACTGGTGCGCGCCCCGACAGACAGGCGACCTTTGCCTGTCAAGGAGAAGCACGACACATGTTGAAGTCAAAGCTGAAACGTTCCATGGCCATCCTGTCGCCCACGGCAGGAGTGGCGGTACTGGGCGCAACCGCGGTAATGGCGGGTGCGCCCTCGGCAGGTGCGGCGGCCATCGAGCTCAATGCCCCGATTGTCTCGATGACCGGGAGCCCCAGCGGTCACGGCTACTGGGAGGTGGGCGGCGACGGCGGTGTCTTCGCCTTCGGCGACGCGAACTTCTACGGCTCGACCGGCGGC
>PMFN01000037.1 GCA_003155135.1 Acidimicrobiaceae bacterium | reverse complement strand
CCATCGCTCCCACGCCCGACGGCCACGGCTACTGGGAGGTGGGCCGCGACGGCGGTGTCTTCGCCTTCGGCGACGCGAACTTCTACGGCTCGCCGACGGGTCTCCATCCCAACGCCTCGATCGTTGCCATCGCGGCCACGTCGGACGGCCGCGGGTACTGGGTCGCCTCCTCCGACGGCGGCGTTTTCGCCTACGGCGATGCGAACTTCTACGGCTCGGCAGCTTCTGAGCGCCTGAACGCCCCCATCGTCGCCGTCACCTCCGACGCGAGCGACAAGGGCTATTGGCTGGCGTCATCGGACGGGGGTGTTTTCGCCTACGGCAACGCGGCGTTCGCCGGGTCGGCCGGCGGCCAGGCCCTCATGGAGCCCGTTGTCAGCGCTACCGCCGCCTCTGGCGGTGGGTACTGGCTCAACGCATCTGACGGTGGGATCTTCAGTTACGGCGGGGCGGGCTTCTACGGCTCGCTTGGCGGGTCCCACGTGGTGAGCGCGGCACCGGCTCCGGCCAGCGACGGCGTCACCGCCGCCGAGGAGGCCGAGTGGGAGCGCGTCGCACTGTGCGAGGAGGGTGGCAACTGGGCAGCCAACGGCTCGACCTTCTCGGGGGGCCTCGGCATCTCACGAGCCAACTGGGCGGCATACGGCGGCCTCGCCTTCGCGGCTGAGGGCTCCGCAGCGACCGAGGATCAGCAGATCATCGTCGCCATGCGCATCCAGCCCAGTCCTCCGGACCAGAACGGCTGCACCTCCTGGTAGGAGCGACTCTCCCGGCCGACGGCGCGCGACGTCGGCCGGGAGGGGTGGTTGCAGTCGATGCCCCAAGTCCTACTCCTCGGACGAGACGATGAAGTCCTCGGGCGTGATGCTCGGCAGCTCACTGACGGCGTCGAGGAGGATCTTCTCCCAGACCTCCGCCAGGCGGGTCAACAGCGGAGAGTCGGCGGGGAATCGGAACTCATTCAGGTCGAGCGAGTCGTTGCGGTACAGCCCGAGGTCGTAGGGGGGGCCGACCGAGAGGTTGGCCCTGGCCGCGCTCACCATGGAGCTGAGGGCGATCTTGATCGCGGTGGGCATGTCCACCTTGCCCTCGACGGCGAGCTCGAGCATGAACTTGCCGTACTTGCTCTCGCCGATCTGGAGGAAGGGGCGCTCGTCCGAGGCCCGGATGTAATTGCCTTCGGGGTATACGAGGAGGATGTCGGCGGGCGTACCGGCGATCTGGCCGCCCAGGATGAAGGTGGCAGAGCCGGCGCCGCCCTCGAGCGCCGCCTCGTGGCGTCCCGCCACCTCCTGGCTGAGTCGCCCGACGTAAAGGGCGGCCTCGAAGAGGTGCGAGACCGAGGCCAGGCTCTCGTGGTCGCCCACGCGCTCGAGATCCCGGTGGATGCAGTCGAGGACCTCCTGGGTGGTGGCCAGGTTTCCGGCGGCCTCGAGCACGAAGACCCGGTCGTCGGCGGCCCGGATGGTGTGGAGCTTGCGGTAAGTCGAGACGTTGTCGACCCCGGCGTTTGTCCGGGTGTCGGCGAGGAAGACGAGGCCTTCGTCGATGCGCAGGGCGAGGCAATAGGTCAAGGGTTTTCCTCCTGGGTAGGCGTCTCGGGGCCGTCCCGGCCCGCGCCGACCTGCTCGTCACGGCGGCCGCGCCAACCTAGTCCGGTGCCTGCACCCGTCGATCGCTCAGGCCGTGGCGCCCTGGCCGACGAGACCGAGTTTCCTCGGCGAGAGGATCTCGTCCACCAGGCCGTAGCGCACGGCCTCGGTGCCCCCGAGGATGTAGTCCCGGTCGGTGTCCTTGGCGATCCGCTCGATCGGCTGACCGGTGTGCTCGGCGAGGATCTCCTCCATGCGGGTGCGCAGGAAGCCGATCTCCCTCGCCTGGTTCTCGATGTCGATCGACTGGCCCTGCGCCCCGCCGTGGGGCTGATGGATCAGGATGCGTGAGTTCGCCAGCGCGAACCGCTTGCCGGCCGCGCCTCCGGCCAACAGGACCGCACCCCCCGATGCCGCCATCCCGAGACAGACCTCGGAGGCGGCGTCCTCGTCGCCGGTCGGCCACCACGAGAAGCGCAGCTCCCGAGCCGGTGTGACCGATTCGACGCGGGCGTCGCCGGGCGTCAGGCCTTCTTGTCGCAGACGTCGGGCGACGGCCGCCTTCGTCACCCGGGGACGTCAGCGCGTGGAGCCACCAGTAGTCCTCGGAGCGGACCATGTGCAGCGTGCCCCGATTGAGCCACGTCACGACGAGGGCGCGCTCGTCACCCACGAGCCCGGCGATCCTCGCGGCGGTCGTCCCGGTGCTGCGCGCACGAATGGCGAGCGTGGCGGCGTGCAGGTCCTGGCTCTGGACCGCCAGCAGCCGTCCCACCACGCGGCGCGCGTCCTCTGGGCGAGGACCTGCCAGCAGCTGCGAGCACAGCCGCTGCACCTCGGTCACCGCCGGGCGTCCCGTCCGTGGCCCGGGTGATCAGCCGAGCAGTTTTGCCTTCTGCGCCGCAAACTCCTCGTCGGTGAGTATGCCCTGTGCGTGGAGCTGGCCGAGCTTCTCCAGCTGCGCAAACGGGTCTTCCTCGACCGGTGCCGGCGCCGGCGCCGGCGCGGCGGCAGCCGCCTGGGCCTGCTGGGCCTGCGCGGCCTGCGCCTGCTTGCGCTGCATATGGCCGCCGACGGCGGTGGCGGTGCCGGCCACGACGGCAGTGGTCACTGCCATCCGGGCGATGGGACGTCGTCTCATCATTGGTGGTGCTCCTTCTCTCTCGTAGGTATCGGTTACTCGCCGGCGCTCAGGGCGGCTTCTGCTGCTTCGACGAGCTCGTAGGGGATGCGGGCCCCCTCGAGGACGACACCACCGGCATCGCGCACGGCGACGGCGAACGGGGCGGCCCAGACGTCCTCCCAGATGATCAGGGCGGCCGATGAGTTGGGCTCGAGGAAGGAAGCGGCGTGCTCGATGTCCTCTTCGCTGATGATGCCGCCGATGTCGGCGTCGAGCGCATTGAAGGCGTCGCGCTCGGCTTCGGCGAGCTGATCGAACTCGAGGGCGACGACCGAACCGTCGTCATCCTTTCCGATGAACACGAGGTCCAAGACCCGCACGGTCCCGCTGTCGATCAGCTTGGCGAGCTCTGGGGCGATCTGGCCGCGGAAGTTGTTCCCTGGAAAGCCAACGATGATGTACTCGACCGGTCCGAGTGCCATGTGTCTTGTCCTCCATCTCGATTGTGCCCGACGCTGGTGGCGACCCCCCGCGTCGACGCTCCGCCGATTATGCGGGCTTGCTCATCATGGAGGGGATCGGCGGAAGATGCAATCGGCAGTCCCCCTCCGGCCCTCAGTGGGGCCCGCGTGGCGCGTCATGTGGAATTCACGGTGCGGCAACGTGGGCGGAAACTTCGGTTGGCACCATGGTGCCGTGCCAGCCCCCCCGAGCGACGCCGCCACGAACTGGCGCGAGGGGGGCCACGTCATCGTCTGCGGTCTCGGCGGCGTGGGGCTCCGGACGGTCGAAGCGCTGCGCTCGAGCGGCGTGGCGGTCGTGGTCGTCGACGACGACCCCGACCTCCGCTTGGCCAGGGTGGTCGAGGGATGGGGCGTCGAGCACATCGCGCGCAGCGCCCACCTCGGCGACGGGCTGAGCGAAGCCGGCCTCGACCGTGCCGCCGCGGTCGTCTGTGCCGCCACCGACGAGATCCTGGCCCTCGAGACGGCCCTTCGGGTGCGCGAGCTGCGTGCCGATGTGCGCATCGTGGTCCAGATGGCCAACCCGTCGGTCGGCCGGGCGCTCGAGCGGGTCTCGGGGCCCGGCGGCGTGCTCGACGTCGCCAGCCTCGCCGCCCCGTCGTTCGTCGAGGCCTGCCTCCGGCGCCCAGCCCACAAACTCGAACTCGGCGGTGTGGACTTTGCGGTGGTCCAGACCGAGGTCGCACCCGACGCCGTCGGCAACGACACCTTCCGGGGACACTTCGGCAGCCTGGCGCCGGTGGCCATCATGCCCGCCGACGGTGCCCCCATGGCCCGGTGCCCGGGCCGTGACCACCCGCTCGGTCCCGGCGACCGGGTGGCGGTCCTCGGGACCGTCGCCGAGCTCCAGCGCGCCGGCATCGACCACCGCACGGCGGCGGGCATCGGGCCCTCGTCGGTCGGCTTCTTCCGCCAGCTCGGGCGCCGGATCGCCATCGCCTCGACGACCAGCAGCAAGGCCCTCCCCCTGGTGGTCGGCGGGCTGGTGGCACTGCTGGTGGTCTCGACACTGGTACTGCACGCCACCTACATCGATCCCTCAACCGGCGGGCACCTCTCGCTGCTCGCCTCGCTCTACTTCACGGTCGAGACGGTGGCGACGGTTGGCTTCGGCGACTACTCCTTCGCCCACCACAGCGCAGCGATGGAGATCTACGCCATCGTGTTGATCCTCGTCGGCGTGACACTGGTGTCGACGGCCTTCGCGCTGTTCACGAACATCTTGGTCAGCCGCCGGATCGAGCAGTCGCTCGGTCGCCGGCGGGTGCCGGGCATGGCGGGGCACGTGATCGTGATCGGCCTCGGTGCCGTCGGCATCAGCGTCGTCGAGGGCCTGCTGGCCGAGGGCCGCCGGGTGGTGGTCGTCGAGCGCGACGACCGGAACCGCTACCTCTCCCGGGCCCGGGCCCTCGGTGTGCCGGTGGTGATCGCCGATGCCACCCAGCGCCAGACCCATTCGATGGTCAACCTCGCGGACGCGTCGGCGGTCGCGGTCCTCACCAGCCGGGATCTGACCAACATCGAGACCGGCCTGGCGGTGCGCGAATCGCTCGGCGAACGCTGGGACGACGTCCCGGTGGTGCTGCGGGTCTTCGACCGCAACCTCGCACAGATGATGGAGCGCAGCTTCGGCTTCCGCCACGTCCGCTCGACCTCGGCACTGGCTGCCCCGTGGTTCGTCGGCGCAGCCCTCGGCCTCGACGTGCTCGGCACCTTCTACGTCGACCAGCAGCCGTTCCTGGTGGCCAGCCTGACGGTCGCCCCCGGAGGCGGGCTCCAGGGGCTGGCCATGGAGGACCTCTCGGCGCGTACCCGGGTGATCGCCCTCAGCCGCTCGAACCCGGCGGGCGCTTTCGAGCACCCTCCCCGGCGCGGCACGCGGTTCGCCGGGGGCGATCGTGCCTATCTGCTGGGACCCTACGAGGAGCTCTTGCGCGTGCTCCGACGTGACCAGCGGCCGACCGTCCCCGGGGGTTGAACGGCCGGCCGCACCGCCTACTCGGCG
>PMFN01000050.1 GCA_003155135.1 Acidimicrobiaceae bacterium | reverse complement strand
CCCGCCAGAATCCGAAGAACCAACAATCATCCGCAGTCTGGTCTAAAAGTCCTGAGTATGGCCACTAAACGGACCTGAAAAAAAGCCAACAAGTGTTCGCGATGCCGTTGGATCGGTTGAGACCACCTGGGACTGGATGAAACAGTGTCGTTCTGACTTAGGCCTACAGGGACGGCGATGGTGCACGTGTTGGTGGCCGTGCCCGTTCCGAACATTTCGGCCGAGTCGCCGGAGTGCTGAATGACTTCGGCAGCCGGCCGGTGGGCGCTGACATGCTGGTGCCTGAGTCGACAGATTCCCCCCTGAAGCCGGGACTGATCCTTTCCACGCGCCATGCTGAGGAACCTCCGAACCGAGGGGATGGTGGTGGAGGATGGCCCCCGCCTCAGTGGCTGTTTCGCACCGTTGAGATCAGTGCTTGATCCAGGACCGCAGTGGCCCGGTAGCCCCAGGGCTTTGCACCTTGGAATCATCCTTCCGGGGACGCGGTCGGCCTACCCTCCGGTTATCCCCATCCCAGCTCCTGGAGACGGGGGTCGCTGATTCCGAAGTGGTGGGCGATCTCGTGGACCACCGTCTTGTGCACCAAACCCTCGACCTCCTCCTTCGTCCGGCAGTGTCCGCAGATCGTCTTTCGATAGATGAAGATCTGGTCGGGGTTGGCGTACCACGTGCCGTAGTACCGCTTGGTCAGGGGGACGCCCTTATAGAGGCCGAAGAGGTCTCGTCCATCGGCCTCCTCCTCGACCGTGATCGCCACGTTCGTCATGGCCTTGAGGAACTCCTCCGGGAGCGAGTCGAGGGCTTCGCCGACCAGTTCCTCGAACTCCTTCAGGGGGATGTCAATGCCCGGCTTTCCGTTCACCTCGGATTGGAGTGCATGATGCGGCTCCCGGTCGTGGCTGTGGAGGATCCCCAGCATCGTCCCCCTGATCCCGAGTGAGGTGGCGATCGACAGGAATTCGTCCCGGGCCGGCGGAGGGATCGGCAGCCGTGAGTCCACCGTCCACGTGGCGAGCGACTCGAGGGCCTGCCGGTAGCGCCCGCCGTCCAAATGGCTGTCGAACCAGTGCCTCTGGGACTCCGAAAGATTCGGGGCGAGGGTCCGCTCCAGGTGGCGCAGGCGTCGGCGCGTCACCTTGTCGGTCTCAGGTGCCGGAGCTCCACGCGGATCACGGGACAACCGGTCCGAGAGCGCCTTCTGTCCGGCAGCATGACGCTTCCGACGTCGGACGGGGCTCGCCGGGCGGACCCGGCGGACGACCAGGATGGCCAGCACCGTCGCGACGCCGACCACGGCCGCGACGAGGAGCCAGACTCCTGGCATGCCGACTGCAATGGCGTCGATGGTCCCCGCTCCCATTGCCCTACGCCCCCAAGACGGCTCGGGCCGGACCTTGCTGACGGGCAGCTTCGGCGGCTCCCCTGTGCGATCGGTCCATCGAACAACGGTACCGGCGAACAGGAGGACGGCCATGGGGCCGTGGGCGTGCTGGAGCGCGGGCAACTGCTGACCGACCCCGACCAGGCGGTGGCATTCGTCGCCGCCACCCGGGTCGACGCACTGGCGATCGCCATGGGCACATCCCACGGTGCCTACAAGTTCAGCCGCCGGCCCGACGGCCAAACCCTGGCGATGTCGGTCGTCCGTGCGACTGTGCGCTTCACCGGCGCTTTTCGACCTGGCGCCCGTCCGTCAGTCGGCTTCCCAACGTCGATCCACGCCTGGACCCGCTCGTTGCTGGTGCGCCGAGCGTTCGGCATCTTCGCCCACCTGCGGAACGCGTCCTTCTGCTCAGCGTCGAGCCCGGAGAACAGCGTCTCGCCCTTTGCGGCGCCGGTCGGCGCGTCGCCCGCCGTCCGCGATGCCCGAACCTTCGGTCGTACTGAGGCGCGTCCGCCAGCTCGCCGTGCTTTATGGGGCTCGGCGTTCTTGGCGCTCAGGTCGATCTCGTAGGACTTGCCGCCGATGGTGAAGCGGACCGTCTTGCTCGCTTCGGCGCCATCGAGGTCGTCGAGCAACGTCCCAGTTTCGTGCCTCAACGCTGATTCGCGAAAGTCCTGGTCAAGGTACCCGGATGACATCCTCGGAACCCACAGGTCCACGGTGGTGCCGACCTCGAGTTCGACATGCGCCCCACCGCGGGCTCGGTGGTCCGGTCAGATCGTCGTCGCCGTCTGTGCCGAAGCGCTGACACCGGTCGAGGCTCCGACGTAGGGCTCGTGGGTGGACCCGCGCGGTTCGATCCCCCGCAGCCGAGTGATGTTTCCGGCGTAGCACGGGGGGCCACCGGCGAACACCGCCGATCCGGCCACCAACACCTGAGCTCCTACCTCCGCCACCTGTTCGGCGGTCTGGGCGTTGATGCCACCGTCGACCTGGATGGTGACCCGCCGGTCACCGATCGAGTCTGCCAGGGCCGCCACCTTGGCGACGGTCGCCTCGATGAACTGCTGGCCACCGAAACCGGGGTCGACGGACATCACGAGTACCAGATCGACGTCGTCGAGGACGTGCTCGAGCATGCAGACCGGGGTCGACGGGTTGAGCGACACGCCCACCCGGACCCCGAGGTCCCGCACTGCGTGCACGGTGCGGTGGAGGTGCACCTCGGACTCGACGTGCACGGTGAGCGAGTCGGCGCCCGCGTCCACGAAGGCCTGGAGGTGGGGTGCCGCCGGGGCCACCATCAGGTGCACGTCGAGCGGCTTGGCCGTGTAGGGGCGGATGGCCGCCACCACGGCGGGCCCGATGGTCAGGTTGGGCACGAAGTGGCCGTCCATCACATCGACGTGGATCCAGTCGGCACCGGCCGCGTCCACGGCCCGCACCTCCTCGCCCAGCCGGGCGAAGTCGGCCGAGAGGATGGACGGTGCGATCAGGGTCACGGCGTGGTCCCGCCCCGCTCGACCACGAAGGCCACGAGCTGCGTCTGGCGCTTCGGCTCGAAGCCAATCAACCGCACGTGATGTCCCGGATTGGCCCGGATGCAGGCGTCAACCTCGGCGCGGATCGCCCCGGGGTCCGTCTCGCCGAACAGTGGGAGCTTCCACATGTACCAGTAGCGGGCTGTGGCCCGCTCGGGCTCCACGTGCTCGATCATGGCCGTCAGACCCCGACGGACCAGGTACTCCGTCTGCCGCTCGACCGCGGCCGCGTCCAGCGGGGGCAGGTACGAGAAGGTCCCCAGTCGCTTCGATGCCTGCTCTCCCACGCGCGAGGGGAAGTCGCGGATTCCGTTCTCCATGGTGCCTCTCTCCTCTGTCGTCACTTGGCCACCTCGTCGAGCTTGTCGACGGAGTCGTACTCGAAGCGGATGTTGCGCCACGTCTCCAAGGCGGCCGCCAGCTCGGGGCTCGACTTGGCGGCGCGGGTGAGGATCTCGGTGCCCTCGTTCTCGACGTCGCGGCCGTCGTTGCGGGCCTCCACGCAGGCCTCGAGCGCCACCCGGTTCGCCGTGGCCCCCGCCGCGTTGCCCCACGGGTGCCCGAGCGTGCCCCCGCCGAACTGGAAGACGGCGTCGTCCCCGAAGATGGCCACCAGCGAGGGGATGTGCCAGACGTGGATGCCCCCCGACGCCACCGGAAACAGGCCCGGCATGTGCCCGAAGTCCTGGTCGAAGAAGATGCCCCGCGACCGCTGCTCGGGCACGAAGCGCTCGCGCATCAGGTCGATCCAGCCGAGCGTCGCCTCGCGGTCGCCCTCGAGCTTGCCGACGACCGTGCCCGAATGCATGTGGTCACCACCGGACAGCCGGAGGCACTTGACCAGGACCCGGAAGTGGATGCCGTGGTACGGATTGCGGTCGATGACCGCGTGCATGGCGCGGTGGATGTGGAGCAGCATGCCGTTGCGCCGGCACCAGTTGGCCAGCGACGTGTTGGCCGTGAATCCCGCCGTCAGGAAGTCGTGCATGATGATCGGCATGCCGAGTTCCTTGGCGAACTCGGCCCGCTCGTACATGTCCTCGACGGTCGGGGCGGTGACGTTGAGGTAGTGGCCCTTGCGCTCGCCGGTCTCCGCCTCCGCCAACTTGACCGCCTCGGCGACGTTCTCGAACCGGTCGCGCCAGCGCATGAAGGGCTGCGAGTTGACGTTCTCGTCGTCCTTGGTGAAGTCGAGGCCGCCCCGCAGGCACTCGTAGACGGCCCGGCCGTAGTTCTTGCCCGACAGGCCGAGCTTCGGCTTGATGGTGCATCCCAGTAGGGGACGGCCGTACTTGTCCATCTTGTCGCGCTCCACGATGATCCCGTTCGGGGGCCCACCGCAGGTGAGCACGTAGTGGAGCGGGAAGCGCACGTCCTCCAGCCGCAGCGCCCGGATGGCCTTGAAGCCGAAGACGTTGCCCACCAGCGAGGTGAGCACGTTGACCACGCTGCCCTCCTCGAACAGGTCGAGCGGGTAGGCGACGAAGGCGTAGAAGCAGCTCGGATCGCCGGGCACGTCCTCGACCCGGTAGGCGCGGCCCTTGTAGTAGTCGAGGTCGGTCAGCAGGTCGGTCCATACCGTGGTCCACGTGCCCGTCGAGCTCTCGGCGGCCACGGCCGCCGCCGCCTCCTCGCGGGGCACGCCCTCCTGGGGCGTGATCTTGAAGCAGGCGAGGAGGTCGGTGTCCTTCGGCTCGTAGTCCGGCTCCCAGTAGGTCTGTGCGTAGTCCTTCACGCCGGCGTCGTAGGTTGCCATGTGCTCGTCTCCAGTCGGTGGTTCAGTGGATGGTGGACGTCGAGGCCAGCGGGTCGAGCGAGCCCGAGCAGTAGCGCCCGGCCATCTCGTCGAGTGGCACGACGGCGATGGCGGAGGCCCGACCGGCGGCGCCGAATTGCTCGTAGCGGAGCCGGCACAGGTCCTCCATGGCGGTCATGGCCGGCCCCCGCGTCGTCCAGCAACTGGCGGAGGCTGATCCGGGCATGTCAGGCCACCCGCCGCTTGCGCTCGATGAGGCGGCGGATCATGGGCGTGAGGATGAGCTGCATGGCCACGTCGAGCTTGCCGCCCGGGATCACGATCGAGTTTGCCCGGGTCATGAAGCTGTCGTGGATCATCGACACCAGGTACGGGAAGTCGATGCCCTCGGGATCGCGGAAGCGTATGACCACGAAGGACTCGTCCGCCGTCGGGATCCAGCGGGCCACGAACGGGTTGGACGTGTCGACGATGGGCACCCGCTGGAAGTTGATGTCCGTCTCGGTAAATTGTGGGCACAGGTAGCGGATGTAATCGGGCATCCGTCGCAGGATGGTGTCCGTCACGTCCTCCACGGAATGGCCACGAGTCGACTTGTCGCGGTGGATCTTCTGGATCCACTCGAGGTTCACCACGGGAACCACGCCGATCTTGAGATCCACGTGGCGAGCAATGTCGGCCGTATCGGTCACGACGGCACCGTGCAGGCCCTCGTAGAACAGAACGTCGGTGTCGGACTCGAACTCCTCCCAGGTGCTGAAGGTGCCTGGAGGCGTCCCGTACTGCACGGCCTCGACCTCGTCGTGCACGTAGTGGCGGGTGCGACCGGTGCCGTGCTCCGCGTACTCGGCGAACACCCCGGCGAGTTCCTCGAAGAGGTTGGCTTCGGGTCCGAAGTGGCTGAAGTGATGATTGCCCGCTTCGCCCGCTGCCCTGATGGCTTCGGCCATCTCGTCGCGGCCGTACCGGTGGAAGGCGTCGCCGTCGATGGTGGCGCCCAGGACGCCCTCCCGGCGGAAGATCTGCTCGAACGTGTGCTTGACGGTGGTGGTGCCGGCCCCTGAGGAGCCAGTGACCGAGATGATCGGGTGTCGTGCGGACATGGTCGTCTACTCCCTGAAGAGGCCGCGGTTGGAGAACAGCGGGGCACGCTCCGCGTCGTAGGCGAGACCATTGAGGTAGCGGCCGACCCGGGCCACCTTGTCGGCCGACCCGAAGACCAGCGGCGTGCGTTCGTGGAGCCCCTTGGCCGTCCTGTCCAGAATCCGCTCGGTCCCGTCGGTCGCCGAACCACTGGCCTCCTCCATGAGCAGGGCTATGGGGTGGGCCTCGTACACGGTCCGCAGCCAACCCGAGCGGTACTTGGCCCGGTGATCGGCCGGGTACAGGTAGATGCCGCCCCGCATGAGGACGCGCAGCGCCTCGATGACCAGCGCCCCGTACCAGCGCATGTTGAAGTCGCGGCCGCGGAGGCCGTCGGCCCCGGCCTCCAGGTCGGCGACGTAGGTGCGGAACGCCGGCGACCAGTGTCGGGCGTTGGCCGAGTTGACCGCATAGGCCGCGGTCCCCTCAGGGACCCGGATCCCCGCTGTCGACCGGACGAATGTGCCGTCCGCGGGTCGCAGCGCATAGATGTCGGTGCCCGACCGGACCGTCAGCACTAGCAGGGTCGCCGGACCGTAGAGGACGAACCCGGCGGCTATCTGCTCGCTCCCGGGCCGGAGGAAGACGGACTCGGCCGGCTCGCCGGTGTTGGGCCGGATCGAGAAGATGAGTCCCATGGGCCCGTTGATGGCCAGGTTGCCCGAGCCGTCGAGGGGGTCGACGGCCACGACCAGTGGAGCGCCCGGGTCGAGCCCGATGGGCACGTCGTGCTCCTCCGAAGCGAAGACGGCAACCGGGGTGGATTGCAGGGCGTCCAGCAGGATCCGGTGCGCCTGCTCGTCCATCCGGCTCTGCAAGTCGCCGCTAGCGTTGCTTCCCACTTTGTCGTCGAGCCCGCCGACCAGTGGGGCGACCGCCAGCTGTCGACCGATCTCCACGCTGGCTGCGGCTAGGGCCAAAATGACGGAGACGACGGCCCGGCGGTCCTCGGCATCGTCGGCCCACGCCGCCAGCACCCCATCGAGGTGAACGGGTTCCTCTGCTATGGCGGTCACTGCGTCTCCGTGCTCCCATACGCCACCGATCGGCGACAGACAGTGATCCTGACCGATGGCTGTAATTAAGTAAAGGTATTTTTTGTGTGCGCAAGCGATAGTAAAGCTATGGTTTGTTCATGCGAGACGTGACGCTGAAGCAGCTCCGGTCACTGGCGGCGACGCTGGACCAGGGGACCATCGCCGCTGCCGCCCAGGTCCTGCACGTGACCCCCCCGGCGGTCAGCCAGCAGCTCCGCCTCCTCGAGCGGAGCACGGGCCTGCCCCTCATGGAGCGGACTGGCGACGGCTTCCGCCCGACCGACGCCGGACGCGAACTGGCCGAGGCGACGGCGCGCATCGAGGCCGAGGTTGCCCGCTGCTCCCGAACCCTCGAGGCCATCGCCAGCGGATCGGGCGGGCGGGTGGTTTTCGGTGCGGTTAGCACCGCCAAGTACGTCGCCCCGCAGATCCTCGCCTCGTTCTGGACCTCGCACGCGGACATCGAGGTACGCCTCGAGATCGGCAACCGCGAGGAGACCATCGCGCTCCTCGAGCACGGTGACGTCGACCTGGTCATGATGGGCCGCCCCCCGCACGAGCTGGACCTCGAGATCACCGCGATCGGTGACCATCCCCACGTGGTGATCGCCCCACCGGGCCACCTGTTGACCGCGAGCATGGGGATTGCTGTCACCGAGCTGGCCAGCCACCCCTTCCTCATCCGTGAGCGCGGCTCGGGCACCCGCCAGGTCTTCGAGGAGCTGTTCCAGCACCGCGGCATCCGGGCGCCCGGGGGCATGGAAATGTCGAGCAACGAGACCATCAAGCAGGCGGTGATCGCCGGGCTGGGGATAGCGGTGATCTCGGCGCACACCATCGCGGCCGAGATCGGCGACGGCCGACTCGTCGTACTCGACATCGAGGGCCTGCCGATCATGCGCCGCTGGCAGGTGGTCCGACGGGCCGACCGACGCACCCTCCCCCCGGCGTCCGCCATGTGGGACTTCCTCGTCGAGCACGCCGCCGAGCACTTCCCGGCGCTCCCCACCGGTGCCGGAGCCGCCCCAGACTGACGGTCATCGTGGCGCCAGGCACCGCTGTCGGAACACGGCGTAGTCCTCGCTCCACGCGTCCTCACGTCGGGGCTCGGGATGGAAGTGGGAGCGCCAGGTGACCAACGCGTCCGCCGCGGCCAGAACCCCGCCGAGGGCGGACGCCGACGCCACGATGGCCGCCCCGAATGCCGAGCCGGGCTCCACCGGGACACGGACGGGGACCTGCAGGACGTCGGCTCGCAGCTGCGTCCACACTGGGGATCGGGTGGCTCCCCCGGTGGTCGCGACGGACCTCGGCTGATCGCAGCCGAGCTCGACCAGCCGCTCGCATCCCCAGCGCTCGACGAAGGCCGCCCCCACCAGTTCGGCCCTGTACCGGTCTGCGGGGGAGGTGTCGACCTCGACGGACCAGGGCGCGAACCCGGGGTCGACGAACGGGAAGCGCTCGCCGCGGGCGGTGGATGGGTACGCAGCCTGGCCGTGCGGTTCGATCGACACGGTGCGTGCGAGGTCGTCGAGCTGGGCGTTGCTGGCCCAGATCGAAAGGATGCCGCTGCCGGCGTTCGACGCCGCTCCCGGAAGCCACCACCCTCCCGGCCCACGGTGGCTGTAGACGCCGTCGGCCGCCGAGGTGATGTTCCGCAGGGCTACGGTCTTCCACACCATCGTGGTGCCCACGGCCGTCGCCCAGCTCCCCGGTGACGGCTGGCAGGCGAGCTGGGCGGCGACGCCGTCGGTGATCCCGGCGACCAACCGGAGGTCGGTGGGGAGGCCGGTGGCGACGGCCGTTCCGGAACCGATCGACCCCAGCAGTGTGCCCATCGGCACGACGTCGGGGAGGGCGTCGGGGCCCACGGGCAGCTCCGTCCATGCCCGGGTCTCCGGGTCGTATCCGAGCTTTAGGGCCTGGGTCTCGTCAATCGGTGCCGTATGTCCGAGCAGGCGACCGGTCAGGTAGCCCCCGGGGGTGGTGAACACCCGGCCCTGCTCGAGCAGGGCCGGTGCCTCCGCGGCGAGCCACGCCAGCTTGGCCACGGCCCAGCTGGAGTCGACATCGGTGAGACCGGCACCCCGCGTGTCCGAGTAGAGCATGGCCGGCACGACAGCGTCCCCCGCTCGGTCCAGGATGCACAACGTGCCCGATGTGCAGGACACCGCCAACGACCTTGCCGTGGCACGGGCGGGCCCGAGGCTCCGCAATGTGGTGATCACACCCTCCCACCAAGCGGCCGGGTCCTGTTCCTGAACGGGGCCGGGAGGAGGGAGGGCTAGGGCCTGGTGAGCGCGGGACACCACGGCGCCCCGTTCGTCCATCAGCACGGCCCGGATCCCCTGGGTGCCGACGTCCATCCCCACATGCGTCGGGCCGGAAGCCATCACGGGAGCACGTCCATAGACCCGGACCCTACGGGACGCGGGTCGGCCACGACCCGCCCCGTTCCGCACGCCGAAGTCGGGATCTGACCCGAAGCCCTGCTGCGCCAACGGCACGAGCCCGGTTGCGAAGGGCGCGTGCCTCTGATCGTCACCAGCCGGCCCGGTCGGGCGGACGGACGGACGGTTCAACTGTCCAGGACCGGGCCCGTGCCCCTTTGTGGAACCACCCACCCTCGAAGATGGGCTCCAGTCCAAGCAGCCACCTGTGACGTGCATGTTGGTTTTCATCAGGCACTTCCGGGCTGGCGTCTGGGGTGGGCACGGGGAACGTCTGTTCCACGACGAGATACATCCCCAGAGGCTGAGGACCATCCCCGGACCGGTATCCCAGAACGCTGCTGGTTCCGCGCCGCAGAAACCCGGGCGGAAGTTGCGGATCGCAAACGATTGCAGGCACCTGGTTTGACCTCACGCCACCGGCAGGCGACAGCCTCAGTGGAGCGCGCAACCCTGGAAATTAGCGTCTGGACTGGGGTTCACATCACGAGACCGTGTTTCGTGGATCACCGACAAACCATGGGGTAACTGATTGCTGAACAACCTCAGGACCGAGGGGATGGTGGTAGAGGATGGCCCATTGCTCGGTGAGCATCTCATTGGGATGGAGTTGCTGTTTTTTCATCCACGGCACCGCCGCTCGCGAAGATTGCAATCGCCCGGAAGGGCCCGATCTGGGCGCCATGCTGTTGATGAGATCACGCCCCGGTCGGCTGTGCACTGACAGTCGCCCGGGACTGCGTGAAGTCCGCGCAACGGACGATCGGGTAGCTCAACATTCGACGCTCCGAGAGGTCCGCCGGAAACCGGGTCGACGCGACGGCCAGCCGGTGGACTCTGGTCCTGCCGATGGCACGCTCCGTCTCGACGCCGAACTCAGCGTCGATTCCACGAGGGCGCAGCGTTCGCGACGAATTGATCGAAGGTCACGGGTGGTTCGGAGACAAGCTCCGCCAGTCCGTTGGTGATTCGATCCTCGGCGCCTTCGGCGATGATGAGGTCCATGAAGGCGAGCGACTGAGCGTGTGGCTCGATCAGTCCATGGGCGACGTGGCGCGCTACCAGCTCGTCGAAGGTCAGCGGGTAATGAGTGACGGTCTCGCCAATCGCATCGCTGATACGCCGGGCGACCTCGTCATAGCTGAGCAAATCGGGCCCGGTCAGCACGAAGTCTGAGTTCGGAGCGTCCTCCGCGGTCAGTGCTGCCGCTGCCCCACGTGCGATGTCGTGGGCGCTGATGAAAGGGACGCGCCCGTGCCCGGTAGCGGTGTAGATGGCCCGCTCGTCACGGATGGTGGTGCAGTGCGGCCCTTCGGAGAAGTTCTCCATGAACCACGACGGCCGGAGAACTGCCCACTCGGTTCCGGACCCAGCGAGCCACTGATGCACCTGGCCCATGCCCAGACCCCCCGCCTCGAGGGGCGATGCGCTGAGCAGCACGAACCGTGCAGCGCCACGGCTGATGGCCGTTTCGATGAACTCGGTCATGAGGGACACCGCATCGTCGGCTCCCATCGGCGCGACCAGGTAGACCGAGCTGACATCGACCAGGGCTGCGTCCCAGGTCGTGCGATCTGTCCAGTCGAAGTGGACCCCACCTGCGGGCGGCTTTCGAGAAGCAGCTCTGGCGGAGATATTGAGTTCATCGAGAAGCGCCAGTAGACGGCGCCCGGTCTTGCCGGTGGCGCCAGTGATCAGGACACGATCCCTCATGAGAGGGCCTCGGCGGAAACAAGCGGGTTCCAGTACTCCCGGTAGTGGGCAAGCTTGCCGTCGCGAGCTTCGGCCACGATGACGTACTGCTGGTTGTAGGGCTTGTCCGTCTCGACGGCCCGTCCCCTGATCGTCATCTCGACGACCACGACATTCGGGTCCAGAGCGGGGTGGACGCGTAGCTCGTTCACCCCATCGATGGAGATGCGAGACGGATAGTCCGTCATGTAGGCAAGGATCTGCTCCTTTCCCTGCAGAAGTCTCGGGCGTTCCGGGCCGGCAAAGGGAAACTCGCAGACCCCGTCATCAGCCCACAGCTCAATCCACTCATCGAATCGCGCCTCGGTCAGCAGCGTCTGGTACTGCTGCATCAAGGTGAGCGTCGTCAATCGCGGGCTTTCGTCGTCAGTCATTGTCACGTCACCTTTCGGATGTGACGACAAGGAGCTTGTCGTCGAGGCAGCTGAAGATGTCGACTTGGGTCGTCCGTGGTCATGGGGACCTCCCGCAGGCCGACCCCTGTACTATTCGGACTGTCAGTCCGGTTCAGTCGGCATGATACGGACTGCTGGTCCGCTTGGCAAGAGGAGACGTGGAAGAGCCATGGCAGTGGTGCGAGAGGAGCGGGCCGATGCGGCACGCAACCGCAAGGCGATCCTGGAGGCCGCCGATGAGCTCTTCGCGACCTCGGACAGCCCGGGCGAGGTGTCGATGGACGACATCGCCCGCGCCGCCGGAGTAGGCAAGGGCACGCTCTTTCGGCGCTTCGGCGACCGGGCCAACCTGATCCGGCAGGTCTACGCCGTCAGGCTGGCACCACTGCGGGAGCAGATCCAGTCGGGCCCTCCACCGCTCGGACCGGACACCCCACCCCGAACACGTGTCGCCGCCATCATCGACGCCATCGCCGTCGTCAAACTCGACAACGCCCATCTGATGCTGGCTCTCGAAGAAGGGGGTGGCCCGACGAGCGGCATCTATGGATCAGCCGACTATGTGGGCGTGCACGGCCTCTTACGTGACCTCGTTGCTACCGAACTCGGAGTGGGCCGAGCTGGTTGGGTCGCCCATGTGCTCCTGGCGACCGTCCGGGCCGACCTCCTTCGTCATGTGACCGAGGGAGAGGGCATGAGCCACAGTGCCCTCCGTTCGAGTCTCAGGGACTTCGTCGACGACACGCTGGATCATTAGCTGGTTCGCCGGCCCGTGGGTGTCCCATATCGCGCGAGCGACATGACTCCTGACCCTGCACCCGAACAGTGCCGGCTACGTGCCGCCGAATCTCGGGCCGAAATTGCAGATCGCGGTGTTCGGTGAGAACGCACATCGCTAACGATCACGAGCACCTGGGAGGTCCTCACTGCACGGGGGAGTGACTGCCTTGAAGCGAACAACTCTGGCCAATCATCACTCTGAGCTGCGGTGTAACGTCCCGAAGCCACGTCCTTACCCCGCTCACAAGACATGGTGTAACTGAATCCCGGGTAACCTCCGGGCGGCGGGGATGGCGGCAGAGGATGGCCCATGGTTGGTAGCCGAATCCTGCCCTCAGGGTCAGTCGCCAAGGTCGGACGACCCGACGTAGGTCAGGCCGTCGCCTTCCGGTACAGATTGAGCGAGATCACGAGGAAGACCACGACAATGGCGACGCTCCACGCCACCGATTGCCACAGGTCGTGGAGAACGGGGCCTCCCTCGAAGAGAGCCCGCACGGCATTGACCGTGACGGTCACTGGCTGGTTTGCGGCAAACGGCTGGAGCCAGCCGGGCAAGGTGGCTACGGGGACCAGCGCGGAACTGGCGAAGAAGAGGATGAACATCGGAAGAATGGCTGCCATCTGTGCCGTTTGCGGATCCTTCACGGCAAGTCCGACTGCTGCGTAGACCCAGGTGAAGGCATACCCGAACAGCAGGACGAGTCCCAGACCCGCCAGGCACGCGAGCACGGAGTTGTGGAACCGGAAGCCGACGAGAAGGCCGAGCATCACGACGAACGCGAGTGCGAGGGCGTTCCGGCAGATGTCGGCGAAGGTCCGCCCGGCCAGAACCGCCGATCGTGCCATCGGAAGACTCCGGAATCGGTCGATCATCCCCGCCTGGAGATCCTGCGCCAGCGCCAGCGCCGTCGTCATCCCTCCCAACAGGACTGCTTCCAGGAAGATCGCCGGCACGATGTAGTCGACGTAGGCGATTCCGGGAACGTGGATCGCCCCGCTCAGGACATAGCGAAAGAGCAGGAGGATGAGCGTCGGCTGCACGATGGACATGAACACGAGCTGGGGAGTGCGGACGATCCGCCGGAGATTGCGCTTGGTGACACCACCGATGTCGCGGACTGCAAGCCTCGGGGAGAGTCGCGCCACCCGGATTGTCGGTAGGCGGATTGCGAGATCAGTCATGGGTACTTCCCGTACTCGGTGGGTTCGTATCGCTCGAACTGGCCGAGTGTCCGGTGATCGCCAGGAACACGTCGTCCAGCGACGGACGTCGGATCCCCAGATCGTCGAGGGCAATACCCTCGTCGTCCAGCGCACGACCGGCGGCGATCAGAACACGGGCACCGTCCGTAACCGGCAACAACACTTGATTGAGGTCTGGATTTGTCCGAGGCGACGCGCTGCCCAGGTCCGCGATCATCGAGACCGCTCGGTCGAGGTCGTCCCGGTCGGTGACCCTGACCTCCAAGACATTTCCCCCAAGCTGATCTTTGAGCTGGTCGGACGTGCCACTGGCAGCGATGTGGCCGGCGTCGAGGACGATGATGGTGTCCGCCAGGTGCTCTGCCTCCTCCATGTACTGCGTCGTCAACAGGACCGTTGTCCCTTCTGCGACCAACTCTTCGATGAACCCCCACAGGTCGTTGCGAGTGCGCGGATCGAGTCCGGTGGTGGGCTCGTCCAGCAGGAGGACAGGGGGCTGGCCGATCAAGCTCGCCGCCAAATCGAGTCGGCGCCTCATCCCACCGGAGTAGGTCTTGACCTGCTGATCGCCGGCACTGGCGAGTGACATTCGCTCGAGGGCTTCTTGTGCTCGCGTCCGGTAGAGCTCCTTGTCGAGGTGGTAGAGGAGCCCCACGAGTTCGAGGTTCTCCCGACCGGTGAGCAGCTCGTCGACGGTGGCGTACTGGCCGGCCAGGCCGATCATCGACCGAATGGTCCTTGCGTCCTTCTGCACGTCGAAGCCGCCGACCCTCGCATGACCGCTGTCCGGTACTAACAGGGTGGTGAGCACGCGCACCAGAGTCGTCTTGCCGGCGCCGTTCGGGCCGAGGAGCGCCAAGACGGTACCCACGTCCACAGTGAACGAGACCGCGTCGAGCGCCACCGTTGCGCCGAATCGCTTGGAGACCTCGTCGACCTCGATGGCTGCAGTCATCTGGGAGGGATTCTTTCCGATACGGGACCGTTCCGTAATAGTATGTCACGTGGCTGCGAGATTGCCTACTCCCGCTTCGACGGGGTAGTCGTCTGGTCAGGTCCCAGAAGGACAGGGAGCACGAGGTCGTCAATGACGCGCCGGAAGAACTCCCGATCGATCGGCTGTCCAGCCACGATTCGCAGCAGGTTGAGCCCGATCATCATGTCGGGAACAAGGCTGAGATCCCGACCTGGCTCGATCTCTCCCCGTCGAACGGCACGTTCGAGAACATCTCTGATGGTGCTCCGAGCCAATTCCAGCAGATTCGCATCCAGGGCGGCGGTGAGTTCGGAATCGCGGCTGGCAGCAGTCAGCAATCCCAGGAGCACTGCGAACATCGCGCCATCTGCCTCGTCCATGTCCGGCATGGCCTCGAGGGCGGCGTCGAAGTCGCCGCGGAGCGACCCCGTGTCCGGAACAGCGACAGGCGACCTAGCCAGGCGCCACATCACAATGGCATCGACTACGAGTTCGGCCTTCGAGGGCCACCGTCGGTAGACGGCACCCTTACCGACTTGGGCACGAACGGCGATCTCATCCATGGAGAGCCGGTCATAGCCATGCTCAATCAGGCCTTCGAGTGCGGCGTGCAAGATGGCGGCGTCCAGATTCGGATCGCGTGGTCGTCCTCGTCCAGGTGATGGGTCCACGTGCTGAGGATCTGTATCCGTAAATGCGGTCATGGGATCTCCGCTAACGATACGGACTCGTTCCAGAATGTCAATTGGGACCCGTCAACCTCCGAGCTGTGATTGAGGGCCTGAAGCCATGATCCGTACCCTGCTGACGAGACATGGGGTAACTGATTGCTGGGGAACCTGAGCATTGCTCGATGCCATCCTCCCAGGTAGTCCATGACCATGACTAGGCGACATCTATTTCTGGCGAACTTCGGAGGGTTCGGAGATCAGAAATCTGGTTGAACCGGCCTGACATCCCCGGAGTCTCTGGGCTGTCCCATGCCAGCCCACTGCTCACATGGTGTGGTCTCGGTACTAGGACCCCTCGTCGGCACCCACGTGGGTTGTCAGCCAGTCCACCAGCGGTGCGGCTGTGTGAAGGAACTCCTCAATCCGCCGTTTGGCCTCGGCTGAAGCGAGCCAGGGACCAGGCGGCCAGGACCGCATCGCGACGACTCCCTTGTAGCGCAGCAGCTCGATGCGAGGGTGCTCTTTGGGATACCTCCTCGGTGCTGTCTTGAGTTCGTCGAAACTGCGAACCTCGATGTCGACAGCGCGGAGTTCCCGAACGACGCGCTCGAGCTGGGCGCCCGACCTGTCGGCGGCCACTGCAGCTCGATAGCGATCAAGCTGTCCCGCACTCATCTGGTGGAAGCCAGCTCCCACCTCGAGTCCTCGTGCCGACAGTCCGACGTATCCCGTACCGATCATCGCCGCGATCGATGTCTTGTAGGGCGTCTTGTCCCTACTGAAGCGCACGTCGCGATAGGGGCGAAAGAGACGTGGCTCACCGAACTCATCCGTCAGCTCGCCCAGGAGTGCCAGCATCGGGGCCTTGACGTCCTGCTCGTACACGTCCTTGTGGTCGAGCCAGAAGGTCTTGCAGTTGTCCAGCTCCAAGCCTTCGAAGAACTCGATCGCGGTCTGCGGCCATCCGCTGAACGGTGGATCACTCATGAGTTGGCCCTTTCGCACCTGGCATCGCGTGCCACGTGCTGATGGCTTCGGCGAAGTCGTCTGGGGCATCGGACTGGACGAAGTGTCCCGCGCCGTGAATCACCACGGTGCTGCGATCGTGCAGCAATCCTTCCCATCTGATTCTCTCCTTCGCGCGGAACGCGAAGTCGGCGTCACCCCAGACGGTGAGTGCGGGTAGCCGGTCGAGCGTGTGAAGGTTGGTCTCGACCTGGGCCAGGAAGGCGCGGCTTCTTGTGATCGCACGCGGGAAGATGGCGCTCGCTTCCCGGCGCGCCGGCGTACCCAGTGCTGACCGGTAGTGGGCCATCTCGGCGTTGGAGAGCTTCCTCCTGCGGTGGCCGGCGGGGATCATGAGATTCACGAACAAATTGAAGCGCTCGATCAGCTCGCGCCCTACCGCATCGCCCATCATGTGCGAGAAGACCTCGAAGTGCATGTCGCCGTTGACCGGCCACCCGAAAGTGTTGCCGATCACGAGTCCCCGGAAGACCTCAGGTCGCTGCTCGGCCACGTGCAGTCCGATCGGGCCACCCCAGTCCTGTACGACCAGCGTTACCTCGGAGAGCCCGAGGCGCTCGACGAACGCCCCCGTCACCGCCGCATGGTCGGCAGGCAGATACGAATATCCCGGCCCGGCCACGGACAGGCCAAAACCCGGATAGTCGAGTGCGATAGACCGGAAGTGGCCCCGGAGCGACGAGATCACCTGGCCCAGGTTGGATTCCCGTTGAGCATGAGCAGGACGGGCCCCGAACCTTCGTCGACGTAGTGGACGACATGGTCGCCGAGTTCAACGAAACGGCTCTCGAACGGGAAGAGGGAGTCGTCGACCCACGGGGGCCGCATGCCCGGCAGTTGTGAGTGGCCCACCTGACCCCAAAACCCCTCATCTGCCAAGGAAAACGTTGCAATTCCGCAACATCGGCGGAGGCAACGGGACTGTAGTTCGAACCCCTGCTGAACCCCGATCGCGCACCTCGGGGGATTTGGGAGAGTGCCAAGTCGCGAGCAGTTGATCGATTGGCCCGATTGCAGATCCGCCTACTCGTCCTCATCATGAGGAGTGGGTACTCGTACGTGCGTCTCGGCGACCGAGCGGAACCAGTCGCAGATCGCTTCAACGCCGTCGCCAGTACGAGCGGAGGTGCGCAGCTGGCCGGCGGCAGGGTTGACGTCATGCAGGTTCGACTCGAACGCGTCGATGTCGAAGTCGAGGTGGGGAAGGAGATCGACCTTATTGATGGCGACCACATCGGCCGAGCGGAACATGACCGGATACTTGTAGGGCTTCTCCTCGCCTTCGGTGACCGAGTACACCATGAGACGCGCGGCCTCGCCCACGTCGAACTCGGCCGGGCAGACCAGGTTGCCGACGTTCTCGATGACGACGAGATCGAGGTCGTCGAGCGCGAGCCGCTGCAGGGCCGAGCGGACCATGGTGGCGTCGAGGTGGCACTCGCCCCCGAATCCATTGGCCGTGTTCACCAGTGCCACCGGCACCCCGGTGGCGGCCAGCCGGTCGGCATCGATGGCCGTCTCGATGTCACCCTCGATCACGCCGACACGCAGCTCCGGCGCCAGCCGTGCGAAGACCTCGCACAAGAGGGTCGTCTTGCCCGCACCGGGTGACGACATCACGTTCACGACCGCGACGTTGGCGGCCGCGAAGTCACTCCGGTTGGCGTCCGCGGTGCGCTCGTTCTCCCCGAGGATTCTCTCCAGCACGTCGACCCGGAGGTCGCCCGACTCGTAGCCGGAGTGGTCGCCCACGTCGCGTTCCCCCCGGTCGTGGGTGTGCCCGTCGTGGTCGTGCACCTCGACCCGTCCGTCGGTGTGACGGTGGAATCGACCCACGGTCAGACCGGGCAGAGCTCGAGCGACGTGACCAGCAGTTCCTGTCCTGACACCACGCTCGTCGACGTCGACCCACACGGGCACCGGAAGACCGGCACCGAGATCGTGGTGTCGGCACCGCAGTCACCGCAGGCCAGTACGGCCGGGATCTCGTGCACCTCGAGGATCGACCCGGCCAGCGGCGTCCCGTCGACGGTGACCTCCCACGAGTAGGCGAGCGTGTCGGGGACCACCTGGCGGAGCGCCCCCACGTCGATCCGCACGCGATCCACCGGTCGCCCGTCGGCGTGCTCGCGGACGATGGCGGCAATGGCCGTGCAGATCGACAGTTCGTGCACAGGCGGAACCTACACCCCGGTCGAAAGGAGCGCGGCGCCGTCACTGGTCAACCCGAACCCCCCCGCGGCCATACTGGCCACCAATGCGTGCGTCTGGCCGGCGAGCGGCTCGTCGGCGCGGGCCACGAGGTGCCACGGCCGCACCAGCGGCGTGGCCTCGGTGGGGACCTGGACCAGCGTCCGGCGCCTGGTGGCGTCGGCGACCACGTCGGCCGGCAGCAGGGCCACGCCCAGGCCGGACTCGGCCGAGTGCTGGATCGCCTCGTTCGACGTGATCACCAGCGACGGTCCGGTGACGTCGAGGCGGGCCATCACCTCATCCATGGCCGCCCGGGTACTGGAGCCCTCCTCGCGGATGAGCCAGGTCGTCTCCGACAGGCGGCCGGCCCACACTGCGCCCGGCTTGGCCACGAGGACGAACTCGTTGGGCCGGGTGGCCAGGGACACGAACGCCCCCGTCATCGGCGGTCGCGTGCTGAGAGCGAGGTCGACCTCCCGCTCGGCCAGCAGCCGCCAGATGCGGGCTCGGTTGGCAACCTCCAGGGTGAACTCGAGCTCGGGCTCCTCCTCGCGCAGCCGGGCCAGCAGCGGCACCAGGACGTGGGAGGCCGAGCCCGTGGTGGCGCCCAGTCGCACCGGCTGCTGCCGATCGGCGGTCTCCGAACGAGTGCGCTCGAGTGCCTCGCCCAGCAGTGCCAGGAGGTCCCGGGCGTAGCCGACCAGGATGGTGCCCGCCGGCGTCAACTCGATGCCCCGGCCCTGACGGGCGACGAGGTCGACGCCCACCTCCTTCTCCAGAGCGGCGAGCGAAGCCGACACCGCCGGCTGGCTCACGGTGAGCCGTGCTGCCGCGCCCCGGACCGACATCTCGTCGGCGATGACGCAGAGCACCTGGAGCTGGTGGATCGTCAACACATCGCTGCCACCTTATGGGTTGGACAGAAAAGACTTGATTGACCTGCGGGGCCGTCATGCCAATACTGCCCATGGGGGCATCCGGTGGCAACGAGGGGGAGCGGCGCATGGCGAACGAACTGTTGGACGCACCCGTGGCGCCGCACCACGGCCCCGAAGTGGACCACCTCCTCGACCGCCTCAACGACCCTACCGTTGCCGCCTCGCTCAACTCGCTGCTCGACAACATCGAGCTCCTCGCCGTCCTCGTCGCCGGTCTCGACGGACTGGCCCGCAAGGGCGAGGTGATCGGCGACACCATCGCCGAGGTACTGGACCAGATCCGGTCCACCACCCAGTCGACCGGCCTCGACCCGATGCAGGCCGCCCAGCAGCTCGGCACCATCATCCCGACCCTGGCAGCGGCTTCACCGGCCATCAACCGGATCCTCGAGTCGCCCATCGTCGAGCCCGAGCCGATCGACATCCTTAGCGAGACGGCCGTCGCCCTCGTCGACGGCCTGAAGGCCGCCGAGGCGAAGAAAACCCGCCTCGGGCTGAGAGGTCTGCTCCGGGCCACCAGGGACAAGGACGTCCAGCGCGGCCTCGGGTTCGTCGTCGAGGTGGCCAAGGTCTTCGGGCGCGACCTCGACAAGCGCAGCGCCCAGACGACCGACGGCACGGACTGACTCCGACCCACCCATTTCAATCGAGCGAAAGGATCGAGGATGGCAACCCTTCTCTGGCTCCAGGCCGGTGCATGCAGCGGCAACACGATCTCCCTCCTCCAGGCGGAGGAGCCGACGGTGGTCGACCTGCTGACCGACTTCGGCGTCGAACTGATCTGGCACCCCTCGCTCGGCCCCGAGCTCGGCGAGGCCGTCCAGGCGATCCTGGCCGACCTGGTGTCGGAGCGGAAGCCGCTCGACATCTTCGTCCTCGAGGGCACGGTCATCACCGGTCCCGCCGGGTCTGGACGGATGGACATGTTTGCCGGCCGCCCGATGACCGAGTGGATCACCGAGCTCACCAACGTGGCCTCGATCGTGGTCGGGGTCGGCGACTGCGCAACCTTCGGTGGGCTGCCCACCGTGCCGCCCAATCCGAGCGCGTCGACCGGGCTCCAGTTCCACCGGGGCGAGATCGGTGGCTACCTCGGCAAGGACTGGGTGTCCAAGCTCGGGCTGCCGGTCATCAACATCCCTGGCTGCCCCGCCCACCCCGACTGGATCAGCCAGGTGGTGATGGCCGTGGCCACCGGACGGGCCGGCGACCTGGCCCTCGACGAATACCACCGGCCGTCCACGCTCTTCACGACCTTCACCCACTCGGGCTGCACCCGCAACAGCTTCTTCGAGTACAAGCAGTCGACGCTTGAGTTCGGCCAGGGCACCCGCACCGGGTGTCTCTTCTACGAGCTGGGCTGCAAGGGCCCGATGACCCACTCGTCGTGCAACCGGATCCTGTGGAACCGGCAGTCCTCGAAGACCCGGGCCGGCCACCCCTGCCTGGGCTGCACCGAGCCGAACTTCCCCGCCGACGACCTGATGCCGGGCACCGTGTTCAAGACGGTCAAGGTGTCGGGAGTCATCCCGAAGGATCTGCCGACGGGGGCCGACTCGCTGACGTACATGGCCGCCGCCGCGGCCGCCAGAATCAGTGCGCCGCAGTGGTCCCGCGAAGACATGTTCGTCGTCTGACCGACGACGCGACCGACGACCGGACAAGAACGGAGACGACATGGCCGTGACCGAGACCAACACCGTGGAGATCGAGGTGAGCCCGCTCGGACGGGTGGAGGGCGACCTGGACCTGCACGTCAAGATCGCCGACGGCGTGGTGGCCGAGGCCTACACCGAGGCGCTGATGTTCCGTGGCTTCGAGATCATCCTGCGGGGGAAGGACCCCCAGGCCGGGCTGATCATGACCCCGAGGATCTGCGGGATCTGCGGGGGCAGCCACCTGACCAAGGCCTGCTACGCGCTCGACACGGCGTGGAAGACCGTCCTGCCCCCCAACGCCACCCTGGTCCGCAACATCGCCCAGGCGTGCGAGACCCTGCAGTCCATCCCCCGCTGGTTCTACGCCATCTTCGCCATCGACCTGGTCAACAAGAAGTACGCCCGGGCGACCGGCTACGACGAGGCCCTGCGCCGGTTCGCCCCGTTCGTGGGGGAGAGCTACGAGCCCGGTGTGGTCCTGGGCGCCAAGCCGGTCGAGGTCTACGCCATCTTCGGTGGGCAGTGGCCGCACTCGTCGTTCATGATCCCGGGGGGCGTCATGTGTGCGCCGACCCTGACCGACATCACCCGGTCGATCGCCATCCTCGACTACTTCCGCCAGGAGTGGATCGAGAACCAGCTGCTGGGCTGTTCGATCGAGCGGTACCGGCAGATCCAGACCTGGGAGCAGCTGCTCGAGTGGTGCGACGAGAACGAGTCGCAGCACAACAGCGACCTCGCCTTTTTCATCCGGTACGCCATGGAGATCGGGCTCGACACCTACGGCGGGGGCTACGGCAACTACCTGGCGATGGGGACGTTCTTCGAGCCCAGCCAGTACGCCACCCCCACCATCGAGGGCCGCAGCCACGGGCTGATCACCCGGGCCGGCGTCTACGCCGAGGGCAGGTACCACGGCTTCGACCACCTCCGGGTAAGCGAGGACGTCACCCACTCGTACTTCAAAGGCACCGACTCGCTCCACCCGTGGGACGGGGTCACCGAGCCGATCGACCCGGCCGACGGCAAGGCCCAGGGCAAGTACACCTGGGCCAAGGCACCCCGCTACGACGTCGAGGGGCTCGGCCACGTCCCGCTCGAGGTGGGCCCGCTCGCCCGCCAGATGATCGCCGGCAACCCCGAGCGTGAGGCGTGGCAGTCCTACGACCCGCTGATCAAGGACATCCACGACAAGATCGGTCCGAGCATCCTGGTGCGCACACTGGCCCGCCTGCACGAGGCTGCTCGGTACTACGACATGACCCGGGAGTGGATCGACCAGATCGACCTGCACGACCGGTTCTACATCAAGCCGACCGAGCGCGAGTCGGGAAAGGGTTTCGGCGCCACCGAGGCGGCGCGGGGCGCGCTCGCCGACTGGATCGTGCTCGAGGACAATAAGATCGCCAACTACCAGGTGATCACCCCCACCGCCTGGAACATCGGCCCCAAGGACGGCAACGAGGCCAACGGACCGATGGAACAGAGTTTCATCGGCGCCCCGGTCGAGGACATCCACGACCCGATCGAGCTCGGCCACGTGGCCCGTAGTTTCGACAGCTGCATCGTGTGCACCGTCCACGCCTACGACGGCAAGACTGGGGAGGAGATGGCCCGGTTCAAGGTCGACGGGATGCTGTGATCCGGGTGTCGACATGACCCTGGTCATCGGGTGCGGGAACCTGCTGCGCGGCGACGACGCCGTCGGCCCGCTGCTGGTGCGGCGCATGCTGGAGCGCGGGCTGCCCCCGGGGGTCGAGGTGGCCGACGGCGGCACCAGCGGGATGGACGTGGCCTTCCGGATGCGGGGCGTCGGCAAGGTGATCCTGGTCGACGCGGCGACGACCGGGGGCGAGCCGGGCACGCTGTACCGGCTGACCGGGGCCGACGTCGAGACGCTCCCGCCCCTCGAGGGGATCAACCTGCATGCCTTCCGGTGGGACCACGCGCTGGCCATCGCCCGGTGGGCCCTCAAGGACGAGTACCCGGCCGAGGTCGAGGTCTACCTCATCGAGGCCGGCTCGCTGGAGTTCGGGGACCGGCTGACCGCTGAGGTCGAGGCGGCCATGGACCGCCTGGCCGACGCGCTGGTCCGGACCGGGCAGCCCGAGCCGGTCTCGTGACGGTGACCGCGGCGGAGCCCTTCGTGAGCACCGACGTCGTCGAGGAGCAGGGGCGGTTCACCGTGGTGATGGACGTGGTGTTCGACGACGGGGCGGTGCGCCACCGGTTGGGCAGCTACCACACGAGGGAGCGGGCCGAGGCGGCGGCGCGGATGTTCTATCGGACGGTCGAGCGCGAAGCGCCTCCGGATTGGGGAATGGCATGACGGCGACCGGCACGGTACCCACGGCAGCGGGGACGCTGCAGCGCCCCCAGCCGATCGGCATCTTCGACGGGCCGGCCGGTCTGCTGCTTATCGCCGACGACGGGGACGGCCTACTCGCCGGCCTGGCCGGAGGCGAGCTGCCGGCGGAGTGGCCCGCTTCGGCGGCCGTGCTGCCCGCCGTGCTGGCCGACGACGTCCCTGGGGCCCTCGCCCTGCTGGGCGAGGGCCCGCTCGACGCGGTCAACCGGCTGGTGCTGGCGCCGGACCCCGCCCACCTGGACGCAGCCCGGGCCGAGGCGGTCAGTGACCCGCGCGTGGGCTGTGTCGTCGAGGCCGCCGCATACTCGAGCGGGCTCTCCGACGAGCCGCCCGATCCGGCCGGGCTCGACGGTGAGTTCGCCGTGCTGGCGCTGACCGTCCGGGCAGCACGCGCCCTCGAGTTCACCGACAGTCGCCGGGCGAGGTTGCTGCTCGAGGAGGCGCTGGCCCCGGCAGCTGTCACCGGCCCGGTCCTGCACGCACGGGTCCTGGCCATGCTGGCCGAGCAGGAGGGTCGCACCCCGGCCCGCATGGAGCAGGCTGCGGCCCGCTACGCCGAGGCGGTCGACCTGCTGGAGGGGACCGGCTTCGACGAGCTCCGGGCCCACCTCCAGCTCGATCGGGGGGTGCTCCTCCACCAGCTGGCCGAGGGCGCCCGCCACCATCTGGTCGAGGCCGTCCGGTGCTACCAGTCCGCACTGCTCACCCTGGACCGGGACCGGGACCCCGACCGGTTCGCCCTGGCCAACATGAACGTCGGGATCGCCATCCTGGCCATGCCCATGAGCCAGGCATCGGACCAGGTGCGCCTCGGGGTGGCGGTCCAGTCACTGCGAGCCGCCCTCGAGGTCTACCGGCCCGGGGACCACGCCTGGGAGTGGTCGAGCTGCCAGATGAACCTGGCCAACGCCCTCCAGTATCTGCCGTCGACGCACCAGGAGGACAACCTGCGCGAGGCGGTCGACCTCTATGAGGAGGTCCTCGGCCACAGGTCGCAGGCCGCCGACCCCGAGGGCTACGCCCGGGTGCTCGCCAACCAGGCCAACGCACTCGCCCACCTGGGCGCCCTCGACGACGCCGCCTCGCGGTACCGAGAAGCCGGGGCGTTGTTCGCCGGCCGGGGCGACACCGACGCCTGCGGTGTGATCGAGCGACAGCTGGCCGAGATCGACGGTCTCCGATGACGGTCACCGACGACGACACCCGGGCCGTGGCAGCCGGTACCGTCGATGGGTTCACGGCGCGGGCGGCCCGCTTGCAGGCGGCGGAGCGGGCCGTCGACGCGTTGGAGTCCGACGCCCGGGATGCGGCACGCGAGCTGGTGGCCGCAGTGGAGGCACACCACGCCGCAGTCCTGTGGGCCGTGGTCGCCGGGCTGCGGGCCGACGAGTACGGGAGCGAGCTCCTGTACGGGATCGTCGAGGACCCCGAGGTCTACACCTCGCTGGTCAAGGCCGGCATCGTGCGCCCGACTCTGGCCATGCGTGCCGTCCAAGTGCTCGACGGGATCCGTCCCTACCTGCAGAGCCACAACGGGGACGTGGAGCTGGTGCGGATCGACGCCGGCGTCGCCTACGTCCGCCTGCTCGGCGCCTGCCAGGGGTGCGGTTCGTCGACCACCACCCTGCGCGACTCGGTGGCGGAGGCCCTCCTCGCCCACCTGGCCGAGGTGCACGAGGTGGAGGAGGTGCCCGCCGACATGGCCCCAGTGACCGCCTTCGTCCCGGTGTCGTCGGTCGGCGTCCGCCGACCGGGTGCCGCCGGGCGAGCCGTGCCGTGACCGCCCTGGCGCCCGCCGCACTGGAGCCGCTGCGGTGGCTCGGCGGGCCGAGCGAGTTCGGGCTGCTGCTGCCCGACGCTTCGCCCACCCCGTCCACCATGTACGCCCCACGCGGGGTCTGCCTCACCCCCGAAGCGGTGCTGGTGGCCGACACCGGCAACCACCGGGTCCTCATCTGGAACGAGGCGGTCCCCGGCCAGGACCATCAGGACGCCGACGTCGTGATCGGGCAGCGCGACATGGTCAGCGAGGGCCCCAAGCTCTTCTTCCTCCCGACCGGCCTGCTGGTCGACCGCGGCCGGTTGGTGGTCGCCGACGCCTGGCACCACCGGATCCTGGTGTGGGACGACCTGGCCACGGCAGGGTCCCGGCCACCGTCCCTGGTCCTCGGCCAGGACGACCTGGACGGGGTCGACGAGGGGTGCGGGCCCCAGCGCTTCTACTGGCCGTTCGGAGTGGCCGTGGTGGACGGCGCCTTCTTCGTGGCCGACACCGGCAACCGCCGGGTCCTCGGCTGGTCCGGGGGGATCCCCGAGCCGGGGGTGTCCCCCGACGTGGTCCTCGGCCAGCCCGATCTGGTGTCACGGGGGGAGAACCGGGACGGCCCGGTCAGCGGGCGGTCGCTGCGGTGGCCCCACGCCCTCACCTCGGTGGCCGGCCACCTGGTGGTGGCCGACGCCGGCAACCACCGGGTGCTGGCCTGGCGGGAGCCGTCCGGAGGCGGACCGGAGGCGGACGTGGTGCTCGGCCAGCCCCACCCCGCCAGCTCGTTCGAGTCCCCCTACCGTGTCCAGGGCCCCGCCTCGTTCCGCTTCCCCTACGCCGTTGCCTCGTCCGGGGACGGTGCCCTCTTCGCCGCCGACACATCGAACAACCGGGTGGGCGTCTACGACGACGCTGCCACCACCTTCGCGTCGTGCCCGTGGGGGGCGCCGATGGACCGGGTGCTGGGCCAGGACGACCTCGACGCCAACGGCGAGAACCGTTGGCGGCGGGTCGAGCGGGACAGCCTGTGCTGGCCGTACGGGCTGTCGTGGTCGGCGGGCCGGCTGGGCGTGGCCGACTCGGGCAACAACCGGGTGATGCTGTGGGGGGACGCACGGTGACCGTGGTGACCGAACGGGTGACCCGGAAGCGGGTGGTGGTGCGCGGGGTGGTCCAGGGGGTCGGGTTCCGCCCGTTCGTCCACCGGCTCGCCACCGGGCTCGGGCTGACCGGGTTCGTAGGCAACGATGGCGACGGGGTGTTCCTCGAGGTGCAGGGCGGGGCCGGGGACATCGAGCGGTTCCTCGACAGGTTGGAGCCCGAGGCGCCGACCCTGGCCGTGGTCGAGGAGGTGGTGGTCGGCGACGTCGACGTGGTGGACGACGACGCCGGCACGGCCGGCGGGGCATTCGCCATCGTCGGGTCGCGGGCCAGCCCGGGAGCGACCACCCTTATCCCCCCAGACGTGGCCACCTGCGACGCGTGCCTGGCCGAGGTGCTCGACCCCGGCGATCGCCGCTTCCGCTACCCGTTCGCCAACTGCACCGACTGCGGGCCCCGCTTCACCATCATTCAGGCCCTTCCCTACGACCGCCGGTCGACGACGATGGCGGGGTTTTCGATGTGCGACGACTGCGCGGCCGAATACGGTGACCCGACCGACCGCCGGTTTCACGCGCAGCCGGTGGCGTGCCCGGCCTGCGGGCCCCGGCTCGCCTTCCACCGCGACGGCGACGTGGTCGAGGGCACCGACGCCGTACTGGCGCTTCTGCAGGGGGCGCTGGTCGCCGGAGCGATCGTCGCCGTCAAGGGGATCGGTGGCTACCACCTGGCGTGCGATGCCACCGACGACGGACCGGTGACCCGCCTCCGCGAGCGCAAGGGCCGGGGTGCCAAGCCGTTCGCTGTGATGGTGCCCGACCTGGCGACGGCCCGGCGCATCGCCATGGTGGACGACGCCGAGGAGAAGGCCCTGCGGTCGCCGGCACGACCCATCGTGCTCTGCCGGCGCCGCCCGGACGCCCCGGTGTCGGCACTGGTCGCCCCCGGCAACCCGCTGGTCGGGCTCATGCT
This sequence comes from Acidimicrobiaceae bacterium, assembly GCA_003155135.1. Taxonomy (GTDB): domain Bacteria; phylum Actinomycetota; class Acidimicrobiia; order Acidimicrobiales; family RAAP-2; genus Bog-515. The sequence continues at coordinate 4,152 of PMFN01000050.1, read as the reverse complement.
CCCCTACAGCCCCCTCCACCACCTGCTCTTCCTGCCGGTGCCCGGCTCGGACGTGCCGCCGCCTTCCGTCGTGGTGCTCACGTCGGGAAACGTGGCCGATGAGCGCATCTGCTTTGAGGACGACGATGCACGGGAGCGTCTGGGCGGACTGGCCGACGCCGTCTGCTCCCACGACCGGCCGATCGAGTCCCCGTGCGACGACTCGGTGGTCCGCGTCACCGACGGCCACGCTCTCCCCATCCGCCGGTCGCGCGGCTTCGCACCGCTGCCCATCCGCCTGGCGGTGCCGGTGGTGCCGACGGTGGCGCTCGGGGGCGAGCTCAAGGCCACGATCTGCGTGGCGTCGGGGACCCACGCGTGGATCAGCCAGCACATCGGCGACCTCGGCGGCCTCGACACCGAACGGGCCCTCGAGGATGTGCGGGCAACCTTCTGCAGAATCTACGGGGTCGAGCCCGAGGTCCACGCCGTCGACCGCCACCCGGGCTACCGGACCCACCGGCTGTCCCTCGAGCGGCACTGGCCGGGGCGGGTCGAGGTCCAGCACCACCACGCCCACATCGCCTCGGTCATGGCGGAGCACGGCATGGACGGGTCGTCGCCCGTGATCGGGATGGCCTTCGACGGGACCGGCTACGGCACCGGTCCCGACGGCGCGCCCCAGATCTGGGGCGGCGAGGTCCTGGTCGCCGACTACGCGGGGTTCGAGCGGGTGGGCCACCTGGCCCCGCTGCCGCTGCCCGGGGGCGACGCGGCCGTGCGCAACCCGTGCCGGATCGCCGTGGCCTATCTAGCCGCCCTCGGCATCGACACCGGCGGCATGTCGCCGGCGGAGCTCGCCTGTGACGACACCGAGCGTGCCGTGGTGGCCCGGATGGTCGAGCGGGGGACCGGGTGCGTGCCGACCACGAGCATGGGCCGTCTGTTCGACGCCGTGGCTTCGCTCCTCGGCATCCGGCACCGGGTCAGCTACGAGGCGCAGGGCGCCATCGAGCTCGAGGCGGCGGCATCCCACGCCCGGCCCGTCCGCCCGCTCGGGTTCGGGCTCGCCGAGGACGGCGTCCTCGACCCCCGACCAGTGCTCGAGGGCCTGCTCGAGGGCCTGGCAGATGGTGTCGGCGTCGCCGACCTGGCGTGCTCGTTTCACCATGCCGTGGCTGGTGCCGTGGTCGCCTCGGCCCACCGTGCCGCGGCCGCGGCCGGCCGCCTGCCGGTGGCCCTCAGTGGCGGCGTCTTCCAGAACGCCCTGCTCACCGCGCTGGTCCGCCGGTCGCTCGAGGGCGACGGATTCACCGTTCTCACCCACTGTTCCGTACCCCCCAACGACGGCGGCCTCGCCCTTGGACAGGCCGTCGTCGCTGGCTACCGTAGGAGCTGATCATGTGTCTCGGAATCCCCGGAAGGGTCCAGGAGGTCTACGAAGCCCGCGGCACCAGGATGGCCGTCGCCGACTTCGGGGGCGTCACCAAGACGGTGTGCCTCGCCTACGTGCCCGAGGTCGGCGTCGGTGACTACACGATCGTGCACGCCGGTTTCGCCATCACCCGGCTCGACGAGGCGTCGGCCGTCGAGACGCTGCGGATGTTCGCCGAGTTGGGGATGCTCGAGAGCGAGCTGGGCCAGGACGAGCCGGTGCCGTGAAGTACCTCGACGAGTTCCAGGACCCGGTACTGGCCGGCCGGCTCTTCGCCGAGATCGACGCGGCCGTCACTCGGCCGTGGGCGCTGATGGAGGTCTGCGGGGGCCAGACCCACTCCATCATGCGCAACGGCATTGACCAGCTGCTGCCGGACACCGTTGAGCTCATCCACGGACCGGGCTGCCCGGTCTGCGTCACCCCGTTGGAGATGATCGAGCGGGCCCTCGAGATCGCGTCCCGACCCGACGTGGTCTTCTGCTCCTTCGGGGACATGCTCCGAGTACCCGGCAGGGACCGAGACCTGTTCGGCGTCAAGGCCAGTGGCGGCGACGTCCGGATCGTGTACTCGCCGCTCGACGCCGTTGCCGTCGCCGAGGCGGAGCCGGATCGCCAGGTGGTGTTCTTCGGCGTCGGGTTCGAGACGACGGCCCCGGCCAACGCCATGGCCGTCGTCCAGGCACGCGACCGGGGACTGGCCAACTTCTCCATGCTGGTGAGCCACGTCCTGGTCCCCCCGGCCATCGAGGCGATCCTGTCGTCGCCCACCTCGCGGGTAAACGGGTTCCTGGCCGCCGGCCACGTGTGCTCGGTCATGGGGACCGGGCAGTACGAGCCGCTGGCCGACCGGTACCACGTGCCGATCGTCGTCACCGGGTTCGAGCCACTCGACGTCCTCGACGGGATCCGGCGATGCATCCTGCAGTTGGAGGAGGGACGAGGCGAGGTGGAGAACGCGTACGCCCGGGCGGTGCAGGTCGGGGGGAACCCGGTGGCCAAGGCCGTGCTGGCCGAGGTCTTCGAGGTCTGTGACCGGTCCTGGCGGGGGATCGGGCTCATTCCAGGGAGCGGGTGGCGGCTCACCCCCGCCTTCGCCGACTTCGACGCCGAGCGGCGGTTCGACGTGGGTGACCTGACGGCGGAGGAGCCGACCGAGTGCCGGGCCGGCGAGGTGCTGCAAGGGATGATCAAGCCAGACCAGTGCGAGTGGTTCGGGACGACCTGCACTCCTCGCACCCCGATGGGGGCGACCATGGTGTCGAGCGAGGGGGCGTGTGCCGCGTACCACCAGTACCGTCGGGTGGACACCCCGGTGAGCGTCCGCCGTGGCTGAGCCCTGGACCGACGGCACGGTCCGGCCGGCCGCTGCCGCCGACATCGAGTCGTGGAGCTGCCCCACGCCCGCCCACCCCGAGCAGCGAGTGGTCATGGGCCACGGCGGAGGCGGCCGGCTGTCAGCCGAGCTGGTGGAACAGCTCTTCCTCCCGGCGTTCGGGAGCGCCGCGTCGACGGCGACCCCGACCGACGCCGCCGTGCTCGGCCTGCCCGGTGGCGGCCGGGTGGCCTTCACCACCGACACCTACGTCGTGCGGCCCCTGTTCTTCCCCGGGGGCGACATCGGCGAGCTCGCCGTGTTCGGCACGGTCAACGACCTGGCAATGAGCGGCGCCACACCGCTGGCCCTGTCGACCGCCTTCGTGCTCGAGGAGGGTCTGGAGCTGGAGGTGCTCACCGCGGTGGCCACTTCGATGGGCAAGGCGGCCATGCGGGCCGGGGTCGGGCTGGTCACCGGCGACACCAAGGTCGTCGAGCGCGGCCACGGCGACGGCCTCTACGTCAACACCGCCGGGATCGGCGTCGTGCCCGACGGTGTCGACATCCGTCCCGGCCGGGCCACCCCCGGGGACGTGGTGCTGGTGAGCGGGCCGATCGGCATGCACGGCATCGCCGTACTGAGCCTCCGGGAGGGGCTCGAGTTCGGCACGGAGCTCCAGTCGGACACGGCGCCGCTGAACGCACTGGTGGCGGCCATGCTGGCCGTCGACCGCGACGTGCACGTACTCCGCGACCTGACCAGGGGCGGCCTAGCCACCAGCCTGTGCGAACTGGCCGACACAGCCTGCATCGGTGTCGAATTCGAGGAGGCCTCGGTCCCAGTGCCCGAGGCGGTCCGTGCCGGCTGCGGGTTCCTGGGGCTGGACCCACTGCACGTCGCCAACGAGGGAAAGTTGGTGACCTTCGTCCATCCCGAACGGGCCGACGAGGTACTCGAGGCGATGCGGAGCACTCCGGAAGGTGCCGGAAGTGAGGTCATCGGCCGGGTGGTCGAGGACCACCCAGGGGTGGTAGTGGCCAGGACCCGGTTCGGCTCGACTCGGGTGGTCGACCGGCCCCTGGGGGAGCAGTTGCCGCGCATCTGCTGAGACCGATCCTTGGTAGTGCCGTTGCACCATTGGGCAGACCCCGGCGATTGCTCATTGACGCCTGCGGGCCACCCGCAGGGATTCAATCGACAGCCGGGGGTTCGAACATCACCATGTGCCTCGACCGGCGGACGGAAGCCGGAAATCGCTATCTACCAGGGAAAACGTTGTAGTTCTCGCATCATCGGTGGGACTATGTTCGAACCCCATGCAGGCCACTGACCTGGGGTTATTCCTGGGCTACTAGGTAGAGCTTGTTCCAATTCGTCATTCTGGGGCTCTCCGGTTCAGGGCTTCAGAAGAGATGGGACT
>PMFN01000033.1 GCA_003155135.1 Acidimicrobiaceae bacterium | reverse complement strand
GTGCCGATCCGGGCGAGGCAACTATCGCGAGCGCGAGCCTTTTCGGGCGACCGCACCCCGCTTAGATCCGAAGAGCCACAAAAGGTCGTCTCGCTGAGAGCGGGTGACGGGGATCGAACCCGCATGGCCAGCTTGGAAGGCTGGAGCTCTACCATTGAGCTACACCCGCAAGGGGCCCGACGAGCCCCTGACACCGCAGCGATACTACGCGAGTGCGTCCCCGTGGGATCCACGGGCCCCCCGAAGCGGCCCGTGGGCGGCAGCCTCCCTGGAGCGTCTACCGTCGGTGTCCGTGGAGACGATGTACGACAGGGTCGGAGGAGAGCAGTTCTTCTTCGATCTCGTGGGCCGCTTCTACCTGGGCGTCGGCGGCGACCCCGTGCTGCGGCCCCTCTACCCCGAGGACCTGAACGAGTCGAAGGCCCACCTCGCCCTCTTCCTCAGCCAGTACTGGGGAGGGCCCACCACGTACAACGAGGAGCGGGGCCACCCGCGCCTGCGCATGCGCCACGCGCCGTTCGTCATCGGGCCGCTCGAGCGCGACGCGTGGTTGCGCCACATGGCCGACGCCGTGCGGGGTGCGGGCCTCGACGCCGGCGACGAAGAGGAGTTGCTCTCCTACTTCGAGATGGCGGCCGACTCCCTCATGAACTCGCGCTGAGCGTCGCTGCTCAATCGGTGAACTCGGGAGGGCGCTTGTCACGGCGGGCCCGCACCGCCTCTTCGAAGTTCTTGGTCGTGAGCCGCACGAACAGCTGGCCCAGGCCCTCTGCGTCCATGTGCGTCTCGAGGCTCGAGGCGTCGAGCGAGGCCCACAGCGAGCGTTTGGTGAGCTCGATGCCAGCCTGGCTGAAGCCGGTGATGCGCTCGGCGATGTCGAAGCAGGTGGCGAGGAGCTGGTCGGAGGCGACGACGTGGCTCACCAGGCCGATGCGTGCGGCCTCCTCGGCGTCGACATCTCGACCGGTCAACATGATCTCGGCCGCACGGGCGCTGCCGATGGCCCGGGGCAAGAGGTAGCTCAGCCCGAGCTCACTCGCGGTGAGTCCGTTGTTGATGCCCGCCGCCCGGAAGTAGGCAGGGACGCCGGCCACCCTGATGTCGCTCGCCATGGCCAGGCAGAAGCCCCCGCCGATGGCCGCCCCGTTGACTGCGGCGATCACCGGTTGGTGCAGGCGCCGCAGCGTCCGTATCACCTCGTCGAGCAGCTCCATCGAGCGCAGGGCGATGGTCGGGAGCCCGAGCCCCTCAATGTTGGGGAGCGCGCCAGGATCCTCCAAGTCGGCACCCGAGCAGAAGCCGTGCCCGGCGCCGGTGAGCACGACCACGCGCACGGTGTTGTCGCGCCCCAAGGCCTGCAGCGACTCGCGAAGCGGGATCATCACGTCGAACGCCATGGCGTTCATCCGCTCGGGGCGGTCCAGGGTCACGAGGGCGACGCCCTCCCGCGGCCTCTCGATCTTGACGAACGACACGGTGGCCGCCTTTCTCGGTTCGCTGCGAAGGCCAGAGTGTAGAGACCGGCCCGGCGAGAAGCGGGCGAAAGCGAGCCTCAGCTGCCCGGCTTGGCTCGCAAGCTCGCGGCCTCGAACGCGAGTACCGGGTCGTCGAGGGGCACCACCATCATCGGCTCAACCGAGCGGTGGCCGCTGTCAGCGAGCTTGACCGCGGTCCCGACCGCCACGAACTGGATGATGCGCGGGTTGTGCCCGAGCGGACCCTCGCGCAGCTTCACGTTGACCACGCCGTCCGCGTGCAGTCCGAGGCCCATTTGCTGCATCGAGTCCATGGCCCGCTCCCGTGCCAGGTAGAGCGCCTCGGTCAGGTTGGGCAACTCCACGTTCTGGCCCTTTTGGGCCGCCCACTGCCGGGCGGAACGACGGGGGGCGATGACGAAGCTGGCGCCGGCCACCAACCCACGCGGCATCCATCCAGCGCGAATGAGCAGCGAGAAGTCGCGAGCCGAGAGATCCGAGAGGAACTCGTCCCCACTCGGCTTCTCGCCGATGCGGCGCACCGCGGTGCCCGTCAGGGTCACGTCGACGTGGTGCGAGTGGACGCTGATGTCGATCTCGACGCCGACGACTCCGGCACCGCCCGCCCGAGCGCTCTCGTGGCGGAGTTGCTCGGAAGCCTCGCGCATGGCGCCGCCGAACGCGTCCGAAGCGGCGGTCACCTCACCGGCCTGCCAGGTCTGGAAAGCGCCCCACGGGATCGACCACCACCCCACGCCGAAGACCAGGTCGACCGGCTCCCACCCGATCGAGTGCAAGAGCAGCGCCTCGTCGATGGAGAGGTCCGAGGTGGCGCCGGGGTTGGTGGAGCTCGCGTGGGGTGCGCCCGCGCCGAGTGCGGCCATGGCCTGGCGGAGTTCGTCGGTCATCGCAGGGGCACCACGGTGGTGGGATGGGGCAGGGGGTTGAAGTCCTTGAACCGGCGCACGCGCGTTCCCTTGATCACGCACTGGATGGCCATGTCGCCCTCGCCGAACTCGCGGGTCGACTGGTCGAGATGCGCGCCGTGGAGGCTGTCCGAGCCGAGCTGGGCCCGCACCTTGGCGCGTGCCAGGTGGCGAGCCGCGCTCTGCGCCTTGCCGACCTGGGCGATGGACGACACCCCGGCCACCGAACCGAGCCATCCCATGTTCGCCTGACCGGACATCTGGTAGCGGGTGATGCAGTAGCCGATCATCTGCACCGAGCTCATGGCGGCCACCACCGACACCGGCGTGTACCCGGCCTCGATCAGCTTGGCCAGGCGTGCACCCGAAAGGAAGGTTGAGAAGATGCGCGAGGGCCTGGGCGAGTCCGGCACGACCACCGCGGTCCCCCTGATCGAGTATTCGATGGTCGAGGACCCCGCCAGCGGGGCGGCGGCGTCGAGCACCCCGATGACCCCGTGGGCGCCGGAGGCCTCAGCCTCTTCCATCATGCGCTGGTAGGCGAGGCCCCACCCCTGCGCCCAGCTCGTCTCGAGCCAGTCCTGTTCCCAGTTGTAGCCAAAGGTCCGGTGCTCGGCGCTCACCATGCCGTGGGGGCAGCGGTAGACCTCGCTGTAGGAACCGGCATTGGCGACGGGCTGGCCGTACCCGCCGAGGAACGGCGCGGTCGTGCCCTGCTGGTACCAGGACCACTGCATCACGCAGTAGCCCTGCACGAAGCCCACCGGCTCGAGGCCGAGGGCGAGGGTCGAGGCGAAGTCCGGCACCGACAGGGCCGAGGACCACGCGCCGTGGCCCAAACGCTCGGTTGCCGCTTCGGGCAGGTCGGAGGGGGGCACCTCAGCCGTCGAGGGAAATGATGGTCTGGGGGACGGGGATCTGGTGCTCGCCCTCGGTCTTGACCACGGCCGTGCCAAGGGAGAGGAACTCGATGGTGTGGTCCCCCCACATGTGGGTCTTCTCCTCGAGGCGCACCCCGACGATGCCGGTGGCGCCGAGCTCGTTGGCCTCGTCCTGCATGCGGGTCATCGCCAGCTCGCGTGCCTCGTAGAGCGCCTGGGTGAAGTTGGGCAGCTCGATGTTCTGGCCCGCCGAGCGCACCGTCTGGCCCAAGGAGCGATGGGCGATGTGGTAGACGCAGGTGCCCATCACGAGCCCGAGGGGGACGTGGCCGGTCTGGAGCAGCGTCCAGAAATCCTGCCCGGAGAGGTCCGACGTGAACGGCTTGCCCTGATTGTTGCGGTAGCTCTTCCCGTCCTCGGCCTTGACGGCCGTGCCCACCGCGATGAACTCGGCCGTGTCCGAGCCCCACTCGTAGTAGTTGACGTCGAGGCGCACGCCGACCACGCCGTCGGCTCCGAGCTCGAGGGCCTCGGCGTCCATGCGGTTCATGGCCAACTCGCGTGCGTTGTACATCGCCTCGGTCAGCTTGGCGAGCTCCTGGCTCTGGGACCAGCGACGAGTCTGGATGCCCAGGTGGTAGATGGAGCTGCCCATCACGAAGCCCACCGGGTGGAACCCGACCTCTTTGATGAGGAGGAACTCGTTGACCGACAGGTCCGAGGTGAACATCCCCTTGTGGCCCGGGCGGTCCTCGAGCTCGGCCAGCCGGCGGGCAGCGTCGGGCGGGAGCTGCGCCCCCTCGAAGAACGGGTGGGCCGCCTCTTCGTCGGTGGCGACTTCGGTCTCGCCGATCTCTTCGTCAGCCATCTGTGCCGTCTCCGATCACTATCGACTCGAGCGCGAGGCGGGTCGCCTCGCTGGTTGCGGCTTCATCGCGTAGTGCACCGAGCAGGCGCCGGAGCCACTCGTCCATCGTGACCTTCGTCGAGCGGATGCGGATCCCGCCACTCGATCTCGCCACCACACAGTCGAGGCGACCGCCTTCGACGGTGGCGATGAGCTGGTCGTCGCCGAGGTCGACGATGAGCTGGGCGATGTCATCGGTCTTCTTGAACCGGCCGCGCCCCCGCTCGACGTGCAGGCGGTCGCCCAGGGCGCCTGCCAGGCGCTGCACCAGCACCTTCAAGAGGACTCGGACGTCACCGGTGTCCGCCTGCAGGGAGGAGGCGAGCAGATCGAGGTCGGAGATCTGTTCGTCCACGCACCCACGTTACCGTCGTACCCCGCTCCGCCCCTTCCGCCCTTCTGGGCCGGGGTCAGGAGCCGTGGGCGGGAGTGGCCGGGTCGTTCTTGGCGAGCCAGCGCAGCCGAGCGGCGCGGGCGTCCCACGCATAGACGACACAGGTGTGGGCGCACAGATCGTGAAAGGCGCGTCGTTCGCGTTGGACGATGATCCCGATCAGCCCGATCCCGAAGAAGAAGATGCTGATGGGCAGCGTGATCGTGCGGATGGTGGCTGCCTTGAAGCCAATGGGCGCGCCCTCGGCGCTGACCACCTTGATGCCGAAGATGGCCATCCCGAGGGTCTTGCCGCTCACCGCCCACTGGTAGGTGAAATAGATGAACTCCCAGACCACGACCACGACCAACGCCAGCAGCCGGTGCTTGGCGATCGAGAACGAGTGCCCGCTGACCAGGCTCGTGAACAGCGTGACCCCGGCCACGCCCAGGGAATACAGCCCCCATGAAATGCCGATGTCGGCCGCGAAGGCCACGAGTCGGCTCACCGCGCCGGCGTAGTTGCCCTGCCGGCCGACCACCGGGCCTCCGATGGCCTGCTCCACGTTCGTCATGTCGTGCCACCCGAGGCCTCGATGGCGGCAACCGGCTCCTTGGTGCGCCCGACCAGCAGGGGTGGCCCGAGCGGGAGGGTCCCGGGCTTGCGCCGCAGGATGCGCGCCGACCAGCGGGCCACGAAGTCATCGAGCCCGACACCTTGTGCGCGCACCACGTCGAGCACCTCGCCGGCCACGCCGGTGGTGGAGCGGGCGATGATCGAGCCGAGCTCGGTCTGCTCGATCAGCTTGTCGATGTCCACGCTGGCGATCAGCTTGTCGACGTTGACCCGGTCGACCACGGCTTCGACATCGACGCGTGCGACGACCTGGTCCACGTCCACGCGGGCGACCACCTGGTCGACGTCCACCCGCTCGATGATGTGGTTCACATCGACCCGGCCGATCAGCGCGTCCACGTCCACCCGGCTGATGAGGGCGTCCACGTCGAGCCGTGCCACCAGCTCGTCGATGTCGATCTTGGCCACCACCTCGTTCATGTCAACCCGGTCGAGGAGTGCACTGACATCGATGCGCGCCAGCAGGGCGTTGATGTCGAGCGCGTCGACGACCACCTTGACCACCTGCTCGGCGATGGCCTGGGCGAGCCGGTCGGGCCGCGGGACCGAGGGGGTCATGACCCGGCGTCGGGCCGCGTCCGGGGCCCCCGTCGCCCCGCTCGGCGCTCGCATCCCCCGTCCAGCACCTCGCCATCATGCCATTGACGTGCGGCGATGCCCATGACCGGCCGCCGATCCGCCAGCCGCGCCGGCCAGCGGGCACTGGCACGAGCGCCGCAGCGAGGTGCGCGAAGAGCAAAGAGGTCCGCCGTGGAGTTGACTGCCTGCGAACCCGGCGTGCCGTTGCTTCGCCCTCCTCGCCGACCCGCGCGGGTCGCTCTTCAACGTCATCGCCTTGGCCGAGCTCTCAAGCTCGACGCGCAGGGTGTCGAGCTCAGGACTCGCTGGCCACCCACGCAACCGCACCGCCGGCGAGGTTGGCGGCCGCCCACCCGCTGCGCTCGAGGGCGTCGGCGGCGGCCGCCGAGCGCACACCCGAGTGGCACAGCACCACGATCGGGCGATCGGTCGGGAGCTCCGCGGTGCGCCCCCCGAGCTCGCCCAGGGGGATGTTGACGGCGCCGGGGAATGCCCACTCGAGCACCTCGTCGGGCTCGCGCACGTCGAGGAGGTAGAGGTCCTCGCCACCGCTCAGGCGCTGGCGGAGCTGGTCGGGTGTGACGTCGGACGCGGCCATCGGCCCTCCTCGGTTCGAGATGTGCTCTCACCCTATGGCCCTTCGTGCAGGTGCCCCGACGGCCCGAGGAGCGCCCGTTACGATCGGATCGTGCCGATCTCGCGACGAGTGCTCGACGACGGTGAGCGCGTCGTCCTCGACGTGCGCCCGCACTGGAGCATGCTCACTGCGCCGCTGCTGCTGAGCGCGGTAGCGGTCGCCGGCGCCATCACCCTCGTTGCCTTCTTCCCGAGTCAGCCGATCGCACTCGACTGGGTGCTGGCCGCGGTGGTGGCCGCCTGCTTGGCGTGGCTGGGCGTGCGGCTGGCGCGCTGGCTGGCGACGAGCCTCGTGGTGACGACGTCACGCGTAGTGCTGCGCCGCGGGCTGCTCGTGCGCGACCTCGTCCAGATCCGGCTCGTCCGAATCGCCGAGGTCCACGTCCGCCAGAGCATCGTCCAACGGGCGCTCGGCACCGGGCGCGTCGTGATCGAGATCGCCGGCGACGAGTCGATCGCCATCGACGATGTCCGCCAGCCCCGCGCTTTCCAGCGGGTGCTCAACCATGAGCTCGACGTGGCGAGCGGCGCCTACGCGGAGGCGACCGACGATGAGGAGTGGGTACCGCGAATGGCCCCCCAGGCGATGGCGACGCCCCCGCATGGGCTTCCCAGCACGCTGCCGGGAGCAACGGCCACGGGCAGCGGCATCGCCGAGCAGCTGATCGCCCTCGACGACCTGCGCCGCCGGGGGATCGTGACCGCCAGTGAGTTCGAGACGAAAAAGGCAGAGTTGTTGAGCCGGCTTTGAGGTGGAGCGCCCCGGTCGCCCGAGTACCGTGGGGCCGATGAGCACGACCCGCTACCGCTGCACCGCATGCGGCAACCTGACCCGCTTCGACGTCACCTCGACTCGCACGACCCGCCAGTTCCAGCACTTCACGGTGGGCGGCGATCTCGTCGTCGATGACGAAGTGGTGCTCAACGAGCGCACCGACGAGGTGGCGTGTCGCTGGTGCGGACACGGTCGCGGCGTCGAGGTGCTGAGCGCGGCGCCTGAGACCTCCGATGACGCCGTGCCATCCGAGAGCGGCCCGAGCGCCCCGTGAGCGCCGGGCAGCGGCCTCCGTCGCTCGAGAGCGCCGTCGCCATACCCACCTATCGCGGGCAGCCCGCCCCGACGCCCGCCGACTTCGGTGGCACCACGCCGGTCGGGGACCCGGTGACGGTAACCGTGCTCACCCCGGGTCGGTGGACGCTGCTCCTCTTCCTCGGAGAGGAGTGCGACGGGTGCCGGGACTTCTGGGATGCGGCCACCGATCCCGTCGGCTCGGGGCTGGCGAGTGACGAACACGTCGTGACGGTGGTGCGCGCCCCGGGGGCCTCAGCCACGACTGCTGCAGCGAGAGGCGCTTTGGTCGTGTGCGCGCCAGCAGCGTTCCCCGCCTACGGGGTGAGCGCCGCTCCCTTCTTCTCGCTCGTCGACGGCTCGGTGCGCTCGGTCGTGACCGAGGGCCTCGCCTGGGGTGTGGCACAGGTCGCCGCCCTGGTGGCCTCGGCGCGACGGGGCGAGCCGACGATCGAGGCTCCACGGCTGGCGCCGGGTGGGAGGGGGCGCTGATGGACTCGGTCGTCCTCGACGTCGACACGAGGAGGTCGCGCATCGTCGACCTCACCACGTCGGTGGGCGACTTCTGCGCCGGACGCGGTGACGGGCTCTGCTCGGTCTTCGCCCCCCACGCCACCGCCGGTCTGGCCCTGATGGAGGTGGGCTCGGGCTCGGAGGCCGACCTCCTTGACGCCCTCGAGCGGCTCATTCCCCGAGACGACCGTTACCGCCACCGCCACGGGGCGACCGGCCACGGCGCGGACCACCTCCTGCCCGCGCTGGTGTCGCCGTCGCTCGTCGTCCCGGTCTTCGGCGGGCGCCTGGCGCTCGGCACGTGGCAGTCGGTCGTGCTCGTCGACCTCAACACCGACAATCCGCACCGCCAGGTGCGAGTGTCGTTCCTCGGGGACTGATACACCCCGACGCCATGCTGGCGGTGGCACCGCGGTTGGGTGCCGAGACACCACGGCAGAAGGGCACACCATGACGACTCCGGACCTGGTCATCGACTGCGAGGCCTGCACCATGCGCGACACCTCGGCGTGCGGGGACTGCCTGGTCAGCTTCCTGGTCGAGCGTGAGCCCGACGACGCCGTCATCATCGACGCCGACGAGGCGCGCGCCGTGCGGATGCTCGAGCGGGTCGGGCTCGTGCCCAACGTCCGCTTCGTCGCCCGCACCGGCTGAGGCGTTGGCCGGGCACCCGGCGATGGGTAAAGGTGTGGCCCGTGAAGCGGCACCTCCTCGTCACCAACGACTTCCCCCCCAAGGTGGGCGGGATCCAGGTCTACCTCTGGGAGCTGTGGCGCCGGCTCGACCCGGAGAGCTTCGCGGTCCTCACCGCCTCGTCGCACCCTGACGCCGCGCACTTCGACGCCGAGCAGGCGGCGAGGGGGGTGCGCATCGAGCGGGTGCCCGAGGCCACCCTCTTCTTCCCGACACCCGGTGCGATCGAGCACATCCGGCAGGCCGCGGCGGCGATCGACGCATCGCTGATCCTGCTCGACCCCGCGCTGCCGCTCGGCCTCGCCGGCCCCCGGCTCGGGCTGCCCTACGGCGTCCTCCTCCACGGCGCCGAGGTCGCTGTCCCCGCCCGCTTCCCGGGCTCCCGCCAGGCTCTCGGCCACGTGCTCGCCCACGCCGACCTCGTCATCGCCGCCGGGGGCTATCCCGCCGCCGAGGCCCGCCGCGCCGCTCGGGGGCGCCTCCCGCCCATCGTGGAGATCCCCCCCGGTGTCGACACGACCCGGTTCGCCCCGCCCAGCGCGGACGAGCGCAGCGAAGCCCGGCGCAGCTTCGGGCTCGCCACGGACGGACCCGTCGTCGTCTCGGTGAGCCGCCTCGTCCCGAGGAAGGGGATGGACGTGCTGATCGACGCCGTCGACCGACTGACCCCAAGCTTCCCCGGGCTGACCCTCGCCATCGCCGGCGCCGGGCGCGACGGCGGTCGCCTCGAGCGCCTCGCCGCCGACTCGGGGGCGGCGGTGCACTTCCTCGGCCGGGTGAGCGACGACGACCTTCCCCGGCTCCTCGGGGCGGCCGACGTGTTCGTCATGGCCTGTCGGAACCGCTGGCTCGGTCTCGAGCAGGAGGGCTTCGGCATCGTCTTCCTGGAGGCCGCCGCCGCCGGGGTGCCCCAGATCGCCGGCGACAGCGGGGGAGCGGCAGAAGCGGTCGAGCACGGCGTCACCGGGCTCGTGCTCGAGCACCCGAACGACCCCACCCACCTGGCCTCGGCCCTGCGCCGGCTCCTGGGCGACGAGCCGCTGCGGCGGGCCATGGGCGACGCGGCGCGTCGCAGAGCCGTGGCATCCTTCGACTATGCAAGGCTCGCACCTAGGCTGGCGGACGCAATCGCCCATCTGGGAGGCTGACCGATGGCTCGAGTCGTGCCAAGCGTGATTGCCGTGCGGGCGACCCCCGCCGAGTCGGGATCAGGAGGGTGACCGTGGCGGAACAGGCCACTGAGCGGATGGTGGTGGCGGCGTCGCCGGGGCGCTGCTTCGCTGTCGCGGCTGACATCGAGCGCTACCCGGACTGGGCGGTCGACATCAAGGACGTGACCGTTCACGAGCGCGACGCCGAGGGGCGCCCCTCACTCGTGACCTTTCGCGCCGCGGCCTTCGGCCGCTCGACCAGCTACACCCTCGCCTACGACTACGAACTGGCCCCGAAGGTGCTGGCCTGGCGCCAGACCCAGGGCGACATCACCACCAAGCTCGACGGCAGCTACGTCTTCAGCGAGGGGGACGCCGGGGGCACCGACGTGGACTACCACCTCGAGGTCGAGCTGCGGGTGCCGATCCCGGGCTTCATCAAGATGCGCGCCCAGAGCAGGATCATGTCGACGGCACTGCGTGACCTGAGGGCCCGGGCCGAGTCGCCCGAGTGAGCCCTGGCGCGCCGGCGGGCGCGCGGACCCGGCCCACGTTCGGAGTCGACATCGGGGGGACCAAGGTGCTCGGCGTCGCGCTCGATGCCGACGGCAGCCTCCTCGCCGAAGCCCGGGTGGCCACCCCCCACGTCGCCACCGGCGCTGGCCCGGCGGGCCGGGTTGTGGGCTCAGAGGTCGCCCACGCCGTGGCCGAGGTCGTCGGGAGGCTCCACGCCATGCTCCCTCCGAGCGCCGGGGGAACCCCGGCGCCGGTCGGGGTCGGCGTGCCCGGCATGCTCGACCACGAGGGGGTCCTGCGCTATGCCCCGAACCTCCTCAGCGCCTCGGGGGCGGACATGTCGGGACTGCTCGAGGGGCTCCTCCCCGCCACGCCGGTGGTCATCGAGAACGACGCCAACTGTGCGGTGGTCGCCGAGCACGCCTTCGGCGCCGCCCGCGGCTTCGACGACGTCGTCATGGCGACCCTCGGGACGGGCATCGGCGGGGGGATCCTGCTCGGCGGCTCGCTGGTCGGTGGGGGCCACGGCTTCGCCGGGGAGATCGGCCACATGGTGGTCGACCCGGCCGGGCCGCCGTGCCCGTGCGGCTCGCGCGGCTGCTGGGAGCGCTACGCCTCCGGGGGCGGGCTCGGGCGCCTGGCCCTCGAGGCGGCGCTCGCCGGGCATCTCGTCGAGGTGGTCGAGCTCGCCGGTGGGGACCCCGAGGCGGTGCGCGGCGAGCACGTGACGCGCGCCGCCCTCGAGGGGGACCCGGGCGCGCGCGCCGTCCTCGAGGAGCTCGGCTGGTGGGTGGCGCTCGGGCTCTCCAACCTGGCGGCGGTGGTCGACCCCGAGCTGTTCGTCCTCGGTGGTGGCCTGGCCGAGGCGGGCGACCTCCTTGTGCTTCCGACGAGGCGTGCGTACGCCACCTTGGTCGAGGGCGGCGACCGCCGGCCACCGGTCGGCATCGTGGTGGCCGAACTCGGTGAGCGCGCCGGGGCGGTCGGCGCTGCGCTGCGGGCACGTCGGGCCCTCGCATGAGGACCGGGGTCATCCTCCCGAGCTTTCGCGCCGACGCCGACGCCGCGTTCGCGGCCGCCGGACAGGCGGCGGCGGCGGGCCTCGACGGCGTCTTCTGCTACGACCACCTCTGGCCGATGGGTCAACCGGAGCGCCCCGCGCTGGCGCCGTTTCCGCTGCTCGCCGCCATCGCCCGGGCCAACCCCGGGCTCTGGGTGGGCACGCTCGTGGCGCGCATCGGCCTGGTGCCCGACCACGTCGTGGTGGCCGAGTTCGACGCGCTCGCCGCCATCGCCCCGGGCCGGGTGATTGCCGGCCTCGGGACCGGCGACCGGCTGAGCGCAGCGGAGAACGAGGCCTACGGGGTGCCGATGGGCACGCCCGACGAGCGCCGCCGCTCCCTCGCCGCGTGTGCCTCGGCGCTCGTCGAGCGCGGCATCACGGTGTGGGTCGGCAGTGGGTCGACGCGCACGGTGGCCCTCGCCGCCGAGCTCGGGATCGCCCTCAACATGTGGGCGGCCAGCCCCGGCGAGGTGGCGGCACAGGTGGCCCGCTCGGAGGTCACCTGGGCCGGCCCGACGCCGGTGCCGGGGGATGGGGCCCAGGCGATCGGGCCCCTCGGGGCCGACCTGGCCGGCGCCGGTGCCACCTGGGCGGTCTTCGGGTGGCCCGCACCCCTCGACGAGGTCGCCGCCCTCGGCACCTGGGCCGGGTGAGGGCGGGGTCCCGAGGGCCCCGGGGCACAGGGCTACCCTTGGGTGATGGAGTTCCGACGGATCAACGGCTTGCCGCCCTATGTCTTCGCCACCATCAACGACCTCAAGGCCGAGGCCCGCCGCGCCGGCAAGGACGTCATCGACCTCGGGTTCGGGAACCCTGACCTACCGTCCCCCGATATCGCGGTCGAAAAGCTCGCCGAGTCGGTCCACAACCCGAAGAACCACCGCTACTCGGCCTCGAAGGGCATCCCGAAGCTGCGCGAGGCCGTCGCCGCCCTCTACGCGCGCAAGTTCGCCGTCGAGCTCGACCCGGCCACCGAGGTGGTCACCACCATCGGTGCCAAGGAGGGCTTCTCGCACCTCATGTGGGTGCTGCTCGGCCCGGGCGACACCGCCCTCGTGCCCTCACCGTCGTACCCGATCCACATCTACGCGCCGCTCTTCACCGGGGCGGAGGTCCGCCAGGTCCGACTGGAAGGACCCGGTACGCCGACTGACGGGCAGGTGAGCCCGGGCGACGCCTTCTTGGAGGGGCTCGCCGAGTCGTGGGAGTCCGCATGGCCGAAACCCCGCGTCGTGGTGCTCTCCTTCCCGCACAACCCGACGACGGCGTGCGTCGACCTCGAGTTCATGACAAAGCTCGTGGCGTTCGCCAAAGAGCACGAGGTCGTCCTCGTGCACGACTTCGCCTACGCCGACCTCGGCTTCGACGGGTACGAACCGCCGTCGATCCTCCAGGTGCCGGGCGGCAAGGACGTCGCCGTCGAGCTCTACACCCTCACCAAGTCCTTCTCCATGGCCGGGTGGCGCGTGGGCTTCCTGGTCGGCAATGCCGAGATCGTGGGCGCGCTGACCAAGCTCAAGAGCTACCTCGACTACGGCACCTTCCAGCCGATCCAGATCGCGGCGACCGTGGCGATGAACGAGGCGCCCGAGTACCCGAGGGAGATCAACCACATCTACCAGCACCGCCGTGACGTGCTGTGCGACGGCCTGCGCCGCATTGGCTGGGAGGTGACCCCGCCGAAGGGCACCATGTTCGTGTGGGCGCCGATCCCCGAGCCGTACCGCGAGATGGGCTCGCTCGAGTTCGCGAAGTTCTTGGTGCGCGAGGCGGACGTCGCCACCTCGCCGGGAGTCGGCTTCGGGCCGGGCGGTGACGGGCACGTGCGCTTCGCGCTGATCGAGAACGAGCAACGCACCCAGCAGGCCATCCGCAACCTGAAGCGCGCCCTGCCCAAGCTCGGCTGAGGGGGCGCCGGCAGCGGGCGGCTTTCCGAGCAGCGGCGGCCGTGCGCGGGTACCGTTTGACGTGGCCTACTGGGTGTTCAAGATCCTGCTCTCACCCATCTTCTTCCTGGTCTTCAGGGTGAAGGTCGAAGGGCGCCAGTACGTGCCAAAGAAGGGGGCGGCGGTGCTCGCCGCCAACCACCAGTCCTTCTGCGACTCGTTCTTCTTGCCGCTCGTCGTCTCGCGCAAGCTGACCTACCTGGCCAAGGCCGAGTACTTCGACACGTGGCGCACCGCCTGGTTCTTCCGCTCGGCGGGCCAGATCCCCATCCGCCGCAGCGGTGGCGACGCCTCCCAGCGCGCGCTCGACACCGCCGCCGAGGTCCTGGGCGCGGGCAAGCTGCTGGGCGTCTACCCCGAGGGGACGCGGGCCTGTGACGACTCGGTGCACCGTGGCCGCACCGGCGTGGCCCGCCTGGCCGCCGAGAGCGCGGTGCCGGTCATCCCGGTCGGCATCATCGGGACGGTCAAGGTCCAGCCGGTGAACCGGCGCATGATGCGCCCCTTCCACAGGGTCACCATCCGGTTCGGCCCACCCATGCGCCTGGAGAGCCACGGGGCGAGCGAGCTCGACCATGCCGAGCTCCGCGAGTTCACCGACGCGCTCATGCGCGAGATCTCGCGCCTGTCGGGGCGCCCGTACGTCGACGAGTACATCCCGAAGCGCTCAGCGCAATCGGTCGGCTGACGGTCGCGGAACCGTAATCGGCGGGAAACGCCCTGTTCACTTCCATCGCCTAGCGTGATGCCATGGTGAGGTACGCAGTTCGAATCCACCTGCCGGACCGGCCTGGGGCGCTCGGCGCCGTCGCCAGTCGTATCGGCGCGGTCGGGGGCGACATCATCGCCATCGACATCTTGGACCGGGCCGACGGGCAGGCCATGGACGAGTTCATCATCGAGCTGGCCGGCGAGGAACTGGTGGGACTGCTCCGCTCGGAGATCCTCGAGGTCGACGGGGCGAGCATCGACACGGTGCGAGCCGTCGACCCTCAGTCGAGCTGACTGCCTGCTAG
>PMFN01000051.1:2483-9055 GCA_003155135.1 Acidimicrobiaceae bacterium | reverse complement strand
CCGACGAGAAGCCTGACCTACGACGAGCTGGTCCACCTCCTCTTCCCCCACATCGACGATCCCCGGATCCGAGGAGAGATCGACGGAGCCGGCACCGGTGATCTGGCGGACCCGTCGACCATCCGCAAGATGATCGGGGCCGTAGAGCAGCAGCGATCGCCCACGGCGTTCACCGTCCGGTTCGGTCCCGACGACATCTCCTCCGTGGACGTCCACGGCATCACGCTGGCCCTGGATGCCGCCGATGCATCCGTGGCCCGTCAGATGGAACAGTCGGGCAGTTACGAGGCCCATCTGACCGCCGTGTTCGAGCAGTACTGCCGGCCGGGGATGACCGTGGTCGACGTCGGCGCCAACATCGGCTATTACGCGCTCCTGGCATCCCGGCTGGTCGGACCGTCGGGTCGGGTCGTGGCGATCGAGCCCAACTCCGAGAACTGCCGGCTCCTCCTCACGTCCCTGGCTGCACAGGGGGCGGAGAACGTCGAACTGTTGGCGGTCGCCTGCAGCACGGAGGTGGGCTGGGCCTACTTCTCCAGCCATGTCGGGTCGAACGGGGGATTCATCCCCAACGACGATCTGGTGCGACGACCGGGCACCGTCGTGCCGGTATTCCCCCTCGACGCGTTGGTAGAGGGCCACGTGGACTTTCTCAAGCTCGACGTCGAGGGTGCGGAGGCCCTGGTCGTGGCCGGTGCCCAGGAGCTGCTCACGGTCAGCAGGCCGATCGTCACCACGGAATTCAGCTGTGACATGCTGACGCGGGTGTCCGGATGCGATCCACTGACCTACCTCGACGGCTTCGTGGACATGGGCTATGCACTCTCGCTCATCGACCGCGAGACGGGGACCCTGATCGGGGTCGACTCACCGGCCGAACTTCTGGCCTCGTGGGGTGATCACTACCGGATCGAGGATCTGCTGCTCCTTCCCCGCTAGCCAGGCTAACGAGGTCGGCTCTCCTCAAATCGCTCTGCCGATGGGTGGTTGCACCCCTCTTGGCGCACCACCCTCGTGCTCGAGCTCACGGATCTCCCCATCGGTGAAGATGCGTGAGCGGACCAGGAAGCGCATCCCCTCGGGTGCCTCCACCGAGAAACCGCTGCCCCTGCCCGGCACGACGTCGACCGTGAGGGCGGTGTGCTGCCAGTACTCGAACTGCCTCCCGCCGATGTAGAAGGGCGTGTCGGTCGACCCGATCCGGCCGAGGAACACGTCACTGTCACCGATGCGGAACTCACCGATCGGATAACACATCGGCGAACTGCCGTCGCAGCACCCGCCGGACTGGTGGAACATCAACGGCCCGTATTGCTGGGTCAACCGTTCGAGCAATCCCGATGCAGCTGCGGTCGCATCAACCCTTTTCGTCATGGTGCCCCTTTACCTCGAGGTTGGCGAGCGAACGAGGGACGGCTCCAGGGGAGCGAACCGCCCCTCGTTCGTCGCGTCGCTGGTTCAGAAGAACCCGAGCTTGTTGGGGCTGTAGCTCACCAGCAGGTTTTTGGTCTGCTGGTAGTGGTCGAGCATCATCAGGTGGTTCTCACGCCCGATGCCTGATCCCTTGTAGCCACCGAAGGCAGCATGCGCCGGGTAGGCGTGGTAGCAGTTGGTCCACACCCGACCGGCCTGGATGGCCCGGCCGAGGCGGTACGCCGAGTTGCCGTCCCTCGTCCAGACGCCGGCACCCAGCCCGTAGAGGGTGTCGTTGGCGATGCGGATCGCCTCGGCCTCGTGCTTGAAGGTGGTGACCGCCAGCACCGGGCCGAAGATCTCCTCTTGGAAGATCCGCATGCTGTTGTCACCAAGGAACACCGTTGGCTCGACGTAGTAGCCGTCCTCGAAGCCCTCGACGGTGCGGCGTCCGCCGCCGGTCAGCACCTTGGCTCCCTCGGCCTGGCCGATGTCGATGTAGGACATGATCTTCTCGAGCTGGTCGTTCGACGCCTGCGCACCGAGCATGGTGTTGGGGTCGAGCGGATTGCCCCCGGTGATGGCCTTGACCCGCTCCAGGCACCGCTCGACGAACGGCTCGTAGATCGACTCGTCGACGAGCGCGCGCGACGGGCACGTGCAGACCTCACCCTGGTTGAGGGCGAACATCACGAAGCCTTCGATCGCCTTGTCCAAGAAGTCGTCGTCGTGCTCCATCACGTCGGCGAGGAAGATGTTGGGGCTCTTCCCGCCGAGCTCGAGCGTGACCGGAATCAGGTTCTCCGATGCGTACTGCATGATGAGCCGGCCGGTTGTGGTCTCACCGGTGAAGGCGACCTTGGCCACCCGCGGGCTCGATGCCAGCGGCTTGCCCGCCTCGACGCCGAAACCGTTCACGATGTTGAGCACCCCGCCGGGCAGTAGGTCGGCNNAGCTTCCACGTCGCCATCAGGATCGGGAAGTTCCACGGGATGATCTGCCCGACGACGCCCAGCGGCTCGTGGAAGTGGTAGGCGACGGTGTCCTCGTCGATCTGCGAGATGCTCCCCTCTTGGGCACGCAGCACGCCGGCGAAGTAGCGGAAGTGGTCGACGGCGAGCGGCAGGTCGGCCGCCAGGGTCTCCCGGACGGCCTTGCCGTTCTCCCAGCACTCGACCACAGCGAGGTACTCGAGGTTCTGCTCGATGCGATCCGCGATCCCGAGCAGGATGTTCGAGCGCTCGGCGGCACTGGTCTTGCCCCACGCCTCTCGCGCCGCGTGGGCGGCGTCGAGTGCGAGGTCGATGTCATCGGCGTCTGAGCGCGCGACCTCGCAGAACGGGTGGCCACTCACCGGCGAGATGTTCTCGAAATAGCGCCCCTGAACAGGCGGGATCCACTTGCCGCCGATGAAGTTGTCGTAGCGGTCCTTGAACTGCACCGGGCTCTCTGGAGTGCCTGGAGTCGGAAACGTCATTGAATCCCCCTCGTGGTCAGCCAGCCCGTCGATCGGGCAGCTCTTCCAGCTATCCTCGCCAATGGGGGGTTGGGAAAAGGTTGGCTCACTACCGCACTACCCGGGACCTGCAGGAACGCCGACGCCGGCTCGAAGCCGCCCGCAGCACGTTCGACGGCGCTCACCCCGACACCGGTGACCTCGATCCCGGGGTGGGTGATTCCTGGCGACGCTGTGCCGACGCCCTTCCGGTCGCCCACACCGCGTCGGTGGGCCTCGAGGACCCCGATGCCACCTGGTCGGCCTCGGCGATCCGGAGGGCCGCGTCGGACATCGTCGACGAGCTCGGCCGCCTGGCGATCAGCGAGGACTACGTGGCGGCCATCACCGACGGGGCCGGGCACATCATCTGGAGTGCCGCTGGTCGGTCCATGACCAAGCTGGCCGAACAGGTGAACTTCGTGCGGGGAGCGAACTGGCAGGAGGCCGAGGCGGGGACCAACGCACCGGGACTGGCCCTCCACACCGGTCGCCCGGCCACGGTGTTCGCCACCGAGCACTGGTGCGAGGCCGTCCAGGACTGGGTCTGTTACGCCGCACCGGTGCGCGCTCCCTCGGGCAACCTGCTCGGGGTCCTCGACCTGAGCGCCATCTGGCGGCGCGCATCGCCGCTCGCCCTGACCACGGTCACGGCCATGAGCCGACTGGTCGAGCAGCAGCTGATCGCCAGCCCGTGGGCCCAGTCGGACCTACGCCTCTCGGTCCTGGGCCATCCGCATGTGGAGGTGAACGGCCAGGCGGTGCGGGTATCGCAGCGCCAACTCGAGATCCTGACCATCCTCGCCGTCCGGGGGGAGGCCCGCGCCGAGGAGCTGCACGACCTTCTCTATGGGGATCGGCCGGTGAGCGGCACGACGCTCAAGTCCGAGATCTCCCACCTCCGCCAGCTGCTCGGCGGAGCGATCGACTCTCGTCCCTACCGCCTGACCCTCACCGTCGACGCCGATGTCGTCGACGCCCTCGCCGCCCTGCGTGTCGGGGACACCGAAGGTGCCCTGCGTCTCTACAACGGACAGCTGCTGCCGACGAGCGAGAGCCCCTTCCTCACCGAGCTACGCCACCACCTCGACGTGAGTCTGCGTTCGGCGCTCCTCCATGGCGGCCAGCCCGACCAGCTGCTCCGCTTCGCCGATGTCCACCCCTTCGACCTCGAGGTGCTCGAGCAGGCCCGCTCGGTGACACCCCTCGGACACCCGCTGCACAGCGACCTGATCGCCCGCCTCTCACGCACGGACGACTGAGCTCGCCACAGGCCGCGTGATCGGCGAACCCACCGCTTCGGCGCGACCGTTCCGCACATGCGGAGGAGCGCTGCGGGTCCCCACGTTTCCGAGCGTCTCGGTGTGCAGGTGCGCCTGCTCGGGCCGATCGAGGTGCACGGGGCCGCGCGACCGTTCTCCCGGGCCTGGAGCCTCGACCTGGTCGCCTACCTGGCCCTGCATCGCGGCGGCGCGTCCACCGAGATGTGGTCGACCGCCCTGTGGCCCGAGCGTCTGGCCCGGCCCTCGACCCGCCACTCCGTCGTCTCGGCCGCCCGCCGGAGCCTGGGTGCTGACCGTGCCGGCGTGGACCACCTCCCACACGAACGGGGACACCTCCGGCTTGGGCCGTCGGTGACGACCGACGTCGAGGGGCTGTTCGCCTGTGCAGCCATCCAGGACGCGGCTACCTGGGCTCGCGGCCTTCGCCTCGTGCGCGGCCGGCCATTCGAGGGCCTTCGGGCGACGGACTGGCCCATCGTCGAGGGCCTGGCGTCGATGGTCGAGCAGGAGGTGGCGGCTCTCGCACTGCGCCTCGCGGCGTTCCGCCTCGATTCGGGCGACCACGAGGCGGCGAGGTGGGCGGCACGGACGGGGCTCATGGCGAGCCCCTACGACGAGCGCCTCTACCGCTGCTTGCTCCACTCGGCCAGGGCGGCGGGGAACCCGGCTGCCGCCGACCAGGCCATGGCCGAGCTCTGCGCACGCATGGGTGTCGAAGGCGGTCGCATCCCCGACGAGCTGCGCCATTGGGTCGATCCGGCGACCGAAGCGCTCTACCGGGCGTTGCCTGGCCGGGGCCCTGCGACCAAGAGGGTGCCTGCCAGGCTGTAACGTCAATGGGCCATGCCAGCGAGCTCCACGGGGAAATGGGTCCAGCGCGCCGGTGCCACCGGAGGAGGCAGGACCTATCGCGGGCAGCGCCCGACGAACTGGTACATCGCCATCTTGATCATCGTGGTCGTCGGCCTCGCCTCGGTCATCTTCGCCCGCTACCAGTACCAGAACCCGGCGTCGGCCTCGGCGGCGAACGAGCCGACCGTCGGCACGACGTGGCACGCCGGCTTCGACTACTACGTCTGCGGCACGCAGGAGCCCGCACTGCCGGCCGCNNAGAACACACCCGGTGCCAAGTTGACCGCGTCCGAGCTGCAGTACCCGGGGAGCGCCCTCTACAAGAACGGGCAGGCATGCCCCTCGGGCACCCCCGACGCCGGCAAGACGGGCACCGTCCAGGTCTCCTACTGGCCGACCCTCGAGTCGAAGCTCTCTGTCTCACTCACCGGGGATCCCTCGTCCTTGAAGCTCGGCAACAACATGCTCATCACCATGGCCTTCGCCCCGGAGAACACGAAGCTCCCCAAGCCCCCGGGCACCACCGTGATCGCTGTCCTCCAGGCAGCCCAGTCGAGTGGCACGACCGCCACCACGGCACCGACGACGGCGACGACGGCACCGACGACCGCCACCACCGCACCCGCCTCGACCACCACGGTTCCAGCGACGACCACCACCGGCACCAAGGGATGAAAGCCGTCGTCCTCGTCGGCGGCGAAGGCACGAGACTTCGCCCCCTCACCCTCTCGGCGCCGAAGCAGATGCTGCCGATCGTGGGTGTGCCGATGATCGAGCGGGTCCTCTCCGAGTTGGCCAAGCACGGCGTGGACGAGGCGATCCTGTCGCTCGGCTACCTGCCCGACGCCTTCGCCGAGGCCTACCCGTCGGGGAGCGCGTCGGGTGTCCGCCTGGTCTACGCCGTCGAGTCCGAGCCCCTCGATACGGCCGGCGCGGTGCGCTTTGCTGCGAACTTCGCCGGCATCGACGAGACGTTCCTGGTGGTCAACGGCGACGTGCTGACCGACCTCGACGTCAGCGCCCTCATCGCCTTCCACCGCGACAAGCAGGCGGAGGGCACGATCGCGCTCCACCCGGTGCGGGACCCCTCGGCGTTCGGTGTGGTGCCGACCGACGCGGAGGGCCGGGTGACCGCCTTCGTGGAGAAACCGCCGCGNNTCGGTCCTCAAGCGCATCCCGGCGTCGGGCCGGGTGTCGATCGAGCGCGAGACCTTCCCCGCCATGGTGCGCGATGGCGGTCTCTTCGCCCTCTCCGACGACGCCTACTGGCTCGACACCGGGACGCCCGCCGCCTTCCTGCGGGCCAACCAGGACATCCTCGAAGGGAAGCGCTCGCTTCCTCCCTCGCCCGGTGCCCACCTGGTCAGCGGCGAGATCTGGGCGAGCGGCGAGCCGGTGCTCGCCGGGCAGCTCACTGGCGCCTGCTGGATCGGCGAGGGCGCGGTGATCGCCGAGACGGCCGTCGTCGAGCGCTCCGTCATTGGCCCGGGTTCGGTGGTCGAGGCCGGCGCAACGGTCACGGGCTCGAT
>PMFN01000051.1:0-2419 GCA_003155135.1 Acidimicrobiaceae bacterium | reverse complement strand
GGCAACGAGGTCGACGTCGTCGACGACCTGTCGACCGGGTCCCTCGCCAACCTGGCTGCGGCCCGCACGAGCGCCGGCGGTCGGCTCACCATCACCCAACTCGACATCCGGCTTCGGGAAGTGGTCGAACTCATCGCCCACCGCGCCCCGCAGGTGGTCTTCCACCTCGCCGCCCAGGCAGACGTCCGGGTCTCGGTCGCCAGCCCCGCTTTCGACGCCGAGGTCAACATCATCGGGTCGCTCAACGTGCTCGAGGGTGCCCGGCAGGCGGGGACCGAACGGCTGGTGTTCGCCGCGAGCGGCGGGACCCTCTACGGCGACCCACCGGTCAAGGACCTGCCACTTCGAGAGTCACAGCCTCATCGGCCGCTTTCTCCCTACGGCGTCTCGAAGAAGGCGGTGCTCGACTACCTCGTCGCCTACCGGGAGCTCCACTCACTCGAGTTCGCAGCCCTCGCCCTCGCCAATGTCTACGGCCCACGCCAGAACCCCCACGGCGAGGCGGGCGTCGTCGCCATCTTCGCCGACCGGCTCCTCACCGGCACCCCCATCACCATCTTCGGCACCGGTGAGCAGACCCGGGACTTCGTCTACGTCGACGACGTGGTCGACGCCTTTGTCCGCGCGGCCACGCGCGGCGGGGGACTCGTGTGCAACATCGGCACCGGGCGTGAGACCTCGGTCAACGACCTCTACCGGTCGATGGCCGCGGCCGTCGGATCCGAGGCCAACCCCGACTACGCCCCGGGCCGGGCCGGCGAGCTCGACCGCAATGTGCTCGACGTCGAGCGCGCCGGCATCCAGCTCGGTTGGCGGCCGTGGACCGAGCTCGGCGACGGCGTGCGCGCCGTCATCGACTCGGTTCGCACCAAGCCCGCCTGAGGTTCAGCGGAAGAGGTCCTCACCGGTCCGTCGGACGATCTCGCCCTCGACCGAGCCGTCCCGGAGCCAGGCGGCGGGCACGCCGCGCACGATGGCGACGGGCACGCCGGTGGCCTTGCCCATCACGAGCTCGGCGGCGCCGGCGATCTCGTCGGCCACACAGACCTCGGTGGCCACCAGTTCCCGACCCTGAGAGTCGTGCGTTCCCCGCAGGTCAAGCACGGCGGCCACGCCGGCGCAGCCGATGGCCACGTCGGTGACGCCCCGCCGCCATGTCCGCCCGAACGTGTCCGAGACCACCACCCCCACCGAGGCGCCGAGCAGACGGCCGAGGTCGGCGCGCAGCCGACGCGCCGAGCGGTCAGGGTCGACGGGCAGGAGCGCCGCCTGGCCTTCGGCCACGTTGGAGAGGTCGACGCCGGCGTTGGCGCAGATGAAGCCGTGCCGGGTCTCGGTGATGAGCAGCTCGCCGCGGCGACGCAGGATGCGAACCGACTCGGACTCGACGAGGCGCTCCTTGGCGGCGGGGTCCTCGGCATCGATGGCGACGAGCTGGCCCTCGGCTTTGGAGACGATCTTCTGGGTGACCACCACCACATCGCCGTCGGCGAGTGCGGGACCCGAGGGCGACGCCGGCGCCAGGGCCGCCGCGATGACCGCAGCGAGGTCGGCGCCGGGTGTCACTTCGCCGATGCCCAGCACCGGGAGGATGGCGAGCGGGGCGGGGATCTCGCTCGGTGGGTCAGCGGGCATCGAGCACGGCCATTGCCACGGCTGCGGCAGCCATGGGGGAGTCCATGATGGTCGGGGCCACGACGCAGCGCAGCCCCTCGGCCTCGACGGCGCCGGCGAGGGACGCGTCGGCGCCGTCGATCACGAGCGTCCCGACCCAGGGGGCGTAGAGGCGTGCCACCCCGACCACCGACGCCTCGTGGCCGAGCTCGGAAAGCATGCGGTCCGCCGGCCCTTTGAGTGCGGCCCCCGCGATGATCGGCGAGACGGCCACCACGTCGGGGCGGCGGGCGACCAGGGCTTCGGCGACACCGGGCACGGCCAGGAGGGGCCCGATGGAGACGAGGGGGTTGGACGGGCAGGCGATGACGAGCTCGGCCGCCCCGATGGCGTCGAGGACCCCTGGTGCGGGCGAGGCTGACGCCGCGCCGTCGAAGGCAATCGAGCTGACCGCGACGTCGTGGCGCAGCCGGACGAAGTAGTGCTGGAAGCCGACCTCGTGCTCCTCGGGGTCGAGCGGGTCGCCGGCCCCGGCGGGGAGGGTCAGCCGGGTGCGGACCGGGTCGTCGCTCATGGGCAGGAGCCGCACGGTGACCCCCTGGGCCGCTGCCAGCTCGGCGGTGACCTGCGAGAGGCTCGCCCCCGCTCCGAGCCGCCCGGTCCGGTAGAGGTGGGTCGCCAGGTCCTGGTCACCGAGCCGGAACCAGGTCTCGCCGCCCAGACGCTCGAGCGCATCCATGACCGTCCAGGTCTCACCGGCCAGGCCCCAGCCGGTCTCCTTGTTGTCGAGCCCGGCCAGCGTGTA
>PMFN01000016.1 GCA_003155135.1 Acidimicrobiaceae bacterium | reverse complement strand
CCGGGCGGGAACCGGTCGTGACCGCCGACCGTCGGCACCACTTGCAGCCACGTATCCCTCGCCTACGTGCGCTCCTCGGCGAACATCCACTCCTCCGGCCCGCCTGGCGCGGTCCTTCACTGAACGCCGGAGGGGGTGCCATCCTTGCGGCACTGGTCGGGCGATAGGGCTGCGCGCTGCCCACTACCGTGGTCCCATGAGCAGCCCGCGAGTGCCCGGCGGGGTGGTACACAAGCTTCCAGGAGACCTGCGCAAGGCGCTGATCGCCAACCCCACGGCACTCGATGCCTGGGAGGACATCACGCCTCTGGCCCGCAACGAGTTCATCTGCTGGGTCGAAGATGCCAAGCAGGAGACGACCCGAACACGCCGCATCCGCCGCACCGAGGAGGAGCTGGAAGAAGGCCAGCGTCGGCCCTGCTGCTGGCCAGGGTGCAAACACCGCGAGCGCACCGGCAGCTAGCAGTCACCAATCCCGGGGTGGTTGAAGGTGTCCAGCCGCACAATCCGGATTGGCGACGGGCCGTGGGGATGCGCCAAGTTCACCCGAATCGCCGCCGGTCGCCCTAAAAGCCTTGCAACACAAGGTAGTGGAGGAGTACCATGTGCCACATGGGAACGGCTGATGGACGACGGAGCCAGTTGCTCCGGGGGGTTCTTGACCTCTGTCTCCTCGCCGTCATTTCCGAGGGCCCCGCCTACGGCTACGAGATGACCAAGCGGCTCCGCGCACGTGGTCTCTCCATTGTTGGTGAAGGGTCGATCTATCCACTTCTCGGCCGGTTGGAGCGTGACGCCCTCGTGGAAACGCGGCGTGCGGCCAGCAACGGGGGCCCGCCGCGCAAGTACTACAGCCTCTCTCCGGAGGGAGAACGCGCGCTCGAGGTCGGTGTGCGGGAGTGGGAGACGGCGCGCGACGCCGTCGACGGTGCTCTCGGTCTGGTCAAGGTGGAGGTGCAGCCGTGCACGAGTTCGTAGAGGAGTGTCGTGTGGAATGGCGGCGCCTCGGCGTCCCGGATCCGATCGCCAACGAGATGGCCGCGGATCTGACGGCCGACATCGAGGAGGCGGAGGCCGAGGGCGGCTCCGCCGAAGACGTGCTTGGCGACAGCGTCTTCGACCCCCGGCGATTTGCCGCATCCTGGGCCGGAGCGTGCGGTGTCACCAACCCAGAGCGCGCCGGATCTGCGCCGCGGCGCTGGCCAATCCTGGCGGTCACGGCCGCTGCGTTCTTCGCACTCCTGACCTTGGGTGCCGCTGTCCTTCTCCTAGGGCATCGCAGCGCATCGGCTGCCATCTCCGTGCGCCGGATACTCGGGCCCGGTGCGACCCACTGGTTCGGCCCCGGTCCCGTCGCACCCCCGTTGCGGTCCTTCGTCTCGAGTTCATCCTTCGCCGTGGGCCACCCGATCGGCGTGGCGCTCGCCATCATGGCTCTGCTGCTCGTCGGCGTTGCGGCCNNTCAGCGGTACGCAGCGCAGGTGCGGCCTCGGGGCAATGGGCCGTTGAGACCCACGGCCTCACCAAACGCTTCGGGCAGAACGTCGCGGTCAACGGCGTGGAGCTCCTTGTCCCCCGAGGATGCGCCTTCGGCTACCTCGGCCCCAACGGCGCTGGCAAGACGACGCTCATCCGGGTGCTACTCGGCCTCACACGCGCCGACGCCGGCACAATGTCCCTGCTCGGGTATCCCGTTCCGAAGCAGCGGGATCTTGCGTTGGCACGGGTCGGTGCCATCGTGGATGAGCCCCGGTTCCACGCCCACCTCACCGGCAAGGAGAACCTCGAGGTTCTGGCCAGCGCCCGGGAACAGGCTGCCCGAGGTCGGATCGCACCATCGCTCGAACGCGTCGGCTTGAGTCACCGGGCGGACGACCGGGTGGCAAAGTACTCGATGGGCATGCGCCAGAGGCTCGGCGTCGCCGCGTGCCTCATCGCTGATCCCCAGCTCCTCATCCTCGACGAGCCGATGAACGGACTCGACCCAGCGGGCATGCAGGACATGCGTGAGATGATCCGCGGCCTCGTAGCCGAGGGTCGCACCGTTGTGCTGTCCTCTCACCTGCTCGACGAGGTCGAGCGCACGTGCGACGCGGTGGCCATCGTCGACCGGGGCACGGTCATCCGACAGGGTCCGATTTCCGAACTGCTGGCCGGAGCGTCGATGACGCTGCGGATCGAGTGCTCGGAACCCGAGCGTGCGCGCGGCCTGCTCGCCGGCACGACCTTTGCTGCGGACATCGACGTCGTGGCTGGCGGGCTCGTGCTCAACCTTCCCGCAGGGACGACTCGTGAGCTGATAGCGGAGGTGGCGCGGTTGTTGGTTGAAGGCGCCATCTCGCTGTACCGGCTTGAGGAAGTGCAAGCCTCGCTCGAATCGTGGTTCCTGCAGGTAACGAGCAGGTTGGGGGACCAATGACCGCCATCCCCGAGGCTGGAACGGCCCCACTCGCTCCGATGGGCGCGCCTTCCGATCGCCGGCGTTCCCCAGTGCCGACCTTCGGCATGGTCGCGAGCAAGTTCATGGAGTTGCGGAAACGGCGAGGCCTTATGATCGCCATCGCCTTGGTCACCATCGGGATCCCGTCGGCCTTCCTGCTGGTCCGCCTGCTCCTCCATGCCGCTGCGCCGAAGACGTACGGGCCGGCAGGTGGGTACGACACCTATACGGCGCTCACCTCGGGCGTGTTGTACGTCTTCGGCTTCATCATGGCGGCGACGCTCGGTGCCACAGCAGGATCCGCAGATCTCACCGAGGGGGTGTTCCGCCATCTGGTCGTGACGGGCCGTTCCCGCCTGGCCTTGTACGTCGCCCGGATTCCCGCAGGGCTGGCGATCATCGTGCCGATGGTGGCGGTCGGATTCGCCATCGTCTGTGCCGTCTGCGTGTTCGCCGCGCCGACGCAGCTGTCCTACGACGGCGTGAAGGTACCGGCCGGGCTCTCGCAAGGCGGCCTCGAGAGCTGGGCTGCGGACCATGCGGACGAGGTCATCTGCAACTTCGGCATCCGGATCGGACCGTCTTCGCAGATCGGCACTGCGGTCAACAGTGTCCCGTGCGGCAACGGACCCAATGGCGGCTCGGCGGTCGTAAAGCAGCCACCAGGAGAGCAAGGGGTCCAACCGCAGGCCTCCCAATCCCAGGTCAGAAGCGCGGCCAGCGTCATCGCCCAGCAGGACTACAGCGATTACTCCCGCCAGTTTCTCTATCCGTCGATTTCACTGATGATCAAGACCGGCCTGTGGATCGAGCTCGAGGTGCTGATCGGCTTCGTGGTCGGGTTGGGCCTGGCATCGCTCATCGGACAGCGGACCGTGGCGGTCATCATGATGATCGTGCTCGAGGTGGTCCTGACGCCCATCCTGTCGAGGGCGCGCATCCCTCACCTGGCGAATCTGCAACGGGCGGTCGTTGGTCTCGCCACGGCACACCTCGCTCCCGGGGGACTGCCCGTACTCGGCGGTGGAGGGGGCGGTCCGGCGGGCGGCAGCGGGAATGCGGGACTACTTCCGGAGTCGACCACGGTCGCCGTTGCGGTGATTGTGGCCTGGTTGGTGGTCTGGTCAGCCTTGGGGGCGTGGCGGATGATGACCCGGGACGCCTGATCACGGGCTGTGGGCGCTCTCGCCGCTCCTCTCGGTTTTGAGCGGCTCGTTGTTCAATTGGGACGCCGATCCGTCGTGGCCCCTCGGAAGTCGCGACACCGGACCTCGGCAGCCGGAACTCGGACTCCCTCAATAGCCCGAACGCGGCTCGGCGCGGCAGCGGGAGACTCTCGGCGGATTTCACGTCGCCGCCTACGATCAGCCGGTGGCACTGACGCACGTACGCAGGAGTGAATCGTGAAGTTTCGAGCTGACGTGGAGCCAACGGAGCCGATGAGGGGTTTGGAAGTTCCCGAAGAAGTAGTTGAGGCGATGGGTGGGGGCAAGCGGCCGCCGGTGACCATCACGATCAACGGTCATTCCTGGAAGAGCAGAATTGCCATCATGCGTGGCCGATACCTGATCGGCCTCAGCAACGCCAACCGGCAGGCTGCCGGTGTTGCAACCGGCGACGAGATCGAAGTGGAAGTGGAGCTCGACGCCGAGCCCCGCGTGGTGGTCGAGCCAGCGGACTTCGCTCATGCCCTGGACGCCGATCCAGCCGCCCGCGCCGCGTATGACCGACTGTCCTACAGTCACCGGCGGGAGTACGTGCGCGCGATCGAGAGCGCAAAGAGGCCGGAGACGCGCTCACAACGGATCGAGGCAGCAGTGGCGAACCTGCGAGGTCCCGAGTCAACGGCAGGCTGAGGTGCCGCGCCCTTCGAGCGGACGACGGGATTCGAACCCGCGACCCCAACCTTGGCAAGGTTGTGCTCTACCACTGAGCCACGTCCGCGTAGCGCCACCACGTTACCGCGCCCGCAGCCGGGCGCGGAACCCCTACCCGGCGACCTCGGCCACGGTGTCGATGGTCGCCGCCAGCTCCTCGAAGGCGCCGAGGACCTCGGCCGCCAGCGTGTCGATGTCGGGCACGAGTCGGCGGCAGCCGAGAAGCCCCAGCTGGATGCGGCCCAGATAACTCATGGCGGTGACGTTGAGCCCGACGCCGCCGGCCACCGGGCCGACGGGCATGAGGGCGCTCACCCGGCTCCCGGCGCACCAGATGGCCATGTCGGGGCCCCGTACACTCGAGATGGTGACGTTGGACAGGGGTGCGAGGCGGTCGAAGAGCCCGAGACCCGTCGCCCAGCGACTCGCACGTGTCGCCACGACCGGGGCGGCGATCTGGGCCAGATCGGCGAGCAGTCGCCCGCCCGTCAGCTCGTGCTGCGACTTTGCCACCGACGATCCAGCGGCGATCTTGGCGAGGCGCTCGACGGCACCGCCCTCGGTGGTGGCGAGGGAGACGAGCATGGCCGAGACCCGGTTGCCGAGGTCATCCTGCTCGGCCTCGGGGCGCACCGAGACCGGGACCATGGCCACGAGGTCGCCGGTGTCGGTCCCCTCCAAGCCGAGATAGCGCCGCAGCCCACCGGCGACCGACGCCAACACCACGTCGGTGACCGTGGCGCCGTAGGCCTCTCGCACCGCCAGCGCGGCCCCAAGGTCGAGATCGACCGAGGCGAAGCTGCGCCTGGAGGAGATGGTGCCGTTCAACCTGGTACGCGGCGCGCTGAACGGCGCGGGCGGTGGCGTCACACCCTCCTCCGCTAGGCGGCGGTTCTGCTGGCTCACGTCGACGAGGACGTCGAGCGCCTGGCTCAAGGCATCGACCGCCACCCCGGGCTGGTGGACAATCGAGCGCGCGGCGTGTGCGAGGAGGTCCCGGCGACCGGGCAGCGGCGAGGGGTCGAAGGTGGAGGGGAACGGCACCGGGCGCGAGCGGGGGCCCAGGTCCAAGAAGTTCGCCAGCAGTGACGCGCCAGACACGCCGTCGAGGATCGCGTGGTGCAGCTTCATGACCATGGCGGTACGGCCGTCGGCCATGCCCTCGACCACCACCACCTCCCAGAGCGGGCGATCCGGATCGAGTGGGCGGCTCATGACGGCCGCCACCAGGTCCGAGAGCTCGGCCATGGTGCCCGGCGCCGGGAGGACCGCTCGTGAGAGGTGATCGTCGAGTGCGAACTCGGGGTCGTCGGCCCAGACCGGGTGGTGGAGGCCGAGGGGGATGGGCACGGCGCGCTGGCGCAGGGCGGGCACCAGCGAGATCCGCTCGCCAATGACCCGACGGATCTGTGCGAAGCGCGTCGAGGGCGAGAACAGGGAGCGTCGGCCTTCGGGCGGGTCGAGCAGCAGGACAGCCGCGACCTGGAGCGGGGCCCCTGGCGCCTCGAGCGAGAGGAACGCGGCGTCGAGGCCGCCGAGCGTCTCGAGGCTCATCGCCCGCTGTGCCCGAAGCCCCCGACGCCGCGTTCGGCGGCGGGAAGCTCCTCCAAGGGCAGGGGGACGAAGGAGGCGTGCTCGACCGGCTGGATCACCAGCTGGGCAATGCGGTCCCCCCGGGTGACCTCGTAGTCAAGGGCGGCATCAGTGTTCACCAGCAGGACCGACAGCTCGCCGCGGTAGCCGGCGTCGATGGTCCCGGGCGTGTTCAGGCACGAGACGCCGTGGCGGAGCGCCAGGCCGCTGCGCGGGTGGACGAAGCCTGCCCAGCCGGCAGGGATGGCCACCACCAGGCCGGTCGGTACGAGCGCCCGGCCGCCCCCGGCCCGCAGCACGGCACCTTCGCGGGCATAGAGGTCCGCACCGGCGTCGTCGGTGCGCGCGTAGCTCGGCACCGGGAGCTCGGAATCGAGCTGGGTGATGGGCACCGTCAGCATTCGGGCCACGCTACTGCCTCGGTTCACGGGCCAGCGAGAGACGCCGGTAGCATCCCGTGTCGTGCTCGCATGGATGGATCTCGAGATGACCGGGCTCGATCCCGCACGCCACACCATCGTCGAGATCGCCACCCTCATCACGAACGACGACCTCGAGGTGGTCGCCGAAGGCCCCGATCTCGTCGTACACGCCTCCCCCGCCGAGCTCGACCACATGGACCGCTACGTGCGCAACATGCACACGGGCTCGGGATTGCTCGAGGCCATGGCCGCATCGACGGTGTCCCTGGCCGAGGCGGGAGCCGCCACGCTCGAGTTCTTGGCGCTCCACGTCCCCGAGAAGGGGACCGTGCCGCTTGCGGGCAACTCCATCGGGACCGACCGGCGCTTCCTCGTCGCCCAGCTGCCCGAGGTCGACAACTGGTTCCACTACCGCTCGGTCGACGTGTCGACCATAAAAGAGCTGTGCCGTCGGTGGTACCCCGATGCCCTGGCCGCAGCACCGGCCAAGGCGACCAACCACCGGGCCATGGACGACATCAAAGAGAGCGTGGCCGAGTTGGCCTACTACCGACGTGCAATCTTCCGAGCCGGCGAGCCGGCCTCGGCGCTGACCAACCGACAGGGGGACGACCAAGGATGAGCGACGACGCCACGACCATGTCCATCGGGGAGGCCACCGCCGCCCTCACCGGGCCGGGGCAGATGTTCGAGATGAAAGACATCGAGATCGACGGCGTGGCGCTGCGAGCCTGGAAAAACGCCCCCGCCTCGCTGCGCGTCGTCCTCGACCTGTCCCTCGCCCGCAGTGACCGCGACTTTTTGGTCTACGAGGACGAGCGGACCACCTTCGGGGAGCACTACCGGATCGCCTCGACCATCGCCCACCGCCTCCGGGACGAGTACGGCGTCGAGAAGGGTGATCGGGTGGCCATTGCGATGCGCAACCTTCCCGAGTGGGTGATGGCCTTTTGGGGTGCGATCCTCGCCGGCGCCGTTGTCGTCCCCCTCAACGCTTGGTGGACGGCCAACGAGCTCGAGTTCGGCCTGTCGGACTCGGCCAGCGTCGTGGTATTCGCCGACGAGGAGCGCCTCGAGCGGATCCGCCCCCACTTGGCGGACCTGCCGGCCCTGCGTGCGGTCGTCGTCGCCTGTGAGGACCGCGGCCGCCCCGCCGACCTGGGCGACCCGGTGGTCCCGCCGGCAGTGACGCACATCGTCTCCTTCCCGGACTTCGTCGGTGAGCCGGCGGCCGCCGTCGTGCCCCCCGACGTCGAGCTCCTGCCCGAGGACGACGCCACGATCTTCTACACGTCGGGGACAACCGGGAAGCCGAAGGGGGCCGTCGGTACCCATCGCAACACGTGCTCGAACCTCATGAACCTCTTTTTCATCAACACCCGCTCCACGCTGCGCTACGGGGCGGGCCTCGCGGCCGACCCGGTGAAGGTCCAGAACGCGTACCTGCTCTCGGTGCCCCTCTTCCACGCCACCGGCTGCCACGCCATCATGATCACCAACACCGCGGCCGGCGGGAAGCTCGTGATGATGCATCACTTCAACCCCGAGCGCGCACTCGAGCTCATCGAGCGTGAGCGCATCACCGTCTTCGGCGGTGTGCCCTCGATGGTCATGCAGGTCCTCGACTCGCCCGATTTCCAAAAACGCGACATCTCCTCGGTGCGCTCGGTCTCCTACGGCGGCGCCCCATGCCCCCCCGATCTCGTCCGTCGAATCAGCGAGCACTTCCCGACCGGCCAGCCCGGCAACGGCTACGGCCTCACCGAGACCTCGGCGGCGACGGCCATGAACACCGGCCCGGACTACGTGGCCAAGCCCGACAGCGTTGGGCCTCCGGTGCCCGTCGCCGACGTCGCCGTGGTCCCCGAGGACTACGACGGCGCCGAGCCCGACCCTGACCGACCCCAGGGGCCCGACGTGACCGGCGAGCTGTGGATCAAGGGGCCACAGGTGGTGCGCGGCTACTGGAACCGGCCCGAGGACACCGCCAAGGTCTTCACCCGTGGCTGGCTGCACACCGGCGACGTGGCGCGTCTCGACGATGAGAACTTCATCTACATCGTCGACCGGGCGAAGGACGTCATCATCCGCGGCGGCGAGAACATCTATTCCGTCGAGATCGAAGACGCCCTCTACGAGCACCCCGCCGTCGCCGAGGTGGCGGCGATCGGCGTCCCGCACCCGATCCTCGGCGAGGAGGTGGGAGCGGTCATCGTGCTGCGACCGGGGGCCAAGGTGGCGGCCGACGAGCTCGCCCACCACGTGGCCGACCGGCTCGCCGCCTACAACGTGCCGACGCGCCTGTGGTTCCGCGACAGCCCGCTGCCGCGCAACCCGGCCGGCAAGGTGCTCAAGCGCTCGCTGCGCAACGAGCTGCTCGAGGCCACCGCGCCGGCGGGCGAGGCCGGCTGAATCCAGTTCAGCCGGCGGCTGCGGTCAACTCGTCGAATTGGGCGTCAGAGAGCTCGACGGTCGCTGCACCGGCGTTGTCCTCCAGGTGCTCGACGCTCGAGGTGCCTGGGATCGGCAGCAGCACCGGCGAGCGGCGGAGCAACCAGGCGAGGGCGACCTGAGCGGCGGACGCACCGTTGGCCTTGCTCACGTCGTCGACCGGGCCGCCCGGCTCGGCGAGCTTCCCCGAGGCGATGGGGAACCACGGGATGAAACCGATCCCGTTCGACGCTGCGTACTCGAGCACGGGCTCGGACTGGCGCGTCGTCAAGTTGTAGAGGTTCTGGACGGTCGTGATCGGCACGATCTTTCTGGCCGCCTCGAGATCGGCGACGGAGACCTCCGAGAGGCCGACACTCTTGGCCTTGCCCTCGGCGAGGATGTCGGCGAGGAAGCCGAACTGCTCGTCGGCGGGTACTTTGGCGTCGATGCGGTGCAGCTGGAACAGGTCGATGGCATCGACCTTCAGGCGCCGCAGGCTCATCTCGAGTTGCTGGCGCAGGTACTCGGGTCGCCCGACCGGGTGCCATTGCGCAGGGCCCGTGCGGGTCAGGCCGGCCTTGGTGGCGATCAGCAGGTCGCCGCCGTAGGGGTGGAGGGCATCGGCGATGAGCTGCTCGCTCACCTCGGGCCCGTAGGAGTCGGCCGTGTCGATGAAGTTGACGCCGAGCTCGACGGCGCGCCGCAGCACGGCGATGCAGGTGGCACGGTCCTTCGGCTCGCCCCAGATCCCCGGGCCGGTCAGCTGCATGGCCCCGTAACCCAGCCGGTAGACGGTCTTCGGCCCCACCGCAAAGGTGCCGCTGGCTTCGATCGGTCGCTCGAGAGTCGTCTCGCTCACTGTTGCTCCTCTATGTGTCGGTCGTTCGGACCCTACCCGGCACCCCGATTGCCACAGCGCGCCCGGACGCGCCGATGCCGGCCCCGCGGGCCGGCATCGGGCTTGACCGGCGGGCCGGGGCCCGGCGGCTCAGAGGTTCGGCTGCGGCGTGGTGCGCAGGTACGGCTTGAGGGCCGTGAACCCCTTCGGGAACTTGGTCTTCGCGTCCTCGTCGGACACGGCCGGGACGATGATCACGTCCTCTCCCTCCTGCCAGTTGGCCGGGGTGGCCACCTGGTAGTCGGCGGTCAGCTGCAGCGAGTCGAGGACCCGGAGGATCTCGTTCACATTGCGGCCGGTGGAGGCCGGGTAGGTGAGGGTGAGCTTCACCTTCTTGTCCGGGCCGATGATGAACACCGAGCGCACGGTGGCCGTGTCACTGGCGTTGGGGTGGATCATGTCGTAGAGGTCGGCCACCTGGCGGTCCGGGTCGCCGATGATCGGGAACGCGAGAGCCGTGCCCTGGGTCTCTTCGATGTCGTTGGCCCAGCTCTTGTGTGACTCGACCGAGTCCACCGAGATGGCGATCAGCTTCGTGTTGCGCTTGTCGAACTCGGGCTTCGCCGCCGAGAAGGCCCCGAGCTCGGTCGTGCAGACCGGGGTGAAGTCCTTCGGGTGCGAGAAGATGATGCCCCAGCTGTCGCCGAGCCACTCGTGGAAATTGATCGTCCCGTCGGTCGTCTCAGCGGTGAAGTCGGGAGCGGTGTCGCCTAGTCGAACTGCCATGGAGGTCCTCCTCATACCGGCTCCGGGCGCCTCCCGGAATACCGTGTGTCCTGGTCCAGGCCACCCTACCGGCTCGCATTTCAATTGTCGACTCACCTGGTCATGATTCGGTGGGTGGGCGGCCCGCCGCCCTCCCGGGAGCGGGACGGAGGTTGCATGCCGTCTGTGGCGCCGTGAAAGACTCCGTGTCGTGACGCACCGCACTGCCGACTCGCCCGCTCGCCGTGCCTAAATCCGTCGCGCCCGGGAGCGTCGTGCCGAAGATCAGGGTCGAGCGCCGAGGGCCCGTCACCATTGTCGGCATCGACCGGCCGCAGGTCCGAAACGCCGTCGACAGCGACACCGCCGCCCAATTGCGCACCGCGTTCGACGAGTTCGACGCCGACGAGAGCGCTTCGGTCGCCGTCCTCTACGGTCACGGCGGGACGTTCTGCGCCGGGGCCGACTTGAAGGCCATGACGACCGGCGACAGGCGACCGGTGCCCGACAAGGGACCCGGACCAATGGGCCCGACGCGCACCACGCTGTCGAAGCCGGTGATCGCAGCCATCGAGGGCTATGCCGTGGCCGGTGGCCTCGAGCTCGCGCTGTGGTGCGACCTGCGCGTGGCTGCCGACGACGCCACGCTCGGAGTGTTCTGTCGCCGATTCGGTGTCCCCCTCGTCGATCTCGGTACGGTGCGGCTCCCACGGCTGATCGGGCACAGCCGGGCCATGGACCTGCTACTGACCGGGAGGGCCGTCGGGGCGGCCGAGGCACTCGAGATAGGACTGGTCAACCGGACGGCTCCGTCGGGCCGGTCGCTCGATGTCGCCGTGGCCCTGGCCGAGGAGCTCGCGGCACTTCCGCAGATCTGCCTGCGCAGCGACCGGCTGTCAGCGATCGAGCAGTGGGGCCTGGACGAGGACGAGGCAGCGGTGAATGAGGCACGCCGCGGTCGGGCCGTGATCTCGAGCGGTGAGACGGCGAGTGGTGCGGCACGCTTCAGCGCAGGGCAGGGCCGCGGCGGCACCTCGCTGTGACCGACGATCCAGAGGAGGGCCGGCCGACCGTCGCTGCCTTCGACTTCGATGGGACCCTCACCCGCGGCGGGAGCGTGTTCGCCTTCCTGGTGGCTGTCCGCGGCCTCGTCCCGGTCGGGCGGGCGGTGACGCGTCTGTCGCCGCAACTGCTGCGGGCCGCGGTCACGGGCGGCACCGCGGCCGACGAGACCAAAGAGCGGGTCTTCGCCCGGCTCCTCGGAGGGCTACCTGAGGTCGATATCGACCGTCGAGCTGCTCTGTTCGCCGAGCGCCATCTGCGGCGGCGACTGCGGCCAGAGATGGAGCGACGCCTGGAATGGCACCGCAGCCGAGGCCACCGCGTCGTCATCGTCTCGGCATCGCCCGAGGCCTACGTCCGCACCATCGGCGAGCTGCTCGGCGCCGACGGCGTCCTTGCCACGCGCCTCGCAGTTGGCGGTGGTGGGCTCCTGACGGGCCGTTACGAAGGCAAGAACTGCCGAGGGGCGGAGAAGTTCGCCCGGCTCTCGGGGTGGATGCGCGCCCAGGGCCTCGGGGGTGGGGATGCCCAGCCGGTGCTTTGGGCCTACGGCAACGGTCGCGGGGACCTGCGGCTTCTCAACGCCGCCGATCACGGGGTCAACGCCGGTCGTCTCGGGCGCTTCGGTCGACTTCACCGGTTCCCCTCCCTCGACGACGTCGAGCGCCGGGAACGGGCGACCCGCTGAGCGACGGGGAGCTGGTTCATCCCGGGGTCGTCGCTCCGGCGACGACGTGACCGCTGTAGGAGGAGAGGACCGTGGTGAGGTCCCCGAATTGCGGCGCGTCGCCGAAGTTGGTGACCCGCCCGGAGCCGGTGATGTCGAGATAGCCCCCGCCGGTCGCCGTGGGCAGCAGGCCGACGGTCCCGGCCACGTTCGGCTGGCCGGCGTCGGAGCCGTAGAAGCTTGCACCGGGGCCGAAGGTGAAGACCCCGCCGTCAGCGGCTGAGAGCCAGTAGCCGTTGCCCCCCGGGGCGACTGCCATGCCCACGACCGGCTGCACCAGGGAAATGTTGCCGGTCGAGCCATAGAAGCCGGCACCTGTGCCGAAAGAGAAGATGCCGCCGTCGGAGGAGACGAGCCAGTACCCGGTCCCACCTGGGACCGCCGCCATACCCACGATCGGCTGGTTGAGATGCTGGCCGCCCATGGAGCCGTAGAACGGCGCGTTGAAGGCGAAGATCCCGCCGTCGGAGGCGACCAGCCAATACCCGCCGGTCGCCGGGTCCGCCGCCATGCCCACGATGGGTGCATTGAGGTGGATGTTCCCCGTCGAGCCGAAGTAGCCGGCGTCGCCGAAGGTGAAGATGCCGCCGTCGGTGGCCACCTCCCAGTAGCCGCCGTGGTCATTCGTCGGTGCCATGCCGACGACGGGCTGGTTCAGGTGCTGGCCGCCCATCGAGCCGAAGTAGCCGGCGTTGCCGAAGGTGAAGATGCCCCCGTCGGCGGCGGCGAGCTGGTAGCCACCGACCCCACCGCTCGGGTTCGAGGTCACGGTGAACCAGTTGGAAGGCAGATTGAAGTCGCCGGCGAACTGCGATCCGGTCAGCGTTGCGCTCCCCGATGACCCCGAGACGACCATCGTGGTCACGCGTCCCCCCCAGTCCCCGTAGCCGTTGCGCCCCGTGATGGCGATGGACTGGAGCGACCCGATCTGGGGCAACACCGATTGGACGGTGGTGACGGGGATGCTGACTTCCCAGTTGTGGTTCGGGTTGCAGCTGTAGCCCGAGCCCGGGATGCACACGGCATCGCCGGCGTCAGGGACCGGCGTGAACGGGCTCTGCTCGGCCGAGCTCGCGGTGTAGCCGCCCGTCGAGGCGGAGTACTCGGTCGTGGCGATCTGGCCACCCGAGAACTCCATGACCTGGCCCGCCGTATTGCTCACCGCGAGCGTCGCGACCGCCGTCTCGTTGACAATGCCGGGATAGCTCTGACACGTCTGGTCGCAGGTGTCGGCGTAGCCGCCGTAGCCGAGCGGCGTGCTGAGCACGTACGAACGGGCCGCCACTGCTTGTGCCTCGAGTTCTTGGAAGCCCCAGTTCTGCCCCTGGGGACCAGGCCCCCCGAACGTGGCCCATCCCGAGGAGGATTCACTCGGGACGACTGCGTCAAGNNGGCACCGTCGCAACAGGAGCAGGCGTCCATGGGCCCTGGCAGCTTGCTCCCGCGTGGATGTTCCAGTCCCCCGTCCCGGCACCCTGGGGGACCATCATGACGGCCGGCGAGTTCGCCGAGCCGGGCACCGTCACCCCGCCCGGGGCCGTGGCGATGAGGTTGGCGGTGTTGTCCTCGGTCATGGCGACCTTGATGGTCTGACTGTCGTTACCCGGTGTCGAGACCAAGGTCGCCGGCCCGTAGTAGTGGTTGACGATCCAGCTGTAGGTCTGTGGGCCGAGGCCGCCGTCCTGGCCGGTGGCGTAGCCGAAGGCCCCCCACTGCCCCATCCCGATGCCGTGGCCGTAGCCGTGGCCCGAGACGACCACATCCGCCGAGGGATACGCGGCAGCCATCGAGGGGGTCGCAGCGACCAAGCCCGCTCCGGTAAGAGCGACGAGTGAGAGGGCACCGACCAACGACCGACACTTCGCCCGACGTCGGCCCCTGTGGCTGAAGTTGCTACTGGGGCTGATGTCGTATGTTACCGAGTGCACTGCGGTGATCGGGGCACCCCCCTGGGTAGGGCGCGGGACCGCCGTTACACTCAGGTCGTGCGGATCGACCAGGTCATCCCTTCCTTTGCCAGTCGCGACGCTGTCGGCGTCCATACGTTGCACCTGACCCGGGCATTGCGCACGAGCGGGATCGACTCGGACATCTACTACGGNNGACGAACCCAAGCTGGTGAACTACCACAACATCACCCCGGCCCGGCTGCTCGAGCAGTGGGAACCCAACGTCGGCTTCGAGGTGCGCCTCGGCCGCACCCAGCTCGAGCGCCTGGCGCCCGAATCCCGCCTGGCGGTGGCCGACTCGGCGTTCAACCAGTCAGAGCTGATCGCTGCGGGCTACCGGCACACCGACGTGGTGCCGCTGCTGATCGACATGACGTCCGCCGGCGAGCCACCGGACCCCGCCCTTCTCGCCCGCTTGGGCAACGACAAGGCCGGTGGCGGTGCGGACCTGCTCTTCGTCGGCAAGATCTCGCCGCACAAGGCGCCGCACGACCTGGTCAAGATGCTGTCTGTCTACCGGCGCCTCTACGACCCCAAGGCCCGGTTGCGGCTGGTTGGTTCGCCCCTCGGCGAGCGCTATGCGCCGGCCCTCGAGGCCTTCATCAAAGAGCTCGGGCTCGAGGACGCGGTCACCATCACCGGCTCGGTCACCGGTGCCGAGCTCGAGGCGTACCTGGCGTTCGCCGACGTCTTCGTCTGCGCGTCGGACCACGAGGGCTTCTGTGTCCCGATCGTCGAGGCCATGGGCCATAGCGTCCCGGTCGTCGCCTACGGCGCGGCGGCGATCCCCGAGACAGTCGGCGACGCCGGCATCGTGCTCTCGACGAAGGAGCCGCTGGTCTTCGCCGCTGCGGTGGCCCGGGTGATCGGCGACCCCGAGCTTCGGGCCCACCTGGCGGCCAACGCCGCTCGCCGGGTCCTCAACTACGACTTGGCCCGCTCGGAGGCCAAGTTCGTGTCACTGCTGCGCGAGGCGGTGGCGCGCGCCGACTGAAGTTGTCGTTCAGCGCCCGGCGCCTGGTCGGGCCGCTGTGGCCAGCAGGGACTCGTAAAGGTCCAGCACGGCATCCCAACGGTAGGAACGCTCAGCGAAGGCGCGCCCGCGCAAGCCCAGCTCGGCGGCGAGCTCGGCGCGCCCTGTGAGCAGCTCGACCGCCGCCTCGAATTCGGCGAACCCGCGGTAGTAGACCCCTCCTCCGCTGCGCCGCACCTGCCCGACGAGCACATCGGTGTGCCCCTGGACGAGGACAGGGCGGCGCTGTGCCCACGCCTCGGTCAGCACCATGGAAAAGCTCTCGAAGAACGATGGCTGGACCAGCGCGAGCGAACCGGCGATGGCGTCGGCCCGCTGCTGGTCGTCGACGTAGCCGGCGAAGCGCACGTCGTCGGATCCATGGCGGCCCTCGGCGGGGCCGACGAAGACCAAGGCGAGCGGACCGGGGTGGCGCTCCTTGTAGGCGGCGAAGAACGAGAGCAGCTCCTCGCTGCCCTTGCCCGCCTCCACCCTCCCGACGAACAGGAGATAGGGACGCGCACCGAGGCCGAGGACCGCCCGGAAGCTCTCCGCCCGTCCCGGGCTGGCGAGGTCCACCCCCACCCCGATCACCGCACCGGCGTCGGGTGCTCCCCGGCGCAGCAGCAGCTGACGTTCCTCCTCGGTGGACCAAGCGAACCGAGTCGGCAGCGCGAACAGCGCGTCGTAGGCGGGGAGCCAGAAGGCTGGCTCGTCGTGGGCGGTGGCGTGCAGCACCGTGGGTGCGGCGCGTCCGGACACCGGGAGCCCGGCCCAGGTGGTGGCGAAGAGATAGGAGAAGTGCACAACGACGTCGAAACCCTGTGCATGTGCCTCGAGCCACGGCGCGAGCCCGGGCAGGGTGGGTCCCTGCAGCAGGCGCCACTCCTCCTGCTCGGCCAGCGACGGCGGCGCGCCACTCCAGAGCACCTCGGCGGTCATCGTCTCGAAGGCTGCGTTGTTCCGGGGGGCGTCGACGCCGAGGCGGTGCACGGTGACCCCGTCAAGCTCTTCGTCGCCGGCGGGATACACGTTGTCCCAGCCGTCGGCGCTCGTGGCCCGGCTGGTCAGCACCTCGACGTGGTGCCCGCGCCCGGCAAGGCGAGTGGCGAACTCGCGGCAGTGCAGCTCGGCACCGCCCGCCACCTCACGGCCGTAGCGCTGCACGACGAAGAGGATGCGCCGCCCCGGGCTCAGCCCGTCGCCATCGTCGGCACTGCGCCGGGACAGGCGTTCCCGTGCGCGCGTGCGCCAGTTGCGAGCGGGCGGTGGCGGGTGCGGCACGGGACCCGCCCGTGCCGCCACCATGGCCGCTGCGTACGCATCGAGCTCGCCTTCGAGTCCGGGCGGATAGCCGTCCCGCGAGCGGCGCTCGGCCACCTCGGCGACGAGCTGGTCGTAGAGGCGGTCGGCGAACGCCCGGGTCATGAGGCGACCGGCTGGCGCGCCGCACCGTCGAGCGCGATCTCGAGGAGCTGCGATGCGGCATGCGCGAAACTGCGCGTCGACGCGTAGGCGAGGGCGTCCTCGCTCGCCGCCACCCGGCGAGCATGGTCTGTGAGGAGCGACCCGATGACCGCCGCCAACTCCTCGGTGCCCACCTCGACTGCCACTTTCTCGACGAACCCCGGGAGGTCGCGCGCCGGCCCGATACCGGTCACCACCGTGGCCACGCCGTGGGAGAGGCAGTCGGCAACAGCCGCCGACGTCTCGCCATTGGTGGAGCCGCGCAGCTGTATGGCGACCGCCGCCCGGCCGAGCCAGTCCTCGTACGTGGCGCTGTCGACCTCCCCGGTAAAGACGACCGACTCGCCGAGGCCGAGGTCGCGCCCGACGTCGGCGAGCTCGGCGAGCTCGCCAGGATCGCCGGGGCCGACGAAGACCAGCCGGGCGGTGCTCTCGGCGCGCAGCACCAGGG
Source organism: Acidimicrobiaceae bacterium (assembly GCA_003155135.1). Classification (GTDB taxonomy): domain Bacteria; phylum Actinomycetota; class Acidimicrobiia; order Acidimicrobiales; family RAAP-2; genus Bog-515. The sequence continues at coordinate 26,090 of PMFN01000016.1, read as the reverse complement.
CGAACGCCTCGAGCAGCCGGCGCGGCAACTTCGCCTCGTTGACGAGCCCGAATGAGCACACTAACCCCGACTCCCCGCCCGGACTCTTCGGCCGCACGGGGTCCGGGTAGGCGAACGGGCACACGAGGACCTTGTCACGGTCGCTCTCGCGTGCGTCGAGTCGGGCGAGCTCGCCTGCGAACTCGGAGGTGACCACGAAGTGCGAGGCAATAGCGATGAGCTCCCTCGCCATGAAGATGCCATGGGCGGCAGCCTTCGCGGGCGGCACCCAGCCGTCGTCCATCCAGTCGGGCGTCGCCGACGGATAGATCGTGGCGAGTGCGGCTGCGTAGCCCTCGGGGATGGCCCCGCGGGCCTCGCCGTGGCGGTAGAGACCGGTCAGGCGCACGTCGTGGGCGAGCACTGTCGCGGGGTACCTGCGCAGCCGGACGAGCTTGAGGGCGGATGCATGGTGCTCGCTGTTGCCGACACAGGCGATGACCGCGTCGTAGCCCCCCCGGCTCGACTCGACGTCGGCCAGCGCGTTGCCGGCGAACACCTCGTAGGCCTCCGACCTGTCGTCGAGCTCGGTCTGGTCGCCATCGATGAACAGGTCCACGTCGACCGATTCCGCCATGGCCTGGGCCAGCCGTTCGGAATAAAAGGCGACACCGGTCAGCGCCGGTGGCCACGGCGTGAGCAGCGCGACGCGGGGACGACGCCGCCAAGCAGCGGGAGCACGCCGGGTCCGTGGCGGAGCGGATTCGAAAGCGAGACGCTCGTACACCTCGCCGGCGCGCCGCGCCACCTCACGCCAGGTGGGTCGTGGTCGCTCGGACCAGGCCAGCAGCCGCTGGCGCAGCGGCCCGTCGATGAGTGCTCGCTCGATGCTCGCCGCCATCGCCACCGTGTCGCGCGGGTCGAACGTCGCCTCCGGCGGGACCAACTCGACGAGCGAGGATGTGCCCGAGGCCACCACCGGGGCACCGCAGGCCATGGCCTCGACCACCGGCAGTCCGTAGCCCTCGTAGAGGGAGGGGAACACCACGAGCTCACAGCTGCGGTAGAGCGCCACCAACGCGTCGTCGGCGACCTGACCGGTGAGCAACAGCGCGCCGGCGATGCCCAGCTGCTCGGCGCGTACCTCGAGATGGTGGCGTTCGGGCGCGCCGAGCCGGCACACCAGCACCAGCTGGCGGGAGTGGCGGAGCTGCTCAGGCAGGTGGGCAAACGCCTCGAGCAGGCCTTCGATGTTCTTTCTGGGCTCGACGGCGCCGTTGTAGACGACGGAGTGTGCACCAAGCCCGGGAACCAGGGCACGGGCCTCGCGCAGTGCCCCGGCGGGGTCCGGGGCTGGGCTGAACACCTCCGAGCAGGCGGCGCCGACCACGCTGACGCGCTCCTCGGGCACCCCCAGGTGGGCGACGACATCGTCGGCTGCCGAGCGCGACAACGTGACGACGTGGTCCGCCGCACGGACCAACTCGCGGCGCGCCCGGTAGCGGGCGCGGGTCCCCGGATCGGTCAGGTAGATCTCGGGGAAGAGCTCGGGGATGAGGTCGTAGACCGTCACCACCAGGCGCATCCCGGCCGCCGATGCAGGGCGCGGCCAGATCCGGCGCACCGGCGTGGCCAGGTCGAAGGGCGACAGAACGTGAAAGACGGCACCTGGGCGATCCCAGTCGGGCTTGGTGGTGAGGACACCTTGTTCGAGCAGCGCATCGAGGCCGCCAACCGGGCCGAGGTCCGCCCGCAGCAACACTTGGTCCAGCACATCGGGAGTCTCTGCCGCCAACGCCCGAGCGAAATCGAGCGAGTAGCGCGCGACCCCCCGCTCGCGATACGTCGGGCTCTGGGAAGCCTGCAGATCGAGAAGCACCGGCCCGTGGGGCGCTGGCGTCAAGGGCGCTCGTCCAGTGTCGCCATCCGCCGATCCAGGCCGACGAGCTGCTCGCGCAAGGCGTCAAGTTCCGCGCTGAGGCGCACGAGGTTGCGCCCAATCGACTCGGCCACCTCGTCGTTGGCGTCGACGATGTCGCCGAGAATCCGGCGAAGGTCCCGACTGGCCTCGTCGACCGTGACCGAGAGGCGTATTGACGCGTTCTCCATCTCGTTGGTGATTGCCCGCGTGACAGGGGCGACGAAGAGCTTGTGGTGCACTGAACGCACGAACCCACCCGCCGACATGGCTGGCATCGTACTCCTGTGTCAATTGCGCCCGCGGACGCGTGGGCTCAGGTGAACCAGTAGCCGAGCGTGAACAGCGTCTGGGCCACCAGTGCCACTCCGGCGCTGGCTGCCAGCAGGGAGCGACCCCCAGGGATCCGTGGGAGCAGCACGGGGACCAGGGCGTACAGCGGCACGATGCACATGACGAAGCGGCCCATGGCCTCAGGCGAGCGACCCGACGGTCCGCTCGAGATGGCAAGCACCGTCAGCAGCACCGTGAGGATGGCGGCGCCGCCCAGCAGCTCCCTGCGGCCCCACGCCCACCACACGAAGCCGATCGTGGCCGCGACAGCCCCGAGCCCAAGGACCGAGTCGAGGGCGAGGACCGCGGTCTGGCTGCCAATTGTCTGCTGCCCGTGCGCCCACGACACGAGGAACGCCTCGACGGGGTGCAGCGGCCACGTCAGCCGGCGGTTCCAGTACTTCTCGGCGTGGAGAAAGGCGATCGGGCTGCCGTAGTTCGCCCAACAGAAGGCGGCGTAGCCGAGCAGGCCGAGTTCGGCTACGACGGCGAGGGCCATGCCACGCAGTGGCGGGATCCGCCGGGTCACCACCGGCCAGAGGATCACCACGATCAGCAGGGCGCCCTCCATGCGGCTGGCCGAGCAGACTCCGGCGAGCACCGCGGCGACCAGGTAGCGCTCTCGGGTGACGAAGTACAGCGTCCACGCCACCAAGGCCACGAACAGCGACTCGGGGTAGCCGGCGATGAGGAAGACGGAGGCGGGGAACCACGCGAAGGCGATCGCGGCGTCGGCGTAATCGGTCGAACCCGTCCACTCTCGCACGACCGCCATCACCCCGGCGATGGCGACCAGCAGTGATGCCCAGCTGACCGCCAGTGCCGCGACCTCATAGGGGTGCGTGGCGAATGGGACCACGTGACCGACGACACTGATCAGGAGCGGGTACAGCGGGAAGAAGGCCGCCTCGGGGCTCAGATGGCCGCTGCCGCCGGGATAGCCGAAGTGGGCGATCGCCAGGTAGTACACCGCATCCCAGTGGAGAAGCCCGTGGGCCAACCCACCGCCTTTCGTCGCGTCCACCGTGTACTGGTTGGCCAGTCCGCCGGTCAGCGAGGAGCCCGACGGGAGGGCGAGCATGGTGAACTTCTCGGCGGCGATGCCGACGCCGACGCGCAGCGCCCAGATCACCAGCGACGTCCAGACCAGGTCGCGCCACCATGCCCGATCGGCTTGGCGCGAGTCGCGGGCATGGCGCGGCCCCGTTTGGGGTGGATTGGGCTGCTCCGTCACGCCGAGCGCTCTGCCCACTGGCCCGACGGTCATGGCGACCGATGATAGCGACAAGCCCGTCGGGGCCCAGGCTCCCCGCCGACCCACCAGGGCGCAGCGAAAGCTCCCCCGACCATGCACCCTCCCCCCATCGAATGACCACTACCATCTGCACCCAATCCCGTCCCTCGCGGGACGTGACCCGTGACGGTCGCAGTCCTTGTTCACCCGATTCGGAGGCAGATCCGTGAACCAGTCTCGACCAGTGCGCCTGCCTCGAGAGCGAAACGCCCCGGCGGCTCGCTTCCGGCGGGTGCTCGGCGCCGCGGCCCTCGCCGTACCGCTGCTGGCGGTAGCGGGCGTGGCGGAGTTGCCGGGCACCTCCGGTGCGGTGACCCCGGCGATCGCCCTCAACCAGGTCTGGAGCCGCACCGGGCTGCCGGATGCAGGCAGCCCGATCGCGCTCTCCTCGCCGAACATTGCAAGCATCGCCGGCCAGCCCGCGGTGGTGGTCGGCGACCGCGTCGGCTACGTCTGGGCGTTCTTGCTGGGGAGCGGCGCCACGCTGAATGGCTGGCCGTTCCATGCCGGTGCTCCGGTCGACTCGACACCGTCGGTGGATCCGACGACCGGCACCATCTTCGTCGGCTCGGGCAACGCGGCTTCGCCCTACGGGGGCAACTACCAGGCGATCACGCCCACGCAGCCCCCTGGCGACCTCTGGGCCGTGCGAGCCGCGAACCCGTCGACGGACCCCAATCCGTACAACGGCGTGCAGGCGGGGCTGGCGGTCGGCAATCTCCAGGGCGGCGAGGACGTCGTCGCGGGCTCCCTCGGGGAGAACGAGTACGCCCTGACCAACGGCGGGGCCGTCCTGGGCGGCTTCCCCTGGTATCAGGCCGACAGCAACTTCACCACACCGGCCATCGCCGACCTCTATGGCACGAGCCAGAACCAGATCATCGAGGGTGGCGACTCGTCGGCGGGCGTCTCCTACGGCGTGACGTACCAAAACGGCGGCCACCTGCGGGTGCTGAGCCCGACCGGCAACGCCTACACGGGGTCGCCGAGCGGGGGGCTCATCTGTTCGGTCAACTACACCCAGACCATCCAGTCCTCCCCCGCCGTCGGCGAGTTCCTCGGCGGCTCGACCGTGGGCATCGTCTTCGGCACCGGCAACACCTTCACCTCGAGTCAGACCAACCAGGTCATCGCCACCGACTCGCACTGCAACAGCCGTTGGGCAACGACACTCGACGGGAGCACGGCTACCGAGAGCCCCGCCCTCGCCGATGTGCTCGGCAACGGGCAGCTCCAGGTGGTCGAAGGCACGACGGGGGGTACCGTCTACGTCCTGAACGGCTCCAACGGCTCGGTCGCCTGGCAGGCGCAGACCGCAGGCCCGGTGATCGGGTCGGTCGTCACTGCCGACCTCGGAGCCGGCTACCAGGACCTCATCGTCCCGACGACCAACGGCGTGCAGATCTTCGACGGCAAGTCCGGTGCCCTGCTCGGCACCATGGCCTCGGGCTACGCCTTCCAGAACGCCCCGCTCGTGACCGACGACGCAAACGGGACGATCGGCATCACCATGGCGGGCTATGGCTCGACCAACCAGGGGGCGGTCTTCCACTACGAGGTGGCGGGCTCCACCGGCTCCAAGGCCAACGAGACCGGCGCCTGGCCGATGTTCCACCACGACCCGCAGCTGACCGGTGACGCCGGGACGCCGCCGCCGGTCGTCAACGTGCCGTGTAATGCGCCGAGTGCCACGCCGTCGGGCTTCTACCTGACCGGTACCGACGGAGGTGTCTTCAACTTCGGCAACCTTCCGTTCTGCGGTTCGACCGGCAACATCACGCTCAACCAGCCGGTGGTGGGCATCGCCACCACCCACAACGCCGGCGGCTACTGGCTGGTAGCGCGCGACGGCGGGATCTTTGCGTTCGGCAATGCCGCGACCTACGGCTCGCTGCCCGGCATCGGGGTGCACGTCACCAACGCCGTCGGTATCGCGGCCACCAACGACGGGAACGGCTACTGGGTCGTGGCGTCCGACGGCGGGATCTTCACGTTCGGGGACGCGCCGTTCCTCGGCTCGATGGGGGGCCAGCACCTGAACGAACCCATCGTGGGCATGGCGCGCGACCCCGCAACCGGCGGCTACTGGGAGGTGGCCTCCGACGGCGGGATCTTCACGTTCGACGCGCCCTTTCTCGGTTCCATGGGCAACAAGCACCTGAACCAGCCGATCGTCGGCATCGCTGCGGCTCCGGGTGGCAATGGCTACTGGGAGGTGGCCTCCGACGGCGGGATCTTCACCTTCGGCCCGGGCGCCACGTTCTACGGCTCGACCGGCGCCATCCACCTCGACCAGCCCATCATCGGCATTGCGCCCACGCCGAGCGGCGCGGGCTACTGGCTGACCGCGGCGGATGGCGGTGTCTTCGCCTTCGGCACCGCTCCCTTCTACGGCTCGCTCCCCGGGTCCGGCGTCGTGGTGAGGAACATCACGGCGGTCGCCGGGGCGCCCTGACCGGGCACGTGTCCTCGGGGATGCGCCCGCTGCTCTGCGCTCCTCGGAATCGATGCCTGGCCGCGGTCGGCGCCGCCTGCTCGATGGTGCTCGTCGCTCCAGCGATGCACGCCGCGTCGGCGGAGGCAGCCCCACCAAGCCTGACCCTACCGAGCGTTCCCACCTGGAGCGTCGTGATGAACGGGTCCGACGGGACAGAGGACGACGCGGGCGGCCCGATCGCTGAGTCGTCGCCCACACTCGCGCCGTTCCCCGGCGGCCCCGGCGTGGTGGTGGGTGACCGCTCGGGCTTCCTCTCCGCCTACTACCTCAGCTCCTCGGGCCTCGACCCGACGCCGGTGCCGGGTTGGCCGGCACAGAATGGGGGCCTCGGGATCGATTCGACGCCGTCGGTCGACCCGTCGACCGGCCACATCTACGTGGGGGTTGGCTGGGCGGGTTCCCCCGTCGAGGGCGGGTACGAGGCATTCAACAACGCGGGCACCGAGCTGTGGGACACCCAGGTCGTGAACCCACCAACCGACGCGTACCCCGACGGGGGCGTGGCCGCCTCGCTGACGGTCGCCCCCCTCCAGGGCGCGGTCGGCGTGATGGCGGGCTCGCTCGGGCAGGAGGCCTACGCGCTCAATGGGGCCAACGGTGCACCACTGGCCGGGTGGCCGTTCTTCACCTCCGACAGCACCTTTTCGACGGCTGCGATTGGCGACCTCTACGGCACCGGCGCCGACGAGCTGGTCGAAGGTGGCGCCCAGAGTGCGGGGTTCGGCCAGGGGCAGATCTACGAGAACGGCGGCCACCTGCGGATCTTGAACCAGCAAGGCGGGGTGATCTGCCACTACGACACCAACCAGACGGTCGACTCCTCCCCCGCCATCGGCGGGTTCCTGGCCGGCGGCGCGACGGGTGAGGTCACCGGCACGGGCAGCTACTGGCCGGGGGCATCTGACACCGACACGGTCAAAGCCTTCGACCCGTCGTGCAACCAGACGTGGTCGACCACACTCGACGGCTACACGGACTCGAGCCCCGCACTTGCCGACGTGCTGGGCAACGGCCAGCTCCAGGTGATTGAGGGGACCGACCATAACGACGGGAACCCTGGGACCGGTTCGGTCTACGCCCTCGACGGCGCGACCGGCGCCGTGCTGTGGAAGACCTCGGTTGTCGGCCGGGTGGTGGGCTCGGTGGTGACTGCCGACCTCTCCGGCAGTGGTCACCAGGACGTGCTCGTGCCGACCACCCAGGGCCTGGACATCCTCGACGGGGTCACCGGTGCGCCTGTCGGCGACCTGGCCACCGACTCGTCGAACGGTGGCACTCTTGGGCTCCAGAACTCGCCGCTCGTGACCAATGACCCGAACGGGGCCATCGGCATCACCCTGGCCGGCTACAACGGGGACAACCAGGGGGTCATCCTCCACTACGAGCTGGCCAACCCCAAGGGGACCACCGTCACCGAGGCTGGCGCCTGGCCCGAGTTCCACCACGACCCTGCGCTGTCCGGCAACGCCGGGGGCACTGCCGCGCCGAGTCCGACGGCCACGTGCTCGGTGCCCAGTGCAGCGCGTTCGGGTTACGACCTGGTGGCCTCCGATGGCGGCATCTTCAACTTCGGTCAGCCCTTCTGCGGCTCCACCGGCTCCCAGCCGCTCAATGCGCCGATTGTCGGGGTCGCCATGGCCCCGGACGCGGGCGGCTACTGGGAAGCAGGCGCCGACGGCGGCATCTTCGCGTTCGGCGGTGTCCCGTTCCTCGGCTCGATGGGCGCCCAGCACCTCAACAGGCCGATCGTCGGCATCGCCGCGACTCCCGACGGAAGGGGCTACTGGGAAGTGGCGAGCGACGGGGGGATCTTCGCGTTTGGCGACGCCCCCTACCTGGGCTCGACCGGCAGCCTGCACCTCAACCGGCCGATCGTCGGGATGTCGCCCACTCCCGATGGGCGGGGCTACCGGCTGGTGGCAGCCGACGGGGGGATCTTCGACTTCGGCGACGCACAGTACTTCGGGTCCGAGGGCGGTCACCGGCTGGTGGCGCCAGTGGTCGGCATGGCCACCGACGTCGCCACGGGAGGCTACTGGGAGGTGGCGGCCGACGGCGGAGTGTTCAGCTTCAACGCCGAATTCTACGGATCGATCGGCGGCCACCCGCTGGCCGCGCCGGTGGTCGGTATCGAGCCGAGCTCGGACGGTCACGGCTACTGGTTCGTGGCGGCCGACGGCGGAGTGTTCAGCTACGGCGATTCCCTCTTCTATGGCTCCATGGGCGGCCGGGCGCTCAACCGCCCGATCGTCGGGCTGGCCGGCTTCTAGATCCCTTCTTGCGCGAAGGCCTCGTGCCGGGCAACGCGGCCGCCGACCACCCGCACGCCCTCGGCCCGCAGGTGTGCCGCGTGCTCCGCCTCGTTGCCCGGCACGAGCCTCCCCCCTGCCGTCACTACCCGCCACCAGGGAAGTCCATCCGAGCCGGCCAGCACGTTGCCGACAGCACGAGCCGCGCCCGGGGTGCCGGCCTCCCTCGCCACCTCGCCGTAGGTGACGACGGTGCCCTCGGGAATGGCGACGACGACACTGCGCACCGCCCGGGCGAAGTCGCTCGTCAACCGAGGCGCGTCACAGGACGCCGGTCGTGCCCCGACCCCGGTCGATCACCTGGCCGAGGAACTCGGCATAGCGGCGGATGAGGACGGGCCACTGGTAGTGGCGATCGACATACGCGCGGCCACGCCGGCCGAGCACGTGGCGCAGATCGTCGTCGTCGAGCAGCCGCTCCAGGATCGCTTCGAACTCGCGGTAGGAGCCGAACCACATCCCCCCGCCCGAACGCTCACAGTGCTCCCTCGTCGGGTCGCACGCGGCGTTGACCATGACCGGCAGCGACTCCTGCCAGGCCTCGAGGACCACCAGGGAGAACGACTCGAGGGCCGACGGTGAGATCGAGACCTTGGCGTCTCGCACCACGTCCCACTTGTCGCCCTCGTCCAAGATGCCGGTGACCACGATATCGGGGTGCTCAGGGATCTCGGCGGAGACCGGGCCGACGAGCGCCAGGCAGAGCGGCCCGGGATGGCGCTCCTTGTAGGTGGCGAAGAAGCTGGCAAGCATCACAGATCCCTTGTGCGAGTCAACGCGGCCGACACTGACCACGTAGGGCCGCTCGCCGATGCCGAGCACCGCACCGCCGCGCCGTCCGTTGCCCGCCGGGTCCGAGACCCCGAGCCCGAGGACGATCTGGGGCCGGTCGGCGACGGGGTGGATCCGCTGCACCAGCCGACGCTCCGCGATGGTGTGGTAGCAGATGGCATCGGCGTTGGTATACGTGCCTCGGAAGATCGGCAGGTACAGTGCCGGCTCGTCGTGAGCGGCCGGGTGCAGGACGCCCGGCATCGGGACGTGCCCGATGCCCTTCACGCTCGGGTAGTAGAGGTAGGGGTAGAAGGCCGCCACCTGCGCATCGCTCTCCGAGAGGGCGGCGAGGAGCCGGTTGGTCACCGGCCCATTGAGCTCGACCCAGCGCTGCGACTCACGACGGGTGGCCTCACGGGGCGCGAGGCGCAGCTTGCCGTCGAGGCCGTAGAAGTCGGGGTTGCGCCCTGCGTCGGAGGCGAAGCGGTGCACCGTCACGCCGTTCAGCTCGCTGTCGCCGGGCTCGAGGACATCCTCCCAGGTGACGTGGTCGAGGGCACAGGTGCTGAAGACCTCGACCTCCGCCCCGCAGTCGGCGACGAGGTGCTCAGCGAGCTGGCGTGCCGCGGTCTCCGCCCCGCCCATCACCTCTGGTCCGTAGCGCGGTGTGACGAAGGCGACCTTCATTCGGGTGGCCCGACCCGCAGCTGCGCACCCCGGCTGGCACGGTTGCGCGCCGCCGCGGCGAACGCGGTGTCGGTGAGGAGGCGGGCGATGGTGGCGGCGACGAGGGAGGGCTGCGCCACGGTGAGCACCACTCCGGCCGCCGTGTCGCTGCCATCGAGGTTGACGACCGGCACCCTCGCGCGCACCGCTCGCCGGGTGCCCTCGGTGTCGGCGACCGAAGCGGTGACGTAGACGTCGGCAGCGGCGAAGTAGGCCGCGGCAATCTCCGCTGACACCGGGCCCACCAGCTGCACCGCCCCGACCAGGCCGAGGTCCTCGACGAAGTCGCGCAGTGCCCCGAGATAGGCGCCGTCGGGGGTGGCGCCCACCAGGTGGAGCCGGGCGGGGAGCCCATAGAGCCGCGAGAACGCCCACAGCGCCTTGATCAGGTCGTCTTGGCCACTCAACGGCTCGATATCGGCCACGCAGAGCCAATCGGACCCACCGAACTCGGCCTTGATGCCAGCCAGGGCCTCGGCCACCAGCGGATCGGCCGGCAGCAGCGGCGCCGTGGCGCCAGGTTCGCTCACCGCGAGGCGGTGACGGTGTCGCCGAGGACCCCGACGACCAGGTAGTCGAGGCCCTCGGGGCCCGGCTGCGCGCGGACGTCGAAGCCCTGCTCGCCGAGCAGGAACGACCAGGTGGCGAGGCGGAGCGGGTGGCCGCCGCAGAGGTCGGCTGCGACCGGTGCCTGGTCGGACTCCCACCCCGCCCGAGACAGCGAGTGCACCACGAGCGTCCCTCCCGGCGAGAGACGGTCAACGACGAGGTCGAGGAGGGCCAGCCGCTCGCCGGCCGTCATGCCGTCGACGACCCCGCTCAGGATGATCCCGTCGAGGGCCGCGGACTCGACGGCACGCAGGTGGGCAACCACGTCCTCGTCGCGCAGGTCGGTGCCGTCGAATTCGGCCCGCTCGATTCGCTCCGGCCGGGGGTCCACCCCGTAGGCGCTCACGCCTTCGGCGGTCAGGCGCCGCACGAGCCAGCCGTCGCCCGCGGCGGTGTGCAGCACGCGTCCTCGTGCAGCGGCGAGGGTGCGTACCCCTTCCTCGACCCACCACGCGTCAGGGCCGTTGGCCCAGTCGGCCTCGACCACCAACGACGGCGGCACGCGCTGCGCGTCGAGCTGGCGGCGCAAGTCGGTCACCTGCTCGTCGAGGATGTGCAGCGCCCTGCTGACGGCGGTGGCCAGCTGGCTCACCTGGTGGGTGATGTAGCCGACGTACCAGAGGGACAGCGAGCGAAGACCCTTCTTCACGACCGCGCCGCCCGACTTCGCCGAGCCGACCGGGACGACTGGGTCGATGAAGGTCGCGGCGTCGACCATGCGGAGCGCATCGTGCAGCCCGCCGGCGCGCCCGGCGACGGGCGAGAACTCCAAGAACAGCTCGTCGAGCTCGCGCTCGACCCGGGCGGGAAGTTCTCCCGACGCCCGCTTGGCACGGACCTCGGCTTCAATCTCGGACAGCACCCGCGCCAGGTAGGCGTCCTCGTCGCTGTCGCTTGCCGGCTCCAGGGTGGCGCTCATCCTGCAAGGGCGGCTGCGCCCACCCGGAATGGGACGTTCACCACACCGGTGGAGCGGCCGGTGTGCATCACCTCGAAGCGCGCTGCCAGCTCGCGATAGTCGTAGGTGACCCCTCCGCTGTGGTTCCGAATACCGGCCACCACCGAGTAGGCGCCGTCGAGGAAGGGGAATGCGTCACACGTGAAATCCACCTGCCCGTGGCCGGCCGGCACGTCGAAGGACTGCCCGATGATCTGGGAGTCCCACTGGATCATGACCTGCTCTTTCACGTCACGGATCTCGAACATGAACACCACGCCATCGGTCGGTTGGCTTGCCTCGTAGGCGATGTGGATGGTGAGCGGGTCGCCGGACTGCATGTAACGGTGCTCCGCCAGCCCCGGCGACTCGACGCTCACGTCACCGAGGCGCACCGGGCGCGATTCGACGTGTGCGTGCTGCCCGCTCGGCGGCCCACTCCACGTACCGCCGGGTTCGGGGAATTCGAGGGCAGCCTCAGGCGTCTCCTCGGGCGCCGCCTCCGCATGGGCGGAGAGCACATCGCCCGCCTCGAGCAGGCCCTCACGGAAGATCCGCACCGCCTCGCCCGGGTTGCCCACGCCCACCATCACGCCGTCGGAGAGCACCACGGCCCGATCGCAGATGGAGCGGACCTGTTCGGGCGAGTGGGAGACGAACAGGATCGTGCGCCCCTCTTCCTGGAAGCTCTTGATCCGGTCCATGCACTTGCCCTGGAAGCGCTCGTCGCCGACGGCCAGCACCTCGTCGACCACAAGCACGTCGGGGTCGACGTTGACCGCCACGGCGAAGCCGAGGCGGACGTACATGCCCGATGAGTAGAACTTCACCTGGTTGTCGATGAACTGCTCGAGCTCGGCGAATGCCACGATGTCGTCGAACACCTTGTCGACGTCTCGCTTCGACATCCCGAGCATGGAACCGTTCATATAGATGTTGTCGCGCCCGGACAGCTCGGACTGAAAGCCCGCACCCAGCTCCAAGAGGCCGGCCAACTTCCCGCGCACCACTACCTGTCCGAAGGTGGGCTGCAGTACACCGCAGATGCACTTGAGAAGCGTCGACTTGCCCGAGCCGTTGCGCCCGAGGATGCCGACGGTCTCGCCCTCCTTCACGTCGAAGGTGACGTCGCGCAGCGCCCAGAGGTCGTCGTGGGGGACCCGACCCGCGTGGATGACGCGCTCTTTCAGCGAGGTGTACTTCTCGTGGTAGAGCCGGAAGCGTTTGGAGACGTCTTGGATCTCGACGGCGTTGGAACCCATCACAGCTCCTCGGCGAAGTTGCCTTCGAGGCGTCCGAACACCATGAGGGCAAGGATTAACAAGACAACGCTGACGGCCAGGATGATGCCATCTGCCAGGGCGTAGGTCGTCCACGGCCACGGCGGGAGGAACACGGTGAGTGTGTGGTCGGGCGTGGTGACCGGGGCGATGCGGATGTTGTAGAGGACCCGCTGAAATGTCATCACCAGCGGTGTGACCGGGTTCAAGAAGTACAGCCAGACCAAGTGATGGCGATGCAGCTGGGCCGAGATGGTGCGCTGGTACGAGTAGACGATGGGGCACGCCCAGAACCAGGCGGTGAGCAGCACCTCGACGAGATGCTGGGTGTCTCGCAGGTAGACGTTGACGGCCGAGAGGAACACGGCGAGCGCTGCGGCAAAGACCGTGACCGCCGCGAGGGCCAAGAAGAGCAGGGGGATCAGCTTCCAGTCCGGCGGGGCCTTCAAGGCGAGCATGAAGATGACCATGACGATCGCCTGGAAGAAGAAGAAGACCGAGGCAGAGCCGATCGAGGCGAGGGCGAGGATCTCGCGGGGGAACGAGACCTTCTTCACGATGCCCGCGTTGTTCACGATGACGCCGGTCCCCGCCTGGACACCGGTCTGGAAGAAGTTCCACAACAACAGGCCCGAGAACAAGAAGATCACGAAGTTCGGCATGCCGTTCTTCAGGATCACCTGGAAGACCAGGTAGAAGATGGCGAGGGTCATCGCCGGCGAGATCATCGACCAGACGAGTCCGAGGACCGAGTTCTTGTACTTGACCTTGATCTCGGTGCGGACGAGGTTGATCAGTAGCTCACGCGAACGCCAGATTTCGCGTATCCGCTTCCAGACCGTGACGTTGGCCGAGACGACCCGGGTCGTCTTGTTCCGGTTGGCAAATGAGCCGGCGGGCAGCGCGAAGGTTGACGCGTCCGCGGCGACATGCGGTTCGTCGGACTCGAGAGCAGCAGGTGTGGGGCCGACCCCCGGGGTGGGGGTCGGCGCTTCGAGCGCCACGTTCAGTTGGCTCCGATCTCGGCCACGACGGACCGGTCGATCACCCGGTCGATGAACCCGTAGGCCAGGGCCTCTTCGGCGGTGAACCAGCGGTCGCGGTCGGAGTCCTCCTCGATCCGCTCGATCGGCTGGCCGGTGTGGAACGCGATGCGCTCGGCCATCATCCGTTTGAGGTAGACGATCTGCTCGGCCTGGATGGCGATGTCCGCCGCCTGGCCTTGCATGGAGCCCGAGGGCTGGTGCATCAGGATGCGCGAGTGCGGAAGGGCGAAGCGCTTACCCGGCGTACCCGCACAGAGCAGGAACTGGCCCATCGAGGCAGCCAGGCCGACGCAGATGGTGCGCACGTCGCAGCGCACGTACTGCATCGTGTCGTAGATGGCGAGGCCGTCGGTTACTGAGCCACCCGGCGAGTTGATGTAGATCTCGATGTCGCGCTCATGGTCCTCGGCCTCGAGCAGCAGCAACTGCGCGCAGACCGAGTTGGCGGTGTTCTGGTCGATGGCGGAACCGATAAAGACGATCCGCTCCTTCAACATGCGCTGGAAGAGGTCGGATCCGGCGTCAGGTGCGATGCTGGTGCGGGCGTGCGGGGGCGTACCGAGGTCAAATGCCATCCCCAAAGGCTACCCGCCCGGACGTTCCATCGGGGACACCCGGCCCGCTCGTAGACTCCCTGGTCGGGCGCATGAGCAGCCCGCTCGCGGACGTGGCGGAATGGTAGACGCGCCGGGTTTAGGTCCCGGTCCCTTCGGGGGTGGAGGTTCGAATCCTCTCGTCCGCACCGAACAGCAGGCCCACGCCGACGTGCCCAGCTCGCCCCACCACAGCGTCTGGACCTGGGCAGGCGCCCTCCGGGGGCGTAGTCTCGCCCCATGAGCGGACAAGGCAAACCCACCGTCACCATCCCCGAGAGCGACCCGCCGAGCGACCTGGTGCTCGAGGACCTCGAAACCGGCTCGGGCGCCGAGGCTGCGGCCGGCACCTCGGTCGACGTGCACTACGTGGGCGTCTCGTGGTCGACCGGCGGTGAGTTCGATTCCTCGTGGGACCGCGGCGAGTACTTCTCCTTCCCCCTCGGGGCAGGTCATGTGATCTCGGGCTGGGATCAGGGCGTGGCCGGCATGCGGGTCGGCGGCCGGCGCCGGATCACCATCCCGCCGGACCTTGGCTACGGCGCTCGTGGCGCCGGCGGCGTGATCGGGCCGAACGAGACCCTGGTCTTCGTCGTCGACCTCGTCAACGTTCGCTGAGCGCCCACCTCGGGCGATGACCACGGGGGGCGCCAGGCGGCTGGTGGGCGCTCCCGACAAATTCCGCGGCACGGCGAGCGCGTCGGCCGTCGCCGCCGCCATCGGGCGTGCCGCTCTGGCGGTCGGTTGGGAGTCGACAGCCATGGCCATGGCCGACGGAGGTGAGGGCCTGCTCGATGCCATGGGTGGACGCGAGCAGCGCGCCGAGGTCACCGGCCCCCTCGGCGCGCCGGTCCTGGCGCGCTGGGCGTGCCTCGAGGACCCCGAGGGCTTCACCGCGGTCATCGAGATGGCCGAGGCCGCGGGCCTCGCCCTGGTCGGGGGCGGCGACGCCAACGACCCCCTGCGCGCCACGACGGCCGGTGTCGGTGAGCTCATACTGCTCGCCGTCGGCGAAGGTGCGCACACGGTGCTGGTCGGATGCGGCGGCTCGGCCACCACCGACGGCGGGTCGGGTGCCGTCGAGGTCATTGGCGACCCCGCCAAGCTGGCGGGGACACAGATCATCGTGGCGTGCGACGTGCGCGCCCCGTTCCTCGACGCCGCCCGGGTCTTCGCACCCCAGAAGGGGGCCTCCCCCGAGCAGGTCACCGACCTCAGTCGGCGGCTCGAATCGCTCGCCGGGGACTATCGGGACCGCTTCGGTGTCGACGTCACCAGTCTCATCGGTGCGGGCGCGGCGGGTGGGCTCGCCGGCGGCCTGGCCGCACTCGGGGCCAAGCTCACGAGCGGCTTCGAGCTGGTGGCGCGCCGCAAGGGTCTGCGCGCTGCCCTCGAAGGTGCCGACCTAGTCGTCACTGGCGAGGGCCGCCTCGACGCCACCTCGTTCGACGGCAAGGTCGTGGGCGGGGTGGTGGCCCTCGCCGGTCCCACGCCGGTGCTGTGCATCACCGGTGAGGTCGCACCGGGCGCCGAGCTCTCTTGGCCGCCCGGCTCCGATGTCACGCTCGTGAGCCTGACCGAGCGCTACGGCGGCACCCGGGCCCGGGCCGAGACGGCCGCACTCGTCGAAGAGGTGGTGGCTCGAGAACTCGCCGGGCGCTGAGCGTCATAGCGATCTTGCCGGGAGGCTGGCGCGTCGAGCATGCTGCTCCGGCTGCGCCTGACATGGCGCCCCGCATCGAGGGCCGGGACGCGCTCGCCGAACGAGGAGGACACCGATGGGACTGCTGGACGAAAAAGTGGCGATCGTCACCGGCGCTGGGAGGGGGATCGGCCGCGAAGAGGCAATCCAGCTGGCGAATGAAGGTGCGACCGTGATCGTGAACGACGTGGGCGGGTCGCTGCAGGGTGAGGGCGATGACCGCACGCCGGCCCAGGAAGTCGTGGACACGATCACCGCTGCGGGGGGCACCGCCGCCGTCAACAGCGACGACATCAGCTCGTGGGGCGGGGCGAAGAGCGTGGTCGACCAGGCGGTCGAGGGATACGGGTCGCTCGACATTCTGGTGAACAACGCCGGCATCTTGCGGGACAAGATGTCGTTCAACATGGAAGAGTCCGACTGGGACGACGTGATCCGAGTGCACCTGAAGGGCCACTTCGCGCCGTCGCACTTCGCGGCGGTCTACTGGCGCGCCAAGGCCAAGCGCGGCGAGGACGTAAGAGGGCGCATCATCAACACGTCGTCGGAAGCCGGCCTCTACGGCAACGCCGGCCAGGCCAACTACTCGGCCGCCAAGGCGGGCATCGCCTCGATGACCTGGGTGCTCGCCCGAGAGCTCGAGCGCTACGGCGTGACCGTGAACGCCATTGCGCCCCGTGCCCGCACCCGCATGACCGAGAACCTCTTCGGGGACATGGCGACCAAGCGCGACGACGGCTTCGACGAGTGGGACCCGAAGAACATCTCCCAGCTCGTGACCTTTCTCGCCTCCGACGAGGCCGCCGACGTGAATGGCCAGGTCTTCATCGTCTTCGGCGGCAACATCTGGGCGACCACCGCCTTCCAACCGGTCGGCGAAGTGCACCGCGACCACGCCTGGACCCCCCAAGAGCTGATCGAGGCCAAGGGCGACCTTTTCAAGGGGATCAGCTCGGGCATCCCGAAGTTCAGCTTCTTCTAGAGAGCCTCACCACAGCGTCGCTGCGGGTGCGTCGCGCCGCGTGTCGGCGCCGCGTCACAGCGACGCTGTGGGAGGCTGCGGGCGAGGAGGCGTGATGCAAGAGCCAGTCGTGGCAGCCTGGGAAAAGCGGGGTCGGTACCGCACGCTCGGTGGTTGGCGCATCTTCACCATCGACACCGGCCCGGTCGCGTCGGTCGAAGAGCCGGTCCTCGTGCTGCACGGCTTTCCCACCTCGTCGTACGACTTCCACTTCGTCATCGACTCGCTGGCTGCCAAGCGGCGCGTGCTGGCGCTCGACATGCTCGGCTACGGACTCTCGGACAAGCCTGACGTGGCCTACACAATGGCCCTCCAGGCCGACATCGTCGCCGCCTTCGTGGCAGACGCCGGCGTCGAGCGGCTGGCGCTGCTCACCCATGACATGGGCGACACCGTCGGGGGCGAGCTCCTGGCGCGCCAGCTGGAGGGCACCTGGCCGGTCGAGGTCACCCGCCGGGTGCTGACCAACGGCAGCATCTATATCGAGCTGGCCCAACTGAGCGCCGGTCAGCTGCTCCTGCTCTCGATGCCGGACCGCCAGATCGCCATCGAGGCGTTCGACGAGGCGTCCCTCGCCGAGGCACTGCGCGCCACCTTCAGCCCCGCCGCGCAGTTCGAGCAGGCAGAGCTCGACGCCATGGCCGACTTCGTGCTGGTGAACGAGGGGCCGACCCTGCTGCCCCGCCTGATCCGCTACATCGAGGAGCGGCGTCGCAACCAGGCGCGCTTCACCGACCCGATCGAGCGCCACCCGTCGCCGCTTACCATCATCTGGGGCGAGGACGACCCCATCGCAGTGCGGGCCATGGCCCTACGACTCGGCGAAGCCCGCCCCGACGCGACGCTCGAGCTGCTGAGCGGCGTCGGCCACTATCCGATGGTCGAGGCGCCCGAGCGCTTCATCGCCTTCCTCGACCAGGCCTTCGCCCCGGCGGGCTGACGAGCTCCCCGTCTCGGGACGAGCGTTCAGCGCGCCGGGACGGGACGGCGGTAGAGGACGACCAGACCTTCATCGGCCGGTCCGGCCCCGTCGCCCCTGACCTCGGTTGCGCTCGCCCGCACGAAGCCCGCTGCTTCGAGTACCCGTTGTGACGCCACGTTCTCGACCAGGGTCTCGGCCGTCACCTCGCGCACCCCGGGCAGGTCGCTGACCCAGTCGGCGAGGGCCTGGGCCAGCTCACGGCCGTAGCCGCAACCCCGGAAGGGGGCGGCCAGCCCGAAGCCGATCTCGACGCTGCCCTGGGCGTCGGGTGCGCCATGCGTGCCGCAGTCACCGATCACCGCACCGTCGTGGAGCACCAGGAAGAACACGCCCGCATCGTCTCGCACCATGGCGAGGCCGTCACGGGTGTCGGCGTGCGGCCAGCCCGGCCCGGCCCGCAGCCCTTCCAACTGCCCCCGAGCCAACCGTGCGGCTCCGGAGGCGTCGACGCGCACGAAGTCCAGTCGCGAGGAGCGAAAGGAGGCCTGCTCGCTCAACCCAGTCCGCCGGCGAGCAACAGGGCCAGGTCCTCGGCCAGTGCGTCCGACAGCTCGACGAGCAACTCGAGCCTCCGGACGGGGTCGTCGGTCTCGAGCATCCGCTGGGCGTCGAAGACGTTCACCGGGGCCCGGGCGCAGAGGGACCAAGCGAGTGCCTCGTCATTGTCCCCGAAATCCGTCGCTGCCTCGAAGGCCGGGGCGTCGCCGAGCTCGGAGAGCAGCGCACAGGTCCGGCGCACCGAGTTCTCGGCCGTATCGAGCAACTCCCTCGTGCCGCGATAGGGGGTAGAGGGGTGCGGCTCGACCATCGCCACCGGGTACGGGTCGTCGGGAAGCCACGCCAGGACCTTGAACCGCTCCGTTCCACGGGTGACCAGCACCCAGCGCCCGTCTTCGAGCGGGGAGGCGATCTCGATGTGGGCAACCGACCCGACCCGACAGCGCAGGTCACCGCCACCCACTTCGGATCCCCGTTCGATGAGCACCACGCCGAACTCGCCGTCGCCGGCCAGGCAGTCGTTGGTGAGTGCCTGGTAGCGGGGCTCGAACACATGCAGCGGCAGTTCGCCACAGGGGAACAGCACGTTCGAGAGGGGGAACATCGGGAGCCGCCGTGCCGAATCCATTCAGCCAGCGTAGGGGGACGCTCCGAGAATCCGCACGGTGCCGAGCGGCCCGCCACGGCCCACTGCGCGACGATGACCGGCCCCACGGCCGGCCATCGCGCTAGTGATTTGGGTAGTCGTAGCCGAGACGGCTGTTCAACTTCGAGCGTTCTCGAGCGGGGACCTTCCTGTCGAGCAACCGGTGACGGTCGGCGACCAAGGCCTTGCGTTGACGCCGAGTTGATGCGTCTCGGGGTCTGCGGCGCCGCCACCGACGGGACGGCGCGGTTCTAGCGAGGCGGCCCGCTCTCCTCGGTCGAGCTATTCGCTGTCATGCGAATGCTCCTTTCTGTCAACGGCCCCGCGCAGTACGGGTTCCTCGTTCCAGTGTGTACCTTCGACCCGGATTCGCCAAGAGGCGTGAACTGGGTGTTTCCGATTCCCACCCCACGGCACCGGAGCACGAAGCCCGCGGTAGGTTGGCTGAGAGGGACGAGGAGGATGCAATGGTCGACACGGAAGAGCCGCTCGACAGTGCCAGCGACTGGGTCGCGGAGCACACCCGGCGCTATGTGGAGTCCGGTGGCGAGGACGGCCACTACTGGCGGGGCGTCCCGACGTTGGTGCTCACCACGAGGGGCCGCAAGTCCGGCCACCTTCGGCGCAATGCCCTCATCTACGGCGTCCACGGCGACGACCACGTGGTCGTCGCCTCGAAGGGCGGCGACGACCACCACCCTCTCTGGTACCTCAATCTGCTCGCCGAGCCCAAGGCTTCGATCCAGGTCGGCGCCGACATCATTGACGTCACGGCACGCACCGCCACGCCAGACGAGAAGGCGTTGCTGTGGCCGGAGATGGTGGCGGTTTGGGGCGACTACGCGAGCTACCAGGAAAAGACCGAGCGCGACATCCCTGTCGTCATCCTGACCCGTCGCTGAACGAACCCGCTCCTCGCAGCACGAGGCCGAACCGCACGTCTCCGGAGGACCGATGACCTACTCCCCCACCCGCTCGATCGAGAACACGGTCGCCGTCATCACTGGCGCGAGTGCGGGCATCGGGAAAGCCGCTGCCCATGCGCTGGTCGCCGCCGGTGCGCGCGTGGCCCTCGGTGCCCGGCGAAAAGACCGCCTCGACGCTTTGGTCGAGTCGCTGGGTACGGACAAGGCCGTCGCTGTCGCCGGCGACGTGCGAGAGCCGGGCTACAACGACGCGCTCATCGCTGCAGCCGTCGACAAATGGGGTCACCTCGACACCGTGGTGGCGAATGCGGGGGTCGGCGCCTACGGCGGCATCACCGACCTCGATGACGAGCAGATCCGCGAGATGGTCGACACCAACTACCTCGGCACCGTGTGGAGCGTGCGCGCCGCCGTCCGACAGTTCCGTGCGCAGGGCGACGGAGGCGACGTGGTGATCGTGAGCTCGGTGGCCGGCTTTCGCGGCGGCGACGACGAGGCCGTCTATGCCGGAACCAAGCACGCACAGGTGGGTCTCGGCGGCTCGCTCGACCGCGAGCTGCGAGCTGAGGGAATCCGGGTCAGCCTGATCTGCCCTGCGGGGACCTCGACCGAGTTCGCCCTCGGGACAGGCCGGACCGAGGGCTCACCCGAGCTTGACGCGTACCTGCGTCCCGACGACGTCGCCCACGCCATCGTGGTCACCCTCGAGCAGCCGAGGTCGGTGCGCACGACGGTCTGGCAGCTCTGGAGTATCGAGCAGCCGAGCTGAGCAGGCATCGCGGCACACGCGCCCACCTCTCTCGGGGTACGGCGCCGTCAGCTGGCGGAAGGCACCGCCGCCGTCGCCTCGCCGATGACCTTCTCCTCGCCCTGCGCGTTGACGAGCCGCACGTCGAGGTCGACGAGGTCGTGGCCGTCCTCACTCCGCTTGCCGGCGACGGTGATCTTGGTGGTGAGGACCTCGTTCGGCCACGTCTGTCGGGAGAAGCGCACCTTGTAGTGGGTGAGGTTCCCGGCCCCCACGTAGTCGGTGATCGCCGAGCCGAGAAAACCCATCGAGAACATGCCGTGGCCGAAGACGCTCGGCTGGCCCGCCGCCGTGGCGAGGACCTCGTCGTGGTGCATCGGGTTGAAGTCGCCTGACGCGCCCGCGTAGCGGACGAGGTCGGTGCGCGTGAGCTTGTGCACCTTCTCGGGTGCCTGGTCGCCCACGTGCACGTCGTCGAAGGACAACCGCTGCTGGCTCATGCGCTGCTCCTTGGTGTCGGGGTCGCCCGGGCAGCTTGTCGAGAGTTGCGCCGCCCTGTCAACCGCTTCGAGGTGCGACCGGTTCGGGGTCCCGAGGCAGCCCGAGCAGTCGTTCACCGATGACGTTGCGCTGCACCTCGCTCGTGCCACCGGCGATGGTGAGGCACAGGGTGTGGAGGAACGCCCGGCTCTGGGCCGCCTCGTCGCCGTCGCTGAAGGCACCTGCGGGCCCGCACAGCTCCAGGGCGAAGTCCGCCACCCGCTGGTCGTGCTCAGCGCCCACCAGCTTGGCCACGCTGGCCTCGGAGCCCGGCTCGAGGCCCGACACCGAGCGGAGGGTGGCCCGCTGGCGCATCACGGCGAGTGACTGCGCTTCCACCAGTAGCGAGCCAAGTCTGTCGAGGACACCCGACTCATCGACCAGGTCCGGCTGCGAGGAGAGCAGCTCGAGGCAGGCCTCGAGCGCACCTCCGTAGGCCGAGCCCGACGCGAGCGAGACCCGCTCGTTGGCCAAGGTCGTGCGGGCGAGCATCCACCCACCGTCGATCTCGCCGACGACGCAGTCGTCACCGACGAAGACGTCGTTGAAGAACACCTCGTTGAAGAGCGACTCACCCGTCACCTCGCGCAACGGTCGGACGTCGAGGCCCTCGCTCTTCATGTCGACCAGGAAGTAGGTGATCCCCTGGTGCTTGGGCGCGCCCGTGTTGGTGCGCGCCAGGCAGATGCCCACGTCGGCGTGGGCGGCCACCGAGGTCCACACCTTCTGACCGGTCAGGCTCCAGCCGCCCTCCACCTTTGTCGCCTTTGTACTGAGGGCGGCCAGGTCACTGCCCGCACCCGGCTCGCTGAACAGCTGGCACCACAAGAGCTCCCCGCGCAAGGTGGGCATGATCCAGCGCTCCTGTTGCCCCTTGGTGCCGTGGGCGATGAGGGTGGGGAGGGCCCAGGATGCCACGTGGGCCGGTGGGCGCCGCAGCCCGTGCTCGGCGAGCAGCGCGTCGATCACGAGCTGTTCGACCGCCCCGGCGCCGCGGCCGTAGGGCTCAGGCCAGTGCGGGAAGAGCAGGCCGGATTCGCCCATGAGCCTGCGGTGCTCCTCGAGAGGCGCCGCGGCCACCCGCTCGACCAGTGGCACGAGGCGCTCGCGCGTCGCTGTCGCCTCGGGTGGGAGCTCGACGCCCATGGACCTCCTCGTGCCGGCGAGCGCCTGGACCGCCACCCCAGCACGGCGCCCGACAGAGCCACCGAGCAACTGGCGCAGGGTCGTGGCGCGCCGGAGGTAGACGTGGGCGTCGTGCTCCCAGGTGAAGCCGATCCCCCCGAGCACCTGAATGAGGTCCTTGGCCGACCCCACACCGCCGTCGAGCGCGAGTGCCCCGACAGAGTCCGCGCACAGTCTCGCCTCGGCCGGCTTGCCGGTGTCGAGCGCGAGGGCGGCGTCCCATGCAAGCGCCGTCATCTGCTCCACCGCACAGGCCAGATCAGCCAGCTTGTGCTTGATGCCCTGGAACTGACCGATCGGCCGGCCGAACTGGACGCGGGTACGGGCGTGCTCGGCCGCCCTCTCGAGGGCCCAGCCGGCTGCACCTGCGATCTCGGCGCCGGCCAAGATGACGGCGACGGTGACGACGTGGCGATCGGTGACCGACGCCAAGATGCGATCGCGCGGCACCCTCACCTCGTCGAGGAGCACCTCGCCGCTTCGGCGCGTGGGATCGAGGCTGGCGCGTGCATTGACGGTCAGCCCCTTGGGGGCACCATCTGCAGCGTCGGCCTCGAGCACGGCCCACCTCGTCGCCGGAGAATCGGCCAGTCGGAAGGGAAAGACCAGGAGGTCGGCGAGCGGCGCGCCCAGCACTGCGGCCAGTCGCCCGCTCACGCGCAGCGCGCCGTCGTCACCGATCCGAGCGACGGGCACGTCGTGTCCGACACCCGAAGGCAGCGCCACCGCTCCGACAAACGACCCGTCACACAGGCCCGGCAGCAGCTGCTTGGCCACGACGTCGTTGGCGCCGGCCACGATGAGCGCCGACGCAGTGACGCTCGGCAGGAAGGGCCCCGGCACCGCACCGTATCCGAGCACTTCCAGCACTACGGCCAGCTCGATGAAGCCGAAACCCTCGCCGCCCAGGTCCTCGGGCACATGGAGACCCAGCCAACCCTGGGCAGCCAGCTCACCCCAGAACTCGGGCAGAGCGTCGTGCGGCGCATCGAGTCCGGCCCGGGCGGTGGCTGACGGGCAGTACCGCTCCACCCAACGGCGGGCGGCCTGGCGCAGCTCTTGGTGTTCGTCAGTGACGGCGATCGGCATGGGCTCAGTTCCTCGGCGAGTGCGGGTGGCCGGGACACCAGCCGCCCGCCAAGCTAGCCGCGAGAACACGTTCTCATTCTGCGGCCCCGAGCGGGGATTGCTGCGTGTCCTCGGAGTTTCGGACACCCTGGCGCAGCATCAACTGCCGTCGGGATACCCGCCGCGATGGAGCACCATCGGACAGTGCGGCAAGGTCGCGGCCGGGCGAACCGATGCCCGCCAGCCGTCCGCATGGGGCTCGAGCCCTTCGAACAACAACGGCGGTGTCCCACCCTCCGCCGACACGGCGAAGATCTCGAGCGACGTGCGCAGATCTGCCAACGCCCGCGGACCGAAGCGCTCTCGCCAGCGCTCCTCGGTGCCGGCGAGCACCCGACGGTACTTGGCCCGCGCGCGCAGTCGCTTGGCGTCGCCGGTCGAGACGGACGTCACGGCGGCACGCTCCGAGGTGCAGTCTGACGTCAGGCCCGGTGGATCACGTTGAACCGGGTGGTCACGACCGGGTCGCCGGTGCGCTCATCGGTCCAGTTGGTCTCCACCACCACAAACGTCATTGTCCGGCCCTTGCCCTCCCTCTGGTAGGCGTCGACGATCGAGCCCTTGCCGACCAGGACGTCGCCCACCACCACCGGTCGGTGGTAGGTGAACTCCTGCTCGCCGTGGAGGATGAGGCCCCCCTTCGACATGAGTGCGCCAAGGGCAGGGCCAATGCCGGCGAATGTCTCGCCGCTCTGGAACTCGGTGAACGCGCCCCAGTGGTCCATGACGAACGGGTACGTCGGTGGGACGGGGATGTTCTCGAATCCCTCGTCCTTGGCGGCGGCCGGGTCCTTGTAGACCGGGTTGTCGTCGACCACCGCGTCGGCGAAGAACGAGACGGGGCCCCGCTCGACCACCACGACCGAGTGGCTGGTCGGCGTGCCGATGAGGCCGGCCAACATGTCGCTCTGCTCACTTGCTGTCACGTTGATCTCCCCTCCACCAGCCAGCCCGTTCCGGCACAGCGCCAACCGTATCGGCTCGCCCGCTCAAGGCGCTTGGTCAACCCCGAGTCGATCCGCCAACGACCGGAACGCACGGCCCCGGTGCGACAAGGCGTGCTTCTCGTCGGGGGTCATCTCCGCAAACGTACGCCCGTCGCCCTCGGCGGGGACGAAGACCGGGTCGTAGCCGAAGCCGGCTGCACCTCTCGCCTCGTCGGCGATGGTCCCTTCGACGACACCTTCGGCTGCGACCTCGCTGCCGTCGGGGAAGGCGGCGAGAGCAACCGTCGAGAAGCGGGCGCCGCGCCGCGCATCGGGCACACCGCCGAGCTCTTCGAGCAGCCTGTCGACATTGTCGGCATAGGTCGCGTCCTCCCCGGCGTAGCGGGCCGAATAGACGCCGGGCCGCCCCCCGAGCGCATCGACCTCCAGGCCGGTGTCGTCCGCGATGGCCGGCAAACCCGTCGCCTCGACGAGTGCGCGCGCCTTCAGCCGAGCGTTGTCGAGGAGGGTCTCGCCGTCCTCGACCACCTCGGGCACATCAGAGGGACGAGGGCGGAGCGCCACCCCCTGGCCCAAGATGGCGGCGATCTCGGTGGTCTTGTCAGGGTTCGCGGTGGCCAGCACGAACACCGGCACCGCGTGGTCGTCGTCGCTCACCGCGAGGCGGGCGGCTGGGCCAGCACGGCCGCCTGGGCGGTGAGCAGCTGGGCGATGCCGACCTCGGCCAGCTCGAGCAGCTGATCGAGCTCGCCGCGTGAGAAAGCCAGACCCTCGGCCGTGCCCTGCACCTCGACGAAACGGCCGGCTCCGGTCATCACCACGTTCATGTCCACCTCGGCCCTCGAATCCTCCGAGTAGGGAAGATCGAGCATGCAGGCCCCGTCGATGACGCCGACCGACACCGCGGCGACCGCGTCAGTGAGGGGGTGGGTGCGCAACAGGCCCTGCTGCTGCAGCCGGCTGAAGGCGTCGTGCAGCGCCACGTACGCACCGCAGATCGACGCGGTCCGCGTCCCGCCGTCGGCCTGGAGGACGTCACAGTCGACCGTGACCTGCATCTCCCCGAGTGCCACGAGGTCGCAGACGGCCCGCAACGACCGGGCGATCAGGCGCTGGATCTCCTGGGTCCTCCCCGATTGCTTGCCTTTGGCCGCCTCGCGTGACACCCGCTCCGCTGTCGAGCCGGGCAGCATGGAGTATTCGGCAGTCACCCAGCCCTTGCCGCTCCCGCGCATCCACGGCGGCACGCGGTCCTCGACCGAGGCCGTGCAGAGCACCCGGGTCCGGCCCATCGAGACGAGGACCGACCCGGGGGCGAACACCGTGTAGTCGCGCTCGAAGGTGACCGGGCGCAGATCGTCGAGCTGGCGCCCGTCAGCCCGGAGGACCCTGGGGTCAGTCGTCACATTGTCATCCATCGCTGCTGCCTCTCGATTCGTTCGTTGGTGGCCCTAGCTGTACTTGGCCACAAG
>PMFN01000023.1 GCA_003155135.1 Acidimicrobiaceae bacterium | reverse complement strand
GCAATCATGGGACTCCAGGAGTTCGAGCAGCGCCTCGAGCGTCTGGTGGAGGGGACGTTGGCAAAGCCTTTTCGGAGCAACCTCCAGCCGGTCGAGATCGGGCGTCGGCTGACGCGAGAAATGGACCTGCACCGCCGCGTGGGCGTGCGGGGCCTCATCGCGCCCAACGTGTTCTCGGTGACGCTCGCCGCGGAGGATGTGGAGCGGTTCTCGGCGTTCATCGACGCACTGGTGCGAGAGCTCGGCGATGCAGCCCGCGAGCACGCCCAGGCGGAGGGATACTCCTTCGTCGGTCCCATCGACGTGCAGATCTTCGAGGGCACGCGCCTGCGGGCCGGTCGCTTCACGGTGAACACTGACGTCGTCGAGGGCCCCGAGGGGCTCACGCCGGCTGAGCTGGTGCTGCCCGACGGTGGCCGCGTCGCTCTCGGCAGCGACCCGATGGTGATCGGCCGCCTTCCCGAGTGTGCGATCGTGCTCTCGGATCCCAACGTCAGCCGTCGGCACGCCGAGATCCGACGGGTCGGCGAGGCGGTCGTGGTCACTGACCTCGGGTCGACCAACGGAACCCGGGTCAACGGCATCCCGGTTCGAGAGCAGCATCTGGCCACTGGCGACGAGGTCACCGTCGGGTCGACGACCCTCGTCTACGAGAGCTTCTGACCAGCGGGGCACATGCTCATCCTCACGACGCCGGACTATTCGGCCATCATCCGCCCCCTTCAGTGGCTTGTCATCGCGCTCATCTTCTTGTTCTTCCTCCGGGTTGTCCGAGCTGTCTTCGTCGAGGTCCGACCCGTCGGACCGAGGACGACGAGGGCTGAGCGTCGCCGCGAGCGTCGGGCCCTCCAAGGCAAGGAGCCCAGGCGCAAGAAGCAGCTTTACCTCGAGATCCTCGAGCCAGAAAAGCGCCGCGGGCAGGCCTTCGATCTCGACGACGAGCTGACCGTCGGCCGCTCGCCTGGTTGTGGGGTCTCGACCGTCGATGACGTCTACACCTCGACACTCCACGCGAGGCTCTTCCGCCACGGTGACCAACTCTGGGTCGAGGACCTCGGCTCCACCAACGGGACCTTCGTGAACTCCGAGCGGATCTCGGTCGCCACCCGCCTCGGGAAGGGCGACCTGCTCCAGGTCGGTGGCACGGTCTTCGAGGTGACCAAGTGACGGTGCTGCGGTCGGGCTCGGCGACCGACGTCGGCCGCGTCCGCACCGTCAACCAGGACCTTCCCCTGGAGGCGCCGAACCTCTACGCGGTGGCGGACGGCATGGGCGGCCACGTGGCCGGCGAGGTGGCGGCACGGGTGGCGATCGACACCTTGCGATCGGCCTTCGGCCGGCACCCGTCGGTGGACGGCCTGCGCGAAGCGGTCACCGAGGCGAACGTGGCGGTCTGGCAGCAGGGCCAGACCGACAGCGACCTCCACGGCATGGGGACGACCATCACGGCCCTGGCCCTGGTGGCGGGGCCTGACGGCCGAGACGTGGTGGCCCTCGCCAACGTCGGGGACTCCCGCGCCTACGTCTACTCAGGCGCACGCATGGTCCAGATCACGGACGATCACAGCCTCGCCGAGGAGAAGGTCCGCCAGGGCGAGATGACCCCGGCCGAGGCCGCGGTCCACCCGCACCGTCACATCTTGACCCGCGCCCTCGGCGTCGGGTCCGACGTGAACGTCGACCTCTGGGAGCTCCAGGTGCGCACCGGCGACCGCCTCGTGCTCTGCAGCGACGGCCTGAGCAATGAGGTGGATCCTCAGGAGATGGCTGCCATCCTCGCCGCCACGCCTGACCCGCAGGGCGCAGCCGAGGCGCTCGTGGCCCGGGCCAACGAGCACGGTGGCAATGACAACATCACCGTGGTCGTGGTCGACGTGCTGGTCGGCGGTCGCGGGGAGACCGCCACCGTCATCGCCCCGCTGCTCGGTGCCGCGGCCGGCACCGCGATGGTCGTCGCCTCGGGGACCGGCGCTGCTGCGCCGCCCGGGCCGGCCCCAACCACCGTCACGCCGGCGACAGCCGTCCCTCCAAGCGGCACACCGGCGCCTCCCTCGGAGCCCACGGACGAGATCACCACCATGACGCCCGCCGTCGGAGGCACGGCCGTTGCACCCACCGGCGTCGTCCGTGCGGTCCCGCCCGGCGCCCAGGGGGCGCCGATAGCCACCGGGACCATCGCCGTGATCGAGCGACCCGCGGGGTCTCCGGGCCCTCCGATACCCCAGGATGAAGGATGGATGGCTCGTCGGCGCCGACTCGGCGTGCCGCGTTCGGTCACTTTCCGGGTCTTTCTCTTCGTGTTGCTTCTAATCGGCGTGGTCGTCGCCGCTTACGCGGTGGTCCGCTGGTACGCGACCGACAATTACTACGTCACCGTCGACAACCAGAACCGGCTCGTCATCTACCAGGGGCGTCCCGGCGGCCTCATGGGGTTCAACCCGAAGGTCGTAGAAACCACCGACGTGACGACGGCGACCGTGCGCACCGACCAGCTCGCCAACCTGAAGGCGAACGTCGAGGAGCCGACCTTGGCGGCCGCCCGGCAGTACATCCGCAATCTCCAGAGCGCCTACGCGGCGCAACAGCTGTTGCTGCATCCGCCACCGACCACGACGGTTCCGACGACGGTGCCCCCACCAACGCCGACCACGAAAGCACCGCCGGGCAGCCCGGCCGTCGTCCCCGGAACCACGACGACCACTCCGCCACCCACCACGACCACGCCCTCAACGGCCGCGACGACGACCACAACCGCCACATGAGCGACCGACATCTCGCTCCCAGGCATGGAAGGCTCGCCTAGATGGGTCGGCGCATCCGGTGGCTCGGCATCGTGCTCATCGTCCTCTTCGGTGTGGTGCTCTTCCAGCTGGGCAATATCCAATTCCACAAGGCCGGCGCATTGGCGAGCGACCCGAAGAACCCGCGCAACGCCTCGCTCAAGTTCGACAACCAGCGCGGCCAGATTCTGGCGTCCGACGGCACCGTGCTCGCCCAGTCGGTTCCCGCCACGAGCGGGTCCTACAAGTACCAGCGGGTTTATCCGCAGGGCTCCTTGTACTCCCAGCTCGTCGGCTACGACTCCTCCATCTACGGGACCAACGGCATCGAGGACCAGTACAACGACTACCTGGTCGCCCACACCCAGCCCGCCCAGTCCCTCGCACAGTTGCTCTCGCCGCCGCCAAAGACCACCGACGACGTCACGCTGACCATCAACCCCACACTGCAGAAGACGGCGCAGGAGGCACTGGCATCGGCCTCGGGCGTCAACAAGGACGGTGCGATCGTGGCACTCGACCCGCAGACCGGGGCGGTGCTCGCCATGTACTCGAACCCGACGTACGACCCGAACCCACTCGCATCTCCTTCGTCCACGATCCAGACCGAGGCGAGGCTCGCCTACCTCGCCAAGGACGCCGAAGGTTTCTCACCCTCGTTGCCCATCGCCACCGCGGCCATCTTCCCCCCGGGCTCGACGTTCAAGGTCATCACCACCGCCTCGGTCTACGACCTCCAACCGCAGCTCTCGAACTTCTCGGCACCGGTGCTCACCTGCACGCCGCTGCCCCAGTCCAACCAGAAGCTCTGTAACGACGGCAATACCCCATGCGGGGGGACGATCGAACAGATGCTGCCGCCATCGTGTGACCCCGGCTACGCCCTGCTCGGCATCCAGGTCGGCGCGCAATCGCTCAACCAGCAGGCCCAGTCCTTCGGCTACAACACGGTTCCGCCCCTCGACATCCCCGGCGTTGCCGCCTCGCACTTCCCGTCGGTGACCGACCTCGACCCGGCCAACCAGGGGTTGCCGGGCGTCGCCTACTCGGCCATCGGCCAGCAGGATGTGGCGGCGAGCGCGCTACAAAACGCCCTGGTGGCGGCCGGCATTGCCAACCATGGGACGGTGATGGCACCCCACCTCATGGCCCAGATCACTTCGTCGGCGGGCAACGTCGTCAGCACCTACAAGCCCAACCCCTGGCAGGTCGCCGCCACGCCGGCCACGACAGCGAAGATCATCCCGCTCATGCAACAGGTGGTGACCAACGGCACCGCTTCGGGGGTCGGCTTCCCCGCCTCGTTACAGGCGGCGGTCAAGACCGGAACGGCCCAGGCGCCCTTCAACGGGGCAGAAACCACCGACGACTGGATGATCGGCCTCGCGCCCGCGTCCAACCCGACGATCGCTGTGGCGGTCGTCGTGCCGTACCAATCGGTCTCGGCCACCGGTGCCGAGGTTGCCGGCCCGATCATGAAGGCCATGCTCGAGGCGGCGGCAGCACTGCCGGCCGGCTCGTGACGATGCAGCTTCGGTTCGACGCGGTGCTGGCTAAGAGCGCGCTGAGCGGGCGCCCCGATGGCCCGGGCCCCGCGCGGGCGCGGCGTAGGCTCTGACAGCCATGGACCCCGTCCAGACCCCTCGCGTCTTCTCGAACCGCTACGAGCTGACCCACCTCATCGCGCGAGGTGGGATGGCGCAGGTCTACCGCGCACGGGACCGCCTGCTCGACCGCCCGGTCGCCCTCAAGGTCCTCTTCCCGGAGCTCTCCATCGACCGCGCCTTCGTCGAGCGCTTCCGCCGTGAGGCCCAGGCGGCCGCCAACCTCTCGCACCCCAACATCGTCCCGGTCTTCGACTGGGGCGAGGACACCGGCACCTACTTCATCGTGATGGAGTTCATTGACGGCGAGCCGCTGTCCGCGCTCCTTCGCAACTCGGGACCGCTGCCGGCACCGCACGCCGCCGAGATCGGCGCCCACGTGGCCGCTGCCCTCGCCTACGCCCACCGCCACGGNNCAGGTGAAGGTCACCGACTTCGGCATCGCACGCGCGGTCAACACCGAAGAGAGCCTCACGCAGACTGGCGCGGTGATGGGGACGGCCACCTACTTCTCCCCCGAGCAGGCCGAAGGGGTGGGCGTCGGCACCCAGAGCGACATCTACTCGCTCGGCGTGGTCCTCTTCGAGATGGTGGCGGGCCGGCCGCCCTTTCTCGGCGACACACCGGTGGCGGTGGCGTCGAAGCACGTGCGCGACCAGCCGCCGATCCTGACTGACCTGGCGCCGACCTGCCCGATCGCCTACCAGTCGGTGGTGCGCAAGGCCATGGCCAAGTCGCCGCTCGAGCGCTACCAGACCGCCGACGAGCTGCGGGCCGACCTGCTGCGCTTCACCGAAGGCCGCCCGGTGCTGGCCGACGACGCCGCCCTCACCGGCGTGGTGGCTGCGGCCACCACGAGGGCCATGACCGGCGTCGGGGCCACCCAGGCGGTGCCCGCGTCGGTGGCCCCGCTCCCCGTCGACGATGCGGCGGAGGAGGACGAGCCCAACAAGACCCGCCGGCTCGTNNGTCGTCGGCCAGAGCGTGGCCAGCGCCACCAGCACGCTTAAGGCCGACGGGCTCGTCGTCGGGACGGTGACCCGGGTGCACAACGCGAAGCCGATCGGCGACGTGATCTCGACGGACCCGGCCGCCGGGTCGAGCCTGAAGAAGGGCAACACGGTCGCCCTCACGGCCAGCCTCGGGCCGACCGTCGTCGAGGTGTCGGTGCCGAACGTGGTGGGCCAGACGCTCTCCGCGGCGGAGTCCGCGCTCCAGGCGAAGAACTTGAACTACAAGGTGGTCCAGGTGCAGAGCCAGGCGGCCGCCAACACGGTGCTCTCCCAGGACCCAACTGCCGGTTCGAACGCCAAGGCCGGGTCCACGGTCAGCCTCACCGTGCCGGCCAACGAGACGACCACCGTCGTGCCCAACGTCACCGGGGCGACGCCCGCCGCGGCCGGCGGCCAGTTGACGGCGGCCAACCTCCAGGTCGGCAACACCTCCCAGCAGTGCTCGAGCTCGATCGGCTCGGGCCTCGTGATCTCGACCAATCCCGGCAGTGGCGCCCAGGTCCCGAAGAACACCTCGGTGGCGCTCGTGGTCTCGACGGGCCCGTGCCAGGTCGTAGTGGGCAACGTGGTCGGCCAGCCGCAGGCCGCAGCGGTCTCGAGCCTCCAAGGCCAGGGGCTGGCCCCGTCGTCGACGTCGACGACGAGCTGTGACCCGAGTCAGAACGGCAACGTGACGGCCCAGAACCCGAGTGCGGGCACCAGCGTCCAGAACGGCGCCACGGTCACCATCACCGTNNGGCAACGGGCAGGGCAACGGCAACTAAGCAGGCGCCCGAAGTGGGTCCGCCGCGTTAGAACGGTGCTGCCGAGCCGAGCGAGTCGAGGAAGTTGGCGAGCAGGCTCGGCCCCGACGGCGTGAGGATCGACTCAGGGTGGAACTGGACCCCCTCGATCGCCATGGCGGCGTGGCGCAGCCCCATGATGACGCCGTCGGTGCTGGTGGCGGTCACCCCGAGTACGGCCGGGACCGATTCGGGGGCGACGACGAGGGAGTGGTAGCGGGTGGCCACGAAGGGCTCGGGCAGGCCACGGAAGATCCCCGTGCCGCTGTGGTGGATCTCCGAGGTCTTCCCGTGCATCAGGGTGGGCGCCGAGACGATCCGCCCGCCGAAGACCTGCCCGATGCACTGGTGGCCGAGGCAGACGCCGAGGATCGGGATCGCGCCGCCCAAGGTGGCGACCACCTCCATGGAGATGCCGGCGTCGTCGGGACGGCCCGGGCCCGGCGAAATCAAGATGGCGTCAGGTGCCTCGGCCTTGATGCCGGCGACGGAGATCGCGTCGTTGCGGTAGACGACCGGGTCGGCGCCGAGCTCGCCCAGCTCCTGGACGAGGTTGTAGACGAACGAGTCGTAGTTGTCGACGACGAGGACCCGGGGCGCCATGGGAGCCAAAGCGTACCGGGCGCGCCCGGGGGCGCCCGCCGGCAGTCGCTAGTGTCTGGCCCCATGGCGTCCAAATCGAACACTGGCCCGGGCCGTTCGGGCGGCAAGTCACGTTCGAGCGGGCGGGTGACCGCCAAGGGCACCCAGCCGTCCAAGGGATCGAGGGTCGGTCGCTACACCCCGGCCGAGGAGAGCGGCCGCTACACCGCCCCCATCCCGAAGACGGTCCGGCGGAGCCCCAAGTGGTACGGGCCACTGGTGCTCGCTCTCCTGCTCCTCGGCGTCCTGCTCATCATCCTCAACTACCTCACCGTGCTACCCGGCTCGGTGTCGGCCTGGTATCTCGTGTCGGGGCTCGTCGTGATCCTGGTGGGCTTCCTCATGGCCACCCGCTATCGCTGAGAGCACTGTCGCGTGAGCGGCCCCGCCGAAGAGGTCCTCCCGGGCGGCGTCGCCAACGAGGGGACGGTCGTGCGCATAGGGGACACGGTGCGACGGCCGGCGGGCCCATCGTCGGTGGCGACGAGGGCGCTGCTGCTGCACTTCGAAGCGGTCGGCTTCGACCGGGCGCCACGCTTTCTCGGCGTGGACGAGCAGGGCCGTGAGGTCCTCTCCTACATCGACGGCGAGGTGGCACTGCCACCGTTCCCCGCTTGGTCGTTGACTGATGCAGTGCTCGTCGAGGTGGGCCGCCTGCTCCGCGAGGCACACGATGCGACCGGCGGCTTCGACTCGGGTGCGGTCGGTGGCTGGTCCGACGAGCTGGCCGACCCCGAGGGCGGAGCGGTCCTCTGCCACGCCGACGTCTGCCCCGAGAACGTGGTGTTCAGGGGTGGCGTGGCGGTGGGCCTGCTCGACTGGGACTTCGCCGCCCCGGGACGGCGCCTCTTCGACGTGGCCCGGACCGCCAAGATGTACGCGCCGCTCATCGAGCCCTCGATGCGGCGCGCCCACCCGGCGTCCCTCGACGCGGTCCCGCGCTTCGGGGTGTTGGCGCGCGCCTACGGCGTCGAGCCCGAGGAGGCCGCCGCCCTCGTCAGCGCCGTTGACGAGTCACGTGCCGTCAGCCGGGCATTCGTGGCGCGACGGGTCGCCGCCGGCGAGCAGGCCTTCGTCAAGATGTGGCGCACCTACGGCGGCGAGGAGCGGGACCGCCTCGACAGCGAGTGGCTGGGCGCGCACCGAAGCG
Organism: Acidimicrobiaceae bacterium; assembly: GCA_003155135.1. Classification (GTDB taxonomy): domain Bacteria; phylum Actinomycetota; class Acidimicrobiia; order Acidimicrobiales; family RAAP-2; genus Bog-515. Next base: position 95,842 of record PMFN01000023.1, on the reverse strand, counting down.
ACCTCGAGCGCGCCGTGGCGGGCTGAGCAGCCCCCGGGCTCAGCCCAGGCGCTCGATGATGGTGGCGTTGGCCAGGCCACCGCCCTCGCACATGGTGAGCAGGCCGTAGCGGCCGCCGGTGCGCTCGAGCTCGTTCAGCAGCGTCGCCATCAGCTTGGCGCCCGAGGCGCCGAGCGGGTGGCCGAGGGCGATCGCCCCGCCGTTCACGTTGACCTTCGAGAGGTCGGCGTGGAGCTCCTTCTCCCAGGCGAGGACCACGGAGGCGAACGCCTCGTTGATCTCGATCAGGTCGATGTCGTCGATGGTCATGCCGGCCTTCTCGAGCACCTTCTTGGTGGCGGGGATCGGACCGGTGAGCATGGTGACCGGGTCGACGCCGGCGAGGGCGAAGGCGTGGAAGCGGGCACGGGGCGTGTAGCCGAGCTCAGAGGCCTTTTCCTCGCTCATGACGAGCACGGCGGAGGCACCGTCGGTGATCTGCGAGGAGTTGCCGGCGGTGACCTTGCCGTCGACTGGCTTGAAGACGGTCTTCAACTTCGAGAGCACCTCGACGGTGGTGTCGGGCCGGATGCCCTCATCCGCGGTCAGCCACTGGTCGGTCGGGTTGCCCTCGTCGTCGCGCACGGCCACCGGGATGATCTCGCGCTCGAAGCGGCCCTCGGCGGTCGCTCGCGCCGCGCGCTGCTGGCTCTCGGCGGCGAAGGTGTCGAGGTCCTCACGGGAGAGGCCCCACTGGTCGGCGATCATCTCGGCGCCGATGCCCTGGCTGACGAGGCCCCCCACCGGCTCGTAGCGCTTCATGGTGCGAGGGCCGAAGGGGAAGCCGAGCTCACGGCTGACCGAGGCGCCCATCGGGGTACGGGTCATGCCCTCGATGCCCGAGGCGACGACGAGGTCGTAGGCGCCGGCCATGACGCCCTGGGCGGCGAAGTGGAGGGCCTGCTGGGACGAGCCGCACTGGCGGTCGATGGTGGTGGCAGGCACGCTCTCGGGCCAGCCCGCGGCGAGCACGGCGCTGCGGCCGATGTTGAGGCCCTGCTCGCCCACCTGCATGACGCAGCCGGTGATCACGTCGTCGACGAGGGCCGGGTCGAGGTCGTTGCGGGCCTGGAGGGCGATGAGGGGCTCGGAGGCCAGGTCGACAGCGTGCCAGTTGCGGAGCTTCCCGTTGCGCTTGCCACCGGCGGTGCGCACAGCGTCGACGATTACGGCGGTGGTCATGGGAGGCCTCCTTCATTCCGGCGGCTATCGAGGCCTGCCGGTCGTGGTCAGCTGCATGTTAACGCCCTGCCCCGGGTGCCGCCGCCGTGGGCCCGGTCGGCACGACGGGCGCCGGTACCCTGTGGCGGTGACAGCTGAGCGTAAGAACATGGATCGTTGGCTGGGAGACGGCGGGATGCCCATCATCGGGGCGGTCGGCGGGGCATTTGCCGCCTACGGCGTCGACGGCGAGGACCTGGGCTGGGTCGGTGGCACGTTCACGCCCGAGGCGCTCGCCGCCAACCCCCACGGCATCGTCCAGGCCGGCGTGCACAGCCTGCTGCTCGACGCGGCCATGAATTTCGCCATCAACGCCGCCCTCGTCGGTCGCGACCGGACCAAGGCCACCCTCGAGCTCAAGACCGAGACGATGCGCCCCGCGCTGGTCGGTACCAGCTATGCCCTCCGGGGCGAGGTGGTCCGCATGGCGCGCCAGGTCGCCTACGCCGAAGGCACGCTGCGTGATCTCGAGGGCGACCTGGTCAGCCGGGCGACGGGGACGTTCCTGCTGCACCGCCCGGCGGCGGAGTGAGCGTGCCGGCGCCGAAGCGGTAGGTGACGCCCGTCAGCTCCTCGGACGACTCCCACAATGCCCGGGCCTTAGCGAGATCGTGCGACGCCCGGTTGGAGCGGACCCGGACGGGCGGACCGAACAGCTCGCCGGGATTGCCGGGCCCGAAGTACTCGCCGCCGGTCACGCTCGGGGCGGTGGCGGCGTAGAGGGACGGCAGAGCGCCGTGGTCCGGCGACTGGCCGAGCCCGGCGGCCACCCGCGCCGCGCGAGCCCGCCAACGTGAGCCACCCTCGAGCGGACCGTTGACCGGGAGGTTGGTGCGGGCGTAGCCGGGGTGCGCAGCCACCGAGATGGTGCGCGCACCGCACGCGCGGAGTCGGCGGTCGAGCTCGTAGGCGAAGAGGAGATTGGCCAGCTTGGTGTTGGCGTACGTGCGCCACCGGTTGGCCTCACGTTCGCCACGCCACTCCTTCTCGTCGAGGTGGCCCATGCGGTGGACGCCTGAGCTCACCGTGACCACGCGCGAGCCCTCGGTGGTCAAGAGCCGCTCGAGGAGCAGGCCGGTCAGGGCGAAGTGGCCGAAGTGGTTGGTGGCGAACTGGCGCTCGAGGCCGTCGACGGTGCGGGCGAAGACGCTGCCCATGACCCCGGCGTTGTTGACCAACAGGTCGAGCCGGGCGTTGGCGAGCCGAAAGCTGCGCGCCGCCTCGCGCACCGAGTCGAGGTCGGCCAGGTCGAGCTCGAGGAGTCCCACCTCGGCGTGGGGGTGGTCGCTCTCGAGGTCAGCCACCGCCTGGCTGCCCTTGTGCATGTCACGGCAGCCGAGCAGCACGTACGCGCCGTGGTCGGCGAGGGCTGCGGCCGTGGCGTAGCCGACCCCGCTGTTGGCACCGGTCACGAGTGCGACCCGACCTGTCAGGTCACCGATGTCGCTCGCGTCCCACCCTGCGCCGGCCGCCACGTGCGCTCCTACTGGCCGATGTGCTCGGCCGGGACGCTGCCGAGGCGGCCCGCCTGGTAGTCCTCGAACGCCTGGGCGAGCTCGGCCTTGGTGTTCATCACGAACGGGCCGTAGACGGCCACCGGCTCGTTGATGGGCTGGCCACCGAGGACGAGCACGTCCATGCTCGGCGAGCGGGACTCCTGCGTGGCGTCGGCCGTGATGAGCAGCGCGTCGCCGGGGCCGTGGACGGCCAGCTGGCCCATGCGGATCGGCCGGGCGTCGCTGCCCACCGTGCCGCTGCCGCCGAGCACGTAGACGAGGGCGTTGTAGTTGCTCGGCCACGGCAGCTCGAGGCGCGCCCCCGGGCTGAGCGTCGCATGGGCCAGGGCGATGGGCGTGTGTGTGCGGCCCGGGCCCTCATGGCCGTCAACCGAGCCGGCGATGATCCGCACGAGCGTGCCACCGTCCGAGGATGCGACCAGGGCCGCCGCCTGGGGACCGATGTCCTGGTAGCGCGGGACGACCATCTTGTCGGCGGCAGGCAGGTTGACCCACAGCTGGATGCCGTGGAAGAGGCCCCCGCTCGCCACCAGGGACTCGGGCGGCCGCTCGATGTGCAGGATGCCGGCCCCGGCGGTCATCCACTGGGTGGCGCCGTTGGCGATCACGCCCCCGCCCCCGATCGAGTCCTGGTGCTCGAAGATGCCGTCGATCATGTAGGTGACGGTCTCGAAGCCCCGGTGCGGGTGCCACGGCGTCCCCTTGGGCTCACCCGGTGCGTACTCCACCTCGCCCATCTGGTCCATGTGGATGAAGGGGTCGAGGTCGCGCATCGACACGCCGGCGAAGGCACGCCGGACCGGGAATCCCTCTCCTTCGAAGCCCGACGGGGCGGTGGTGATCTGGCGGACGGGCCGCACGGTGTCGGCGGCGACGCTCGTGAGCGTCGGCAGGCTCAGCAGGTTCTCGACGGTGACAGCAGGCATTGGCCATTCACTCCTTTTCGATCCGCACCGGTTCGGACCTTACGTTCGACCGGCTTGCACACGTACAACCCCGGGCGCCCGCTGCCGATTCCTTGGGATCAGGGGGACCGGGTCCCCCGTTCGGCGAAGTGTTCGAGGTCGACGGTGAGGAACAGCCCGTCGGCCTCGGCGAGGAGCGTGTCGCCCTCCCGCAGCTCGGCGGTCACCGTGAGCTTGCGGCCCTCCTGGCGAGTGAGACGGGCGCGTGCCTCAAGGGGAACGCCCAGCGGGGTGGGGGAGCGGTAGTGGATCTGGAGGCGACCGGTGAAGGCTGGCGCACGCGAGACCGAGAGGGCCAGCCCCATGGTCTCGTCGAGCAGTGCGGCCACCAGGCCCCCGTGGGCCCGGCCCGGGGCACCCTCGAACGCGGGACCGAGGGTGACCCGCCCCACCGCCTCGTCACCCTCGAGGTGCACGTCGGCGGCCATGCCCATCGGGTTCGTCTTCCCAGAGACGAACGAGTCGGTCATGAGCCCCTCGCCCGGAGGGTGGTCGGCGTGCGCCGGCGCATCACCGTCGAACAGCAACGCGACCCAGTTGGCGAAGGCGTTCTGGCGCACAGGGGCGGTGGCCACATCGGCCGTCAGTGCCTCCACTGCAGCGCGCAGGCGGGCGAGTTCCTCGCCGGTCATGTCGCGGGCGACCAGCTCGTGCCCGAGCTGGCGCAGGGCGGCGGCTGCACCCGTGCGCTCCTCGCCGGTGTCAGGAGCGGTGTCGACCGGTCGCTCGTTCACGGTCCGGACGGTAACAGGGCCGGCGAGCCACGTGGCCGCCAAACCGGAGCCTCCCCGGCAACCCAGCCAGCGCCCTCCCGCTGCTCGGTGCACCGGGCACCCCCAAGGAGCGCTGGCGAAGGAGGTGGCCGACGCACTCGATGCCCTGGCGGCCGGCGAATTGCGCGCCAGTATCGACGACGTGCTCCCCCGCTGCACAAGGCCAAGAGGCGTTCGACCGCTTGGCGAGGCGCGGGCTGCAGGGCGAGCTCGTGCTCGAAATCGCTACCACGTGAGCACTCGGCCCTGCGCCCGCGCCGTTGGAGCTGCTGACGGGAAGGTCAGACCGCGGCGATGCCCTTGCCGACGAGGACCACGGAGAACACGAGGAACAGCACGCCCATGACCACCGGGTTGTTCCGCTCGAGCCACGCTTTCCAGCTGGCGAGCACAGGTTGAGAGCGGTCGCCGAGCACGAGGGCCACGACCACCGGTGCGGCCACGCCGAGCACGGCGAGGACGACGTAGACCACCACTACCACGACCTGTTGGCCACCGGTGAGGCCGACTGAGGCGATGGAGAGTGCGGCAGCGATTGCCATGGCGATGTTCTTCGGGTTGAGCGCTCCGATCAGCACACCGAGACCGAGCGACTTCACCGGTGCGAACATTGCGAGGCCGTCCATCCACTTGGGAAGGGAGGCAGGCTCTCCCGCTTTCGGTGCGGAGCGGAACTTGGCGATCGCGGCCACGAGGAGTGCAACGCCGAGGGCGATCCGAATGCCCCCCGCGCCCGTGGCCGTCCCGGTCCCGGCGGCCAGGTCAACCGTGCCGGCGATCGCCACGAGCGCCCCGAGCATCGCAGCGACGCCGACCACGAAGCCGACGACATAGGAGGCGGCGTTGACCACCGGTCTCTTCGAGAACAGCAGCACGATCGCCGCGATGATATTGATCGGCGAGATCGTCACCACCAACGCGAACGGCAGCACGTCGCCGATTGCACCCTTCACGCGACGCACCCCTTTCTTGGTGCCTGGCACCCTAGTTGCGCCCGTCCAGCGTGCGAGACCCTGAGTCGCCGTGCGCCGGACGCCCATGGACCCAATCGCCAAGGCACCGCGCCGTGGCCGACGGCGCGTGGCCGGCCCTGCGTCAACCACCGCCGGCGGCGGAGAGCAGGAGGCCCACGAAGATGCCCAAGCGGTTGCGCGCCGGGAGGCTCCCCGGGCCACGAGCCCCCGTTCGCCGCCGTCACCGAATCAGGCAATCGCCGTCGCGTGGGCGGCCGACGAACCGAGCACCGTACCGGCCAGCCAGGGCCCCCGAGCGAGGCGGCGGTCCAGCCGCACCCAACTCGTGGGCTCACGGTCGGGGCGCACCGAAGGGCACTTGGCCACGGAGGCGCCACCNNCCTGGGCTGTCCGAGATGGTCGGGCTGGCCCAGACTGCGCGAGACGGATCGCCGTCTTCGCCCGCCGAGCCGCCATCGTTCTGGCCAACGCTCAGGTGTACGGGGATGCCCGGAGGCTGACCGAGGCCATGCGCGCCCGAGCCACCATCGACTACGCCGTCGGCATCCAAATGGCTGGCGGCAGACAAAGCCCCGAGGAGGCGATCCAGCCCGTCGCCCGGGCCTCCCATCGCGAGAAGCTCCGGGATATTGCCGGGCACCCCCCGGACTCAAAAAGAATTTAATGGCACGGCGCAAGGATCGCGCCGTTTTTGCCGAAAGGGGAACTTGCGTCCCGGTCCGGGAAGAGGAACCAGAGTCCCACGGCGAGACCGTCGTCTTGGTGTCGGTGCTGGTCAGACCCCAGTCTCGTCGCGAGGACACGCAAACCCCCGAGTGGGAGGTGTGAGGACCTTCGGCCCTATTGGCGTCCCCGATCGAGCGACAAGCTTTGGTGCAGAAAGGGGCATTAACCATGAGGAATATATTGCGTTCCCGGAACATGGTGGTCGCAGGGGCTTCGTTCGCGCTCATTGCAGGAATGACGGGTGCATCGATCGCGCTCTCGTCGGGCCCCGCAGGTGCAACTGCATGCGGCACTCCCAATATCTCAACCTGTACGGCCACCGGCACGCTCACCGTCACGCCCGGCAATTTGACGTTCACCACGCCGGCCTCGCTGGCGTGGACCTCCCTGTTGAACGGTCTGGGCCAAAGTGTGGTCGACACGAGGCCGGGCGACCAGGTGGCGACGGTCGACGACGCCAGCGGGACCCAAGCGGGATGGCGGGTCTCGGTGACCGCAACCACGTTCACCAACAGCGCCTACACCACGAACAACACCTTGCCCGATGTCGGGACCTTCTCGGTGACCGGCAGCGTCACGTCGCCCACGAGTCCCACCATCCCGACGATCAGCTGCGTGGTGCTCAACACGTGCACCCTGCCCGTCCCGAGTGGCGCCGTCACCTACCCCCTGCAGATCCCCACGTCGCCCACGGGCGCAGTTACGACCATCCTCGGCGATGCGATCCCGGGGACCGGAGTCGGAAATGTCCAACTGGGTGGGAGCACCTCGGCGGCCCCGCTCGGCTGGTGGCTGAACGTCCCGGGGACGGCCTTGGCCGGCAGCTACGTTTCGAACCTGACGGCGACCATTAGCTCCGGGCCGTAACCCCTTGCTCCCATTGCCGCCCCCGACTTCCCCGAGGCCAGCCGATCTCCGATCGGCTGGCCTCGGCGCGCTCGGATTGTCTGCTTGTCGCCCACAAAGTGAATTCCGGAATCGGCGGAACGATCCGCTGACTCGCTGGACATGGTGGTACCCGCACCGCGGGGACTGATCATGAGGTCGCGTTGAAGGCGTGGACGATCGCCACCCGGCTTCTGACCGTCCGTGCCCGGTCGCACCCCGCCCTCAGGGCGGCGGCCGGGATCGCCCTGGTACTCGGGCTGACCCCGCTGTGGATCGCGGGCGCACCGTCTGCGAACGCGGCGGCCCTCGCCCCGACGTGGTCAACCTCCTCGAACACGGCCTCGGCCACCGCCGTCACCTACACCTACACCTTCACCACCAGCTCGACCTCCGCGGTCTCGTCGGTGACGATGACCGTGCCAACCGCAACCGGTGGCGCTCCGGCGGTCGGGACCGTGACCCCCTCGAATTTCAGCGGGGGGACGGTCGGATTGGCGAGCGGGGTCCTCACGTACTCGCGCAGCTCGACGTCGCTCAACTCCGGCACCCCCGTCTCGATCCAGATCACCGGGATCACCAACACGCCGACCGCCGGCAACTACACGTCGACCGTCACCACCAAGAACGGGGGAACGGTCGTCGACTCGGGGGTGAGCGGATCGGTGACGTTCACCGCCGGCGCCCTGATCTCGCCGGTGTGGTCGACCACGTCGACCACTGACGGGGCGGGAGGAGTGACCTACAGCTACGGGTTGACGACGGGCACCACCTCGCCCCTCTCCGCGGTGAGCATGACGGTGCCCCCGGGCACCGGGGGAAGCCCCACGGTCGGTTCGGTGACCCCGTCCAGCGTGGCCACCGGTGGCGCGGTCGTCCTTTCTGGTTCCGTACTCACCTACACCTTCACCTCGACGGCGGTCAGCAGCGGTACCCCCGTCTCGATCACGATCAACGGCCTCAGCAACACTGGGACGGCCGGCTCCTACACGTCGTCCATCGTCAGCAAGAACGGCACCCTGGGAGTCGACTCCGGGACCACCCCGGCGATCATCTTCACCGCCGGCACCCTCTCCTCTCCGAGTCTGTCGGCCTCGACGACGACGGTCTCGGCAACTGGGGTCAGCTACACCTATGACTTCACCACGGGCACTGTCGGATCGTTGTCCACGGTGAGGATGACGCTGCCCCCCGGCACGACCGGGAGCGCGGCCGTTGGAATCGTGACCCCGGCCAGCGTGGCGAACGGCGGGGCGGTCGCCCTCGTCAATGGCGTCCTCACCTACACCTTCACCGGCACCTCCCTCAACCCCGGCACGGTTGTCTCCGTCCAGATCAACGGGCTCATCAACACGCCGACCGCCGGCACCTACAAGACGATGACCACCACGGAGAACGGGTCCACTCCGGTCGACTCAGGTGTCAATCCGGCTCTGACGATAACTCTGACCGGTCTGCTCTCTCCGACCTGGTCGGCGTCGGCGACGTCCACGGGTGCGTCGGCCAGCTATACCTACGCCCTCACCACCACGTCCACGTCCTCATTGTCGTCGGTCAGCATGACGGTGCCCCCCGGCACCGGGGGCAGCCCCACGGTCGGTTCGGTGACCCCGTCCACGGTGAGCGGTGGGAGCGTGGCCTCTTCCTCCGGCACCCTCACCTATACCTTCAGTGCCACCGCCGTCAGTGCCGGCACCGCCATCTCGATCCAGGTCAACGGCCTGGCCAACACCGGGACGGCGGGCCGGTACCTATCCGAGATCATCACCGAGAACGGTGGATCGGCGGTGGACTCGGGTGCCACCCCGGCGGTCACGATCACCTCAACCGCACTGAGCAGCCCGGTCTGGACCACCACGACGGCGATCGGCTCGGCCGCCGCCAGCTACACCTACACCTTTTCCGTCGGTTCGACCTCGTCGGTCTCATCGGTGACCATGGCGGTCCCGCCGGGCACCACCGGCGCCCCGACAGTCGGTGCAGTGAGCCCCTCCAACATCAGCGGCGGGTCCGTCGCCCGGTCCGGCGCCCTACTCACGTACTCCTTCGGGGCCTCGTCGCTCAACTCCGGCCAGGCAGTCTCGATCCAGATCAACGGTCTGATCAACACGCCGACCGCCGGCCGCTACTCGTCAGCGTTGATCACCTACAACGGGGCATCGGCAGTCGACTCCGGGGTCACGCCGGCGGTGACGATCTTCGCCGGCACGCTCTTCGCCCCGGCCTGGTCGACCTCGTCCACGGTCACCTCGTCGACCAATGTGAGTTACATGTACAACTTCACCACCGCCACGACCTCGACGCTCTCGTCGGTCACGATGACCGTGCCCTCCGGCACGGCGGGAAGCCCGACGGTCGGGACCGTGACGCCCTCGAGCATGGCGACCGGGACGAGTGTCGTCCTGGTCGCGGGCATCCTCACCTACTCGTTCACCGCCGCCCAGATCCCCGGCGGCACGGCGGTGTCGATCCAGATCAAAGGACTCACCAACACGGGTACTGCCGGCACATACACCTCGACGGTGTCCACGCTCAACGGGTCGGCATCGGTCGACACCGGCGTCACGGCGTCCGTGGCGATCAACACCGGCGGGAGCCTCACCGCCGCGTCCTGGTCCACCAGCAAATCGACCGCCGGCGCGACCGGTGCCAGCTACGTCTATGCCTTCACCGCCGCCACGAGTGCAACGAACATCCGCACCGTGACCATGACGGTGCCAGCCGGCACTGCGGGAACGGCCAGCCTCGGCACGGTGACGCCTGCCGGCATGACCGGGGGGACCATCAGCCTGAGCGGAGGTGTCCTGACCTATTCGTTCACCGCCAACCACACGCTCGACTCCGGGACTGCGGTGTCGATCCAGATCAACGGCCTCACCAACACGGCGACGCCCGGCAGCTACCCGTCCGAGATCGTCACGAAGAACAGCGGGGCAGCGGTGGACTCGGGCTTCACTCCGGCGGTCACGATCACCCCCGGGGTCCTCGTAAGCCCGACCTGGTCGTCATCGTCGACGACTGCCGGGGCGACCGGGGTCAGTTATGCCTACACATTCACCACCGCCTCGACCTCGTCGCTCTCCTCGGTCACCATGACGGTGCCGGCCGGCACGGCGGGGAGCCCCACGGTCGGCACCGTGGCCCCGGCCGCCATGGCAACCGCCGGGACCATCAGCCTGAGCGGAGGTCTCCTCACCTTCTCGTTCACTGCCACAGCCATCAGCGCCGGCCAGGCGGTGTCGATCCAGATCAACGGGCTCACCAACACCGCCACCGGGGGCAGCTACTCGTCAACCCTCACCACCAGGAGCGGGAGCCTGTCAGTCGATTCGGGTGCCACCCCGTCGCTGACGATCTCCACCGGGACCCTGAGCCTGACGGCGCCGGCCTCCTTTGCGTGGACAATCCTGCTCAGTGGGGCGCTCCAGAGCGTGGTCGACCTGCGGCCCGCTGACCAGCAGTTCACGGTGAACGACGGCACCGGCAGTGGCGCCGGGTGGAACATCATGGTCTCGGCCACGACGTTCACCAATGGTGCCAACACCCTGTCGAATTCCGGCACCTTCATAGCCAACGGCAGCCTCACCTCACCCACCGCGATCAACGCACCGACGGCGACCTGCGTGACGTCGTGCACGCTGCCTACGAACTCGGTCTCCGGTTACCCGGTGGCCATCACCACCGCCGCCTCCTCGCCGACGCCCGTCAAGGTCTACGGGGCAATGGCAGGGACCGGGCTCGGCGCCATCGTGATCGGAGGGAGCACTGCGACGAATCCACTGGGATGGTGGCTGAGCGTTCCTGCTACCGCCCTGTCAGGCACCTACACCTCGACGGTCACGGTGTCGGTGGCATCCGGGCCGTGACTTCACGCCGGCGTGATCGAGCAAGCAGTTCTCGTGTGACAGTTGGCCGGGGCCCGAAGTGGTCCGTGCTCAGGAGGTGGCGGTCGATGATGACCCGCACGGCAGGTAAGCGACTCGACGGGAGACGCCGCCGCCGCTGTGTCGTCCTATCGGGGGTGGCCCTGACGGTGGCCGGGACGCTGGGCCTGGTGCCCATCGCCTCGGCGAGTGCCATCGGCATCGGAGGCCAGTCCGGGTTCGGCGTCGCCCCAACCCAGTTGCCCGACGGCCAGGCGAGGCCCTACTTCACCGAATCGGTGGCGTCGGGGCACTCCGCCGTTGATACGGCCGTGATCACCAATCGAGGGTCCAAGACCCTGGCCCTGGTGGTCAGCGCCTCCACCGGCATCACGGCCGTCAACTCAGGCAGCTCGTACTACGGCTCCTTCAAGCCTTGTGTCGGTACCGGATGTTGGGTCAGCGGCCTCCCGACGACCGTCACCCTGGCCCCGGGTGAGACCACCGTGATGCCCTTCACCGTCACGGTGCCCGCCGGGACAGGGCCCGGGCAGTACCTTGCCGGGATCACGGCCAAGCCGGCGGTGGCCCCACCGCCGGTCATCGTCGGATCCAACGGCCGGTCGACGGCGCAGGCGGTCATCGTCGATGAGGTCAGCGTGGGTGTGGCCGTGAACGTCGGTGACCCCTCGCAGTTCGCGTCGAACCTCCGGATCGACACGATCACCTCGGGAGCGGTCGCGACGCTGCCCCGCCTCTTCGTCCACATCCACAATGGCGGCCAGACGTTCCTCAAGTCCCACGGGACAGTGACCTGCACCGACAACAGCAAGCGCACGACGTTCCCAGTGGCATCCGACACCGTGCTGCCGTCGGGGGGCGCGGTGCTCGTGGTCAATGCACCGGGTCTCGAATTCGGGTCGGTGGCGGACTGCGAGGCGATCCTCGCCTACGGGACAGGACTGAACGCCACGTGGATCGGCACCGTCACCATGCCCGCCATCACCACCCCGCCGAAGATCGTTCATGTCGGGCCGGGCGTCTACGCGCAGATCCCGGCGCAGGGGACTTCGGTCTGGGTGATCGTGCTCATCGTCGTCGGCGCCCTCGTGCTCCTGGCCTTGCTCGGGGTGCTGTTCGCGCTCTGGCGCCGTCGGCGGGATTCCGGACCGACCGCACCAGCGGCCGCCGGTGAGCCGGCGCCGACGGGCGAGGGACCCGAACCAAAGGGGCCGACGGGAGAATCGCCTGAGCCCGAAGACGACCTCGTGAACGCCCGGAAGTGAAGGGATCGCGTCGGCCTCGGGTTGCTCGGGGTGAGTGCGAGAGGCCAACCCTCGAAAGCGGGTAAGCAGCTTGGTACGCGACGAATCGGTCTCCGATCGCACGTGCCTCCCCTTCTCGGCTCCGGGGCCATTGCCGGCATCACCCGGCACGACGTTCGAGGCCTCGTCGACAGGTGGATGCAATTGTTGGCCCAAATTCATGGCCACGTGGGGGCGACGCGGTCCTTGCTTCACGGGGAAGTGAGGGCTCGGTTAAGGCCGGACCCTCGTCCGGATCGGTGCTTCCACTGTCGCCCGGAACTGCCGTCGCCTACATCGTCTCCGCCGCCTGGGGCTCGACACCTCGATCTACTCCGCCGGGTACTTCACCGCATGGGTCGGGGGTGACGTCGACACCGTCACCGCCACCATGGTGCTGGCCTGTGCCCGGACGATTCTCCCCGCCGACGAGTTGGGAGAGGAGGTGGTCCCGGCATGACCGGGCCTACCGGCTTCGCCGCAGAGACCTACCATCCCGACGACATCGAGTCGTCCGTCCGCTGCTCTGGCGAACCCGGGGGTCTGCAGGGGGTTCTCAGTCTGTCGCCACCCTTCGGCGGCAAGGGTCTCTGCGGGACGTCGGCACGGAAGGTGACCCGTCGGGCCGGCACGTGCCTCGCCTCACCATGCGGCCTTCGTGAGCCCAGCGTTGTTGAGTCGCCGATGGCCGGCCCGGCTGCCGTGGGACCCCAAAGGCCATCTGCCAACCATACGGTCTACCCCGGACTTTGGGCCGCACCCGTGTGGACGATGTCTCCACCCATTTCGGAAGAGCGCTCACGACAGGACGGAAGCCTGCGCCCCAGCGGAGCCGACACCCGGGTCCACTTCCGGCGAGTCCCCGTGCCACACGTCGCCGCCGGGCCGGATCGCCGTCCCCCTCCGGCGTGTACGTTTGTAACGGAGGCGATTTGTTGCGCCTCGGCAGAACACGCAGCACGCAACCGTGCGTCACTCCAGATCACTGGTGACCCGCAATCACCGAGGTGAGTCTGTTGAGCGAGTTCGAAGATGGACGTTTCCGCTCCAAGTCCCCAGTTGGCGGTTGGACGGCCAACCCGGGTTACCAGGTTTCGCGATTGCACCCGATGCGACACCTCCGGAATGGGATCTGAAGGCCACTCCGTGACGACGAACCTTCTCTCTCCCCAACTGCTCCAGAGAATGGATGCCTATTGGCGTGCCGCCAACTATCTCTCCGTCGGCCAGCTCTATCTCTACGAAAATCCGCTCCTGAAGAAGCCACTGGAACTGGCGCACGTGAAGCCGCTCGTGGTTGGACACTGGGGCACGACGCCGGGCCAGAACTTCATCTACGTGCACTTGAACCGGGTGATCAAAGAGCGCGACCTCGACATGTTCTACGTGGCCGGTCCCGGTCACGGCGGTCCGGCACTGGTCGCCAACACCTACCTGGAGGGCACCTACAGCGAGATCTATCCCGACGTCAGCCAGGACGAGGCCGGGTTGACACGGCTGTTCACCCAGTTCTCGTTTCCCGGCGGGATCTCCAGCCACGTCGCCCCGACGACGCCGGGGTCGATCCACGAAGGTGGCGAACTCGGGTACTCGCTCAGTCATGCCTTCGGCGCGGCGTTCGACAATCCCGGTCTCATCGTCGCCTGCGTCATCGGCGACGGAGAGGCCGAAACGGGCCCCCTGGCGACCGCCTGGCACTCCAACAAGTTCCTCAACCCGGTCACCGACGGGGCAGTGCTGCCGATCCTGCACTTGAATGGCTACAAGATTAGCAACCCGACGGTTCTGGCCCGCATAGAGCCCGAGGAGCTGGACCAGTTCCTCCGTGGCTGCGGCTGGACGCCGCAATTCGTCGAAGGCGACGACCCCGAGCAGATGCACCAGCTCATGGCGGCCGCCGTGGACCAGGCCGTCACGGAGATCCAGCAGTTCCAAGCCGATGCTCGAAAGGACGGCCTCACTGCTCGGCCGCGCTGGCCGATGATCGTGCTCCGCTCGCCCAAGGGCTGGACCGGCCCCAAGGTCGTCGACGGCTTGCAGATCGAGGGGACCTTTCGATCCCACCAGGTGCCGATCATCGTCGACGCCGAGCACCCCGAGCATGTCGAGCTCCTCGAGCGCTGGATGAAGAGTTACCGGCCCGAGGAGCTGTTCGACGAGGACGGCCGGCTCGTGCCCGAACTGGCCGCGCTCGCCCCGACCGGCGATCGGCGGATGGGGTCCAACCCCCACGCCAACGGCGGCGTGCTGCTGCGAGACTTGCGGATGCCGGACTTCAGCGACCACGCGCTGGAGGTGCCTGCTCCCGGCGCGATCGATGCCGAGGACACCCTCGTTCTCGGCGAGTTCCTCCGCGATGTGGTGGCGCGCAACGCCGACAGCCGGCACTTCCGGATCTTCGGTCCCGACGAGACGCTCTCCAACCTCTTGGGGGCGGTCTTCGAAGTCACCAACCGGCAGTGGAACGCCCGAATCGGCGAGAACGACGAGTTCCTCGCACCCGACGGGCGGGTGCTCGACTCGATGCTCTCCGAGCACCAGAGCGAGGGCTGGCTGGAGGGTTACCTCCTCACCGGGCGCCACGGGCTGTTCAATTGCTACGAGGCCTTCATCCACATCGTCGACTCGATGTTCAACCAGCACGCCAAGTGGCTGAAGGTCACCTCCCAACTCCCGTGGCGCCGGGAGATCGCCTCGCTGAACTACCTGCTCGCCTCCCATGTCTGGCAGCAGGACCACAACGGCTTCACCCATCAGGACCCCGGGTTCCTCGACCACGTCGTGAACAAGAAGGCCGACATCGTGCGGGTCTACCTACCCCCTGACGCCAACTGCCTCTTGTCGGTCGCCGACCACTGCCTGCGCAGCCGGAACTACGTGAACGTCGTAGTCGCCGGAAAGCGCTCGATGCCCCAGTGGTTGACCATGGACCAAGCGGTCGTGCACTGCGCCGAAGGAATCGGGATCTGGGAGTGGGCCAGCAACGACCAGGATGCCGAGCCTGACGTCGTGCTGGCCTGCTGCGGCGACACGCCCACCCTCGAAGTCCTGGCCGCCACGTCGATCCTGCGCGAGCATCTTCCCGAGCTCAAGGTCAGGGTGGTCAACGTGGTCGATCTCATGAAGCTCCAACCCAGCAGCGAACACCCCCACGGGCTGAGCGAGGCGGACTACGACTCGATCTTCACCAAGGATAAGCACATCATCTTCGGCTTTCACGGCTACCCCTGGCTGATCCATCGGCTGGTCTATCGCCGGACGAACCGCAACCTCCATGTCCGGGGCTACAAGGAGGAGGGCACGATCACCACGCCCTTCGACCTGCGAGTGCAGAACGGCCTCGACCGCTTCCACCTGGTCCAAGACGTAATCGATCGTCTCCCGCAGCTGGGAGCCACGGGGAGCTACCTGAAGCAGACCATGCAGAACAAGCTGGTCGAGCACGCGCGTTTCGTCGATGCCCATGGCCGGGACATGCCCGAGATTCTCGACTGGAAGTGGGGCGCTGCGTCTTGAGTACCCCAGCGAACACCGCGGCGATCGCGTCGCTGGTCGTCGCCACGCAACGGCCCCCTGTCGCTGACGACAAGGAGCTGCCGGCGATAGACGACGGCACGTCGACCTGCGACGAGCGATTCGCCGCACCGGGAACACCCCAGACCGCGCTCCCCGGTAAGTAGACGGCGTCGACCGAGCGCACATGAGCATGAACCAACTTGTCCACAAAGTGGCACACCTGCCACACCGCAAGGCCAAGCACGATCCCGATAGTGCAGATGGGTCCAAGGTCCTCCGGCAAAAGTCAGGCGGACAGCCCGCGGCGGGCGACGACTTGAAATCCCTTCCCATAGCCGAGGTAGAGAAGCGTCTCGGGTCCTCGCCCGATGGCCTCAGCGAGGCTGAGGCGGCCCAGCGACTGGTCCAGTACGGGTCGAACGAGATCGAAGAGAAGAAGGCCAATCCGCTCCTCAAGCTGCTGGCCTATTTCTGGGGGCCCATTCCGTGGATGATCGAGGCCGCGGTGATCCTCTCAGGCCTCCTCAAGCACTGGCCCGACTTCTTCATCATCCTCGTCCTCCTGCTGGCGAACGCCATCGTCGGCTTTACCGAGGAGCACTCGGCGGGCAAGGCCATCGACGCCCTCAAGGCCCAGCTGGCGGTCAAGGCCAGGGTGAGGCGTGACGGGAAGTGGGTGACCCCGCCCTCGCGTGAGCTGGTGCCGGGCGACGTCATCCGCCTGCGCATGGGGGACATCGTGCCGGCCGACGCCCGGCTGCTGGCGGGCGACGAGGTGCAGGTCGATCAGTCCGCGCTGACCGGAGAGTCCCTCCCGGTGACTGACCACCCGGGTGACGCGGTGTTCTCCGGCTCCATCATCCGCCAGGGTGAGATCAGTGCACTCGTCTACGCGACGGGCGCGGACACTTACTTCGGAAAAACGGCCGAGCTGGTCCAGGACGCGGCGACGGTCAGCCACTTCCAACAGGCAGTGCTCAAGATCGGGAAGTTCTTGATCTTGCTGGCGCTGGCCCTGGTATCGGTGATCGTCGTCGTCTCCGTCCTCCGCGGCGACCCGATTCTCACCACTTTGCAGTTCGCCCTGGTCCTCACCGTGGCGGCCATACCCGTGGCCATGCCGACGGTTCTCTCGGTCACCATGGCCGTCGGGGCGCGGCTTCTGGCGACGAAGAAGGCCATCGTCTCCAAGTTGGTGGCCATCGAGGAGCTGGCTGGAGTCGACGTCCTGTGTTCGGACAAGACGGGCACCCTGACCCAGAACAAGCTCACCCTGGGCGATCCCTTCACCGTCGCCGGAGTCTCGGCAGAGCAGGTCATCGTGGCCGGTGCCCTGGCCTCGCGTGCCGAGGACAACGACACCATCGATCTGGCGGTCCTCGGTGGCCTGAGCGACGACACGGCGCTCGACGGATACGAGGTCGGGCATTTCCAGCCGTTCGACCCGGTGCACAAGCGCACGGAGTCAGCCGTCACAGCGGCCGACGGCACCTCGTTCAAGGTCACCAAGGGCGCGCCGCAGGTCATCATGGAGCTCTCGGCCAACGCCGGCGAGGTGCGATCCGCCGTGGACGATGCGGTCGAGGGGTTCGCGAAACGGGGGTACCGCTCCCTGGGCGTGGCCCGGGCCGAGGGGCATGGCCGGTGGCAGTTCCTCGGTGTGCTGCCCCTCTTTGACCCGCCACGGGTCGACGCCAAAGCGACGATCGCCACCGCCGAGGCTCTGGGTGTCAGGGTCAAGATGGTCACCGGTGATCAGGTGGCCATCGCCCAGGAGACCGCCAAGACACTGGGCATGGGCTCGGACATCCTCGATGCCTCGAGCCTGGGTGACGTCAAGCGGAAGGAGTCGGAGGCGGCGAGTGACGCCATCGAGGCAGCCGACGGCTTCGCCCAGGTGTTCCCCGAGCACAAGTTCCACATCGTCGACGTGTTGCAAAAGCGCGGCCACATGGTCGGCATGACCGGTGACGGGGTCAACGACGCCCCGGCGCTCAAGGAGGCCGATTGCGGCATCGCTGTCTCGGACGCCACCGACGCCGCACGGGCGGCAGCGGACATCGTGCTGATGACCCCCGGACTCTCGGTGATCATCGACGCCATCAAGGAGAGCCGCCGGATTGTCCAGAGGATGAACAGCTATGCCATCTACCGCATCGCCGAGACGTTGCGTGTGCTGTTGTTCGTCACCTTGACGATCCTGATCTTCAACTTCTTCCCCGTGACGGCCATCATGATCGTGGTCCTCGCACTGCTCAACGACGGTGCCATCCTGTCCATCGCCTACGACAACGTCCGCTACAAGCGCCAGCCCGAGACTTGGAACATGCGCTTGGTCATCGGGATGGCCACCGTTCTCGGCGTGGTCGGACCCATTGCCGCCTTTGGCCTGTTCTGCCTGGCGAAGGATGTGTACCACCTCGACCACGCCCATCTCCAGACCCTCATGTACCTGATGCTGTCGGTAGCGGGGTCGTTGACCATCTTCTTGACCCGCACCCGTGGCCCGTTCTGGTCCACCCCGCGCCCGGCGCGTATCTTGCTGATGGCCGTGCTGGGTGCCGAAGCCATCGCCTCGATGCTCGCTCTGTTCGGCATCTTCATGCCGTCGCTCAGCTGGCACTGGGTGCTCTTCGTGTGGGCCTATGCGCTGGTGTGGTTCCTCCTGACTGACCGGGTGAAGCTGCTGGCGTACAGGCTCCTCGACCCCGTGAAGGACCAGACCGCTGTCACCGAGGCCGTCGTGCCGACGAGCGGACCCATGCCCGAAGCCGGTCCCGCCGCCGGTCCGCCGCGCAACGTGTCCTTTGCAGCGGCGGTGGCCCCGTTCCACACCGACACCGATCCTGAGGACCCGGTGTACCACGACAACGACGACTGCCCCTACGGGCAAGCGATCAAACAGAACGCCAACGACAAGTCGGGCAAGGACGGTCGCCGACGGTGTGAGTGGTGCGCCGAACATGCGGCTACGAGAGGGACGTGAGGCCTCGCACATGAAGCTGCACAAACGAGTGATCGAGGACCTCATGGTCGTCCCGGGCGAGCCGGCCGACCTCAAGGGCCGTAGCACGAAGGTGACCAAGAGCGGCTGGCTGCACGCCAAAGACGAACCGAGCCCGAAAGACCTGGCCGAGGAGGACCTCGAGGATTTCAAAGAGGAGCTGTCCCCGGCCCAGGAGCTGTTGTACGCCACCGACACCTACGCGGTGCTGGTAATTCTCCAGGCGCTCGACGCGGCCGGCAAGGACGGCACCATCAAGCACGTGATGTCGGGCGTCAACCCCCAAGGATGCGAGGTCACGGCGTTCAAGCGGCCATCGGCCGACGAGCTCAGCCACGACTTCCTCTGGCGCTGCGAGAAGGCGCTCCCGGCGCGAGGACGGATCGGGATCTTCAACCGCTCCTACTACGAAGAGGTGCTCGTAACCCGGGTCCATCCCGACGTCCTCGCTGCCAAGCACCTCCCGCCCGACACGGCGACAGGGAAGAAACTGTGGCACCGGCGTTACGAAGACATCAACGCCTTCGAGCGTCATCTTCAGCGCAACGGGACGCACTTCGTCAAGCTCTTCCTCCACGTCTCCAAGGCCGAGCAGAAGAAGCGCCTCCTCGAGCGGCTCGACGACCCGGACAAGCACTGGAAGTTTTCGGCCGCCGACCTGGCGGAGCGGGCGTACTTCGACGACTACACGCACGCGTACGAGAAGGCGATCACCGCGACGTCGACGCCGTGGGCGCCCTGGTACGTCGTGCCGGCCGATCACAAGTACGCCGGGCGAGCGCTCGTCGGGGGCGTCTTGGCCCACGTCATCGAACAACTCGACCTTCACCTGCCCGAGCCCGGTGGCGACGAGCGTGCGGCGCTCGACCGAGCCCGACAGGCGCTCCTCGCGGAATGAGCGCCCGAGGTGGAGATGGGGGAACGGTTCACGTCGCGAGGGAGAGGTGGGCGGAAACCGGCAGCGCGGCCGTGCCGACTACGACACCTGCGTCGACGGCAAGCCCAGGGCAGACTGAACGCGGTCGTTCCTCTCAGTCGAGTCACATCGACCAGCGCGGGGGCAATCCCAGTGATCAGCCCGGGGCCGAGACCATTTGCGGGCTCGCCCGCGCGAGGAACGAGACGGTACTGCGCAAGCTCCGAGAAAACGGTGTCGAGGCCTATGCCGGATCGGTTCGCTACGTTCGGGCCGTTCGCGCTGCCGGTCCACGGCGGGGGGTGGCGTCGTCGAGTGCCAACTGCGCTGAGGCGCTGGCGCCCGCCGCCGTCGACGACCTCTTCGAGGAACGTATCGGCGATGTGACCGTCGAAGCGGACCTGGCGGGAAAGCCAGCGCTCGATGCTTATCTTGCTGCTGCCCGCGCGCTGGGAGCGGACCCCGACCAAGCGGCGGTTTTCGAGGACGCCCTGTCCGGCGTGGAGGCCGGGCGGGCAGGCGGTTTCGTGGTCGGGGTCGATCGGGTCGGACAGGCCCATGCCCAGCGCGCCCACGGCGCCGACACGGTCGTAACCGACCTCGCCGAGCTTTTGGGCCGGCCTTGATCCAGCATCCGGCCTACCTCGTCGAACCCTGGTGCCTGCGGGAGACCGAGCTCGACCTCGACGTGCTGGCCCAGAGTGAATCTTTGTTCGCCCTGTCCAACGGTCACATCGGCTGGCGGGGCAACCTCGACGAAGGCGAGCCCTACGGCCTCCCCGGCTCGTACCTCAACGGTGTGTACGAGTCCCGTCCGTTGCCCTACGCCGAGGACGGCTACGGCTACCCCGAGGCCGGTCAAACGGTGGTCAACGTCACCAACGCCAAGCTCATCCGCCTGCTCCTCGACGACCAACCCTTCGATGTCCGTTCCGGCGAGCTCCGGACCCATGAGCGATCGCTCGACTTCCGCTCGGGCCTCTTGGAACGACATGTCGAGTGGGTGTCGCCGGGGCGGCGCTCGGTCCGGGTGCGCTCGGCGCGCCTGGTGTCGCTGGTCCAGCGCTCGGTGGCCGCGATCGCTTACGAGATCGAACCAATCGGCGGGCCGCTGCGGGTGGTGGTCCAGTCCGAGCTCGTGGCGAACGAGGTCGTTCCGGCGGCCGGCGGGGACCCTCGGTTGCCAGCCGTGCTCGAAGCGCTGCTGTGCTCGGAGTCCCACGAATGCGGTGATGCCCGTGCCGCCCTCCTGCACACCACGGTGCGGAGTGGCCAACGGGTCGCGGTGGCCATGGACCACCGGATCGAGGGTCCGTCTTCGTCGCAGGTGTCGGCCGAGAGCTTCCCTGATCTGGGCCGGGTGACGATCACCGCCGCCCTCGAGCCGGGCGAGCGGCTGCGCGTCGTCAAGTTCGTCGCCTACGGCTGGTCCGCGGATCGTTCGGGGCCGGCGTTGCGAGATCAGGTCGCCGCGGCGCTCGCCGGCGCGAGTCGGATGGGCTGGGACGCCCTGGCCCAGGAGCAACACGCCTATCTGGACGACTTCTGGAATCGCGCTGACGTCGAGGTCGACGGCGATGCCGAGATCCAACAGGCGGTGCGCTTCTCGCTCTTCCACGTCCTCCAGGCGGGAGCCCGGGCTGAAGGGCGGGCCATTCCGGCCAAGGGCCTGACCGGTCCAGGCTACGACGGGCACGCCTTCTGGGATACCGAGACCTACGTGCTCCCAGTGCTCACCTATACCGCCCCCGACACCGTTGCCGATGCTCTGCGCTGGCGCCACAGCACGCTGCCGATGGCCAAAGAACGAGCACGCCAGCTCGGGCTGACGGGCGCCGCATTCCCGTGGCGCACGATCACCGGGGCCGAGTGCTCGGGGTACTGGCCGGCGGGGGCCGCCGCCTTCCACATCGGCGCAGACATCGCCGACGCCGTGGTCCGCTACGTCGAGGTCGCCGGGGACGAGCGCTTCGAGCGAGAGGTGGGTCTCGAGATGCTGGCCGAGACCGCCCGGCTGTGGCGCTCACTCGGCCACCACGACACACAGGGTCAGTTCCGCATCGACGGGGTCACCGGTCCCGACGAGTACTCCGCGGTGGCCGACAACAACCTCTATACGAACCTCATGGCCCAGCACAATCTCGCCTCGGCGGCAGACGTCGCCGAGCGATATCCCGACCGGGCTCGTCGGCTTGGCATCGACGACGAGGAGATGGCTGCGTGGCGGGACGCGGCGACTACGATGTGCATCCCCTACGACGATGCGCTCGGCGTCCACCCCCAGGCGGAGGCCTTCACCAGTCACGAGGTCTGGGACTTCGGCGCCACCTCGGCCGACCAGTACCCGCTCCTGCTCCACTTCCCTTACTTCGACCTCTATCGCAAGCAGGTGGTCAACCAGGCCGACCTCGTGCTCGCCATGCATCTGCGAGGCGACGCCTTCACCAACGACGAGAAGGCTCGCAACTTCGCGTACTACGAGGCGCTCACCGTGCGGGACTCGTCGCTGTCGGCCTGTACCCAGGCGGTGATCGCCGCTGAAGTGGGGCACCTCGTCCTAGCGCACGACTACCTGGCCGAGGCTGCCCTCATGGACCTCGACGATCTCGAGCACAACACGCGTGACGGCCTCCACGTGGCTGCTCTCGCTGGGACCTGGATCGCCCTCGCGGCCGGATTCGCCGGCCTGCGTGAGCGACAGGGCACCTCGGGCTTCGCGCCCCGCCTGCCCGTCAACATCACCCGTCTGGCGATCACCCTTTCGATACGCCGGCGCAGGCTGCGGATCGAGATCACCCCGGACACCACCACCTACCGGCTCATCGACGGCGACCCGCTCCCGATCCTCCATGACGGGCAGCTCGGCAGTGTCTCGACCGAGATCCCGCTTGTCCGACCGACGGGAAAGGTTCCTCCGTCTGAGCCGCCGACCCAACCGTTCGGTCGGGAGCCGCTCCGGCGTCAGACTGTCAAATGACCAGGCGCCAGCCGGATCTATCCAGCCCTGAAGCAAGCCGTGGCCGCTCGTTCGGCCTCGGCGCGCTCGCCAGCCCGAAGGGATACGTCCAAAGAGCGGAACTGACCAAGATCCGCAACCCGGCCCACCTTTGATTGCTTCCCTCGTCGACGCCCAGGTTGAGATCTGCTTCGTGTCGAACGTCAAGGACCAGGTTGACCAGCTACGCCTCGGGCAGACGAGACGGTGTGAGCGCTTTGTTGACGAAGCGCTCGGGCGGGCAGCGAAATCGTCGAGGACCCGCACCCGGGTCCACGGACTCTTTGCGGTGCCGTCATGGACCGACGCTGGGGTGTGCAGCCCGATGCCCGACCGGCGGCGAATGTGGTGGTGATGCTCCAGAACCACGGCGCAGAGCTGGTCGGCGTCGCCACGTCACCACGTCGTTGCACCCCCCCGGTGTGGCTGTCCCTCAACAGCGTCCCGAGGGCTGCCTGAAGCCAGCCGACGGCCAAGTTTGGAATCGGTCGGCAGCGACTCCGCCTGTTTGAGAGCACCAATCATTGGGTCCCGGGGATTGGCCTTCGAAGCATGGTGGCTCATCGCAAGGGCGTCAACGGGGGATACAACCTGTCATCAGGCCCGACCGACCCACCAGCAGTCACCTTGCGCACGAACGTCTCTCATTCCCTTGCGACTGGCGAATCTTTCGATTCGAGGTGACGCACAAGCCGGCTCTTGAGGGGCGCCGACTCTTCGGTCCAGCGGCGGTCGTCGGTGACCGGATCGTCCGGCATGTGGGACGCGGCGGAACAGCCGGAGCCGATGCTGATCGTCTTGCGAATGCGTTCGTGCCATTTCTCGGCATCTTCGTGCCATTTGAGTCCTGTAGCCCGATCGATCGGTTCGCTGGCGTCGTACAGGGCGAGCCACGCCTCTCGCAGTGCAGCCAGCTCCTCCACGACGAAACCGTGACGCCACCAGCATTTGGAGGACCTTTGTAGGACTTCCGTGGGACAGTCGACCTTTCCTTGACTAGAGAAAGTGCCGCTGCCCTGGTGGGGCTAGCAAGAATCGAACTTGCGACCTCAGCATTATCAGTGCTGCGCTCTAACCGACTGAGCTATAGCCCCCGAGGCAGGAAGCGAGGCTACACCACGCGCCTCGACGCCAGGTCAGCGAGGTCGGTGTCCGGGCAGGTCACGCCAGGGCCGGACGTTCATCGACTGGCTGGCCGTGCCCAGGAAGGTACCGCTTTCCGACCAGAGATGGGCGAGCCCTTGCGCGTACCCATCCACCACGGCGTGGATGTGCATGTCGCACAACACCCATTCGCTCGGTTCGAGCTGGACGATCCGAAGCGTGTTGTCCAGGCTGCGGGCCATCGACCGTATGCCGAGCGCCTGGGAGACGGCGCCGGTCAGGTAGTCGCCGAAGATGGCCAGTGTCGCGGCCGAGGGTTCGAGATGCCCGGGCACGCGTGCCCACAGCGCGGTGTGGGGGTTCGGGGGAACATGGCCAATCTCCTCGAATCCGGCTCCGATGGCCACCCGGGTCTCGACCCTGTCGAAGATGGACACATCCATCATGGAGGGGAGTCGCCGTGGCGGGCACTCGTCGGGGGGCGGGACGGCAGGTGGGAGGACCCAGACGCCACCGTCCTGCTCGACGCCTCCTCCGAGGGCGGCATTGACGGTGAGGATCTCCCCGTCGTCGACCCGCCCGACGGCCCGGGCCTGGGTGATGTGGCCGCCGACCTTCGAAAGGGTGACCTCGTAGTCGACGAGCGAATCGGTCTTGGCGAAGGCGAGATACTGCGCCGTCGCCCAGATGGTGGGACGACCGCTCGCCGCCTCGAGCGCCACCAGGGCGGCGGCGATGCCGCAGCCCCCGAAGAGGAATTGTCCCGGGGTTGTGAGGGAGGGGTCGACCGGCAGGAGCCAGTGGCCTTCTTCGGCCCCCGCTTCGATGCCGAGGAAGCTCTGGGCGTCCATGTGGCGAACCCTATCCCGGCCTGCGGCTCAGACTTTGCCGGCGATCAGCGCAGCGAGCGCCTGGGCGCCCGTGCCGTCGATCGGCAGGTGCGTGCCGTCGCTGTAGAGCCATGTGGGGTTGGCCGATGCGAGCGCATTCCAGTCGGCGAGCACGGCGTTCGGGTAGCGGGCCACGCCAGCGGCGAGCACCGCGTTGTTCGGGTCCTGCCACGGCTGGTCGACGTGCTCGGTCACGAACACGACCCTCGATGCCCCGTTCAGGATCGACATCACGTCGTCGACGTCCGCGGCGGCGATCGGGCCGTTGGTCCCGAGGGCGAAGACGACGACGGCCCCAAGTTGGCCCGATGTCTTCAACTGACTGAGCAGCTGCTCGCCGGTGCCCCATTGCCGACTCACGGCGGCCTCGACGTCGACGCCGGGAATGTCCTGCTGGAGCGGCGTCTGGTAGTCGAGCATCACCGAGTCGCCCACTGCGGTCACCTTGCCCGGCACGAAACCGGGGCCAGGAGCCGGGAGGGGCGGCGAGGTCAACGGACCGAGCGCGACCGGTGTCGCCGGCCCGGTGGTGCCCCCGGTCGTGGTGGTCGTCGTCGTCGTTGAGGGCGCGGTCGTCGTGGGCGCCGTGGTCGTCCGTGACGGTGTCGCCGACGACGCGGGCGCCGACGTGGAGGTGCCGGCTGTGCCCGCCGACGTCCCGCACGCCGCCAGCGCGACGCCGGCCAGCGTGGCGGTGGTCGCCAGCGCCAGACGCCGAGCAGGAGATGCCAGTCTCACCGTGATCCAGGCTGTCATTTGCCGACGTCTTCCTTTCGCTGGCCGCGTGGCCGGTTGCATCACTCGCTGCAGCGAGCGTGCAGTTTCCCATGGATCGGCCTCCGGGCGACGCCGTCCGAACGCACTGCGAGCGACTCTCCGGTGCGCCCGGCGGGGCGTGTGCAAAGCTCGAACCGTGGACCAGCCAGCCGCGGTCGACACGCCGGAGCCACCCGGCGGTGAGCGCTGGCGGGCCCGATTGGCCCGCGGGCTCGTGCGGCTCGAACCTGGTCGGCCCTCATTCGCGGTCGGGCTGCGCGTGGCCATCGTGCTCACCATCCCTCTGGCCATCGGTGCGCACCTCGGTGACTTCGCGGCCGCCACCATCGTCTGCCTCGGGGGCCTCAACGCGGGTATGGCGGACACCGGCGGCGCCCCCGTCACCCGCTGGCGGGCCTTCGTCGCCGCCACGATCCTGAATGCTGCGTCCCTTGCGCTCGGCACGCTGGCCGGTCAGCACGTGGCCACGGCGATCCCGGCCGTGTTCGTGGTGGCGTTCGTCTGCGCGATGGCCAATCTTTACGGCAACGTCTCGGCCAACGTCGCGTTCGTGGTGAGCATCCTGTTCATGATCGGCATCGGGCTGGCAGCAGGTCCGTCCGTGGTGCTCGAGCGCCTCTGGTTGGCCGGGATCGGTGGGGCCTGGGCAACGGTGGTGGCGCTCGTCATCTGGCCGATCAGACCGTTCGCCGCAGCCGAGGATGCTGTCCAGGCCGCCTATGCAGCCCTCGCGGTGCTGTTCGGGCAGCTCGCGTCCGCCGCCGGCGGGGTGACACCCGAGTTGTCCGCGTCGATCGCCTCGTCCTTCAGCAAGGCGCGGGCGGCGGTCGAGACGGCGCGATCGGTCACGAGCCTCACACGCGCCGGTCGACGCGGGTCGAGTGCCACCGCCCACTTCCTCCTCGAGCTCGACGCCGGCGCGCGGCGCATGCTCACCCATGCCGAGGGCCTTGTCGCACTGGCCACGTCGCTCGCGAGCGGGGTGACGACCGAGGGCATCATCCAGCCGGCCCGCGCAGTGTTGCTCGGCGTAGCTCATGAGGCCTCGGGATTGGCCACCGACCTCGGTCACGGCAACGACGTCGATCACGCCGCCGGCATCGACGCCCTGAACGACGTGCTCGCCGCCGCACGTGCGCGGGGCGACATTTCGCTGGTCTCGTCCCTTCGCCCGCTGGTGGACGTGCTCGAGCAGATCGCCCAGACCATGGCCACCATGCGGGCGCGTGCCGACGCCGGCCCCACGGGGGCGCTCGAGGCAGTTCCGGAGCCCACGACCCGCCCAAGTCGACCAAGCCGGGTGGAGCGTCTGCGCTCCGGGTTGTGGACGCTGCGCGACAACCTGACACTCGACTCAGCCGTGTTCCGCCACGCGTTGCGCTTCGGCGCCACCGCCGCTGTCGGCGTCGCCCTCGTGACCTCGCTGCACCTGGTGAAGGGCTACTGGGCCCTGATCACCATCGCGGTGATCCTGCGTCCTTACGCAGCAGTGACGCTCGAGCGCGCCCTGCTGCGGGTCGGTGGCACGGTCGTCGGGGCCATCATCGCCGCCCTCATCGTTGCCAACGTGCGCCAGGAGGCGACGGTCATCGCCGCCATGTTCCTCCTGGCGTTCCTCGCCTTCTCGCTCTTGCCCCTCAACTACGGGCTCGGTGTCATCTTCCTCACGCCGACCGTCATCTTGCTCATCGACGCCGCAGCCCCCGGCGACTGGCTGCTGGCTGGGCACCGCATCGAGAACACGCTTCTCGGCGGCGCCTTGGCCCTCGTCGGGGGCACGCTCCTGTGGCCGCGGGCGGAGCGCCACGACGTCGCGGGCGAGGTGGCCCGAGCGGTCCGTGCCGAACGTGAGCTGCTCGACGGCGTGTTGCACTCCCTCACGCAGCGCCCTGCCGAGCGTGATGGTCGCGAGCTCACCCTCCGCCACCAGCAAGCCGGGCGGGCCGTGGACAACGCCCAAGCCGCGTTCCAGCGGCTCCTCGCCCAGCCGCCGCGGCTGCGGGGGCCGGTGGAGACGCTGTGGTCGCTCGCCGACTGCGCACGGAACGTCTTCTTGGCCGCCAGTGCACTGCGGGGCCACCTCGGGAACGTGGAAGAGGCCGTGGCCCTTCCGGCGATCGCCCTCGTTCGCTCAACCACGTCCTCGATGCTGGACGCCGTGTCCGAGTCGCTCGAGACGCGACTCCCGCCCGTCATCCCGGCCGACATGCGAGCAGCGCTGCGACTCGGGATGGACGAAATCGATCAGGTGACCGAGCAGGTCCGTCGCACCAGGCTCGACGAGCTGCGCGCCGGCCAGACCACGATGACAGCTACTGCTCGCCGGCTCCGGGAGCTGGCGGCACTCGACCGCCTGGCCTCGCGCGTGGCTGAGCTGGTCTCGGACATGGCCGACGCGGCGGGAGAGCTCGCCGGCGTTGCGGCCACGGCGCCGGCCGAGGCCTCCTGAGCGAGCCGCGCCCGGCTGGGCCGAGAACGCTCGTACGATCTGACGGGGCAGCGGGGCAAGGATTGTCCGGCTGGCTCAGCTGGCGCCTCCCGCGCAGCGCTGAGAAACGAGGGGAACCGGGGTTGGATGCAGCGGCTCGAACGCCAGATCGGGAGTTGAGGTAGCGCCATGCCGGGAATGGGCCACCCCCTCCAGACCAACAACGCCTTCATCCTTTCGGCGTTCCACCGCTCCTTGTTCCACCAGCTCCTCTTCGTCCTTCTCATCGCGCTCGTCGTGCTGGTCGCGTGGAACACGCTCCGTACCGTGCAGTACCGGCGGGCTGTGGCGGCAGGGGGCTCGATGCCTTCGTCCACCGCGTACCCGTATCCCGAGCCAGCTGCGCGGCGGCTGCTCCGGATCAGCTTCGGGCTGATCTGGCTGTTCGACGGCCTCCTCCAGGCCCAGGCATCGATGCCGCTCGGACTGCCACAGGGGGTCCTGAACCCGTCGGCATCGTCGTCACCGGGCTGGGTCCAGCACATCGTCAACGTTGGCACCACGATCTGGGAGAACCACCCGATCCCCGCCGCCACGTCGGCCGTGTGGATCCAGGTCGGCATCGGCGCGGCGCTCCTGTTGGCACCGCGCGGCCGGTGGTCGCAGGCAGCGGCCATCTTGAGTGTCGGTTGGGGCATGGTGGTGTGGGTCTTCGGCGAGGCCTTCGGCGGAATCTTCGGGCACGGACTCACCTGGGCATTCGGAGCTCCGGGCGCCGTTTTGTTCTACGTGCTCGCCGGCATCCTGGTCGCGCTGCCCGAGCGCATGTGGGAGACACCGCGTCTCGGCCGGATCGTAACAAGCGTCATGGGCGCCTTCTTCGTCGGCATGGCGGTGCTGCAGGCGTGGCCAGGGCGGGGGTTCTGGCAAGGCCAGGCCCACGGTGCAACGCACCCCGGGACGTTGACGGGGATGATCCAGTCGATGGCGGGGACACCCCAGCCGGGCATCATCTCCTCATGGGAGCGATCGTTCGCCTCCTTCGACGCGTCACACGGATGGGCCGTCAACCTGTTCTTGGTCATCGTCCTCGCCGCCATCGGGCTCACCCTCCTTTCGGGCCGCAAACGCATCATGCGCGGCGGGGTCATCGCGGCAGTCGTGGCGTGCCTGGCCGACTGGGTGCTCATCGAGGACTTCGGCTTCCTCGGGGGCGTCGGTACCGACCCCAACTCGATGATCCCGATGGCCCTGGTCATCGTGTCGGGGTACCTCGCCATCGCCTACCTCCCGGTTCGGATGGAGGCGGTTGAGCCGGTCCAGCCGGCCACCGTAGAGAACCCTGTGGCGACGACATGGTGGGGGCGCCTCGACCCGTCCTACGCCTTCCGGGCCATCGCGGCCATCGGGGCGGTCGCCGTGGTGCTGATCGGGGCGGCACCGATGGCCGCGGCGTCCACCAACCCGAACGCCGACCCGATCCTCGCCGAAGCGCTCGATGGAACACCGAATCTCTTGAACTCGCCCGCGCCACCGTTCACGCTCACCGACCAGCAGGGCAGAGCCGTCTCGCTCGCCAGCCTGCGGGGCCAGACCGTCGTGCTCACCTTCCTCGACCCTGTCTGCACCAACGACTGCCCGATCATCGCCCAGGAGTTCCACCAGGCCGATGAGCAGCTGGGCAGCCAAGCGCACAATGTGAAATTCATCGCCGTCGACGCCAATCCCATCTATCTGGCGACCGCCTACACGCAGGCCTTCACCGAGCGAGAGGGGTTGGCGGGGGTCAGCAACTGGCTCTACCTCACCGGGTCGTTGCCAACGCTCACCCAGGTGTGGAACTCCTATGGCATCGAGGTGGGTGTGTCGTCGGCCGGCGCGATGGTCGCCCACAGCGAGCTCGCCTACATCATCGACGCCAATGGCCACACCCGGGCCGTGCTCGACGAGGAACAGGGCTCCGGCGGATCGGACCAGTCGTCGTTCACGCAGCTGCTGACCAGCCAGGTAGAGCAGGTCCTGCATCCATGAGACGTCATTCACCGGCGCCGGGCATCCGACGCCGGTGGCGCAGAAGCGCGGCGGCCTTAGCCCCCATCGCGCTCGTGGGAGCGTCGGTGGTTGCCGCACCAGCCGGGGCGAGCCCGCCGGCTCCCGCAGCACCGCTCGCCGTGTCGGCGACGACGACGGCGGGAAGCTGGGTCAGCGTGCCGATGGGGCATCTGAACGATCCGCTCAACACGTTCTGGGAGCTGTTCTACCGACCGCTCGGTAGCTCGAGCTGGACGCTGGTGACGCCCCAGGGCGTCGCCGACAACGGCGGCCTCGTGCTCGATACGACATCGGGGTCGGCCATCGTCGGCTTCGAGCCGAGCCAGGACCTCAAGCTGTCGCCGCTGGCGGCGAGCAGCAACGGGGGTGCGGCCTGGAACCCGGGTCTCGTCCCCCAGGAGCTGGCGGCGGCGCCGGACGCCCTCGCCGGCAGCCCGTCGATTGACCCGGTGGCCCTGGTGCGCAGCGATGGGGGCCAGGTGCTCAGCCTCTCGCCGTCGCTCACCAGCTCACACCCGCTGACGTCTGGCACGGACCTCGCCGCCACCGCCGCCGGGCGTGCCTGCGGCATGGCCAGACTGACCGCGGTCGGCGTCGATTCGCTCGGCCACCTGCTGCTCGGGTCGTCGTGCACGCACAAGGGTCAGGCCGGCGTCTTCGAGAACCTGTCCGGCACCACCTGGTCGTCGGCCGGGGCGTCGGTGCCCACCCAGTTCTCGAGCAGCCGGGTCGTGCGGCTGACGGCATCGACGAGTGGGACCTCGGCGCTCTTGGAGGCGGCCACCGCTGCCGGTCACAGCGCGCTGCTTGCCAGCTGGCGAGAACAGGAGAGCCTGACATGGCTCGAGTCGACGCCGCTGGCGCTCGCCTCACCGGGGGCACTGGTCGCCAGCGGCACCGATGGTTCGGGCGGTTATGTCGTCCTCACCCAGAAGAAGGGCGGCGGCCTCGCGGTCGAGCGCATCGAGAGGGGCGGCGCATGGGAGACGTTCGCCGCCCCGCCCGCGGGCACCGAGGCGATCGTGGCTGACGGTTCCGGCGGCCTCGATGCGATCGCCGTGTCGGGCGCACGCTTCACCGACTGGGCGCTGGCACAGGGCGCGACCAGCTGGGTCAAGGGCCAGTCGATAGAGGTGCCGATCGAGTACGGGTCGTCGAACTGATGGCATCATCGGGACAATGAACCTGCTCTACGAGCACTGGTCCTTCGACCCCTTCTTGATCATCGTCGCAGCGCTCGTGGTCCTCAACGAGATCGGGCTCGCCCGCCTTCGCCACCGCTCGGACCCGGTGCGCACCCGCAAGCGACGCCTTCGCTCGCTGTCGTTCTACGCCGGCCTGGCGGTGCTCCTCCTCGCCGTGGTCTCGCCGATCGACTACTGGGCCGACGACTATTTCTACGTGCACATGATCGAGCACATCCTCATCTCGTTCTACGCGCCGATCCTCATCGTGTTTGGCGCCCCCTGGCTCCCGCTGCTGTTCGCACTCCCGGTCGGATGGCGGCGGCGCCTCGGCCGGGCCGTGATGCTGCGGAGTTGGTCGGCACCGCTGCGGGCGATCGGACGGTTCGTGCTGAATCCGTGGTTCGCACTCATCGCCTTCAACACGATGATGGTGGTGTGGCACTTCCCAGTCCTCTTCGACCTGGCAGAGAACAACCAGGGCGTGCACATCTGGCTCATGCACTCGAGCTTCTTCGTGACCGGCGTGCTGTTCTGGCTCCAGATCATCCCCTCCCACCCGTTCCGCATCAAGGCATCGCCCGTCTGGCAGGCGGGGGCCATCATCAGCACCAACTTCGTGATGTTCTTCCTCGCCATGTCGCTCAGTATCTTCTCGGCGTCGAACTGGTATTCGGTCTACGCCAACATCCCCGGCGTCACGCTCTCGCCTTTCGCCGACCAGCAGATCGGGGCGGCCATCTTGTGGGTCTGCGGCGACTTCTGGGCCGTCCCGGCTCTGATCATCGTGATCAAGCGGATCGTTGACCAGGAGGGCAGCCTTTCCAGCTTCCTGGACAAGGCGCTCAAGCGTGAGCCAGCACCGAGCCCCGAGGAGTTCCGCCGTCAGCGGGTGTAGTTGCGCCACACCCGGTCTGGAGGACCTCTGGCGGGACGGGGAGGGGATCAGGCGACGGGTCGGTAGCCTGGGGCCATGCCACACATGGCCGGCATGACCCGGGTGCCGTTCAGCGCCCATGCTGCTTTGACCCAGTGGCAATTCGGCCCCTTTGCCGTGCTGGTGGCCGCAGCGTTGCTGGCGGCGGCCGTCTGGTACCTGCGTGGTGTCTGGCAGCTCTCGGCACGCGGACGGGCATGGAGCTGGCTGCGGACCCTCTCGTTCATGGCGGGCCTCGTGGCCGTCGACCTCGCCCTGCAGTCGCCGGTCGCCACGTTCACCGCGATGTATTTCCAGGCCCACGTCACCCAGCACCTCTTGTTGATGGTGGTCGCGCCGCCGCTGCTCGCCATGGGCGCGCCGATGACGCTCATCCTCCAGACCTCGAGCCGTCGCACCAAGACCTTCTTCCTCGCCATCTTGAACAGCCGGCCGTTCCGGGTCATCAGCCACCCCATCCCGACCTGGTTCCTCTACTACTTCGCCATGTTCGCCTTCTTCCTCACGTTCGCCCTCGGCTTCGCCATGGAGCACATGTGGGTGATGGACCTGATCAACATCGCCTTCCTCTTCGGAGCCACCTTGTTCTGGTGGCCCATCGTCGGGCTCGACCCGATCCCGCACTGGCGCCAGAGCCACGGGACGAAGATGGTCAACCTGCTCATCGGCGTGCCGGTCGAGACCTTCCTCGGCCTGGCCCTTTTGTCCGCGGCGCGCAGCGCGGCGCCGATGTACTCGCTCGCCAGCACGCACGCGGGAGGGGGCATCTTGTGGGTGGGCGCCGAGATCTTCACGGTGGTGGCCTTCATCCCGGTGTTCATCTCGTGGATGCGCGCCCAGGAGCGTGAAGGTGCGCGCTTCGACGCCCGCCAAGACGCAGCGGCCGCCAAGGCCGCGGCCGGCGCCACCGAGGTGGCCGAGCCAGCACCCGGAGCGCGCCGCTCGGCGTGGCTGCCGCCGTCGAGGGTGAACGACGCGGCTGCCCCCTGAGGCCGCCACCGGCTCGGCGGCGCCGCTGCCACGAACCTAAGGTGGACCGATGCCACTGAGCGAGGCTGCGGTCGCCGCTGCGGTGGGCGAGCTGTGCACCCAGATCCGCCCGGAGGGCAAGCGGGTCGTCGTCCTCGTCCCCGATGCGACGCGTTCGGCGCCGGTGCGCCAGCTGGCGGCCCTGCTCGATGCCGAGTTCGCCGCCAGGGGCGCAGAGCCGAGCTGGCTGGTGGCCCTCGGGACGCACCAGCCCATGAGCCCCGGGCAGCTGGCGGAGCACGTGGGCGACGTCCGCGGGCCCGTGCGCAACCACGAGTGGTGGGATCCCGAGCAGCTGGTGTCGGTGGGCGAGATCCACGCCGCCGAGGTCGCCCGGCTGAGCGGTGGCCTCCTGGCACGACCCATCGACGTGCGGCTCAACGCCATGGTGACCGAGGCCGACGTGGCGCTCATCTGCGGGCCCGTCTTCCCCCACGAGGTGGTGGGGTTCTCGGGCGGCAACAAGTACTTCTTCCCCGGCGTGGCCGGACCCGAGATCATCGACGCCACCCACTGGCTGGGGGCCCTCCTCACCTCGAGCGCCCTCATTGGCCGGCTGGGGCCGAACCCGGTGCGCGCCGTCATCGACCGGGCCGCCGCCCTCATCCCCGCCGAGCGGTGGTGCCTGGCCATGGTGGTCGACCCGGCCGGGGACGGTCTGGTCGCCTGTGAGGTTGGTCGGCCCGAGCCGGCATGGGCGGCAGCGGCCGCGGTCTCGGCCCGGTGGCACATCCGGCGGCTCGAGCACCCGGTGACCACCGTGCTGTCAGTCATCCCCCAGCGCTACGACGACATGTGGACGGCGGCGAAGGGCATGTACAAGGTCGAGCCGGTGCTCGCCGACGGTGGCGAGGTCATCATTTACGCCCCCCACGTGTCGTCCATCTCGCGCACACACGGCGTCGAGCTGGCCGCCGTCGGCTACCACGTGCGGGATTACTTCTTGTCCCAGTGGGACCGCTTCGCGGAGGTCCCCGGGGCGGTCCTCGCCCACTCCACCCACCTGGCCGGCCTCGGCACCTGGTCGCCCGAGGCAGGCGAACAGGCCCGCATCCGAGTCACACTGGCCACCGGGATCGACGAGGCCACCTGTCGGGCCCACGGGCTCGGCTACCGCGACCCGGCGGGCATCGACGTGGCCGAGTGGGAGCGCCGCGCCGTCGACGACCCCGAACTCCTGGTGGTGCCCGACGCCGGCGAGCTCCTCTACCGTCTCGCGAAGGAACCGGGCCCGGAACCTTCGAGCCGGTCGACCTCGCCGGCGACCTGAGCGGACAGCGCCGAGTCCCGTCCGAGATCCTCGGCGAGCACACCGAGGGCGTCGGCCACAGCGGGCCCGACCGGCGACCCTGGGACCCCTGCGAGCCGGTCGATCGCCCGGTCGCGCACGGCGAGCGGCCCATCGGCACGGAGATGGACGATCCAGCCGGCCAGCACCAGCACGCAAGCCGGGGCGTCGACGCCGGCGCGGCGGGCGGCCGCAAGGGTGGGGACGATGCGCTCACGCAGTTTGAAGGAGCCGTCGGCCGCGATCTGTTCGAGCCGGTGGGAGAGGCGCTCGTTCGACCAGCGCCGCTCGAGCTCGGCGCAGTACTCGAGCGCCTCCTCGTCCGGGCCGGCGTCGAGGAAGCGCCGGGCCTCGGCCCAGAGGGCCACGAGTCGTGCGTGCACCCACTCGTCGGCGAGCGCCTGGTGCACGAAGGCGTGGCCCCGGGGCGCACCGAGGTACGCGAGCAGTGAGTGGCCAGCGTTGAGCAGCCGGAGCTTGCGGCGTTCGAAGGGCACCACGTCACCGACGAACCGTGCACCCGCGCGCTCCCAGGCGGGACGACCGGCCCGGAAGTCGTCTTCGAGGACCCACTGGCTGAACGGCTCGGTGACCACCGCAGCGCGGTCCTCCATCCCGAGCAGGCCTTCGACGATGGCCAGGTCGGCGGGCGTCGTCGCCGGCGTGACGCGATCGACCACGGTCGAGGGGAAGCTGCACGCGGCGTTGAGGTAGGAGGCGAGCTCCGTGCCGGCGCAGGCGGCCAGGAGCTCCCGGCGCAGGACCGCACCGTTGGACGAGAGGTTGTCGCACGAGACGAGGGTGAGTGGTGCCGCCGCGGTCCGGCGCCGCGCCTCGAGCCCGTCGAGCAACCGGCGGAGGGCCGCCGATCCCGGCTGGTAGCCGGCCTCGGTGACGGTGAGGGTGACGACCTGGACCTCGGGCCGGGCCAGGAGCTCGGTGGCGCTCGGGCCCGTCCCGTCGAGCACCTCGGCGATGGCCGACACCACACTCGCCTCGTCGCGTTCGGGCCCTCGGGTGAGCACGGTGTAAAGGCCGTCCTGGGGTCCGAGCTGCTCGAGGGCGGTCCTCGACTGCTGGGTCAGCGCGGCGATGCCCCATCCGTCGCCGGCTCGCTCGGTGTAGGAGGCCTGGTGGGCGCGGTGAAACGCTCCGGGCCCGAGGTGCACGATCCGCACCGGCGGCGTCGGCCCCGACTCGAAAGTGTGCCGGGAGAGTCGGGCAGTCACAGGCGGTACAGCGACTTGGGCTGCCCGTACGCATAGGCGTAGGCGACCTCGGAGGCCTCTTCGATGCTGAGGCGGTGCTCGGTGACCTGGCGCGCCAGGTGCGAGGCGATCGCCCGGCGGGCCATGTCGTGGCGGGCGGGGATCGAGCAGAACGCCCGGGTGTCGTCGACGAAGCCGGTCAGCTTGGCGTACCCGGCCGACTCGACCGTGGCGGCGAAGTGCCGGGCCATTGCGTCGGGCGCGTCGAGGAACCACCATGGGGCGCCGAGGTGGACGGCCGGGTAGTAGCTGGCGAGCGGGGCGAGGTCCCGGCTGAAGGCGGACTCGTCCATGGTGAAGAGCACGATCCGAAGACCCGGCTCGTCACCCACCCGCTCGAGCATCGGCCGAAGCCCGGTGGTGAAGTGCACCGGCAGTGGGAAGTCGGAGCCAATGTCGCTGCCGAAGCGGGCGGCCGCCGGTCCGTCGTGGTCGCGCACCACGCCGGTATGCAGCTGGAGCACCAGACCGTCGTCGAGTGCCATGAGGGCCATCTGGGTCACCATGTTGGCGGCGAACCGCTCGGCGTCCCCCGGGCCCGCCTCGTTCTTCACGAGGCGCCCGAAGAGGGTTCTGGCCTCAACCGGTTCGAGGTCTTCGGTCAGTGGCAGGGCGTGGCCGTGGTCGGTCGCCACCGCACCGTGCTCGGCGCTCCGCTGGCGCTCGGTACGCAGGTGGGCGAGCAGCTCGTCGTAGGAGGCGACACCGGCGGACTCGACGGCGTCGCGCCACGCGGGCCGTGTCGGATCGGTGAGCTCGTCGGGACGCAGCGTCGGGACGACGTTGAGCCCGGCGGACTTGAGGGCATCGTGGGCGGCGAAGTCCGCGCCGGGCCGGTCAGTGGTGGAGAGCACCTCGATGCCGAAGCGGTCGAAGAGGGCTCGTGGACGAAACGCCGGCTCGGCCAGACGCGCACCGACGGCGTCGAAGGACTCGGTGGCGGTCCCGGCGAGCAGCGGCAGCTCGACGTCGAAGAGCTCGACCAGCTGGTACTCGAGCCAGGCACGCATCGCTGTGCCTCGGAAGTCATCCCAGTGCGCGCAGAAGCTCCGCCAGACCTCGGTGGGCTCGACCGGTCGGCCCCCGAGTCCCAGCGCCTCGGGCGCCACCCCGACCGAATGGAGCACCCGCAGCACGTAGTGGTCGCCGGTGACGAGGAGGCTCGCAGCGTCGGCGAAGGGCTGGTCGCCGAGGAGCAGTCGCGCATCGACATGGCCGTGGGCGGCGAGCACCGGGAGTTGGCGCACCTGGGCGTACAAGGTGCGGGCGACCGATCGGGTCGTGGGGTCGGCGGGGAGCAGTCGGTCCGGGTGCAGTGGGGTGAGGACCATGAGGTCACTCTTAGGGATCTTGCCGCGGACTGCAACTACGGCCGAGGTGTTCATCGGCCTCCGGGTCACCATCCGACGGTGCCGACCGCGATCGGCATGATCGCCGGGCGGCTCGCGCGGGCACCCGCGACGGGCACTCGGCGAGCTGCTGGGCGGCTTCGCGGACCGCTCAGCCGTCGCAGCGCTGACGATCGGGCTGGCGGATCCAGGCCGCACTCCTCTTCGCCTAATCTTGAGCTACCTCTCTTTCCTCTCGGCGACGCGCACTTTGAGCATGGCGCGTCATGAGGATCCGGAGGTGGGGCGGGTGATGCCCGTGCACGGGGACGTAGCTCAGTTGGCTAGAGCACCTGCTTTGCAAGCAGGGGGTCGTGGGTTCGAGTCCCATCGTCTCCACCGTGTTGTAAAAATCACAACGTGTTCCCTGGTAGATCGGGATTTCTGGCTGGAGTTGGTCTACCGAGGCGAATTGCGATGTTCGAACCCCTCGAACATACGATTCGCGTGCGGCGACAGGGTCTCAGTAGCTTCGCTTGGCGAATGGGCACGACCTACACGTTGCCCCAGACCAGCGGACTCAGCGACTGGATGTATGGGTGGTTGGATTCGATCCGACGACCTCACCGATCCTGAGGCCATCTCCAATTCCCGAACGAAGAGTGCGAGGCACCGTCAGGACACTCCTACGAGGCAGACGACAAAGATGACGTAGCCGGCAATGATGGACCACCCGGCCCGGCGCCCGAGTCCCCGCCCGAGATAGGCGAGAACCAAAGTCAGCACGGTCAACCCGACGTACCAGGCTGCCGTGAGAGTTCCTGGGGTAGACGGAGTCGACAGTCCCAGAATGACGCCCGGAATGAGTAGACCTGCCAGCACGTTGAAGTTGTTGGAGTTGAGGGCGGTAGAGAATGCCGCCGCCCCTCTTCCTATCCGGGCGAGGTGCACGGCGGCGACGGCATTGGGCAGGCTCGTTACTGCGGCCAGTACGATGCCACCGATCACGACATCCGCCACATGGAAGTGGTGGCCCAAGGTTGAGGCTCCCCGCTCCATGGCGATGCTGGCCGCCACCACGACCACGAGCGCCCCAAGGGCCACGAGCGCATCGATCGGTCGACCACGTGTGGGTCGGATGGCCACCTCGAGCTCGAGCTCCTCCTCGTTAACGGCCGAGATGATCCAGCGTTTTGCCCTCTTTGGCCCTGGCAGGAGCTCGAGCCTGGAACCAGCTACGCCAAGTACCACGAGGTAGGGGATGATCGCTACGAGGGCGACGCCAAGGCTCACCACTGGACTCAGCACGCCCTCGACTGCGGCCATGCACAGCACCGCCACCCACAGGCCAACGGCCCCGCCGAGCAGCACCACCCTCCGATGGAGGGCGATGAAGCCTGCGGCAACAGCTCCGAGTCCGAGAAGGGCTGCCAGGTTGAAGACATTTGAGCCGATCACCACTCCGGCACCAATCGCCTTCTCGTGCTGACTCAGCGCAGTGATCGAAGCGGTGATCTCGGGAGCATCGGCCGCCAATGCAGCAACGATTCCCAGTAGCGCCTCGGACAATCCGAACCGCTCGCCCACCCGCTCCAGCCGGGACACGAGGACCCAGCTGGTGGCCAAGCTGACGACTGCGCCGAGTAGGAAGCCAATACCTGCCAGAGCCACCTAGGGGGAGTCCTTCCGCGATCGACAGGCTGCCGACCAGGCTTCCCGGCTCTCCGTGGATCACTGTACTGGCGTCCGAGCCGCATCTTCTCGGAGTCACCGCGGCATGACTGTCGGAGTCCGTGCAACTGTCGACGGCTCACATGCACGGAACTCGGAGGCAAGTGCCTCCGCCCCCGTGTGTCGCGGCGATGGCAATTCGCAGTCTGGCTGCACGCGATGGTCGGTGGTTCCCAGGTCTGGCGTGATGAGACACAAGCGGGTGCGAGCTATACCCGTGAATCGGGCGGAAAGGCGCGAGGTTGCCGCAGTCATTCCATGGGTTGAGAGCATTCGAGAACGCCGCTTGGGAACGTGCACGAGGGGCTTCCAGCAACGCGGAGCGATCGCAGATGTTGGAGCCTTCGGGATTTACGGATTCGTAACGCTCCCCTGGGGAACCCTCGGCATCCAATCCACGAGTTTTCAATCGCTCACCTTTGGCGTGTCATTGGAGCCCTCTGCTTCGTCCGAAGCTGGATGCAGCCACGAAAGCCGTAGGGCAAGCGTCCCGCCTGCGGCGGCACGGCCACGTCCGGGTCGCCCCCATCACCTACCTGGCGACAATGGCATCCGCCGCCAGGTACGCCTCCGGCTGCGCCGCTGTGATCGCTTCACCTCCACTGGATGCCGACGCAGAGAGTCCCCTGCTGCAGGAGCCCGAAGATTGGGGCTCGACCAGCTGTGCCCGCGAGATCGGCCAGCACACTCTCGAAGGCACCGGGGTTCCCGGCCCGGCGCTCGGAAAGTCAGGTAATTAGCTACTACAATCATTAGTATATGCCTGCCCAAGTGGTGACACCCAAGGTCGGCCGTGACCCCGTCGTTGATGCGGTGCTGAGCGCAAGTCGTGTTCTCGTAGCCGTGGCGGCACGCTCGCTCGGCGACGTGGCCGAGGAAGTGACGCTCACGCAGTACCGCACCCTTGTCGTGCTGGCATCCCGTGGGCCTCAGAGCCTGGCCGCCCTGGCCGAAGCGATCGACGTGACCCCACCGACCGCGACCCGAATGTGCGATCGACTGATCCGCAAAGGGCTCGTGCAGCGCCGGCACGAGCGTGGTGACCGACGACTGATCCGATTGAGTCTGAGCGAGAAGGGCCAGGTTCTGGTCCATGCGGTCACGGAGCGACGACGGGCGGAGATCACCGATCTTCTGAAGGCAATCCCCAGGGAACAGCAGACAGCACTGGTCGACTCCTTGCAGCGCCTCTCTGCTGCTGCCGGCGAGGTTCCCGAGCAGGACTGGTCAGCGGGCTGGGACCTCTAGATGCTTGCCCTCAGGCCATGACCATCTTTCGGCGAACCTCATGGCGGGCAGTCATGGCCAGAGCGTCACGTTGGCTCTCCGGCACGTCGTACTTGCAGAAGTGGCTGGTGCTCGGCGTTCTCATCGGGACGATGGCCGGCGTGGGGGCCATCGTCTTCTATGAGGCGCTCCTCGCCTGTACGCACTTCTTCCTCGGTGTGCTGGCCGGCTATCACGTGCCGACACCCGCGGGTGAGGGCGGACACGCAGCCTCGGCTTCGTTCTCGCGGCCTTGGGCGTTGCCGCTGGTGGTGGGGTTGGGAGCGTTGCTGGGCGGGATCCTCGTCTTTCGGTTCGCTCCGGAGGCTGAAGGCCATGGGACCGACGCGGCCATCTCTGCCGTGCACCACAATCCCAGAGGCATCCGCTTCCGAGCAGTGATCGTCAAGATCGTCGCTTCGGCGCTCACGATCGGATCGGGTGGCTCCGGTGGCCGCGAGGGTCCAACGGGCCAGATCAGCGCCGGCTTCGCCTCGCTGCTGGCCAGGGAGTTGGACCTGAGCCCAGCAGACGCCCGCATCGCGGTGATGGCCGGGATCGGATCGGGGATCGGCGCCATCTTCGGTGCTCCGCTCGGGGGCGCAGTGTTGGCCACCGAGATTCTGTATCGGGACGACTTCGATGCCGAAGCGCTCCTTCCGAGCTTTGTGGCCTCCATCCTCGGATACGTCATCTTTGGTGCCGCAGTGGGATACACACCGCTGTTCGGCTTCAACTCCAGCTACCACTTCACGAATCCGTCCCACCTTCTCTGGTTCGCACTGATCGGCATTCTGGGTGGGCTGGTCGGATTGCTCTACGCCAAGGGCTTCTACGGGATCTCGGACATCTTCGGCCGACTTCGGCTCCCGCGCTGGAGCAAGCCGGCCATCGGCGGGGTGATCGTGGGCTGTATCGGCCTACTGATCCCGGAGGTCCTCGGCACCGGTTATGGGTGGATACAACAGGGCCTGGGCCACCAACTCCTGACCCTCCCCTTGTGGATCGTCCTCATCTTGCCGTTCGCTCGCATCGTGGCCACCGGGCTCTCCATCGGTTCGGGAGGGTCCGGTGGCATCTTCGGACCGGGCATGGTCATCGGTGCCTTCATCGGCGCCTCCGTCTGGCGACTGTTCGAGCCGATCGTCCCTTCGATGGGGCACAATCCGGCGC
The DNA here is from genome assembly GCA_003155135.1 of Acidimicrobiaceae bacterium. Lineage (GTDB taxonomy): Bacteria > Actinomycetota > Acidimicrobiia > Acidimicrobiales > RAAP-2 > Bog-515. The sequence goes on along the minus strand of PMFN01000023.1, from coordinate 54,689 downwards.
CCTTCGTGATCGTGGGCATGATGTGCTGCTTCGGGAGCATCTCCCGAGCGCCATTGGCCGTCATGCTGATGGTGGCGGAGATGACCGGAAGCCTCTCGATCTTGGCGCCGGCGATGATCGCCGTCGGATTGGCATGGTTCATCGTCAGACGGGGCGACGACACCATTTACCGCAGCCAGCTCAAGAACCGGGCTGATGCACCCGCTCAACGATTGTTGACCGGCATGCCCATTCTGTCCATCGTGTCCGTCGGCCAAGCCATGGCAATGCCCCGTGTGGTGGTCACTGACGGCACCACCGTGCGCGCTGCTCGCCATCAGATCGAACAGGCTGGCGTCACCGGTGCTCCGGTGATCGACGACCAGGGTCGGTTCGAGGGAACGGTGGCCCTCGCCGATCTCCGAAAAGTTAAACGAGGGGACGATCGGAGTTTTGAGTCCGTGGTCGACGTCTCGGCGCCAACTGTGGCCGGCCACGCGCACCTCGACATTGCCCTCGAAGCCCTGACAACATCAGCCGAACATTGGGTGACGGTCCTCGACGCCGAACGCCAGGTGCTCGGCACGGTTGCCATTTCCGATGTTGTCCGAGGGTATCGATTGGGCCTACTGGCGAGCCTCCAGAAGGTGAACGCCGTCGGCGAACCCGGTGGCACTGACAGAGTGCGCATCGAATCCAACTCACCTCTGGTCGGTCAGATGCTCCGCCACGCAGGTTTGCCGATCAGCGTCATTGTGACCACAATTCAGAGACGGCGAGACCTCGTCGTTCCCGACGGGCGCACCGTGCTGGAAGCCGGTGATGAACTGCTCCTGATCGGCCAGTCCTCCGACATCGACGGCATCCGTCGGGTCGCTGGGGGTCGTGTTTCCGATCGACGCGCACAAAGACCTCATGAGGACCACGGTGATGAGCCGCCAGGCTCAATCGATGTTGGCACTTGGATTCCGTGATACCTGCAACGAGGCCGGTCGAGCGAGAGATGATCGATGGCAGCCGTCAATCCGGCGAGCAGACTCTGGGCGACGCCCTCGCCTTGGTGCCGGCTCGGGTTGGCGACGGAAGAAGCGAGGGACCGGGGAATGCCTTACCCCCCATCGATCGTCGGGTGACCGTTGCCACTCCCCGATACGGCATCCTTGTCGGGCGCGCTGCCACAGTGCGAAACACCGACGGCGTTCGGGCACGGAAACGTAGTGGCCCCCTGATAGTCGAGTCGAGGTGCGGAACCTTTCGGAGATACGTGATTCCCGAGGGCGCTGTCCACACGGTGGGAGGAGCCAAGACCATCCGGGACGCTCTCGGGTCCACTCATGGCACGGGCCGCGGGTCAAGAGTGCTGGCCGAAGATCGCCGGCCCGTTTGCCGGAAAGCCCGGGCCCGGCTCCGCGCGTAGGTTGCCAGCGTCGAGCTCCCCAGCGCAATGGCCGCAGGTGATCCGTGGTCCTGCATCGTGGGCGCATTCCGTGTGCGTGATACGGATCGGCGCCCCCTTGCCGTTGTCGAGCCAGCGGTCGCCCCAGGCGCTGAGGGCGAGCATGACATGGGCCAGATCGGCCCCCTTGTCCGTGAGGCGGTACTCATGACGGATGGGGTGCTGTTCGTATTCGACGCGTTCGAAGATGCCATCTGCAACGAGTCGCTTGAGCCGGTCCGAGACGATGGTCTTCTGTGCGCCGCTGTATGTGACGAAGTCCGAGAACCGCGTCCGTCCGTAGAACGCATCCCGAACGAGCATCAGACTCCACCCGTCGCCGACCTCGCTCAGGGCCCGCGCGATCGAACAGGGCTGATTGCCGATCTCCTCCAGTTTCACGTTGACAAGACTACCGGCGGCGAGTAGTGATGTGCTACTCAGTAGTGAATGACAACTTCGGGGAGGTCGGGTGGGGGACGCGTCGAACAACGAGTGGGCTGACGGTGTCCCGCGGACATTTGGGTCCGAGCCGAGTGACCCGATCCGTCTGGCAGACGAGCCGGGCACGTGGGTTCAGGTCGACATCGCCGCGCCGTTAGAACGGGTGTGGGCGGTCGTGACCGACATCGACCTGCCGGCTCGCTTCTCCGACGAGTTCCTCGGTGCGACCTGGAACGGTGACGGACCTGGCGAAGGGCTGTCCTTCGTGGGTCGGAATCGTCATCCGGCCATCGGGGAGTGGGAGGTCGAGTCGTTCGTTGACTGCTTCGAGGAGGGCCGATCGTTCGGCTGGGCCACGGTGGATCGGGTGAACCCGGGGTCGAGGTGGCGGTTCGACCTCGACCCTGGCGCAGGAAGCACGTGCCTGCGGTTTTCGATGTCCATGGGCCCGGGCCCCTCGGGGATTTCGGTCGCCATCGAGGCGATGCCGGACAAGGAGCCACGCATCTTGCAGCGTCGGATCCTTGAGCACCACGTCAACATGATGCGGACGGTCGAGGGGATCAAGACAATCGCCGAGGCGACGTCGTGACGCTCGAGGTCGGGATCACCACGTCCCCGGCGATGCCATGGATGTTCGACTACGTCGTCGAGGCCGAGCGCCTGGGCGCGACCTCGGTGTGGCTTCCGGAGTTCTGGGCGCACGACGCCTTGACCCCGTTGGGGGCACTCGCCTACGCCACCGACTCGATCAGGCTCGGTACGGCGATCGTCCAGCTCGGAACCCGGACCCCAGCGATGTTGGCGATGACGGCGATGACCCTGCAGGAACTGTCGAACGGGCGGTTCGTGCTCGGCATCGGGACCAGTGGTCCCCAAGTGATGGAGGGCTGGCACGGCGTGCGATTCTCCAGGCCGGTCACCAGGACTCGGGAGACGATCGAGATCGTGCGGATGGTCACGCGTGGCGAGCGTCTTCACTACGACGGCGAGGTCTACCGGCTCCCTTTGCCCGGAGGCGAGGGCGTGGCGCTACGGAGCGCCGCACCGCCGGTGGAGGTGCCGATCTATGTCGCATCCCTGGGCCCTGCGAACCTGCGCCTTACGGGTGCACTGGCTGACGGATGGATCGGGAACTCGTTCCTCTGCGAAAGCGCAGGGGTCTTCTTTGACGAGATCGCTGCTGGGGCGGCACCGGCGGGCAGGTCAATCGAGGATCTCGACCTGACGGTTGCCGTGAGTTGCGAGTTCACCGACGACGTCGATCTCGCTGGTCGCCGGCACGCTGCAGGCTATGCCTTCACGTTTGGAGCGATGGGCTCAGCGGCGACGAACTTCTACAACCGCGCATTTGAGCGCCAGGGTTTCGGCGAAGCAGTTGCTGAAGTGCAGCGTCTTTGGTTGGCGGGCGACCGTGATGCCGCTCGGCGCTCAGTGCCTGTCGAGGTTGGTCTACGGACGAACTTGATCGGACCAGCAGATGTGGTGCTGCAACGTCTCCGTGAGTATCGGGATTGCGGAGTCGGCACCCTCCGCCTAAATCCGATGGGTGACACGCTCGAAGCCCAGCTCGAGGGTCTTGGGCAACTTCTCGACCTCGTCCGCCAGGTGAACGATGAAGCCATGGCCCAGTGATCACGCCCGCGACGGACGCTGAATCGTTTCGCACTGGGACCCGTGGTCAGGTGTGTCCCCTAAAGCGTTGACGGGATTGCATGGAGCCGATCACGCTTCGATGGCGGTTCGAACATAGAGGCCGCGCGGATAGGCGACCATCCACCGGTCGTTGCACGGTCCCAATTTGGCTGTTGGGTGCACCCCATCCAACGACCAAGTGGAGGTCCCCCACATCATGCGCGCGCTCGAGCCCGACGTGTTCGATGCTGTCTGGGCGGCGGTCGAACCGCTGCTGCCAGCTCCGACCAAGACCCATCCGCTCGGATGCCATCGTCGCCGGATTGTGGCGCCGTTCGCGTCAGCAAGCAAATGTCGGGGTCCTCGATCCGCACGTGACCCACCGAGCCGGCAGCGACAGGTGACACGAGGTCCGTCCGGTGTCAGGCATTACTAGGGCGGAGGCGGTTGCATCGTGAGTCTTTCCTGGTGGTAATAGTGATCCTGTTCGAGATCTTCGAGGAGGTTGGGCCCGGTGGGCTCCCATGCGAGCAGCTCCCGGGTTACGGCGGCGGTGGCGGGGCTGTCCAGGGCCACGAAGTGGCCCAGGTAGCCGAAGTGTGCGCCTGCGTCGGCGGGGGCGATCGACGCCGTCGGGAGGCCGAGGTGGCGACCCATCGCCTGGGCGATCTCCCGGAAGGGAACGCCCTCGTCGCCGACCGCGTGCACGACCGAGCCGGCGGGGGCGGTCTCGACGGCCAGGCGGGCCAGGCGGGCGGCGTCGGAGCGGTGCACAGCCGGCCAGCGGTTGGTGCCGTCACCCACGTATCCGGCCACGCCCTGCTGGCGGGCGATGCCGACGAGGGTGGCCACGAACCCGTTGTCGCCGTCGCCATGGACCGTTGGGGGGAAGCGCAGCACCGACGAGCGGACGCCTATGCCCCTCAGGGACAGAGCGAGCAGGGCGGTGGCCGACCGGCGCCCGGCGGGGTTGGCCCGGACTTCGGCACTGGGCACGAGCCCGTCGTCCTCGGTAGCCACCCGACCGGCTGTCAGCCCGAGGATGCCCGAGGCGAGCACGAAGGGCCGGTCGGAATCGGCCAGGGCTGCGCCCATGGCCTCCACGGCCCGACGGTCGGCGCCCGCCGCGGCGGCGAAGTTGCCGGCGAACGCCACCTCGTGCTGAAAGGCCAGGTGGATCACTCCGTCGGAGTCGGCGGCCACCTTGGCCAGGCCGTCGGGGTCGTCGACGTCGCCTTGCTGGACGATCGCGCCGGCCGCCTCGAGCCGCTGCGCCGATGCCTCGGAGCGGGCCAAGCCGACCACCTCGTGGCCGGCTCCGAGCAGCTCGGGCACAACTGCCGAGCCGATCCAGCCCGATGCGCCGGTGACAAAGATTCTCATGATGGGTACCTCCGGGGGACACGTTGATGTCAGTGACTGCTATCAACGTATCTGGGATGTCAGTTACTGTCAACACCGAGGAGGGGGGACATGGGTCGATGGGAGCCGGACAGTCGCGGGCGGCTGCAGGAAGCGGCTCCGGCTCTTTACGCAAGGCGAGGATTCGACCAGACACAGCCGCGCAGATCGCCGCTCGAGCGGGGCAGACAGAGCGCACCTTCTTCCGGCACCTCGCCGGCAAGCGAGAAGAGCTCTTCGGTGGATCTGCCCTCCTCCAAGGGCAAATCGCGGCCGGGGTGGCCGAGGCGCCCCCGGAGGACGCCCCGCTCGACGCTGTTGCCTTGGACTCGCCGCCGCCATCACCATGCTCGGCGAGTTCCGCCGGGACCTGTCCCGCCAGCGACACGCCGTCATCGCCGCCAACCCGGAGCTGGGGAGCCGGAGTTGGCGAAACTGGCCGACTCAGCCCCTCTCGCCATCGTCCGATGGCTAGGTGAGATCGATGCACACGTCTCGGGGCACAGCCCCCGGGCTGCGTGCTCAGCTGGCGTCACTGGCGGTGTCGGCCCCGACGACACCGCCGGTGGCGACGACGGCCAGTCGATCGAGGTAGTGGTCCCAACCCTGGGTGTGATCGCCCACTGCGTCGTCGGGCAGGCTCCGGTGGACGAGGCGGACCCTCGTCTTGTCGCCATCGGGAATCAGGGTGNNGGGTGATCTCCACCTCGGTGGAGCGAGCGGGAATCGGATGGTCGGGTTCGTCCCATCCGAAGGTGAACACCACCTTGCGATCGGGTACCACCTCTACGAAATCGCCGACGCCCGGATGCTTGCCCTGGACCAGCACCCGGTACGCGCCACCGACCCGGGGATCGAGTTCGGCCTCGGTGCCCATCCATCGGACGTGCTGGGCCGGGTCGGTGAGGAAGGGGAAGATCGTGGCTGGACTGGCGTCCATCACGACCTCTCGGGTCAGTTCAGCCATCAGTGGTTCCTTTCTCTCGTTCGGCCGATTCGGCCAACTCTTGGAGACGTTGCAGACTGCCGGTCCAGTACTCATCGAGGAATTGGCGGAGCCGGTCCATCTGGGCATGGTTGGCCCGGTAGAGCCGACGGGTCCCGTCGCGGCGCTCGATGACCAGTTGGGCCTCCCGCAGGACGCCGAGGTGTTGCGAGACGGCCGACCGGGTCACATCGTCGAATCGGGCAGCGATCTGGGCGGCCGGAAGCTCGTCGGTCCACACCAGCCGGAGGATCTCCCGCCGCCGCGGCTCAGCAAGGGCCTTGAGCGCTGTGTCCATGCCCTCAAGTGTAAGTTATGACTTGCGTTAGTGTCAACTAACTTAGTGAGTCGAACGGGGAATCACCAAGCGGGTTCGAGGCATTCCTGGGAGCGACGAGCCCTCGCCGTGCGAGTCCGTGCCCGATTGGCTGCGAGCGTCCCGCGTGTCGGCGCGCTCGGGCTGAGGACACCAGGCCGGTCGTGTCGGCGGCGGCAGGGCGGCCCCCGGAGCGGCGAGTGGCGCGCGATCCTTGAGTGTGCCCTCCGAACCGGCCCGACGACGGCCCACGGTGGCAGAGGGGCGAGCCCGGGTGCGGGCCAGACGCAGAAGAGCGCTCACCTACTGCGCGGTGCTGCTGGTGGTGGTCGCCGGCGTGGTGGCCTGGGGCGTGCGTGGCCGGCCCGGGAGACGCGCCGGCGGAGCGACCAACGATGGGGTAGCGATTGACCCCTCCGAGTTCGCAGCCGGGGCCTGCATAAGCTTTGCGCCGACGGTCGGCGACCGCCACGTCACGGTGTTCCTCGACGCCGGGCACGGGGGCCTCGACCCCGGGGGTGTCGGCACCACCGACAGTGGGCAACAGATCGACGAGTCCACCGTCAACCTCCCGATCGAGTTGGCCGCCATGGCCATCTTGAGGTCGCACGGCTTCACCGTGGTGGCGTCGAGGACCGGCAACACGACCGTCGTCAATCTCGGCCCCGGGGACACGGACGGACAGTTGCTCACCCTCCAGGGATCCCACGACGACGTCGCTGCCCGGGACGCGTGCGCCAACATGGCACACGCAGAGCTCTTGGTCGGCATCTACATGGACGCCGGGGGGACGCCACAGAATGCAGGGTCGGTCAGCACGTATGACACGGACCGCCCCTTTTCCTCCTCGAGCCTGGCCTTCGCCACGCTGCTGCAAGACGACGTGCTCACGGCAATGAATGCGCAGGGCTGGGGTATCCCCGACGATGGCGTCGTCTCCGATGCCACCGAGGGATCAGCGGTCGGGAATCCCGACGACGGCGGCATCGCCGCCGAGGCTGCGGATTACAACCACCTGCTCCTGCTTGGTCCGGCAGACCCCGGCTACTTCTCGACCCCGAGCCAGATGCCGGGCGCCGTGATCGAGCCGCTGTACATCACGGACCCGTTTGAAGGCTCGATCGCGCTCAGCAGTCAAGGGCAGGCGGTCATTGCCGAGGGGATCGCCAAGGCCATCGAGCACTATTTCGCCCCGCCACCGGCGAAGTCGCCGAGCACCACCACGTCGTGACGACCGCCGGCGCCGCCGGCGGAAGAGGCGTTCCCGGCGTCGTTGCCCTCCCGGTCGGGACGCGGTCTCCGATCGATCGATCACCTGGCAAGGCGCCCAAGTATCTTGCGGAGACGGGGGTGAGGCCGCATGACCTACGACGTTGTCTTCAGGCGGGCCATGGTGGTCGACGGGACCGGAGGGCCGCCGAAGGTCGCCGACGTCGCGGTGGCCGATGGACTGATCCGAGCGGTGGGGGAGGTCGAGGGATCGGGCGACCGGGAAGTGGATGCCTCTGGCCTCGTGCTCGCACCGGGCTGGGTGGACATCCACACGCACTACGACGGACAGGTGACGTGGGACCCCGAGGTCAGCCCCTCGAGCTGGCACGGCGTGACCACCGTGGTGATGGGCAACTGCGGCGTGGGCTTCGCCCCCGTGCGCCCCGAGGGCCGTGAGTTCCTCATCGAGTTGATGGAAGGTGTCGAGGACATCCCGGGCACCGCGCTCCATGAGGGGATCCAATGGCAGTGGGAGTCCTTCCCTGAGTACCTCGACGCCGTGGCCGCCACCCCGCGGACGATCGACGTCGCCACCCAGGTCCCCCATGCGGCCCTGCGCGCCTACGTGCTCGGCGAGCGTGCCCACGAGGACGCCACCGACGACGAGGTCGCCGAGATGGCCAAGCTGGTCGAAGAGGCCCTCGGTGCAGGGGCGTTCGGCTTCTCGACGTCGAGGACGATCCTGCACCGCTCGAAGCACGGCCTGGTGCCGGGGACCACGGCACCAGACGACGAGCTCCTGGCCATCGGTGACGCGGTAGGCCGTGCCGGCCACGGGGTCTTCCAGCTGATCTCGGACCACCAGGGGCTCGGTGACGACCAGGCCCTCCTGGCCGAGCTGGCGACGCGTACCGGCGGGACCGTCACGTACAGCCTGGCCCAGTCGCCCCTCGACCCCGAGGCCTGGCGCGGAGCGCTCGACGACGCCACCGCCCAGGCCAAGCAGGGCCATGACCTCCGACCGCAGGTCGCGTGCCGCCCGACCGGCATGCTCTTCGGGCTCCAGAGCTCGCTGCACCCGTTCATCACCCACCCCACCATGAGGGCGATGAGCGACCTCCCACTCGACGAGCAGGTCGCCGAGCTGCGTCGACCAGAGGTCCGCCGGCAGCTGCTCGACGAGGAGCCCACCGTGGCGAACCTCATCGCCCGGGCGCTCATGAGCCGCTGGGACCAGATGTTCCCGCTCGGTGACCCGCCCGACTACGAGCCGCCGGCGTCAGACAGCGTTCGTGCCATCGCCGAGCGCGAGGGCCGGACGCCAGAAGAGGTGGTCCTCGACCTCCTTCTTGAACAGGACGGCCGAGCGTTCTTGTTCGCCCCGCTCGCCAGCTACGTCGATCTCGACCACGAGGTGCTGCGGGAGATGATGGAGCACCCCCGCACCGTCGTCGGGCTCTCCGACGGCGGGGCCCACTGCGGCCTGATCTGTGACGTGAGCTTCCCCACCTACCTGCTCACCCACTGGGTCCGCGACCGCAGCCGGGGTCCGCGCCTCAGCCTCGAAGAGGCCGTCCACCTCCAGACCGAGCGCACGGCGTCGGCCTACGGACTGGACGACCGGGGCATCATCGCGCCCGGCAAGCGGGCCGACCTCAACCTGATCGACCTCGAGCACCTGGACCTGAAGGTGCCCGAGATGGTCTTCGACCTTCCCGGCGGGGGGCGTCGGCTCGTCCAGCGCGTCGACGGCTACGTCATGACGATGCAGTCGGGCGAGGTCACCTACGAGCACGGTGTGGCGACCGGCAGGCGACCGGGGCGCCTGGTGCGCGCCGGCCCGTCCCGGCACTAAGGGACCCGGCGGGTGTGGTCGGGGCCGACCGGGACGACCGGCATCGGATGACGTCAGCGCGATCCGGATCTCACCGCTACGCCAGTCGGCGCAGCGCCGGCGCGCCGCCACCACACCTGCATCCGGGCACCCCCGAGCGTGGACCGTCCCACGCTCCAGGTCCCTCCGGTTGCGCGTACGACGGAGTCGGCGATGGCCAACCCCAGTCCGGTGCCCCCCGTTTCGCCAGCGGATCGGTGGAACCGGTCGAAGATGAAGGGCAGTTCGTCGTCTTCGATGCCCGGCCCCGTGTCGTCGACCTGGAGGTGGATGTGGTTGCCGACCGGCCGAACACTCACGCGCACGGTGCCTCCCCTTCCGGCGAACTTGCATGCATTGTCGACTAGAACCCCGACGAGCCGCTCGATCCACGCGCCCGATGCCCATACGAGGAGCGACGAATCGCGCTCGCCTTCGTAGGTGAGCGCAACGCCCCTGGAGTCGGCGACCACTGCGAAGCGCTCGGTGAGTTCGGCGGCCAGCGCCGCCACATCGGCGGGTTCGCTCGGCCGGACCGCCCCCTCCGGTTTGTCGGCGCGCGCCAGCCACAAGAGGTCGTCGACGATCTGGCGCAAACGGTGACCCTCATCGCCGATCCGGCGCAAAGCGGCCTGGTAGGCGGACGAATCGCGGCTGCGGCTGAGTGCGAGGGCCACTTCTGCTTCGATCACGCTCAAGGGTGTGCGGAGCTCGTGGGAGGCATCAGCGGTGAAGGCCGCTTGGCGCTCCTGGACCAGCTCGAGCGGCGCCGACGCCTGTCGGCCGATGACCAACGCACCACCGAAGACGGCCAGAACCAACACAGAGCCGAAGAGGAGCTCGGGGAGCCAGAGTGCGCCGGCAACCCGCTGGACGCTGGCCGAACTCTGCCCGATGACAAGCCAATCGATTCCCCGCCGTGTCGCCTGGAAGCGGAAAGGTGTGGTGCCGATGTCGAGTTGGGTCGCGCCGGCCCTCCACTGGTGCGCAGGCAGCGCAGGGGCTTGCGGGGTGAGTGCGGTGACCGAACCCGTGGGGGCAACACGCCACAGAAATGAGGGCGGATCGTCCACGTCATCGCTGCTGAGCGAGCGGCTCGCCGGCTCGGCACGAGAACCCTGCGTCGTCGCGGCGCTCAGTCGATCGGTGAGGCGAGCGTCGAGCTGGGCCGTGAGACGGTGCACGATGACCAGGTTGAGGACCAGCACGGCGAGGACGTAGCAACCGAGGATAAGGAGAGCAGTTGCGCCAGCCACTCGGGCCGAATGGCCTCGGCGGTCAGCGGGGCGCTTCACTGCTCGATGATGCGGTAGCCGCTGCCGCGAATGGTCTCGATGCGGGCGCGGCTCCCCTCGAGCTTGGCCCGGAGCCTCGCCATGTGGACGTCGATGGTGTTCGAGCCGACCGTGTCGGCCTCGTCGTCCCAGACCTGGACGGCGATGCTCCTGCGGGACACCACCGCAGGAGCGCGACGAAGGAGCAACTCCACGAGAGCGGACTCGGTCGCGGTGAGCGTCACCGGCTCGTCACCCCGGTGCAGTTCGCGCGTCGACGGCTCGAAGCGCAGATCACCACAGGTGAGCTGGGGGTCGAGGGCGAGTGCCGGTCGCCGTTGGAGTGCACGCAAGCGGGCGAGGAGCTCAGAAAAGTCAAAGGGCTTGACGAGGTAGTCGTCTGCGCCTCGGTTGAGACCGGTCACCCGATCGGCGGGAGCATCCCTGGCGGTGAGCATCAGGATCGGTGTACGGATACCGGCCCGCCTGACCTCGTCGAGCACGTCGATGCCGGCCTTGTGCGGCATCCTCCAATCGAGCACGGCGACGGCGTACTCGTAGGAGCGCAGCATGCGTGCGGCCATCTCGCCGTCGGCCACTGCATCGACCACGTAGCCGTCCTCACGCAGGCCCCGCTCGAGCACGCCCCGAAGGGCCGCGTCGTCTTCGGCGATCAACGCTCTCATGGGCGCGGCGCACGCTCGACCACGCCCCGAGACCGCCCAGGCCGGTGCCGGGTTTCGATCACGGCATCAAGCTAGACGCTGGTCATTGCCACGCTGCTGCGGGCCGGGGAGAAGCCGCCCCGATCCTCAGCGCCTTCTTACCGCCGACCCTGCTCCTTCATCTGGTTGTCAGGGTGTGCCCCTAACGTCGGGGTGTGGCTCCGCCTTGGAGAGTGGGCGTCCGCCCGCCGGGTACAGCATTCCCGGCGGACACGAGTCGGAGGTCCTACGTGCAGTCACCACAATCGTTACCAGCCAGCCAGGTTGCCGAAGGGCCTTCCGTGGGACGTCACCTGAGGGCGCTCGAGCCGAATCTGGGCGGCGGAGCCGGATCCCCGCCGGAAGTCGCTGTGGCGTCCGAGCGTCCGCGCACCGAGAAGCTGGGCCGCGACCTGTCCATCCATACGCAACGGCGCAAATGGCAGTCCCGGGCGGATACCTGGGACCGGCACAACGACGTGGGGATGTCCAAGGTGGCATCCATGGCGGTCGAGGCGGCGAAGGTGCGCCCCGGCGCGGACTGTGTCGACCTCGGGTGCGGGGGCGGCCGACTGGCATTGGCCCTGGCGAGGGAAGGCGCCAACGTCCTCGGCGTTGACGTGAGCGAGTCGATGATCCGCAGGATGGAGGCCCAGGCCGCTGAGGAGGGCCTCCACTCCGTGCGAGGCATGGTGGCGCCGATCGAGCACCTTGAACTCCCCGCAGCGAGCCTCGATCTGGTGGTCACCAACTATGCCTTGCATCATCTCTTGGATGGCGAGAAAGAGAAGGTCGTGCGAGCCGCAGCACAATGGCTGCGGCCCGGCGGTCGTCTCGTGGTGGCGGACCTGATGCTCGGACGGGGCGCCGCCGCCCGCGACCGCGAGATCATCGCCAGCAAGGTGCGCGTGATGGCCCGAAAGGGTCTCCCGGGCTATTGGCGGATTGCCAAGAATGCCTTCCGCTTCCTCCTACGTATCCACGAGCGCCCCATCACTCCTGAAGCATGGGTGGCGCTGTTCGAAGCGGCCGGGTTTACAGAGGTCGAGAGCGTGCCGGTTGTCGCCGAGGCCGCGATCGTGTCGGGCGTCAAGCCGCTCGGCGGGTGACCTTCAAGCCCCGGGCGCGCCTGGGCAGCTGCCGCCTTCGGGCCCGACGGCAGGCGCACTGCTGATGGTGGCCAGTCCTGGCACCGATCCTTGTGATTCGAGGGCCGCCAGCGAACTCGCCGAATGGCGAAGGTAGCCATTGAGGAAACCGGTGGTCACTTCCTTGACCGTCTCGAGCGGCGCCCCGGCCATGAGATACGGGCTCTCGTGGTTCTGCCCCTCCAGTGAGAGGAAGTACTTGGGCTGCGGTGCCTGGTTGTACAGCTGGATGCTGCAGGCAGGCGGGTTCACGACGTCGGCGGTTCCCTGGACCACAAGCATGGGCAACGCCGGAGTGGCGAAGTAGGTGCCTCCGAACGACGTCAGCTCCGCCCCGGAGAGAATGATCGCCGCCTTGACCCGTGCGTCGAGGCAACAGGTGTTGGCGGCGGTGGCGAGCGACACGTCGCCGCCGTCCGAGTGGCCGATCACTGCGATCTCGGAAGGGTCGAGCAGCCCGGTCAGCGTCGTCCCCGGTGTGTTGCTGGCCTGGAGCATCGACGTGATGACGAACCGCAGGTCAGCCGGATGGTTCACGATGTCGTTCTCGTCGACGCCCCCGGGAGCCGACGGTGCGGTCGCCGGGTAGGTCGGATCGACGACGACGTAGCCCGCCGCCGCCCAGAAGTCGAGCAAGGCCGCATACGCCTCCGCCTCGATGTCGAAGCCCTGCGAGAAGACGACCAGGGGGAGTGGGCCGGCCGACCGCAGCGGCGTAGCGTTCGGCCGACCATCGGCACCTGCGGCGCCGGTGGTCGGGTAGCGGACGGTGGCCGGGATCACGCGTGGCGCCCCACCCCCCGCCACCGGCTCGGTGAACGAGAGGGTCTCGGTGCCGACGGCGAACGGTGGAGACGGGGGGACCGTCGTCGGTGATGTTGAGCTGGTGCTGGCGTGGGTTGTGGCCGGGGTGCCCGAAGAGGAGGTCGAGAGATGGTGGCCGATGGTGACGAAAACCGTCAAGCCGACGGCCAGGACGAATGCCGCGCCCACGATCAGCCGGAAGCGTCGTGTCTGGACCCGATGGTCGTGCATCCGGCGGGTCACCCGAGAACCTTATCGGCGCCCATCGGGAGGTTGAGGTCGTCGGCTGGTGTAGCGCGCGAGTGCGCGAACGATAGCTTGCACGATGTGTCGATCCGTCCCCTCGATCCATGACCCTCGTCCGCCCGATGGTTCCCCGAGACGTCGAGGCGCTGGTCGCGTTGCACGGCGAGGTGCTCGACATGGAGTTCCTCACCCGGTACGGGCCACCCTTCTTGCGGACCTATTACCGAGCGTGGATCGATGCCCCTGGGGGCATCGCGCTCACCGCCGTCGACGAGCGCGACCGGGTCCTCGGCGGACTCCTGGGCGCCGTCGACCCGGCTCAGCACGTGCACGCCATGTTGCGCCGTCACGGTGGGGCACTCGGCGTGCGCATCATCGCCCGGGCCGCGACCCATCCGCAGCTGGCGCGCGACCTTCTGGTGACCCGGGGTCGCCGGTATGCACGTGGTGTCGTCCGCATGCTGGCGAGGCGCTTGCGTCGAAACGACACCTCCGAAAGCCCCGAGGCACCGAGGACGGCCGAGATCACCCACGTCTTGGTGGCGGCCGACGCACAGGGTTCGGGGACGGGTCGCCAACTCGTCGAGTTCGCCGTACAGCAGGCCCGTGCAGCCCAGCGCCACGAAATCGTGCTGGTGACGCCGCCCGATCAGGCCGCCCGCGCATTTTACGAACGCCTTGGATGGGAATCCGACGGTGAGGTGACGAGTCGGAGCGGCGAGAAGTTTGTGCGGTACCGTCTGACGCTGGGTGCCGCACCGAGCGACGAGAAGCGGCGCTCTACCGGTTGACCGGGCGCCGCTGGTGGGCTGGGCGGCCATCGGCGCTCGGGGAGAGCAGCCGCCGTTGACGTCGACGGCGGAGGCTCCGTCGCCGCAGGAGGATGCCCATCGTCCCAGCCACCGCAACGACCACCGCGACGATGACGACCGTGGGCAACCACGGACTCGTGGCGGCGTGGGCGGAGGCGACCGGGTGCGTCGTGGGCAGCCCGGAGGTCGTCGGTGTCGACGTGGTCGTCGAGGCCGTCGGCTGCGACTGGGCGAGCTGCATGACGCGTTCGGCGGCCAGCGCACCTGCGCAGCCGGGCGTCGGCGTGGCGGTGACCGTCGTGGGCAGCTGGGGAGCCTCCGGGATGTCGAACAGCGTGGTGGGGATGGCGTTGGCCATCGCCACCTCCCCGGCGACACTCGGATGGAGGTTGTCGCCCGAGTTGTAGGGGCCGAAGAGTGAGGTGCTGTCGCACTGCCCGTTGTAGACATCGGCGGTAACCGCCGCCAGGTCGATCACACCGTCGAACCCGCTGGCGCTGCTGCGGATCCAAGCGTTCACGGCTTCGAGGTTGGCCTGATCCGCCGGGGTCCAGACTTCGGGCTTGGCGCCGGGCGGCGACGATGTCCGAGGGAGCAGCGTGACGCCGAACACCTTCATCCCCGCGGCGTGGACCTGGGTGATCACCGACTGCATGGCGCTAATGATCGACGCGGAGGAGCCGTAGGGCGAGCCGGGGGCCAACTGGCCGCCGAACCAGATGTCGTTGGTGCCGAGGAAGAGGGCCACGTCCTTCGTGCCGGGGAGCGAGAGCGCGTCAGAGGCGAGGCGGGTCACGCCGGGAAGCCCCCCCGAGGTCAGTGCGTAGGTGAGATTGGGCGGCGAAGCGGGGAAGGCGGTGAGTGTGTTGCCCGAGATGCCCTCGTTGACGACCGAGACCTGTGCCGACGGCGCGAGCTGCCCGATGCGGCGCTGGAGCGGGACAGGCCAGCCGGCGCCCGCGTCCTGGAAGCCGTCGGTGATGGAATCGCCGAATGCCACGACGGAGCCGACGGCCGGCGTGCCGGCCACCGAGATCGCTGAGAGCCAGCGCATGTGGGTGGACGCGAGCGTGAAAGGTGTGCCGGTCTCGTCCATTGTCTGGTTGCCGGCGTTGTTCGGTGTGGCGTAGGAGTCGACGGCACCGCTGCAGCAGTAGTGCACGGTGACGGTCGAGGACCCCTCCACCCACATGCTCACCGCCAACGTCTGGCCCGCTCGGACCTCGAGCGCGACGGGGTCACTGGTGATGTATTGGCCGGCGCCGATGGTGACCTCCCGGGCCCCGCCGAACGTGACGGGGACGCTCGTGCCGGTGACCAGGGCGGTGCCGCCCGCCGAGGCGCCGACGGTGACCGCGCCGAACGTGGTCGGGCTCGCGCTCCACTGATTGGAGAGCCTGAGCTGCACGGCCGTGCCGGCGACTGCCACGGTGGCGAGATCACGGGCTGTGGCATCGACCGCGGTCCCTTCGTAGAAGTCCATGGCCGAGGTCCACGTGGTCTGCCAGGTCGGCACGGTCGTGGCGGTTGTGGTGGGACCGGCTCCAGGCGTGGTGGCCGTCACCGCGCCGCCGGGTGCCCCGAGAACGAGGAGGGAGAGGGCGCCGACAACCATTGCCCGCACCAACCGGGCTGCACCCCGATGACCTTTCACACCCACTCGATGACCTCCACGGGGCCTCGCCGCTCGCCCACTGCGACACACCCTCCGAGGGTCCGACCGAACGGTGCGCGACTCCTCGCATCGGATGGGGTGGGAGGCTTCAGATTAGAGGACAGCGCCCCCACGGGGTGCGCAGGGACCGTCGGCACGACGCCGTCCTCAGCACCGCTTCAGCTGGGGACGCCCCCGGGGCGGATCCCGGGCCGTTCGGGCGCTCCGATGGCCTATTTCGTCACGTTGCCGAAACATATAAGAGGGGTCGGGAGGAACCCATAGTTCCAGCTCATGTTGCTCTTATGCAGCGTCGGTACCATCGCAGCGTGGCACCCCAACCCGAGATGCTCGCAACATCGCCGCAGCGCGCGCACCGCCCCTGGTCGGTCGGCACCACTCGTGCCCGGCGACGCGGATCCCCCTCCCCCGTGCCCTTCGTGGCAGACGCGTTCGCAGCGCTCGTGGGTCTCGGCCTGGGCGCCACCATCGCCCTGGTCGTCGCCGGCGAGACGCGTGGCTCGCTCGCCGCTCCCGGAGGCGTGTTGATCGCCGGCGGTCGCCTGACCGGATTCGTCGGCACCTATCTGATGCTCGTGATGATTCTGCTGATCGCGCGCATGCCATGGCTGGAGCGCGCTGTCGGACAGGATGCGCTCGTCCGCTGGCACCGCCGCATCGGGGGGTGGCCCCTGGTGCTCATCGCCCTCCACGTCGTGCTCATCACCCTTGGGTATGCGCAGCTCCAAAAGGTCGGGGGCCTGCATCAGCTCTGGACATTCCTCACCACGTACCCTGACGTGCTGGCTGCCGCCGCCGGATTCTGCCTTCTCATTTTGGCGGGCGTGACCTCCATCCGCTATGCGCGTCGCCGGTTGCAGTACGAGACGTGGTGGGTCGTTCACCTCTATACCTATCTGGCGCTGGCTCTCGCCTTCGCGCATCAAATCGTCACCGGTGGCGCGTTCATCGGGCACCCGCTCACTCGCGCCATCTGGATTGTGCTGTGGTCGGCGACCGCGGGCGTCGTGATCGCCTGTCGCATTGTCATTCCGGTCGTCAGGAATCTCCGCTTCCGGCTACGAGTGGTCTCGGTCCACCAAGAGGCCCCGGGGGTGTACTCGCTGGTCTGCTCAGGGCGCGGGCTCAGCCGCTTGGCCGTTTCCGGCGGACAATTCTTCCAGTGGCGATTCCTCGCCCAGGGCCTGTGGTGGCATGCGCATCCCTACTCACTCTCTGCTCTTCCCCAGCCGCCCTTTCTCCGGGTGACGGTGAAGGGCCTTGGCGACCACAGTGCCGCACTCGCGCAACTTCGCCCTGGGACACGTGTGCTCATCGAGGGACCCTATGGAGCATTCACGCAACATGCACGCACGACGGAGAAGGTGGCGCTGATCGGGGCAGGGGTGGGGATTACGCCATTGCGTGCGCTCCTCGAGGACCTGCCCGCCTCGGTCGACGCGACGGTCGTCGTGCGCGCCTCGAAGCCCGACGACATCGTGCTTCGTCACGAGCTCAAGGAGCTCGTTCGCCAGCGGGACGGCGACTACCACGAGGTCGTCGGATCGCGACACAAGATCCGATTCGACGAGAGGGCGTTGCGCAAGCTGGTGCCCGACATTGATGGACGAGACGTGTACATCTGCGGACCCGGTGGGTTCAACGAGATGGTCCTCGCGTATGCGGCGCAGCTCGGCGTCCCACGTGAGCACATCCACCAAGAAGCTTTCTCATTTTGACTCGAGAAGGAGATGTCATGAGGCTCCAAAACCCGAAGACGTTATGAGACGAGCACCAATTTTGATGCTGGCGACAGTGGCCGGCCTCGTCGGCGTCCTGAGCTTCCACACCAAGCCGTCCAGCATCAGTCTCGGTTCACTGCCCGGGGCGTCGTCCTCGAGCCGCAGCACGACGACCACGACGCCCCCCACCCAGCCGACGTCGTCCAACCCGGCCACAGCCGGCGCTCCGCCGAGTACGACGACTTCTGCGGTCCCGTCCACGACTCGGACCGCCACCGGTGCGCAGGTGAACTACAACTTCGGCGTCCTGTCCGTCACGGTCACGGCGTCGGGCAAGAAGATCACGAATATCGGGATCGCCTCGCTCGACGACGGCGGGAACGGACGCTCACAGGCCATCGATCAGCAGTCGATCCCCATGCTCGAACAGCAGGCAATGCAGGCGCAGAGCGCCAACATCCAGGGTGTCTCGGGAGCCAGCTACACGAGTGCCGGCTTTGCCCAGTCACTCCAGTCAGCGCTCAGCAAACTGGGGTTCTAGAGGACCCTCGAGTGAACGACCACACGGGGAAACGGGCCGGACCACAGGTCGTCCATCAGCTCATCGAGGTGATGGGGACGGTGGTGACGGTCGACCTCTTTTGCTCCGCCGGCGTCGGGTCGTCCGAGGCAGCGGTTCCCTTGGCCAAGGCACGCGCCATCCTTCAGCGAGCGGACTCGCTCTTCAGCACCTGGAAAAACAACAGCCCGATGAGCCGACTCCGTCGTGGAGAGATCAGCGTGGCGGATGCACCACCAGAGATGGTCGAGGTGCTCGAGCGGTGCGCTGAAGCGAGGGAAATCTCCGGGGGATGGTTCGATCCCTGGGCGATGCCTGGCGGGGTAGATCCGACCGGCTACGTCAAAGGTTGGGCCGCGCAACGTGCCATCGGGGCCTTCGCGGCAATGGCCATCGACGGCGCCTTGGTCAACGCCGCCGGGGACATCGCGAGCTTCGGCGGGCCGGCGGGGGAGAGGAATTTCAGGGTGGGCATCGCGGACCCCCTCGCGCCCCACCAGCTCGCGTGCGTGGTTGATCTTGCGGGAGCCTTGGCCACGTCGGGCGCCTACGAGCGGGGCGCGCACCTCATCAATCCGCACACCGGGCTTCCGTCGGCGCTGATGGCGTCGGCCAGCGTCAGCGGACCCGACCTCGGTCTGGCCGACGCGCTCGCCACCGCGGTAGCCGTAGGTGGAGTCGATGCGTTGGCCCGCTTGGAATCGATCGACGGCTACGAGGCCCTCGGCATCACCTTTGACGGGTCGCGTCTTCTGACGTCGGGATTCGTCCTCCAGCCAGTCCCAGAGCTTCGATGAGGATCATCAACCCGCGACTTTCCATCCAGCGTGGCCGGGTTCTCGTCCTGCTTCCCAGCGGACGCCGATTTCGCTGACCAATTCGGTGGTGAGGGCAGCGAAGCGAGCGATGTTGGCGCGCTTCACATCCTCGTACCCACGGATCTCCTCGGCAGACGTGGCGAGGGCGGCCACCAATGCGGCGGTGGCCGGCGTCAGGCGCTCGAGCGCCGACGCCATCAGGGAGCGGTACTCCTCGACGAGTGCCCGCTCGGTCCGGCGCATCTCGGCATGCCCGAACGGGTCCAAGCGGGTGCCGCGCAGGCGCCGACCGGCTCGGAGCACGTGGAAGGCCGGCGTCGCCACTGGGCCGAGGCTGATCTTGCGCTTGAGGCCCAGCGCCTTCAGCACCGGCGGATGCAGCTGCACCGAGGTGTGCGCCCCTTCGCCGAACTCGGCGGTGACCGCGGCTCGCTCCGCCGGGTCGAGGTGTAGGCGGGCGACCTCGTACTCGTCCTTGTACGCCATCAGCTTGTGCAGCCCTCGGGCGTAGGCACACGCCACCGGCAGCGTCGGGTCGGCGGTGCGCGCCTCTTCGATGCGCGCGAGCTCGAGCACTGCTTCGACGTAGTGCAGCGCGTAGGCGGGGCTCTGGTAGGCGACGAGGTCGGCCGCGAGACGCTCGACGAGTTCGCGCAGTGCCGCCGGCGCCGATACCGTCAGGCGGCGGACCGATGCGGGAGGAGCGGGGGGAGGCGGTGCCGCCGGGGTGAGCGCCGAGTGGACCGCGTCAGCGTCGAGCACCGCCGCTCTGCCCCAGGCGAAGGCGAGGAGGTTCTGTTCGATGTCGCTGCCATTGAGGGTGATGGCCTCTTCCAGGGAACGGGCGGTGACCGGCAAGCAGCCGTGCTGGTAGGCGGCGCCCAGCATGAGCACGTTGGTCGGCATGTGATCGCCGAAGAGCCGCTCGGCGATCCACTGCGCGTCGAGGAAGAAGCTGTCCGCCG
This sequence comes from Acidimicrobiaceae bacterium, assembly GCA_003155135.1. Classification (GTDB taxonomy): domain Bacteria; phylum Actinomycetota; class Acidimicrobiia; order Acidimicrobiales; family RAAP-2; genus Bog-515. The sequence continues at coordinate 34,683 of PMFN01000023.1, read as the reverse complement.
CCCGAGTGGCGCGCTGGACGGGGTCGAGGTCGTGGGGGAAGGCGATGGAAGGGTCGCGCACCATGGCCATGGTGGCCACCCCCGCCGTGTTGACCACCCCCACCGTGCGCTTGGGGTCACAAGCCGCCAGGTTCTCCGTGCCGGCGGCACCGAGCAGGTCGAGCCCGAGCAGCAGGTCCACCGAACGGGACCCGGCCTTGACGGCACCGTCGATCGGATGAGCCGAGATGCGCACGTCGGAGACCACCGGGCCGCCCTTTTGGGCCAGTCCGGTCTGATCGAGGCCTGCGGCGTAGAGGCCGTCGAGGTGGGCGGCCACTTGCAGGATGCGAGAGACGGTGACCACGCCGGTCCCCCCGATGCCCGGCATGCGGACCAGCAGCTCTGACGGCGTGCGGACGGTCTGCGGCTCGACGAGCGCGACCGGCAGGTGGGGGAGCGGGCGCGCCTCGGTGCGACCGCCGGTGGCCGCCGGTGTCACCATGACGAAGGACGGACAGTCGCCCCGCAAACAGGACAGGTCGCTGTTGCACGAACCCTGACGGATTGTCGTCTTGCGGCCGAACTCGGTCTCGACGGGGACGACCGAGAGGCAGGTCGACTTCTCGCCGCAGTCGCCGCAGCCCTCGCACACCCTCTCGTTGATCCACACCCGGCTCGTCGGCTCGGGCAGGCTGCCCCGCCGACGAAGCCGGCGCAGCTCGGCTGCGCACTGGTCGTCGTGGATGAGCACGGTGACGCCGCCGGTGGCCTCGAGCTCGCGCATGGCGGTCGCGAGCTCGTCGCGATGGCGGACCTCGGCGATCGGATCAAGGGGGATCCGGCGGTACCGGCGCGGCTCGGGCGTGGTCACGATCACCCGCCGTACCCCCTCGAGTGCCAACAGCCTGGTGAGCTCGGGCACCGCGATGCGCCCTTCGGCGTGCTGGCCGCCGGTCATGGCGACGGCGTCGTTGTAGAGCAGCTTGTAGGTGATGTCCACCCCGGCCGCCACCGCCGCGCGCACAGCAAGGGACCCCGAGTGGAAGAAGGTGCCGTCGCCGATGTTCTGCACGTAGTGCGCGCCGCCGGCGAATGGGGCCATGCCCGACCACTGCGCGCCTTCGCCCCCCATCTGGGTCATGCCCACCTGGTGGCCTCGCCCGGTTGGGTCGAGCCCGGCCATGACGTGGCAGCCGATGCCGAGGCCGACCAGCTGGTCGTCGGCCGCACGCGTCGAGATGTTGTGGGGGCACCCCGAGCAGAACGCTGCGGCTCGCGCCGGCACGGGAGCAGCGTGCAACACGAGGCGCGCCCGCCCGTTGAGGGCTGCGATCCGGAGTGTCGCGCTGGTTGGGAGACAAGACGCAGGGAGGCGGCGCGCCAGTACCCGGGTGACGGTGTCGCTGTCGACCGAACCGGCGGCGGGCACCAGCGGGCGGCCCTCGTGGTCGGCCTTGCCGACGACGAGGGGGGCATGGCGCTGGCCGTAGAGGGCCTCTTTGACCTGGGACTCGATGAACGACGCCTTGTCCTCGATGACGAGCACTTCGTCGAGGCCCTCAGTCATGGCGCGCACCTCGGCAACGTCGAGCGGCCACGGGAGGCTGAGCCGGATGAGGCGCAGGCCCATGCGGCCACAGGCGTCGGCGTCGATGCCCATGTCCTCGAGCGCCCGGAGGACCACGGCGTACGTGTGCCCTGCGGCAATGACGCCGACCGTGGCCCCTGGCGGGCCGACGGTGACCGAGTTGAGCCCGGCCATGCGGGCGTACTCGAGTGCGCGGGGGAGTCGGACGCCGAGAAGCTCCTCCTCGGCCTGGAGGGCGCCGGGTCCGACCATGAGCGGCCGGTGCGCCGGACGCCCGGGGTCCGGGGCGGGGATGCCGTCTCGGGCCGAGCCGAGGTCGACGACTGCCGCGCCGTCGGCGATGTCGGCGATGACCTGGAGCCCGGTCCACAGGCCCGAGTAACGCGACAGGGCCACGGCGTGGAGGCCGAGGCGCACGACGTCGGCGACGGAGCCTGGGGCGAGCAGTGGCAGGTTGAGGCTCTTCGCCATGGTGGATGACGAGCTCGGCAGGGTGGACGACTTGGCCGTGGGGTCGTCGCCGATGATGGCGACGGCGCCACCGAGGGCGGCGGTCCCCGAGTAGTTCGCGTGGCGGATGGCATCGGCGGCCCGGTCGAGCCCGGGGTTCTTGCCGTACCAGAAGCCGACCACCCCGTCGACGTCGCGGCCGGGTAGGTCGCCGACCAGTTGGGTGCCGCCCACCGCGGTGGCGGCGAGCTCCTCATTCACTGCGGGCGTGAACACCACGCCCGCATCGTCGAGACGCTGTCGGACGCGACCCAACTCAAGGTCGAGCCCAGCGAGGGGCGAGCCCTCGTAGCCGCTCACGAACGCTGCGGTGCGAAAGCCGCGGAGCACGTCGAGCCGGCGCTGGTCGAGCACGAGCCGGACGATGGCCTGGATGCCCGATATGAGAGTCCGGCCCCCGTCCTCGCCGTACATGTCGTCGAGCCGGCGCTGCGGCGGTGCCGCCAGGGCCGGTGCCTGGCTGCGTTCGGCGATGTGCATCAGTCAGCCCACCGCGCCGACGGGCCGACCCAGCCGGTGTGCCGCCATCTCCTCGGCGACCGCCAGGGGTGTTCGCCCGGTGCGGTCGGCCTCCTTCGTGATGCGCGCCACCCGGTCGCCGATGGCGAGCAGTGACTCCTCGAGCTTGTCCTCACCCCAGTCGGCACGCACCGCGTGGATGCAGATGACCCCCCCGGCATTGATGACGAAGTCGGGGATGTACAAGACCCCACGCGCGGCGAGCGCCGTTGCCATGTCGGCCGTGGCGAGCACGTCGTTCGCGCCACCGGCCAGGATCGAGCAGCGCAACGAGCCGACGGTCGCTGCATCCACCACCTTGGCGGTTGCGCAGGGAGCGAGCACGTCGCAGGCTGCCGTGAGCGCGGCGCCCGGCTGGACGGCCCGGCCACCGATCTCGCCGGCCACGCTGCTCGCCCGGTCCGCGTCGACGTCGGCGACGGTGACGTCGGCTCCGCCCGCCGCGAGGCGCCGGGCGAGGTCCGCACCCACGTGGCCGACGCCCTGGACCACCACACGTGCACCGGCAACGCGTCGCCCGGTGCCTATGAGGGCAGCTTCGATGCCGGCGAAGACCCCGAGCGCGGTCGACGGTGAGGGGTCGAGCTGCTGGCAGGAGACCTCGTCGGCGACACTGCCGATGACGGCGAGGTCCTCGACCGAGGTGCCCATGTCGACGCCGGGGATGTAGGTGCCACCGAGGCGCTGGACGCAGCGGCCGAATGCCCGGAGCTGGGCGCGGCGACGGCCGGCCGCGTCGTCAGCACCACGTCGGTCGTCTCGCAGGAGCACGGACTTGGCACCGCCGTAGGGGAGGTCGGCGCACGCGTTCTTGAGCGTCATCGCGTGAGCGAGCCGGCGCGCCTCGTCCTCGGCTGCCTGCTCACTCGGGTAGGCCAGCCACCGCACGCCGCCGAGGCCTGGGCCGAGTGTCGTGTCATCGATGGCGATGACGCCACGCAGTCCGCTCTCCTCGTCCTGGCATCGGATCACCTGCTGCGTCATGCGGCTCCCCCTCTACGACTCGCCACGCTCGAATTGAATACCCATTGGACGGGTGACGGATCGGATTGGGTCGATGTGGACGCAAAGACGCAATAGAAGCGCGATTCTGGGAGAGTTGACGCAACAGGGGGAGGGTCATGGACGACGCGACGACCTTGGACCGGACGGACCACGAGATCCTGGTGCTGTTGGAGGAGAACGCACGCAGGACGATGGGTGACATCGCCGAGCGCGTGTCCCTGTCGACGTCGGCGGTCAAGCGCAGGATCGACCGGATGGAGCGTGCGGGTGTGATCTCGGGCTACACGGTGGTCGTCGACCACGCCAAGCTCGGACGGCCCATCCAGGCCTTCACCGAGGTCCGTTTCGCCGGGACGGCTGACATGGGCGAGATCCGTACCGCCGCCACGCGCCTCCCCGAGGTCCAAGCCGTCTTCACCACCGCCGGTGACCCTGACGCGCTGGTCTGGATCCGCGTGCAGGACGTCGAGCGGCTCGGCTGGGTCATCGAACAGCTGCGGCGCAGTGGTCGGGTGACCGGGACCAAGACCTTGATCGTGCTCGAGACGTGGACCCGCCACCGCGCCATCTCGACGTTCGGGCCCGACGTCGCTTGAGCCCTCCTGTCCGACCACACTTCAGGCGACAGCGACAGCGACAGCGACGGCGACGGCGTCCGACGGAGGCGGGAGCCTCGCCGGGACGAATGTGGCATGCCATCATGGGCCAGAGGTGAGCGCCATGGACTGGAAACTCGAGCTTGTCGTGCTCCCGGTCGCCGACGTGGACCGGGCCAAGGCTTTCTATCTGGAGCAGGCGGGCTTCGACCTGCTCGTGGATCATCGCGAGGGGGAGACCTTCCGGGTGGTCCAGGTCACCCCGCCGGGCTCGGCGTGCTCCGTTGCCCTCATGGCCAACCCCGGGGCCGCCGGCTCGGTCCAGGGCCTCCACCTCGTCGTCGACAACGTCGACGCCGCACACGACGACCTCGCCTCCCGTGGGGCCGGACCGAGCGAGGTCTTCCACTTCGACGCCGGGACGCAGGTCCCGGGCCCCGACCCCGAGCGCCGGGACTACAACTCGTTCCTCAGTTTCGCCGACCCCGACGGCAACGCCTGGCTGGTCCAAGAAGTGCGGGGGTCCTCCGCCCCGGCCGGGGAGAGCGCCCCGGGTTGAGCCGGGTGCTCGCCGGCGGGCCCGGGCCGGTCAGCCGCCGTGGGGGCCGAACGGCGTCGGTGCCAGGACACGATGGCGTGGTCGGGACGACCCTGGCCGGCGCACTGAGCGCTTGGGTGCTCGACACGGAGTAGAGCCCCGCGTTCGATGATGTCGTCATCGCCACGTTGGCTCCGGTGCCGGTCTCATTGGCACCATCGGCCACCAGCACCGCACCGTTCGACAGGGCGACCGCCGAGGCAGCGGCCCGGGCCGCCCGTATCGAGCCGGTGTCGGTCCACGATCCGGTGGCCGGCTGATAGATCTCCGCCGAGCTCACGGCCAGGCCATTGCTCTCGCCGCCGGCAACGAGCAGCAAAACGGCTCTTCATTGATTGGAGAATGCAGGGCAACGCGTGCGCGTCCCATTCGCCCAATCGACGACTCTTGCTGTCGGCCATCATGGACTCTTGCAACCCCCGTTTGTCGGCCCGCGTCGGTGCGGGTGTTACTACAGGGTAAATTGTGCATTCCGACGGACCGAAGCGGCAGGACCGAAGTATGAACAAAGCGGCAGGATTACCGGCCTCGAATCGCGCGAGGCGCCTCGGGATCAGTGTCGCTGCAGTCCTGATGTTGGGCAGCACGCTTCCCTTGCTGGCCGCGTCCAGCGCCTCCGCCGGCACCGGAACGCCGAACATCACCCTCACCGAGAAGGCGCCGGCGGCAGTCCTCTACGGATCGCCGGCGACCGTGTCGTTGACGGTCACCAACGACTCGGTGTCGACGCCCGGCTACAACGTCGGCTTCCGTGACGTGCTCCCGGTCGGCGTCGCCTATGTCCCCGGGAGCACCCTGCCCACCAACTTCGGCGAGCCGACGGTGCTCGCCAACGAGCCCTCGACCGGGCAGACGACGCTGCTGTGGCCCAACGCCACCGACCTGCAGCCCGCGGCGACGGAAACGCTGACCTTCTCACTGCAGGCGGCAGTCGAGCCGGCCACCGACGAGCTGCTCCCGAACAGCACGTACACCGACGCATCGTCGGTGTACGTCAACACCAACCCGCGCACCATCCCATCGTTCGACGCGACCGGCGCCCCGGTGGCGGCGAGCTACACCGGAAGCGACACGGCGAGCGGGACCACCACCATCAGCCCCATCGCCCTCGCGAAGTCGCAGTCCATGCCCGAGGCCGAGCTGTCGCGCGGTGTCCACGACCACCTCGACACCTACACCTTGACCGTCACCAACTCGGCGAAGGACGCGACCAATAGTGTCGTCGTCGATGACTACCTGCCGGCGGGGCTCGAGTTCCTCGGCTGCGGGGGGGTCGACAACACGACGAACGCCTCGGGGACCAATCCGGGGTCCAAGCTCGAGTACCCGGGTGCCCCCAGCCTCGCCGCTGGGCCCACGTTGTCGTCGAACTGCCCGGCGCCCGCAGTTGTCCAGACCGTCGGCCTCACGCCGTCTGGCGGGGATGGTTCCCAGCCCGCACAGCCCATCACGCCGGGGAGCGCGGTCTACACCCACGTGGAGTGGGACCTGTCGAACATGGCGCCGGGGCAGACGACGACCATCACCTACCTCGCCGCGGTGCCCTTGAAGGAGAACACCCTCACCTGGTCCGGTGGCACCGCACCGCCAACGACCGGGGCGCAGGCGTCGAACCTCGACAACAACAACGGCCCGCAGACCGTGAACGGGCAGTCGCTCTCCAACCTGGCGACCGTGAGCGGCGGCTACACCGGCCCGGTGGCGCCGGGCACCCCGACCACCGCCACCGCTGCCGCCACGAGCACCGTCGAGGCGGTCGACCTCGCCATCCAGAAGTCCATCGACAACCCGGACTTCTCGCAAGGGACGGTCCACACGTGGACGCTGCACTACGAGACGAGCGAGTATCGCTACAGCACCGGGACCGTGGTCACCGACACCGTGCCGGCGGGCCTCTGCCCGCTCGGGACCCTGAACTACACGACAGACGGCGGCGCCGACTGTAATCCGCGCTCGGGCGTCGGGCCGAGCCCCGCCTACTCGAGTGTGACCGAGAACCCCGACAACAGCTTCACCGTCAACTGGGATCTCGCCACGCTTCCCCCGAACACTGACGGGACCATCACGTTCCCCACCCTCGACCGCAGCGACTACCCCGGCCCCCCCGTGGTCTCTGCGGACTCGCTGTCGAACCACGTGACCATCACCGGCACGGTGAACGGGACGTGCGAACTGAACGGCACCCCGGACCCGACGTGTGCGAACGGCGGCACGGTCCTGCCCGGCGAGGGGACGCCGGGCGCGGCGAGCAACGACTCCGAGGCGACTGAGACCACCTCGCCGCCGTCGGTCCTGAAGGAAGTGGCTGTCCCGCCGGCCACGCCGGGCGGCGCTGTCAACTGCAACACGGCCACCTACGTCGCCGAGCCCACTCAGCCTGTGTATGCCAATGGCGACACCATCTGCTTCCAGCTGGAGGCGACAGCCCCCTCGGGCGTCAACACCAAGAACCCCGTCATCACCGACATCCTCCCGCCCAACTCGACGCTGGTAGCCGGTTCGGTGACCGAGAACGCCGGGAACACGGTGCCGGTCGCGAGCATCGACACGACGACGGCCGGCCAGGTGACCTGGACGCTCGGCACGACCGTCCCGGGCGGGGGCTCGAACCTCTATGTGCCGCCCGGTGCGATCTTCTCCTACGACCTCGCCGTCAAACCCACGGCCGACCCGGCCGCCGGCAACACCTTCGACATCGTCGACAACCTGATGAAGGTGACCGCGGTCAACGACGCCGGTGTCGCCATCTCGCTCCGCTCCCAGGCCGGTTACCTGCTTAGCCGACCCATCCTGACGCTGGCCAAGAGCGTGGCCAGCGTCAACGGCGCCCCGCCGACCGGAAACCCCACGCAGGTGGGCGACAGCTCGGTGGTCGCCTACAACGTGGCGCTCAGCAATGCGGGCCTCGTCCCCGCCGTCAACACGGCGATCACCGACACGCTGCCCAGGCAGGTCACCTCGTGTGCGTCGATCAGCACCATCACGAACGGCGGCACCTGTCAGTCGGCGAGCCAACCGGTCACCATCACGTGGAGTGGCGTCGGCGTGCCCGCCGCCACCAATGCCACGCCCTCGGTGCCAGGCACCACGACGCTCGGGTACTCCGTCAACCTCAGCACCCTCGCCAACAAACCGGCGAGCGGCGAGCCGCTCACCAACACCGCATCGGTCACCAGCTACCAGAACCAACCGAACAACGGCGGAACGCCCGTCACGTACACGCCGGGTACGGGCGGCAGCCCGGCGGCCACCGGGTCAGCGACCGTCGAAGTGCCGCTCCCCACCCTGGCGAAGGTCGCGACCGTCGGCGGCGGCGACGGCGGGACGAACCCGACGGCGCAGGCGACCATCGGCGAGACGGTCAATTACACGGCCACCACCGTCATCCCGGGTGATGCCACGGTCTACGGCGCGGCGATCACCGACCCGCTCGGCACCGCCCTCACCTATGCGTCCGCCGTGCCCCTCGTCGTGACCCTGAACGGCTCCGCCGCCACTGCAGCGACGGCGGGCATTACCGCCGGTGAGGCGGCCAACACGGTCACCGTGAGCTTTCCGACCGGAGGCTTCAGCACCGCACCGGGTGCCCCGGCGACCATCGCCGTCAGCTTCGGCGCCACCGTGGCCAACGTGGCGGCCAACGTCGCCGGGAGCAACGTCACCAATACCGCCACACTCAGCTGGAAGGACTCGACCGGCGCGGCGGTCACGCCACTCACTGCCAAGGCCATGACCGCGGTGGTCGAGCCCAACATCGGCGTGAAGAAGACCGACGGCACCGGCGGCGCCGCCGTGGCGCCCGGCGCCGCCGTGTCCTACACAATCGTGGTCTCCAACCCGAAGAACGGGGCCAAGACCTCGACCGCCCACCAGGTGGTCGCCACCGACACGTTGCCCGCCGGGCTGACCTATGTCGTCGGCAGCGCCGTCCCGGTGCCGACGACGATCTCAGGGCAGGTTCTCACCTGGGTTCTGCCCAACGTCGCCCCCGGGGCGACCCAGACCATCACCCTCAAGGCCGTGACCCCCAACCCGATCATCGGGCAGGAGACCTTCATCAACGCCGCCGCCGTCACCGCGGCGAGCCTCGACGCCACCTCCCCGGGCGCGCGCACGAGTGCCAACCTGCCCGTCGGCACCATCACCGGGTACTCGGCCAGCTCGAATGACACGGTGACTGCAGCCGGCGCGGCCGTGACGAAGACGGCCTCTCCCACCTCGGTGATCGTGGGTGGCGACACCACCTACACCGTCACCGCCGCGGTGCCGGCCAACACCTCGTTCCCCAATCTCGTCGGGGTGGACACGTTGCCCGACGGCATGACCTTCGACGCCTACGGCGCGATCAGCTGCCTCAACGCGGACTCGACGCTCTGCGGCAGTGACTACGTGGGCAAGGCGCTCGAGACCCCGACGAAGGCAGCCAACGGCACCACCGAGCTGGCGTGGTTCATCGGCAACCTGGCGCCGAGCACCCAGGTCCGCACCATCACCATCACCTACACGGCTTACCCGGCTGAGACGAATCACCTCGGCAACCCCATCACCCCACCGCTCAACAACTCGGTCGCCGCGCGCTGGAACCTGGTGGCCGGTCCCGACCCGACCGGGCTGCCGTTCACGCTGCCGACGCTCACCTCGAAGTCCTCTACCGCCCCCGTCGGCGTGTTGGCTCCGAACCTCGTGGTCACCAAGTCGGCCGGGACCGCGTCACCCACGCCGGGCAAACCGATCACCTACACGGTGACCGTCACGAACACCGGCACGGCCACCGCCTACGACGCCACACTGTCGGACCCCCTTCCCGCCGGACTCGCCGCGCCGAGCGCCATCTCGGGCGGGGGCACCTTCACGGCCGGCGCAGGGCCGGGGCCCGGCACCATCAACTGGACGCTGCCGGCGATCGCCCCCGGCGGCGCCAATGCGCTGGTGTACACCTTCACGACGACCCTGGTGTCGCCCTCCATCACCACCGGCGCCACACTCTCCAACACGGCGACGACGTCGACCTACGACGCCTTGCCGGGAGGCCACGCCAGCGACCCGACGCGCTATCCCCTCTACGGGCCGGCCAGCGGCTCGGGCTCGGTCACCCCGATCTTCCCTGCCCTCGCCACCGCCAAGGCGGCGTCCAACGGGTCGGCGACCGCTCAGGTAAACCAGCCCTTCGGCTGGACCGTCACCGTCACCGACACCACGGCCGCCCCGGCGAACAACGTGTCGGTGACCGACGTCCTCCCGGCCGGATGGAGCTATGACGCGAACAGCGCGACGGTCAACGGCACCCTGCTCGACGCGAGCCAGGTGACCGTGACGGGCCAGACGCTGACCTTCAGCGGTCTCGGCTCGGTGGTGCTCGGCGGGTCGCCGCTCGTCGTGACGTATCTCGCCACCCCGGGCCCGACCGCGGCGCTCGGTGCGGCGGCGAACACCAACACCGCCTACTCGAGCGGAGCCGATGCAAGTGGGGCCACCGGCAACGCGTCGGGGCCCTACAAGTCGACCACCGCCAGCGCTTCGGTCACCCTTCCCGCCGCCGACCTGGCCTTGCAGAAGACCCTCAACGCGCCCATCGTGCCGGGCACGCCGTCCACCTGGACGCTCAAGGTCTCGAACCTCGGGCCGTCGTCGGCGACCGGGCTCACCGTCGTTGACACCCTCCCCGCCACCGCGACCGCCATCAGCGGGACCGGTGGGTCGTGGAGCTGTTCGCCGGGCACCGGGCCGAGCTCGAACGTGCTCACCTGCACCTCGCCCGAGAGCCTCGCCAGCGGGCTCTCGGACTCGAGCCTCCAGGTGACCGCCACGCTGCCCACGTCGGCGACCGCCTCGGTCACCAACACCGCGGTTGTCTCGAGCACGTCGGGGCAGTTCGACCCCAACACCTCCAACAACACGAGCTCGGTGACCTCCACCCCCACACCCGAGTCGAACCTGGTGATCACCAAGTCCCACAGCGGCGACTTCGTGGCGGGCGAGGAAGGAAGCTACGCACTCTCGGTGACGAACCGGGGGCCCTCCGACGCCGCGGGCCCCTTGACCGTCACCGACCAGCTCCCGGTCGGCGAGTCCTTCGTCTCGTTCGCCTCGGCCGGCGGCGTGACCCCCGCCTGGAACTGCTCGGCGACGGGGGCCGCACCCCAGCTGATCACCTGCGCGCTGCCCGGGCCCCTGGCCGCCAACACGGCGGCACCCGGGCTCACCCTCACCGTTGCCGTGGCCTCGTCGGTGGCCGGCACGATCTCGAACACCGCGACCGTCTCGAGTCCCACGCCTCCCCCTCCGGGTGACGGCCCCAACCGCACCTCGACCGACGTGGCCACCGTCAACACCTCGGCCGACCTCAGCATCTTCAAGGTCCACCAGGGGACCTTCGTCGCCGGGCAGAACGGCAGCTACACCATCACCGTCGCCAACTCCGGGCCCTCCGACGCGGCGGCCCCGGTCGTCACCGACCAGCTGCCGGTGGGCGAGACCTTCGTCTCGGCGGGGGTCTCGGGCAACCCCAACCCGACGTGGAACTGTGCGGTGACACCCGTCGCCCCGACGCAGCTCGTCACCTGCACGCTGAGCGGCCCCCTCGCCGCGGGAATCACCGCACCGGTGCTCAACCTGGTGGTGGCGATCGCCCAGGATCAGACCATCGCCTTGCTCAACACGGCCTACGTCTCGAGCACCACGCCCGACCCCAACCCCACGTGCTCGCTCGACACCCCGCCGGCCACGCAGAACTGCTCGCAGGACAACTCGTCAGCGCCCGCAACCTTCGCCGATCTGGTCATCAAGAAGACGCCGATCGGCCCGTTCGTCGCCGGGCAGCAGGCGACCTACGACCTCGATGTCACCAACGAGGGTCCGTCGCTCGCCCAATCCCCCGTCACCGTCTCGGACCAGTTGCCGGCCGGCGAGACGTTCGTCTCGGCCGATCCCGCCGGCTCGCCCACGTGGAGCTGCAGCGCCAGCCCGACCCAGGTCGTGACCTGCACGCTGTCCGCACCGCTCCCGGCGGGTGCCGGCGCGCCGACCATCGTCCTCGTGGTGGCACTCGATCCGTCGGTGCCCGCCGGCCCGATCACCAACACGGCCACCGTCTCTAGCCCCACCCCGCCGCCGGCCGGTGACGCCGGGAACCGTTCGGACACGGCAACCCAGGCGGTCACCACTCAGGCGACCCTCCAGCTGACCAAGACCCCGTCGTCGCCGGCGTTCATAGCCGGTGACCAGGGCAACTACACCGTGGAACTCACCAACACCGGGCCGTCGGACGCGCAGTCGCCGCTCGTGTCGGATCCGCTGCCGACCGGCGAGACCCTCGTCAGCGCCAGCGCACCGAGCGGGTGGGACTGCACGGGTACGGCAACCGTCCAGTGCACGACGGCCGGCTCGCTCGCCGCCAACGCGTCGGTGACCTTCACCATCGTCGTGAAGGTGGCATCCGGGCAACCCGACGGGACGATCGTCAACACCGCCACTGCATCGAGCCCGACGGCCCCCCAGGTCGTGACCGCGGCGGCTTCGGTGCAGGTGGCGCCCGAGGCCACCCTCCAGCTGACCAAGACCCACGTCGGGGATTTCGTGGCCGGCACCAACGGGGTCTACACACTCACCGTCACCGATCTCGGACCCTCCGACGTCCAGGCGCCCGTCACGGTCACCGACACGTTGCCGGCGTCCGAGACCTTCGTGAGCGCGACGGGCGGCACGGGCGCTGACACCTGGTCGTGCGTGCAGGCCCCGGTCCAGACCGTGACCTGCACGTTGAGCGCGCCGATCGTGGCCGACACCGCCGCTCCGACGATCACCATGACGGTGGCGGTGGCCGCCGACGTCTTGCCGGCCTCGGTCGTCAACACCGCGGCGGTGACCGGCACCCTCGTCGGAGGCGTGGTCACGCCCGTCCCGGCGGTCGCCTCCGATCCGACCACCATCACCACTGCGGCCGACTTGTCGCTCACCAAGCACCACACCGGGGCGTTCACGGTCGGGTCCACGGGAAGTTACACGCTCATCGTGGGCAACGCCGGGCCCTCCGACGCGACTGGCCCCGTGATTGTCACCGACCCGCTGCCCAACGGCGAGACCTTCGTGTCGGGCACCGGCGGGGCCGTCCCCGACGACTGGACGTGCACGGCCGCGGGGCAGCTGGTCACCTGCTCGTTGCCCGGTCCGCTCCGAGTCGGGACCGAAGCACCCCCGATCGAACTGCTGGTGGGCATCGGTGCTGCCGCCTACCCCGGTGTGACCAACACGGCGAGCGTCACCAGCGCGACCGCGGACCCCGACCCTTCCAACAACGCGTCGAGCGACCCGGCGATCATCGTGCTCCCGATCACCGGCGACCCCGAGACCGGCACCGGCGGCAGCGGCGGTGGTGCGTCGGGCACCGAGGTGTCGACGGGTACGCAGTCGACGGCGACCGGTGGCCTCGCCTTCACCGGCTTCGAGCTCGCCGGCTCGCTCGGCCTCTCGATGCTCCTGCTCCTCGCCGGGTCGGCCCTCGTCTGGGTCTCCCGGCACCGGCGCCGCAGGTCCCCCGACAACAGCTGACGGCGCGGACTCAGCTCGAGGATGGCTTCGGCGACCGTGCGCCGGCCTCTGCCTTAGGCGGTGCCCGGCACCTCGCCCCCGCCGAGGTCGACCTGGGGGCTCGCCGTGTCGGCGGCACCTCGAGACGAGTGGCGCTTCTTGCGGCGGTGGCGCACCGCAAGAGTGATCAGCGCGGCGCCCGTCACCACGCCGACCACGAGGGCGGCGATGTCCGCCGAGCTGCTGTGCCCCGTCACGACCCGGCCGACGCCGTAGGCGCCGAGTCCGATCGAGAGCATGAAACCGAATGATGCGATGAAGTTCCACAGCGCGAACTGGCTGTGCTTCATCTTGGCCGTGCCCGAGATGATGGCGGGCGTGAAGAAGACGGCGAGACGGCCCCAGCGGGCGTAGGCCTGCTCACCCTTCTCCATCATGCGCTGGCGGCGCTCCTGTCGCTTGCCGGGCCGGTCTACGAGGCTCCGCCCGTAGCGGTTGCCGATGGCATAGCCGACGAGGCCGCCGACCTCGCCGGCGATCGTCCCGACGATGATCACGACGACGATGTTGAGCTTCCCCTGGCTGGCGGCGACCGCCGCGGCGCCCGCCACCGTCGCCCCGATGAACGGGACGCCCGCCCATGACGCGGCGACGGCAAGGAAGAGCAGCACCTCTTGCCAGGCGTTCGACCAACTGAGGGTACCGAGCATGGGCTCGACCAGCTCGGAACCGTGGACCAGCACCCCCGCAGCTTGGCATGTCCGGAAACGGGCACGGGCTCGTTTCGCTGCGGCCCTCCTATGCTGCGGCCATGAGCGGTGCGGCCCAGGCGGAGCGACAGGAGCTGGCCGCGTTGCTGGACCAGCTCGGCCCCGACGCCCCCACCCTGTGCGCCGGGTGGAGCACCGCCGACCTGGCCGCCCACCTCGTGATCCGCGAGCGCCGCCCCGATGCGGCGGCGGGCATCGTCCTCGGCCCCCTGGCCGACTACACGGCCAAGGTGCAGGACCAGGTCCGTCAGTCGACGCCCTATCCACGCCTGGTCGAGCGCGTCCGGTCCGGGCCGCCGGCGGTGCTGCGGCCCTTCGACGACGCACTCAACACCGCCGAGTACTTCGTCCACCACGAGGACGTGCGCCGCGCCCGCGAGCCGTGGACGCCGCGCACCCTCGACGACGCCGAGACGAAGCTGCTCTGGTCGAGACTCGGCCTCCTCGGACGCCAGCTGGCCCGGCGCGCGCCGGTCGGCGTCGAGCTCATCGCGCCGGGCCTCGGCAAGAAGCTGGTCAAAGGTGGCGACCAGGTCGTCTCGGTCACCGGCGATCCAGGCGAGCTCCTGCTCTGGGCCTTCGGGCGCGCCGGCGCCGCCCTGGTCGAGCTGAGCGGCGACAGCGAATCGGTCGAAGCCCTGCGCGCCACGAAGCTGGGCTTTTGAGAACATCGGACGAACGGTTGTGACGGGCCCTGTGCCGAGACCTACCGTGGAGCACATGGAGCCAGAACGATGAACATCGTGGTCACGAACGTGAAAGGTGGGGTCGGAAAGACCACAACCACCATGTACCTGGCGGCGGCGGCCGCGTCGCGCGGCCGTGAGGCGGTCCTGGTGATCGACGCCGACCGCCAGGCGTCGTCAGCCGAGTGGTTCGACGCCATGCCGCTCGACGAGGTCGAGCTGGTCGAGGCTCCCTCCGAGCGGACCGTCACCCGGGCCATGGGCCGCCATGGGGGCATCGCCGTCGTGGACACGCCGCCTGGTGACGAGCGGATCGTGCGGGCCGCCATCGCCGCGGCTGACGCCGTCGTCATCCCGACGCGCGCAGGTGGGGTGGAGACCTCGAGGGTGGTGGCAACCCTCGAGATGATCCCTTCGGCGACGCCCTTTGGGGTGGTGGTCTGCGCCGCCCGGCTGGGCACCAACGACCTCACCGAGACCATTCAGATGTGGACGGCCGAGAAGGTCCCGATCTGGGGCGTCATCCCTGAGCGGGTCGCCATCGCCGCGGGGCCCGAGAGCCGCCTGTCGCGCGAGGGGCTCGAGGCCTATCACGCGGTGCTCCGCAGGGCGCTCCGGCGTCGCAGCGCCTGAGTTCGACCGCGGGCGCCGCGCTCTTGGCGGTTCGGGACTGAGGTTCGGGTCCTCCCCGTTGGCCTCGCCGCCGGTCGCTACGCTGCGGGCCGGCACGAGGGAGGGCACATGAGCGAGGGAGCGGGGAGCGCGGCGGTCGCCGGGGGGTCAGGGCTCCTCTCGGGCAAGGTCTGCGTGGTCTCGGGGGTCGGGCCCGGCCTCGGCCGCAAGGCCGCCGTCGCCCTTGCGGTCCACGGCGCCGCCGTGGTGCTCGGGGCCCGCTCGCCGTCCACCCTCGACGATGTCGCAGCGGAGATCGTCGAGGCGGGGGGACGCGCGCTCGCGGTGCCCACCAATATCGCCGATCCGGCGGCGTGCGCGGCGATCGTCGCGGCGGCCACCGAGGAGTTCGGTGGTGTCGACGTACTCGTCAACAACGCCTTCCGCTTCGACGCCTTCCAGAGTTTCGAAGAGGTCGACCTCGACCGGTGGCGCAAGATCATGGAGACCAATTTGTTCGGCTCGCTCCAAATGACGAAGGCAGCGGTGCCCGCCATGCGAGCGCGTGGAGGCGGGTCGGTGGTGATGGTCGCCTCAATGGTCGCACGGCGACCGCAGCCGCTTCAGGGGGGCTACGCCATCTCGAAGGGCGCGCTGCTCACCGCCACGCGCGTGCTCGGCTTCGAACTGGGCGCAGCCGGAATCAGGGTGAATGCCGTGGTGCCGGGCTGGATGATGGGTCCGGCGGTCGAGATCTACGTCCAGATGACCTCCGCGGCGCGCAACATCAGTGAAGAGGCGGTCCTCGCCGAACTCACCGAGCGCATCCCCGTCGGCCACATCCCGACCGACGACGAGGTGGCCGGCACCATCGTCTACCTGGCGTCAGACCTCTCGGCGTCCCTCACCGGTCAGGCGATCGACGCCAACGGCGGCGAAGTCTTCGACTGAGTGCGCCGAATCGAGTGCGCCAGCCCGTTCGGGCAGGCTGGGAAGGTGCTGACGCACGTCGACCCCCCGGTCCCCCGACGGGCCACCACAGAGGAGGCGGGGCAGGTGGCGGAGCTGTGGCTCCGCTCGAGACGGGCCGCGGTCCCCGCCATCCCGGCTCCCGTCCACAGCGACGAGGAGGTGCGGGCCCACTTCGCCCTCGTCATCGCCGGATGCGAGGTGTGGGTGCTCGACGGTGCCGAAGGGGCCGTCGTGGCCCTGCTCGTCCTCCGCCCCGGGTGGGTCGACCAGCTCTACGTCGATCCTGCCCGCACCGGGCAGGGCCTCGGTTCCGCACTGCTCGACCTGGCCAAGTCCCGCGGCGGGGGGGCGCTCGACCTCCGGACGTTCGAACGCAACGTCGGCGCGCGGCGCTTCTACGAGCGTCACGGGTTCGCCGAGGTCGCAACCACCGCCGGCGACAACGAGGAGGGGGCACCCGACGTCCGTTACCGGTGGACCCCCACCAGTGTGACGCCTGCTGGCGCCCGGGGGGGCTCGACGTAGGCTCGACCGCTTGCGGCCGGAAGCGGCCGAGGCCCGGCACCGATCCGAAGGAGGACGAGGTGTACATCGCACCCGCCGACCGCAGCACAGGCGAGCCGGAATGGCGGCCGTTCGTCGAGGCGCAGGGCTTCGGGCACCTCGTCGCCGCCGGCCGAGGTCGCGATGTGCCGGTCGTGGTGCCGACGCAGTTCGTCCTCGACGCAGACCGGGTGCTGCTGCACCTGGCGGGCCCGAACCCGATCTTCGCCGCCCTCGCCGAGCAGCCCCGCGTCGTCCTGAGCGTGGCCGGTGACTGGTCCTTCATCCCCTCCGCGTGGAAGGCCATCGACGGCGAGGACCCGGCGCTCGGCATCCCGACCACCTACTACGCCGCGGTCCAGATCGTGGGCACCGCCACGGTGTCGAGCGACCCGACGGCCATCGCCGAGGTGCTGCGGGCGCAGCTGGGTGCCCTCCAGCCCGAGGTCACCATCGCCGACCCCGAGATGGCCCACCAGCCGCAGCTGCGCGCCATCCGGGCCATCACCGTGGCCGTCGAGGAGGTCCGGGCGAAGTTCAAGTACGGCGGCAACGTCGACGCGGCGCACCGCGCGGCGGTGGTCGAGCGCCTGCGCGAGCGCGGGGCGCCCGGTGACCTTGCCGCTGCGGCCCACACCGAGCGCAGAAGCAGCGGCAACGGGCTCGGCGCGTCGGCGCAACCGGCGTGCCCGGCGCCGGGCAGCCCGGTCGGCGAGACTGGCACGTGACCGACATCGTTCGAGGGAGGCAGCAGATGCCCTACAGCGACCAGCGGGTGGTCCACGACGCGGACGCCCACATCATGGAGACCCCGACGTGGCTGGCGGACCACGCTGACCCGGGGCTACGGGGCCGCATCGCCCCGTTGCGGTACCCGAGCGGCAACGAGCTGCGCCAGACCGGCGACCCCGACGAGCAGCTGCGTGATCTCACCGCCTCGTTCGAGCGCCTCCGGGCCACCCACGCCTCCGAGGAGTACCGGGCCGAAGAAGAGCAGCTCATCATGGCGCGCAAGAACTTCGCCGCCACCGGCTCGTTCATCCCAGAGGACCGCGCGCGCGCGCTCGACCTGCTCGGGTTCTCCAGCCAGCTCGTCTTCAACACGTTCCACAACCGCAAGCTCCACGACTGGGAGCACTCGGGCGATCTCGACCTCGCCTACGGGGCGGCCCGCGCCCACAACCGCGGCATGATCGAGTTCTGCTCGGTGGACCGCCGCCTGCTCAGCACCTGCTATGTCCCGCTCGCCGACTTCGAGCGAGCCGAGCAGATGGCGGCTGAGGCCATCGCCATGGGAGCGGCCGCCCTCCTCGTGGCCTCGGGCTGCCCCGCCGGCCACTCGCCGAGTCACCTGGGTCTCGACCCTGTCTGGGCGCAGGCGCAGGAGGCGGGGATCCCCGTCGTCTTCCACGTCGGGGGCACCGGCGACCTGATCGACCCCGCCTACTTCAGCAACGGCCTGCCGGTCCCGCCGGACTTCCACGGCGGCGAGGAGAACTTCCGCTCGGTCGACTACATGGGCATCCCCGGGCCGCCGGCCCAGACGCTCGCCACGATGATCTTCGACGGCGTCCTCGAGCGCTTCTCGGAGCTGCGCATCGGGGTGATCGAACAAGGGGCGATCTGGGTCCCGTCGTGGCTGCGCCAGATGGAGTCGGCCTTCGAGGCCTTTGCCCGGCACGAGGAACGGCTCCGGGCCCTCTCGCTCCGGCCCGCCGAGTATGTACGCCGACAGGTGCGCTTCACGCCCTACCCGACCGAGGACGTGGGCTGGATCGTGGCGCAGGCCGGCCCCGAAGTGGCCATGTTCTCCTCGGACTACCCCCACGTCGAAGGCGGCCGCCGACCATTGGAGCGCTTCGAGGCCTCCCTCGGCGACGCCAGCGAGGAGGTCCGCCGGCGCTTCTACGCAGAGAACTTCTTGGATCTCATGGGGACCGCCGCCAGCGTCGTCGCGGCGTAGGAGCGTGGCGCCGCCGGGCGCTGGTGTTCACGGAATCCTCATAGGTTGCGCACCGGTCCCTCACACGCCGGATCGACACTGCCTCCATGCGCACGCACAGTGACTCGGCGACCCTGCGGGACTCGCGCGACGTGGTGGGCGACCCCGAGGGACTCAAGGCGCGCATCGCCGAGGACGGGTACGTCTTCGTGCCGGGACTCCTCGATGCCGCCTCGGTCCGGGTGATCGGGCGGACCGCCCTCAGCCATCTCCAAGAAGCCGGGTGGACCGAACCGGGTGCGGACCCCGTCGCCGCCGCGCCTCGCCGACCGGTGCGGGCGGTGCGGATGCTCGACGCATTCGCCGACCCGGGGTACCGCCGGGTGCTGGCCGACCCCGGCTTCAACGCGGCCCCCTTCGCCTCGGCGCTGCACGGGCTCGTGGTCGACCTGCTCGGGCCCTCGGCGTTCTGCTACCCGCTCAAGGTGCCGCGCATCGTCTACCCCGCCTCGCTCGTGCCACGCCAACCCGGCGGCTACGTGCACAAGGACTACCGGGCGGTCCAGGACATGCTGACGTGCTGGGTCCCCCTGGGGGAGGTGCCGCGGTCGCTCGGCGGGTTGGCCGTCCTGCCCGGCAGCCAGCACTCCTCGGGTGTCGCGGCCCGGCCCCTGCGGCGGCTCGAGCCGGGGTGGCGGACCGCCGACTACGAGCCCGGCGACATACTCGTCTTCCACTGCCTTACGACCCATGCGGCCCTCCCGAACCGACAGGCCCGCATGCGGGTCTCGGCCGAGTACCGATTCCAACGCGCCGACCAGCCGGCCCCGAGGCGCATGGTGCTCGGCCCCCATGGCGTCGAGATGGGTTCACGGCTCTTCTCGGCGATGCCCTGGTGGCGGCCCGTCCCATGTACCCTGGCGCTCTTCGACGACGGCGGCGACCGCACCCGGGCCTCCCTGCCGGCGCCGCCGTCGCACCTCGTCACGTTCGCGAACTGACGCCCCGGCTCTCTCCTCCGTCTTCGAAGGTGACCTCGATCCCGTTCGGTGAGCGCACCGTGAGGGTCCGGAACTCCCAGCCCGGCCGCGGCCGTTCGACCGCCACCGCAAAGCCGATGCCCTCGCGCTCGAGGACCTCGACGAGGGCGTCGAGGTCGCCCACTTGGAACTGCCACGTCACCCCGTTGTCGTCGGGGCCGGCCCCGGGCCTCGCCGAGAGGCCGAACTCCACGGTGTCGTTGCCCACCGCCAGGAACCCGGGGTACTCGGGGCCCTCGAAGGTGGTCCTTAGGCCCAGCTTCTCGTAGAAGGCACGCTCGGCGTCGGGGTCGCGCACATGAAGGATGGGGACCAGCTGGCGGAGGAGTTCGGCCATGCGTCCAGCTTGGCCCGTGAGCGGTGCCACCGCACACATCGGACATCCCGCCGACTGGCGGGACCTTGCTTGGTCGGGCTGCCCGGATTTGAACCGGGGACCTCTGCGTCCCGAACGCAGCGCGCTAACCAAACTGCGCCACAGCCCGTCACCGGTCAATGACCGGCCGGATGGTCAGCCTAGCCGAGCCCTTGGCCGGCCTGAGAGGGAAGCGGGCCCGCACCGGGCTCGCCGCTGCGGTGTGCTTCCCGGTCGCTGGCTGCAGCCGGGGTGTCGGCCCCGTGGCGCCGGACCACGACCTTGGCGATGCGTCGCTTGTCCATCTCCACGATCCTGAATTCGAAGCGGCCGGCTGACAATTGCTCGCCCTCGTCGGGTATGTGGCCGAACACGTCGAAGAGGTAGCCGCCGAGTGTCACGTACTCGCCGTCGGGGATCGGCGCCTCGAGCCGCTCGCGCACCTCGTCCACGCTGGCACGTCCGTCGACCAGCCAGCGGTTGGCGTCCACACGGACGATCTCGGGCTCCTCGTCGTCGTCGAACTCGTCGGAGAGGTCGCCGACGAGCGGTTCGAGGAGGTCCTTGATGGTGGCGACGCCCGCCACCCCGCCGTACTCGTCGACGACGACCGCGAATCCGCGCCGGTGCTTGCGCATCTCGGAGAGGGCGTCGAGGATCCGGCGCGACTCGGGGATGATGAAGGGCTGGCGGAGCCGCCGTGAGATCTCGAGGGCGCTCGGGTCCCCCCCGCCGCCCTCGCCACCGGGACGCCGGCCGGTCCGGAAGAGGTCGTTCACGTACAAGACGCCCACGAGGTTGTCGAGGTCGTCGTGGACGACCGGGAAGCAGCTGTGGCCCGACTCGCGCACCGCGGTGGCGATGTCGTCGGCGGTGACGGGGATCTTGAGGGCGATGACGTCGACACGCGGGGTCATGACCTCGCGGATGTCCATGTCACGCAGGTCGGCCAGCTTCTCGACGATGATGCGCTCCTGCTCGGAGGCCGCCGAGTCGTCGTCGAGGCGCCTGCCGGCCCGAGTGTCGCGCTCACCGGGCTCCTCGCGCCCGAAGAGGCGGCCGAAGAGGCCGCCGGCCGCTGGTGGGGGCTGGGAGTTCTGTTCAGCCACTGGTCGGAAGCGCCGCCGAGGAGCTGGCGGCGGCGAGCGGCGTGGAAGCCTCGGCGACGAGGACCGGCACCGGTTGGTAGGACTCGTCCTCGAACGTCCCACCGTCGAGCAGGGCCCGCATGGCACGCCGCACCCGCAGCGGATCGAGCGGCTTCACCAGCCAGCCCTCCGCCCCCGAGCGCCGGGCCAGGAACACGTCGGGCCGCCGGTCGAGCAGCATCAGCACGGGCACATGGGCGATGTCCTGGTACGACTCCTCGAGACGCAACTCGAGGCAGACGGCCATCCCGCCCATGTTCCCCATCTGCATGTCGACGATGACGAGGTCGGGCGGGTCCTCTTTGACCAGTCGGAGCGCCTCGGGGCCCGAGGCGACGCCGATGACCTCGATCTCATCGCTCTCGACGGTGGCAGCCACGTCGCGCCGGACCGACGGCGCATCGCTGGCGACCAGAATGGTTGGCACTCCTTGACGTTACCTGACGCCGCGAGACCCGATCACCCCGCGGCCCGCTTGCTCTCGGCGGGGGCGAAGAGCTGGTCCGCCACGAGGGCGAGACCGGCGAGGTCGTGGACGTCACTGGCGAGGAGGGGCACGGTGGCCACCGGCGCAGGCGCCACCCGTGACGCGAGCTCGGCGATGGCGGCCGCGTCGCGTGTTGCTTGCGCGTCGAGCGTGGCCAGGTTGGCATAGAGCGTGGCGAGCGCGCTGCCCACGGGTGGCGCCGTCGCGTCGTCGTCCGTCGTGGTCCCAAAGCGCGGGTGGACGCGGTTCACCACGAGCGCCGCCGGCGCGACCCCGGTCTCGGCCAGGCGCTCGGCGAAGAACGACGCCTCGTCGAGCGAGTCCTGGCGCGGGGAGGTGACGAGCACGTACGCGGTGCTCGGGAGGGCGAGGAGCGCGCGCACGGCGCTCGCGCGCTCGGCGAAACCCTCCTCCATGCCCCCGAACGCCTGGAAAAAGGTGACGGCGTCCTGGACGATCTCCGCCCCGGCCACCTTCGCAATGGTGCGCAGCACCGCCTGGGCGGCGATACCGACCGCGCGGAAGTAGACGCGCGTCGGCATGAGGAGGGCGCGAAAGATCCGGTTCTCCAAGAAGTGGGTGAGCCGCCGGGGGGCGTCGAGCAGGTCGAGGGCGTTGCGGGTGGGCGGCGTGTCGACGACCACGGTGTCGAAGCGCCCGCTCTCGGTCAGCTCGTAGAGCTTCTCCATCGCCATGTACTCCTGGGTGCCCGAGAGCGCACCGGCGAGGTTCTTGTAGATGCGGTTGGACTGGATGGACTCCACCTGTTCGGGGTTCGCCGAATAGCGCGTGATCAGCTCGTCGAAGGTCCCCTTGGTGTCGAGCATCAGGGCGTAGAGCTCGCCCGGCCAGTCGCCCTCGACGAGAGTCGGGGTGTTCGGGAGCGATTCCACGCCGAGTGCGTCGGCCAGCCGTCGGGCCGGGTCGACAGTGACCACGCAGGCACGCCGCCCGGCACGCGCGGCCTCGAGCGCGAAGGTGGCCGACACCGTCGTCTTGCCCACGCCGCCGGGGCCGCAGCAGATGACCACCGGGCTGGTGGCGGCGATCGCCTCGAGCCGCTCGGCCCCGCTCGCTGTGCTGCCCGCGGCGTCGCTCACTGGTCGCCGACCGGGCCGTGGGCCATGCCGAGCTGGCCGACGCCCTTGGCCAGGGCGTCGGCGATGGTGCGCAGCTGCGCCAGCCCAATCGCGGGGTGGTCGAGGATCGGCACGCGCAACTGGGGCAGCGGGAGCTCGCGGCCGAGGCGCGCCACCTGCTCGGCCTGGAGCCCTTGGCGATGGAGGCGGAACTCCCGGGCGGCCTCGATCTCGGCCAGGCGCCCGGCCGACAGCTCGACCCCGGCGGTGGCGGCCGCGCTCGGCGCGCTGAGCACCAGCCCGTCGTCGGGCTCGTCGAAGGCGTTGATCACGACGGGGCCGAGCTGGACGCCGGCTTTGTCCTCGACGAGGTAGGCGGCTTCGATCGTCTCGGACACGGGCATCTCCTCGGGCAGGGTCACGAGCACGACCCGGCACCGCGAGGGGTCCTGGAGGAGCTCCACCACGCCCGCCGCCTGGCTGCGGACCGGGCCGCCGCGGGCCACGTCGAGCAGGCCCGACGCCGAGGTGAGGAAGGTCACGGCGTGGCCGGTGGCGGGGGCGTCGACCAGGATGAGGTCCGCCACCCGGTCGAGCTCGAGCGACTTCACCTTCCCGAGCACCAGCACGTCGCGGATACCGGGGATGGCCGTTGCCACCACGTCGATCACCCCGGAGCTGACGAGACGCTTCGAGACACGCTGGAGGCCATGGGTGGCGAGGTACTCGAGGAGCGCGTCATCGGGCGTGATGCGTCTCGCCCGCACACCGCCGCCCATGTCGGAGAGCTGGACCTCAGAGTATTCGAGCGCTTCGGGCGCGCCGAAGGCATGCTGGATACCCGAGCGGCCCTCCAGCTCGACGACGAGGACCGAGAGCCCGACCGAGGCCGCCATTGCGGCGAGCCCGGCGGTCACGGTGGTCTTGCCGACTCCGCCTTTGCCGGCGACCACCAGGACCCGGCTCTCTCGGCAGAAGCTGGCGACGTCCATCCGAGTGGCAGCGTAGCGCCGGGCACCGCGGCGTCAGCCCCGGGTGGCCCAAAGCTGCAGGTGACGGCCCCTTGTTCCCTGAACGGTGGCGGGGCTAGGTTGGCCTTGTCCGGGGGGGACGTCACTGAAAGGGGGGTGACCGTTGCAACAGCCAGTTGAGATGTGGCAAGCCAAGGCCGCGTGCCGGGGTCCACAGGCTGCGTCGTTCTTTCCGCCGTCACACGCGGAACGCAAGGAGGAAAAGGTCACGCGCGAGCGTCGGGCCAAGGCGATCTGCAGCGAATGCCATGTGCGCGACGACTGCCTCGACTACGCCATCCGCATCCGTGAGCCCCACGGCATCTGGGGCGGCCTGAACGAGATGGAACGCAAGCTGCTCCTCGAGCGCCGGGCCGGCTAAGCCACCCGGCCGGCTCAGCGTGCGCGCTGGGTCCAGCCGAGCACGGCGGGAGCCGTGTTCATCACGAGCACGAACAAGAGGAACGTGACCAGGTGCACGCCCGTGCACCAGATGCAGATGTTCCCGATGATGAGGAGTTCGGCGGCCACCAGGTAGAGCGCGAAGGCCATACCGACGATGGCGAGGGCGAAGCGGGCCAGGTGGATCCGCCGATCGGCGGATCGCCAGGCCCGAGGCGTCATGAAGCAGACGACCACCAGGTAGTAGGCGAGTCCCAGCACGGCGACGGGCATGCCGAGGAAGTGGCTCTGGGCACTCGTGGTCACCTTGGCGCAGTTGATGGTCCCAGAGTCCGAGCATGCGAGTGCCTGGGTGCCGACGTAGTGGGCCACGGTCAGGTAGGTGGAGATCCCGAGGCCGAGGAGTGCAAGCACGAACGACGCGGCGACCTTCCACGTCGGCAGCGTGACGATCCTCGAGGACTTCTGCGGCCGGGGCTTCTCGCGCAGCGCCATGGACCCCATGCCCTACGAGCTCAGGCCCATGGCCTTGGACGCATCGGTGACGCCCTTCGATGTGCACACCGAACCGGGCTGCTGGCCGGTGGTTGCGCAGATCGTGGCGGTGATGTAGTTGGCCGTCGCCACGATGGTCTGGGTCACCGGGTTGGTGGGGTCGCTCAGGCCGCCGGCGATCTGCTCACGGCTGAAGCCCGACAGGATCGACGGCGAGTAACTGGCCCCCGAGGAAAGGGCCTTGTTGCCGTAGTCGATGAAGGGGATCGCACCGGGCTGCGCCGAGGAGCCGAGATACGTCGCGGTGCTGTACTTGTTCACGAGCGCCACTTCTTCTGCGGTGAGCGGCGTGAGGACGGTGTACCCCGACCCCGATGCCGCCGGCACGTTCGAGAAGTGCTCGACCGGTCGGAACGTCACGTACGGGCTCTCGAACTTCGCCTTCACGAACGTGAAGGTCTGGGTGTTGGCATAGACGTCCTGGCCGGACGACTCCATCTCGCCGAGGCTCGAGAACGTGCCGAAACGGCTGAGGGCGGCGATGAGCGGCCAGCGCTCGGCCGCGCAGTACGGGCAGTACTCACCACCGAGATAGAAGACGCCCGGCTTGCCGTCGTAGGTGAGCGGCGTCTGGCCCTTGATCAGGGTCGGTGGCGTCACCGACGTGACCGGGGAGTTGATGCCCACCGTGTTGTAGACGCTGGCGGGGATGTTGGTCACGTCCTGGACCACCGACGCCGGGGCCGGGGTGAACGCCGTCGGGCCATTCGGCACCGTGGAGTTGCCCCCGGTGGCCTTGATGACCACGAGCACCACCACGATGATGAGGACGAGCGCGACCGCACCCCAGGTGAGCAGTGCGGTCGGGGAGCGTCGGTCACGCGGTGCGGGTCGCCCGCTCGGGCGGTTGCCGCCCTTCTTGGGCGGACCCGAGGCCTTCTTGGCGGCCTGGGCCTGCGCAGCCTTGCGGGGATTCGTGGGTGCCTTGCCCGATCCGTTGGAGCTGCGCTGCGACTTGGAGGCACCGCCTGCGCTCTTGGGCTTCTGGCCGGTGACCGGGCGACTCTGCTGCTTCGACTTGTCTTTGTCGGCCTGCGAGCGTGAGGGCGGCTGGGGGGTCTCGTCTGCCATGTAGGGGGGTCCTCGTGGGTCTGGGGCGCGGGCCGATGAGGCGAGCTGCGCCCGGAGATCTCCCAGCGAGCGTAGACCAGCCCGAGAAGTGATCGTCCGCGACCCACCCCGCTCTACCCGGGCGGGGGAGGTGCTGGCGGGTAGCGTCGGGGCATGGGCCAGTTCGGATGGAGACCACGTTGAGCGAACAGGCCCCGGTGGTGCTGCGCAACGCAGCCACGGTGATGATGGTGCGCGACGGGCCCGACGGTGACTCCGCACTCGAGGTCCTGATGGTTCGGCGCAATCTCAACTCGGACTTCGTCGGTGGCGCCTACGTTTTCCCCGGCGGAGCCGTCGACCCCACCGACGGCGGCCCTGAGGCGGAGGCGCTCTCGCCGGCGAGGAGCGACGCCGTGGCCAGCGCCATCCTCGAGGTACCGACGGGTGGGCTGGCGTACTGGGTGGCTGTGCTCCGCGAGCTCTTCGAGGAGGCGGGGGTGCTCCTCGCCACTCGGGCCGACGGCTCACTGCTCTCCTTCGCACGCGACGACGACGAGCGTCGCTTCGTCGAGCACCGCCGCGCCCTCAACGCCGGTCAGCGGCGCTTCCTCGACATTTGCGGCGAGGAGCGGCTGCTCCTCGCCGTCGAGCGCGTGCACTACTTCGCCCACTGGGTGACCCCCCAGGGGGCACCACGGCGCTACGACACCCGCTTCTTCGTGGCGGCCGCCCCGCCCGACCAGACGCCGGCGCACGACGCCGCCGAGGTCATCGACGAGACCTGGCTCTCGCCGAAGGAGGCATTGCGGCTGCACCGCGAGGGCCAGATCGACCTCATCTTCCCGACCATCCGCAACCTCCAGGCCATCGCCCGGTTCGAGCGCTCGTCCGACCTGCTCGACGCCGCAGCGGCCGCCGGCCACGTCCCCCTCATCGAACCACGCGTGGTGGTTGACGGCCGGGCCATGCGCATCCTGTTGCCGGGGGACCCCGGTTACGACGAGGCGGTGGCGGCGCGTCCGGGCTCCGGCGGTGACTTCAACGAGGCGATCCGGATCATCTCGGCCGCGGCGAACCAGGGCGACGAGGAAGGCTGAGCGCGGTGGGCACGCCACCCGGCCCGCTGCCCGACCTCGGGTCGGGCCCACCGATCGCGCCCGGGGTGCCCGTCGAGCTGGCGCCCGGCGTCGTGCGCGTGAGCGCGCCGAATCCCTCGATGATGACCGGCCCGGGCACCAATACCTACCTCGTGGGGGCCCGATCGGTGACGGTGATCGACCCGGGGCCTGCCGGTCTCCCCGCGCACACCGACGCACTGGTGGCCGCTGCCGGGGGTGCCGGTGCCATCGACCGGATCGTGGTGACCCACACCCATCCCGACCACGCACCGGGTGCGGCCGCCTTGGCGGCGGCGACCGGCGCCGAGGTGATCGGCTACGGCCCGGCCGAGGGGTTCGAGCCGGACCGCCTCGCTGCGGAGGGGAGCCGCTTCGCGGTGGGCGACGACGCCCTGCTGGCACGCCACACGCCGGGCCACGCATCGGACCACCTGTGCTGGCTGCTCGAGTCGAGCCGCCTGCTGTTCACCGGGGACCACGTGATGGAGGGCTCGACGGTGGTCATCCGGCCTCCCGACGGGGACATGGGCGACTACTTGGCCAGCCTCGAGCGCCTGGTGGACGGCTCCGAGCAGATCAGTGCCATCGCGCCGGGCCACGGCAGAGTGATCGCCGAGCCGACCGCGGCAGTGCGCGCCGTGCTGGCGCATCGCAGGGTGCGCGAGGCGCTCGTGGCAACGGTGCTGTCCGAGACGGGGCCCGCCACGCTCGAGGACCTGCTGGACCTCGTCTACGGCGACGTCGGCCCCGAGCGCACGGCGGTGGCGCGGGCATCGCTGTGGGCGCACCTGCGCCACCTCGTGGCCACCGGTGAGGCCGAGTGCGACCGGCCGATCACCGCTGAGGGGACCGACGAGGGCGGCACCTGGCGCCCGGTGCGCTGAGCCTCGGCGCGCCGATCTGGCCGGGTCGGGGTCAGCTGGACCCAGAGGTGGGCTCGAGCAGGCCCTCGGCGACGGCGCGCTCCACCCGCTCGACCAGCCGGGCGCTGCAGCCCGACGACTCGGTGCGCGGGGCCACGTCGCCCTCGATGCGCTTGGCGAGTGCCTCGAACGCCAGGGCCAGGGGCCCGGGCTCGGCCGCCACCGGTGTCCCGGCGTCGCCACAGGCCGCCATGTCGGGGTGGAGGGGAATCGAGCCGATGAGCGGGACGCCGAGCTCGTCGGCGAGGCGCGCACCGCCGCCCGACCCGAAGAGCGCATAGGTGGCGCCGTGCTCGCAGGTGAAGTCGCTCATGTTCTCGATGACGCCGGCAACCCGCAGGTAGCCGCGTCGAGCCATGTCCGCCGCTCGCGACGCCACCTTCTGGGCGGCCAGGGGCGGGGTGGTCACCACCAGCAGCTGGGTGCGCGGCAGCATGCGGGCGAGGCCCATCTGCACGTCGCCGGTCCCGGGCGGCAGGTCGATCAGCAGGTAGTCGAGCCGCCCCCAGTGCGCGTCCTCCAAGAATTGCTGCACGGCCCGGTTGAGCACGAGGCCGCGCCACATGATGGCCCGGTCCTCGCCGGCCAGGAACCCCATCGAGAGTACGCGCAGGGTTCCGGACCCGACGGCGAGTTCGAGGGGGACCATCTTGCCGGCGCGTGCTTCGATGTCGCCTTCCATGCCGAGGAGCCGGGGCACCGAGAACCCCCAGATGTCGGCGTCGAGGACACCGACCGTCAGCCCACGGGAGGCCAGGGCCACTGCCAGGTTCACCGTGACCGAGGACTTCCCGACGCCGCCCTTCCCCGATGCGATGGCCAGCACCACCGTGTCGGGGTCCACCGCGGTGGCCGGCGCGTCGTCGCGCGCCTTCCAGCGGGCGCGTGCCATGACCTCGGCGCGCGCCTCGGCGTCCATGGCGACGATGACGATCTCGACGGCGTGCACGCCGTCGAGATGCTCGAGTCGCCCGCGTACGTCACGCTCGATCTGCGAACGCAATGGGCACGCGGCGATGGTGAGGGCGACCTCGACTCGCACCCTCCCCTCGGCGTCGATGGCGATGTCGCGCACCATGCCGAGGGCCACGATGTTGTCCCCGAGCTCGGGGTCGACAACCGCTTCGAGCGCGGCGCGCAGCTCGGACTCGGCAACGGCAGATGCGCCGAGCGTTGCTGGCTCATCGGGGTTGCCCACAACTCCGCGGCCAGGTCGAAGCGGTTCGCCGGCCATGGATCCAATGCTACCGGCCGTCCGAAGCGGCCATCCGGTGGCCGTGCGCCACCGTGCGCCCCTCGCCGGTAACATGGCCGGAGCAGCCACTCACCGTGGCGGCGTGGCAGCAGGCGAGACGCTCTGGATCTGGTCCAGGGGCCAGATCCAACAATGAGGAGGCATCCGTGACGACCTTGGCGACTTCGGTCAGCATCGGCAAGAAGCCAGACCCGGTCACCCTGACCGACTTCGCGGCCACCAAGGTCGCCGAACTGCTCGCCCAGGAAGAGGGTGACGCGCTGGCGTTGCGGGTGGCGGTCAAGTCAGGCGGGTGCTCGGGCTACAGCTACGAGATGTTCTTCGACGCCGAGGTGGCTGACGACGACATCATCCGCGAGTTTTCCTCGGTGCGCGTCGTGGTCGACCCGGCCAGTGCCGAGCTGCTGACGGGCGCCACGCTCGACTACAGCGACGGCCTCAGCGACGCCGGGTTCCACATCACGAACCCGAACGCCACGCGCACCTGCGGCTGCGGCTCCTCCTTCAGCTGAGCCCCCCGCCTGCGGTCGCCCCGCAGGGGCGCCCATCGGCGACAGCCATGACCGCCTTCGAGCTCGACGGCCGCACCGTCGAGGCTCCTGAGGACTCAGCCAACCTCCTCGATGCGCTCCGAGAGCACCTCGGTTGTCACGCGGTCAAAGACGGCTGCAGCCCCCAGGGGCAGTGCGGCTGCTGCACGGTGCTGATCGACGGCGCGGCGCGGGTGTCCTGTGTCACGCCGCTGCGCCGTGTCGCCGGACGCCGGGTCCAGACCGCAGAAGGGCTCGACGACGAGCTCGCTCGCCGGTGGGCAGCGGCATTCGTCGGCACCGGTGCCAGCCAGTGCGGATTCTGCACGCCGGGCATCGTGGTGCGCCTGGCCGCGCTCGAAGGGCGCGGCCGTCCGCTCGACGAGTCCGCAGTGCGTGGCGCCCTCGGCGCCCACCTGTGCCGGTGCACCGGCTGGCAGAGCATCGTCGAGGCCGCCATGGTGGCCCTCGGGCTCGCTCCGCCTGACCTCGGTCCTCCCCGCGACCCACTGCTCGCCTCGTGGCGCGCCCAGCTCGAGGGTCCCCAATTCCAGGCCACGTCGCCCGCCGTGGTGCTCGGGGCGGCGGCCTTCGCTGAGGACACCGCACCGGGCCAGGCGCTGGTGGCGGTCCCCGACGCCGAGGGTTACGCGCTGGCGCGCACCCTCGGAGCGGCGCGCGCCGCGTCCGACAAGGTGCAGGGTCGCAACTCGACCGTGCACCCGGGCCCCCCCTTGGCACTACCCCCCGGCGAGTTCGATCTCACGTTGCGGACCTCGTGGGTCGAGCCGGCCTATTTGGAGCCCGACGCCTCCTGGTGCCTGCCCGGCGGCGTGGCCGCCTCCCCGCTGGCCAATGGGGGTGCCTTCGGTGGGAAGCGGCACTCGCCGGTCCCGGGTATGGCGCGCCGGTTGGCCGACGAGCATGGCGAGGCCGTGCGCGTGGTCTGGTCGAGGGAGGACGTCGTGCGCCACGGCCACAAGCGACCACCCGTCGCTCTCGGGCTGCGCCCGGACGGGACCGGGGTGCTGCGCGTGGCGCGTACGGCTGGCTCCGAGCTCGCCGGCTACGAAGCCGCCGTCGCGGCGGCCGCACCGGGCATCTCGGTCGAGTTCGTCGACATAGCGGGCCCACCCGTGGCCGCCGCGCTGCGCGCCGCCGGCTGGGCCGAGGCCAGTGCGGCGACCGCCGCGCTGAACGTGCGCGCCGCGGGCGGAGGCCCCGGATCGACGGTGACGGTGACGGCGCGCGGCGGGGGGGTGGCCGCCGTAGCGATCGGCGCGGACGGAGCCGTGTCGGTCGAGGTGACCGCCGGCGCTGCCCTCGACCCGGTGACACTGCGTTCCTACTGCTTGGGAGCCGTCCACCAGGCCCTCGGCTGGGTGTGGCGCGAGGGCATCGCGGTCGACGAGCGCGGCGAGGTGCTCGACCTCACCATCCGCTCCTTCGGCATACTCTCGGCGAAGGAGATGCCCGAGGTCCACGTTGCCATCGCCGCCGACGACCGCTGGCCGCGCCACGTGTCCGACGCCGTCTTCGCCGCCACGGCCGCCGCCGCCTGGCTGGCCGACGGCCTGGCACCACAGTGGCCGACTCGCCGTGGGGCCCGCACGGCTGCAAGCATGGCGGCGGCGGGCAACCGCCCCCATCTCGGAGAGGAGTGAGCATGACGCGACCGGTCGGCCCCTATTCCCCGGTTCGACGGGCCGGCGACTGGGTCATCACGTCGGGCCAGCTCGGGCTGGCTCCGGGGCCCGACGGCACACCGGCCCTCGTCGAGGGCGGGACGGCGGCCCAGCTGGGCCGCGCCCTCGCCAACCTCGCCTCGGTGCTCGCCGAGGAGGGTGCTTCGCTCGCCCACGTGGTCAAGGCCACGTTGTTCCTCGTCGACATGGATGACTTCGCAGCCGCCAACGAGGTGTGGATCGCCGCCTTCGGCGACAACCGCCCCACACGCTCGGCCGTCGGCGTCGCCGCCCTGCCGCTCGGCGCCCGGGCGGAGGTGGAGGCCTGGGCGTACGCGCCCCGCTGATGGCGAGCAAGTCCGAGACCGGGGGCGAGACGGCCCGCCGCGCTGTGCGTACCGAAGAGCTGCACGGCTGGAAGAAGGCAGTAACCCGGGTGGTGGCGCTGCTCGAGCCCGACGAGAGCCCCGCGGCGGTCGTCTATGGCACCATCACCGTCGGTGCGGTCATCGCGGCCGAAGGCACCCACGTCAACGACATCGTCACCTTGGAGCTGTCGAGCGCGGCTGTGCTCGTGCTCTACTGGCTGGCCCACTCCTACTCGGACCTTCTCGGGGCCCGGCTGGCGGACGGGACCCAGTGGTCGATGCGCGGGGCGGGCAAGGTCCTCGGCAACGAGACGGCCATCCTGCGCGGCGCCGCCCTGCCGCTCCTCGTGATCCTGGTGGCCTGGCTCCTCGGGTCCGGTGTGCCCAATGCGGCCACGGCGGGGATCTACACCTCCATCGCCATGCTGATCCTGCTCGAGATCTTCGCCGGCATCCGCATCAAGCTCACCGGCTGGGCGCTGGCCGGCCAGGCCATGGTGGGCGCGCTCTTTGGTTGCGGGATCCTCCTGGTGCGAGTCTTCGTGGCCATCTGAGCCGCCGGTTCAGTCCTCGGGGGCCGCCCCGCGACCGGGGACCCAACCGGTCTGGCCGAAGCGGTAGCCGACCGAGCGAACCGTCTGGATGAGGTGGGCGTGCTCCTCGCCGAGCTTGGCGCGCAGGCGCCGCACGTGGACGTCGACCGTGCGGGCACCGCCGTAGTACTCATAGCCCCACACCCGGCTGAGCAGCGTCTCGCGGGTGAAGACCTTGGTCGGGTGCGCGGCGAGGAAGCGCAGCAGCTCGTACTCCATGTAGGTGAGGTCGAGGACGCGCCCGGCGACCGCCGCCTGGTAGGTCTCGAGGTTGAGCTGGAGGGGACCGAATTCGATCACGTCGGGGGCGAGACCCCGGCCCGAGCGGAAGAAGAGGTGCTCGAGGCGGGCCACGAGCTCGCCGGCCACCACCGGCGCCACGCAGAAGTCGTCGAAGAGCTCGTCACGCAGCTGCAGGTCGGCGAGCTGCTCGGCTTCGACCACGAGCAGCAGCGGCGAGAGTGGCTCCTCCCTGCGGCGGAGGTGGCGGCACATGGCGAGGGCACCCCCGAGGTCGCCCGAGGCGCTGACGACGGCGCCGCCCCAGCCGTCGGCGGTCGCCCGCTGCTCCTCGGCGTCAGCCTGCTCGAGCCGGCTCACGCAGTGGGTGCGGTAGCCGGCCAGGCGCAGCGCGCTGAGCACGTCAGGCGAGATGCTCTCGGGGTAGCAGAGGAGGGGGTCCATGCCGGTTCGGTCCTAGCGGCCGGCGGCCGACGTCGAGGCGGCGCTCACAGCCGCGGCAGGTAGCGGTCGAGCTCGAACTGGGTGACCTCGGACTTGTAGGCGGCCCACTCCGCCCGCTTGTTGCGGATGAACCACTCGAAGACGTGCTCGCCGAGGGTGTCGGCCATCAGCTCCGAGCGCTCCATGACGTCGACGGCGTCGTTCAGGCTGGTGGGGAGGGGCTCGATGCCCTTGGCGGCCAGCTCGTGAGCGGAGAGCTGGAAGAGGTTGGCGTCGGCCTCGGGTGGGAGCTCGTAGTCGCGCTCGATGCCCCGCAGACCCGCCGCCAGGATGACGGCGAAGGCCAGGTAGGGGTTGCACCCCGGGTCCGGGGCTCGGTACTCGATGCGCGTCGAGTCCACCTTCGCGTGCTTGACGACCGGGACGCGCACGAGCGCCGAGCGGTTGTTCTTGGCCCAGCTGATGTGGATCGGCGCCTCGTAGCCGCTCACCAGGCGCTTGTAGGAGTTGACCCACTGGTTCGTCACCGCGGTGATCTCGCGCGCGTGGTGCAAGAGCCCGGCGATGAACTGGCGGGCCACGGTGGAGAGGCCCATGGGGTCGGCGGGGTCGTAGAAGGCGTTGCGCTCGCCCTCCCACAAGGAGAGGTGGGTGTGCAGACCCGAGCCCTGGACGCCGGCGAGCGGCTTGGGCATGAAGCTGGCGTAGACGCCCTCCTGGCGGGCCATCTCCTTCACCACCAGGCGGACCGTCATGAAGGTGTCGGCCATGGTGAGCGCATCGGTGTAGCGCAGGTCGATCTCGTGTTGGCTGGGCGCGTCCTCGTGCTGGGCGTGCTCGACCGGGATGCCCATCTCCTCGAGCGTCAGCACCGAGCGCCGGCGCAGGTCACTCGGCAGGTCGGCGACGGTGAGGTCGAAGTAGGAGCCGGCGTCGATGGGCTTGGGGACCGAGGACGAGTCCGAGTTGGAGAAGTAGAAGTACTCGACCTCGGGGGCGGCGAAGAAGGTGTAGCCGGCCCCGCGCGCCCGCTCGAGGGTACGCCGCAGGGTGTGGCGCGGGCAGCCCTCGAAGGGCGTTCCGTCGAGGTTGAACACGTCGCACACCACCCGGGCGACCGTTGCCTCCTCCATGTTCCAGGGGAGGACCTGGAACGTGCGCGCGTCGGGGCGGGCCAGGACGTCAGCCTCCTGCACCCGGCTGAAGCCGTCGATGGCCGAGCCGTCGAAGGTCATGCCCTCGGTCAGCGCGTTCTCGAGTTCGGCCGGGGTGATGTTGAAGGTCTTCGGGGTCCCGAGGACGTCGGTGAACCACAGCTGGATGAAGCGGATGCCGCGCTCTTCGACGGTGCGAAGGACATAGTCCTCTTGGGTGCTCATTGCGGGGTCCTTTGTCGCATCGAGGCGCAGGGCGCCACGTTGGGGGGTCATTCTTCCAGTTCCCCGCCACGGCGGGTAACCGAGGGCAATCGAAGAGGCCGGGCCACGAGGGACCCGGCCTCTTCGATTGCAGCATTGTGCGGCTCGGGGCCGCACCGCCTACTCGGCGG
>PMFN01000011.1:38637-45861 GCA_003155135.1 Acidimicrobiaceae bacterium | reverse complement strand
GAACAGGGTTCATGGATGATGCGACCTCGGCCGCCTATGAACAGGCGTCGGGCTATTTCGTCGGCCTCGTCGAACACGTCGGGGGGAGTGAGTGGACGAGCCCGGGCCTGGGTGAGTGGAACGTGCTCGAGCTCGTCGCCCACACGAACCGTGCGCACACCCTCGTCGAGAGCTATCTCGTGCACCCACAGCCGGCGGCAGGGCCCGAGTACTTCGCCGAGAGTGCGATCGCTCAGCGCGCCCGCGACGCCGTCGATGCGCTCGGTGACGACCCGGTCGCCACCGTCAGACGGGATGCCGAGCGGGCCCTCGCGGTCATCGCCGCCTCACCCGCCGACGCCGTGATCGGGAGCCCGATGGGCTCGATGGCACTTTCGGCCTACCTCCCGTCGCGCAGCGCCGAGCTGGTCATCCACGGCCTCGACCTGGCCCGCGCGCTCACGCTCCCGGTCGCGCCACCGGCCGACGCCATCATTGCCGCTCTCGAATGGGTGGGTGCGGTTGCCTCCCGACGAAAGGTCGCGGTCGACCTCCTGCTGGCGGCGACCGGGCGCGCGGCGCTCCCCCCTGGCTTCAGCGTCTATTGACCCGGCCGCGGCCGCTCGAGCTCGGCCGCGCACGATCCGGACTGCGTGGCCGTCACCTACGCTTGGAACCCGCAGCTCTCAGGAGGCGACGTGGGACTTTCCATCGGGATCGTGGGCCTGCCCAACGTGGGCAAGTCGACGCTCTTCAACGCTCTGACCCGAAACGAGGTCCTGGCGGCCAACTACCCGTTCGCGACCATCGAGCCCAATGTGGGCGTGGTGGCCGTCCCCGATGACCGCCTCGACCACCTGGGTTCGCTCTACTCGAGCGAGCGGGTGGTCCCCGCCATGGCCACATTCGTCGACATCGCCGGCATCGTGCGCGGCGCGTCCGAAGGAGAGGGCCTGGGAAACCAATTCCTCGCCGCCATCCGGGAGTGCGACGCCATCTGCCAGGTGGTGCGGGCGTTCCACGACGACGACGTCATCCACGTCGAGGGGAAGGTGGACCCCGACGGTGACATCGCCACCATCAACACTGAGCTGATCCTGGCCGACCTCCAGACCGTCGACAACCGGCTGCCGAAGCTCGAGAAGGAGGCGAGGCGCCAGCCGGCGCTCGCCCCCGTGGTGAAGGCCATCACCGCCGCGCGTGCCGTCCTTGACGAAGGGCGCACCATCTCGTCGGCCGTCGCCCGCAAAGAGCTCGACCCGACGCACCTCGCCGAGTTGCAGCTGCTGAGCGCCAAGCCCTTCATCTACGTGTTCAACGTCGACGAGGGGTCACTCGACGACGCCGAACTCGCCACCTCGCTCGTGGCGTTGGTGGACCCCGCCCCTGCTGTTGTGCTGAGCGCCCAGCTCGAGTCCGAGGTCGCAGCCCTCGACCCGGCTGACGCCGAAGAGCTGCTCGCCAGCTACGGGCAAAAGGAGTCGGGCCTCGTCCAGTTGGTCCACGTCGGGTTCGCGACCCTCGGGCTCCAGACCTTCCTCACCGCCGGACCGAAGGAGGCGAGGGCCTGGACCATCCACCGCGGCGACACGGCACCCGAGGCGGCGGGCGTCATCCACACGGACTTCCAGCGGGGCTTCATCAAGGCGGAGATCGTGAGTTACGAGGACCTCATGGAGGCCGGCTCGGTCCCAGCCGCTCGCGCGGTGGGCAAGGCCCGCATCGAGGGGAAGGACTACGTGATGCGAGACGGCGACGTCGTGGAGTTCCGCTTCAACGTCTGAACTGTCTCCAGCGGCGCCACACCGGACCAGCCAAGGAGGGCCATGGCCACACACCGTGCCACCGTCGCAACCGAGATGACGGCGTCGCTGCGCGTCGCGCCGGGCCGGAGGGTCGACATCCGCACCGACTTCGACCCCGCCGCCACGCCCGGCCAGCTGTCGAAGGAGGAGGCTGCCGGGGACCTCGCAGACGGCATCGCGCTCTTGGAGGACCTCCAGTCCAAGCTCGCCGCCCAAAAGACGTTCGGCCTCCTCGTCGTCCTCCAGGGCATCGACGCATCGGGCAAGGACGGCATCGTTAAGCACGTGATGAGCGGGCTCAACCCCGAGGGGGTCGAGGTGCACCCGTTCAAGCAGCCCTCGGCGGAGGAGCTGGCGCATGACTTCTTGTGGCGCTACCAGCGCGAGCTGCCCGCCCGCGGGCAGATCGGCATCTTCAACCGCTCGCACTACGAGGAGGTGCTGGTGGTGCGGGTGCATCCCGAGCTCCTCGAGCGAGAACAGCTGCCCGCCGAGGCCAAGGGGGTCGGCGTGTGGCAGCGGCGGTACCGGGAGATCAACGACTGGGAGCGCTATCTCGTCCAGAACGGCATCGTGGTGGTGAAGCTCTTCTTGCACCTCTCCTACGAGGAGCAGTGCAGGCGCTTCCTGCGCCGCATCGACAACCCCAGCCGGAACTGGAAGTTCTCGGTCAGCGACATCGAGGAACGCCGGTCCTGGGATGCCTACCAGGTCGCCTTTTCCGAGATGCTCTCCGAGACGAGCACGCGCTGGGCGCCCTGGCACGTGCTGCCCGCCGACCACAAGTGGTTCACCCGCCTGGCGGCAGCGGGCGCGGTGGCAAACGCACTCCTCGCCATCGACCCCCGCTACCCCGACGTGGAGGGGGCCATCAAGGCGCAGATGGCGGCGGCGCGCACCGAGCTCGAGGCGGAGTTGTCGAAGCGACGGCACTAACGGGGACCGCCATCCGCACGGGCGTGGCCGCTCGGCGGGAAAAGGCCGTATTCTTGTCCCAGGCGGGTAGGGGGACTGGCACGTGTGCTGCCCGTGCCCGCCAGAGCCGGGCAGCCGCCGGGCGAGCACAAGGAGCCAAGATGACCACGACTTCCGAACGCGCCGATTTCAAGGTGGCCGACCTCGACCTGGCGGCCTTCGGCCGCAAAGAGATCGAGCTCGCCGAGCACGAGATGCCCGGCCTCATGGCCATGAGGGCGGAGTTCTCCGCCGACCGGCCCCTGGCCGGTGCCCGCATCACCGGCTCGTTGCACATGACCGTCCAGACCGCTGTGCTTATCGAGACCCTCACCGCGCTCGGCGCCGAGGTGCGCTGGGCCAGCTGCAACATCTTCTCGACGCAGGACCACGCAGCTGCCGCAGTCGCCGTCGGCCCGAACGGCA
This sequence comes from Acidimicrobiaceae bacterium, assembly GCA_003155135.1. GTDB lineage: Bacteria > Actinomycetota > Acidimicrobiia > Acidimicrobiales > RAAP-2 > Bog-515. The sequence continues at coordinate 42,697 of PMFN01000011.1, read as the reverse complement.
CGCCCGACGAGCCGCGCGGGGTGCCGGTCTTCGCCTGGAAGGGCGAGACACTGGAGGAGTACTGGTGGTGCACCGAGCAGGCCCTTCGCTGGCCCGGCATCGGCGGCCCCACCATGATCCTCGACGACGGGGGCGATGCCACGCTCTACGTCCATCGAGGCGTCGAGTTCGAGAAGCTCGGCACCGTGCCCGACCCCTCCACGGCTGACTCCGAGGAGTACGCGGTCGTCCTGACGTCGCTCGCCCGCAGCCTGGCCGAGGAGCCGGGCCGCTGGACGGCGATCGCCAACGGCATCAAAGGCGTGACCGAGGAGACCACCACCGGCGTCCACCGGCTCTACGAGATGCAGCGCAACGGGGAGCTGCTCTTCCCCGCCATCAACGTGAACGACGCGGTCACCAAGTCCAAGTTCGACAACAAGTACGGCTGCCGGCACTCGCTGGTGGACGGGATCAACCGGGCCACCGACGTCCTGATCGGCGGCAAGGTGGCCGTGATCTGCGGCTACGGCGACGTAGGCAAGGGCTGCGCCGACTCGCTGCGAGGCCAGGGCGCGCGCGTCATCGTGACCGAGATCGACCCTATCTGCGCACTGCAGGCGGCCATGGACGGCTACGAGGTCACGACCCTCGATGACGCGCTCGACCGGGCGGACATCATCATCACGGCCACCGGCAACAAGGACATCATCACCGCCCCCGACATGGAGCGGATGAAGCACCAGGCCATCGTCGGCAACATCGGCCACTTCGACAACGAGATCGACATGGCCGGCCTCGCCGCCCTCCCGGGAGTCGAGCGGGTCAACATCAAGCCCCAGGTCGACAAGTGGGTCTTCCGCGACGGCCACGCCGTCATCATCTTGTCGGAGGGCCGCCTGCTCAACCTGGGCAACGCCACCGGCCACCCGAGCTTCGTGATGTCGAACTCGTTCACCAACCAGACCATGGCCCAGCTCGAGCTGTTCTCGAAGGCCGCGGACTACGAGAACAAGGTCTACGTGCTGCCCAAGCACCTCGACGAGAAGGTCGCCCTGCTCCACCTCGACGCGCTCGGCGTGAAGCTGACCAAGCTGACCGACGACCAGGCGGCCTACATCGGGGTGCCGGTCGACGGCCCCTACAAGCCCGAGACGTACCGCTACTAAGAAGGGCGGTCGCTCACGGTTGGGCGGCCGCTGCCGGGGAAGGTTCTGACCCGGAGGTGATGGTATGCGCGTCGCAGTGCTCGGCATGGGCAGGATGGGGCAGTCGGTGGCCGTTCGGCTGCTCGACGGGAACCACGAAGTGGTGGTGTGGAACCGCACGGCCGGTCGCGCCGGGGAGGCCCTGAAGGCCGGGGCGGCCGAGGCGTCGAGTCCGGCCGAAGCGGCCGAGGGCACCGAGGCGGTGCTCGTCTCGCTGGCCAACGACGACGCCGTGCTCAACGTGGTGCTCGGTGACGACGGGGTCGGCCCGCACCTTGGCGGTGCCGTGCTGGTCGACCTGAGCACGGTTGCCCCGACCACGTCCAGGCGCCTGCGCGAGGGGGTGGCGCCCGCCGAGATGGTCGCCGCGCCGATCCTCGGGGGACCGACGGCCGTGCGCTCGGGCGCCGCCACCTACCTCGTCGCCGGCGACGACAAGGTGATCGAGCGATTGCAGCCGGTCTTCGCTGCGCTCTCCGAGAAGCGCAAGCACATCGGCGCCGACGTGGGCGCAGCCACCACGGCGAAGCTCCTCAGCAACTACCTGCTCATGTCGAGCATCGCCACCATGGCCGAGGCGGTGGCCACCGGACAGGCGCTCGGCATGGGCAACGATCTGTTGCGCGAGCTGTTCGGCCCGAACCCGACCGTGTCGCCGGCCCAGGCCCAGCGGCTCGATGACCTGCTCGAGGGCGACCACCAGGGTTGGTTCGCTGCCCGGCTCGGCGCCAAAGACGTCCGCCTTGCCCGCCAACTGGCCGAAGAGGGCGGGCTCAGCCTCCCGGTCGCCGCCGTCATCGAGGGCCGCTACGACGCGCTCGATGGCCTCGGCCTCGGCGACGCCGACATCGCAGCCGTCATCGAGCTGTTGCGCCGCTGACCCGGGGGGACATCCGGCGGCGACCGGGCGCCGTAGTACTGGTATGGCCAGTACCGCTCCCGCGGCCGTCGCCTCGGCCCAGCACCACCGGTTTGCGGCCGTGCTCTGGGCGGGCGGGCGCACCAACCGCTCGCCCACGAACGCCCTCGTCGTGTTGGGCGCTGTGCTCCTGGGCATCTCCGCGGGCATCCACGCCCACCTGTGGGACACGGGTTACCGCCACATCGCCACCATCGGCGTGCTCTTCGGCCTCCAGGCGGTCAGCGGCCTGGTCGTAGCCGTGGCCGTCGTGGCCTGGCGCCGGGTCGGGACCTCGCTGCTCGGCGCAGGCTTCGCCGCCTCGACGCTGGTCGGGTTCCTCCTCTCGGTGAACGGCGGCCTCTTCGGCTTCGAGGACTCCTGGGCCGCGCCCGATGCAACGCTCGCGTTCGGCGTCGAGCTCGGGGCACTCGTGGTGTTGGCGGCTGCGGCCGCGCTCAGCTGGCGGGACTGGCGGCGATCGACGAGCTGAGCTCAGCGCAGGCCGGCGAAGAGGTCGGCCTCGGGGACCGGCGCGCCCGTGCGGTCCACCGCCCGCACGAAGGCCTCTTGGCCGAAGAAGCGATCGAACAGCTCACGCCCGAGCCGCAGGAAGAAGATGTCCTCGGTCTGGCTGGCATGCGCGGCGAGGGCGTCGTACTTGGCGTCGACGAACGGGGCGCAGTCGACGACGGCCGCGATCAGCTCGTCGTCGGTGCCGAACTCTGGGCCCTCGCGCTCGCCCTCGGTGGCAGTGGTCTCCTCGGGCATGTCCACGCCCGCCTCGGCCATCATCGCCTCGAATTCGGGGAGGGCGGATTTCGGGATCGCCGTGAAATAGACCTTGTCGGGGATGCCCGTCGCCTCGGCAGCGGCCATGGTGATGCGGTGGGCCTGGATGTGGTCGGGGTGCCCGTAGAACCCGTTCGCGTCATAGGTGACGACGACCTGCGGGCGGTACGCCTCCATCAGATCGCCGAGCCGCGAGGCGGCCACGTCGACCGGCGTGTTCCAGAAGTTGTCGGGCGCCTCGTTCTGCTCCCAGCCCATCATCCCCGAGTCGTGATACCCCAGCCGCTCCAGGTGCGTGACGCCGAGGATGCGGCAACTCTCCTCGAGCTCGGCTGCCCGCACGGCGACCACCGCACTCGGGTCATGGCCGGGCTCGCCCGGCTTGACGCCGCCCGGGGCGTCGCCGAGCTCCCCCCCGGTGCAGGTGACGAGCACCGTGCGCACGCCCTCGGCCGCGTAACGGGCGAGGACGCCACCGGTGCCGCTCGCCTCGTCGTCGGGGTGGGCATGGACGGCCATGAGCGTGAGCGGCGAGGAGTTGGGCACCACCCGATCGTAGGGGGCTTGCCGCTCGGCGCAGGCCGCGCGGGGCTGCCAGTCAGCGCAGGCCGGCGAAGAGATCGTCCTCGGGAAGCGGCGCGCCCGTCGAGTCCTTGGCCCGGACGAAGGCCTCGATCGCGAAGATCGCACCGAACAGCTCGGCGCCCATGTCGAGGAAGAAGGCGTTGTCGCCCTGGCTCGCGTGCGCGGCGAGGGCGGCATACTTCGCCCCCACGACTGGCGTGCAGTCGACGTAGGTCCCCACCAGCTCGTCGTCGGTGCCGAAGGGCGGGTCGCCCTCCACCCAGTCGGGCAGCTCCAGGCCGTCGGCCTGCGCCAGCTCCACGAAGCCGGCCAGCGCTGACTTTGGGAGGGCGATGAAGTAGAGCTTCTCGGTGCTCGCCGTGCGCTCCACCGCGGCGACCGTCACGCGATGGGCCTGGATGTGGTCGGGGTGCCCGTAGAAGCCGTCGGCCCCGTAGGTGAGCACGACCTGGGGGCGGTACACGTCGAGCACGGCGGCGAGCCGGGCCGCCACCTTGTCCACGTCGCTCCGCCAGAACGCCCCGGACGCGTCGTTCTGCGGCCAGCCCATCATCCCCGAGTCGTGATAGCCGAGGAGCTCGAGATGGGTGACACCGAG
>PMFN01000011.1:0-38573 GCA_003155135.1 Acidimicrobiaceae bacterium | reverse complement strand
CCTCAGCCGATCTGGATGGCCTTGACCAGGAGCAACAGGACGGCGACGACGAGGTAGACCCGCAGCGCGTACATCGCGTAGAGCCGGCTCTTGGACCACGTGGGGCGGTCGACCAGGTTGAGGGGCGGCATGCGCCAGGTGGCGCGCAGCTCCTTCGAGATCGGCTCNNCCCATCACCTCGACCAGCGTCGTGACGTTCACGTGCGTGAACACGGTCGTGATCATCAAGATGAACGACATCATGAGCAGGATCGAAACGATCACCGTGGCCAGCACGTTGAGCCAGGGGCGGTTGACCCAGGGCCCGAGCACCGCCTTGTCGTTGCACAACAGGAGAAGGAACACCGTCGCACTGGGCAACAGGACCCCGGCCAGGGCCTGAACACCCGTGGTGATGAGACCGAGCGGCGCCCCGGGGATGAGCACGATGACCGCGGCCAGGGCCACCATGGCGCTGAAGGCGCCGTAGAAGAACTTCGCGTCCTTCCAGCTGCGGTGGAGCGAGTGGTGCGCGCCGAACACGTCGCCGAAGGCGTACGAAGTGGCGAGCGTCACCGAGGCGGCTCCGATGATCGAGGCGTTGAGCAGGATGATGGCGAAGATCGCGCCCGTCCCGTGCCCGACCTGGGTGGCCAGGCCGTGCGCCACACCGCCTGCGTTGGTGTAATGGCCGAACAGCGGCGTCCCGGTGAACGCGGAGGCCACGACGGCCATGATCAGCGACGCCGCGAACACCGTCACGAGGGAGCCGAGGACGGTGTCGACCCGCTCGTAGTTGATCCAGCGCGGCGTGATGCGCTTGTCGATGATGTTCGACTGCTGGAAGAAAAGTTGCCATGGGGCCACCGTGGTGCCGACGATGGCGATCACGAGCAGGATCGACGTCGAGTTGAACCCGCCGTGGACGCCCGGGATGACGAAGCCCTTGGCGAAGGACGAGGCGCTCGGGTGGCTGAAGATGGCGAGGGGAATCACCAAGAAGTTGGCGAAGATGAAGACGAACATGAACCGTTCCCAGCGCCGGAAGCTCCCGCTCGCGGTCATCGCCACGAGCGCGACGGCCGCGATGGGCACCGAGATGTACTCGCTCACCCCGAAGTAGCCGAGCGCGAGGCTGACACCGATGAACTCGGTTGCGATGGTGAGGAAGTTCAAGATGAACAGGTCACCGACCGAGAATGCCCCCCAGAACTTCCCGAAGCGCTCGTTGATCAGGCGGGCGTGGCCGACGCCGGTGACCGCACCGAGGCGAACGACCATCTCCTGGTTGACGATCAGCACCGGGATGAGCAGGGGCAGCGTCCACAGCAGCGTCAGCCCGTAGTTCTGGCCGGCCTGGGCGTAGGTCGAGACCCCGCCGGCGTCGTTGTCCCCCACCATCACGATGAGTCCCGGGCCGAGGATGGCGAACAGGGTGAGGATGCGGGCCTTCCACGAGCGTCGGCTCCCGACGTCGTGCTGCTTGATGGTGCCAAAGGCCCCCTGGATGTCGCCCAGGTGGGCCGAGTCCAAGACGGCGCTCGCCTGCTCCTCGTCGGGGGCGACGTCGGTCATCTCTCACCTCCTCTCACTGACCTGGCTTCGTGCGGCACGACACGCACCGAGCCCGGTCAGGAGGAGGCGACGGTTGGCGCTCCTCGGTGACCGAACCTCGTGCGTGTCGCTCGATGTGGTCGTCTGCTTCTTGTGCGTCGGGTTCTCAGCGCTGGTCCCCCCGACGTGGTGGCGGCTCGGTGTCGGCCGGACGGATCCGCAGCTTGGATTTTCGCATCCGTCGCGCCTATTCCTCGGCGGTGGCCATGCCGAACTCGCGGCGCCAGCCGCTCGGCAACAGGAGCTCGACCAGGTCGTCGACGGTGACCACGCCGAGCATCTGGCGGTGCTCGTGGTCGAGGACGGGGGCGACGGTCAGGTTGAAGTCCGACATGGTCCTCGCCGTGGCGTTGAGGTCCCAGTCGGCGTGGACATGGGCGGGATCGGGGCGCATGACCGCAGCGAGCGTCGCCGTGGGCCGGGCGCGCACCAGGCTCACCACCGATGCCGAGCCGGTCACTTCGCCGGACGGCCCGGTGGCGAAGACGACGTTGAGGGTCTCGGGCGGTGCGGTGCTGGCTCGCACCGCGTCGAGCACCTCGACGACGCTCAGCGTCTCGGGCAGCGCCAGGAAGTCGGGGCTCATGATGCCCCCCGCCGTCTCGGGGTTGTAGGAGAGGAGTGAGCGGACCTTGCGCTGCTGGGGCTCGGGCAGCAGGTTCAAAATGGGGAGCCGCCGCTCCTGGTCGATGTCGACGATGAGATCGGCGGCATCGTCGGGGGCCATGCGGCTGAGCACCCTGGCCGCCTCGGCGTCGGAGCGCGACTGGATGAACTCGAGCTGGTGCTCCATGTCGAGCTCTTCGAACACGTCGGCCTCGAGCTCCTGGTCGGCGCCCACCGCCTCGATGATCTCCTCTCCCTCCTCATGGGAGGCAGCCTCGACGAGGTCGGCGATCTGGGCGGGGTGCAGGCGCGCCAGCTTGCGGTAGGGGATGCGGAGCCTGGCCGACGGCACGTGCGCCACGAAGGGCTCGATGCTCTCCCAGTCGACGATCGACCCGGGGCGGATGTTCCTGCCGAGCCTCCCGGGCAGCAGTCTTCGGAAGACGGCCTTGGTCGAGGGGTCGACGCCCACGACCTCCCAGGTTCCGTCGACCTTTGCCAGTTCGATCTCGTTCGCCCGGATCAAGCGGCCGCCGATCAGGTTGATGAGGTGGCGGCTGAGCAGGTCCTGGGCGAGCAGCAGTTCGCCGGGCCGGCGCTCGAACCGACGCAGGTCCACTCGCTCGCCGACGAAGTGCACCCGGCCCGGCTCGATGTCGGCGATCTTGCGGAGGGGGACGAACAGATCACGCCCGGCGATGCGCGCGACCAGACCGGCGATGGGCGGATGGGGGCGCTCGCCGACCCGCACGATCAGATCCTGGACGCGGCCGATCTTGTCGCCCGCCTGGTCGACGAGGGGGCGCTTTAACACGCTCGAGAGATGCACGACTTCGATGGCCACGGCGGGCGACCTTCCTTGGCCCACGCGCAACGGTCACCAGGCGTGACCGACCTGCTGCGTATGGACGCGAGCAAACCTAACAGCCGCGTCGCAGCCGTCGAGGTGGCTTTTGCGCGACATTCGTGACAGGAAAGCGGCCCCGGGGCGGCCTGTGGCCTAGGTCTGGAGGTCGCCGACCGCATCGGCGAGCGCCTCGAGCTCCGCTCGCCAGTCTGCCGGGGGCACCAGGGGCCTGGCCACGAATTTGGAGAAGCCGACCTCGATGAAGGACTCGAGGTGCGCGCGCAGTTGCTCGAGGCCGACCGGGACGAGGGCCTCGAGCGGGTTCCCCCGGGCCCGGCGCCCGAGGGCGGCCCGTGCACGGTCGCTGAGGGGGGCGGTGGCGTAGCCGATGCTCACCCCGAAATGCTCGGGACTGATGGCACGCCCGGCCCGCTCGGCCGCCTCGTCGATGACCGCCCTACCGGCCACCACCTCGGCTGGCGTGCACATGGCGGGCAGCCAACCGTCGGCCATGCGGCCGCAACGCTCAAGCGATGCCGGTGCCATGCCGCCCAACCACACCTCGAGGGGCTCCTGGGAGGGGACCGGCGAGAGGGAGACGCTTGCGAACGACGCGCTCGGGCCGTCGTGGCTGACCGGCGCCCCCGACCAGAGCGCACGCAGGACAGGGAGGAGCTCGTCGATGGCGTCGCCCCTCGCTGTCGGGGCCACTCCGATGGCCGAGCGCTCGGGCTCCGTCGAGAGGCCCGGCACCAGCGTGAGCAGCAGCCGGCCGCCCGAGAGCGCGTCGAGCGACGCAGCCTGCTTCGCCAGGCGCACCGGGTTCTTGCCCGGGAGGAGGGCTGTGGTTCCGAGCTTCAAGGTGGGATTGTGGGCGCCAACCCAGGCCAGCGCCACCATGGGGTCGAGACCCGGCGCACTCAGGACCTCTGGGAGCCACAACGAGTCGAAGCCGAGTGCGTCGATGTCGTCGCCCAGCCGACACAGGCCGACGGCGTCGAGGCCGGGGGCGCTGGTGCCAATGCCGATGCGCACCTTCATGAGATCGAGCCTCCCATCCGGCGCGACGATACGCCCATCGGTTCAGTGCGGGGCACCGGCGACGGCTCGCTTCGCCTGCTCGATACCGGCGTCGTCCACGTCGTGGTGGGTCATCAGGCGGATGAGGCCGGGCGCGATCGAGTCAGCGAGCACCCCCTCTGAGCGCAGGTGGTCGAGGACCCGCCCCGGCGCTCTGGAATGGAACAGCACGATATTGGTCACGACCCGCTCGGGGACGCAGCCACCATCGGGCCAGCGCTCGGCCACCGCTTCGGCGAGCTCTCGTGCCCGGCGGTGATCATCGGCCAGGCGGTCCACCATCTTTTGGAGCGCGACGAGCCCGGCTGCCGCCAGCACCCCAGCCTGTCGCATGGCACCGCCGAGCCGCTTGCGCTCGATCACCGCCGCCTCGATGAAATCGACCGGGCCGGCGAGGAGCGACCCCACCGGGGCGCAGAGGCCCTTCGACAGGCAGCTCATCACCGTGGTCGCCTCATCGGCGAACTCGGCAGCACTGACGCCGGTCGCGATCTCGGCATTGAACAGGCGGGCGCCATCCATGTGCACGGGCAGGTCCCCTGCCGCCTCGCGCACGTCGCGCAGGGCCGAGAGGGACCAGGGAACGCCACCGGCGGGCATATGCGTGTTCTCGACGCAGACCAGGCTGGTGGTGGGCTGGTGGTAGTCGGCGGCCTGTCGGGCGCGCACCACGTCCGCCGCGCGAATGGTCCCGTCGCTGTCGTCGACCGGGTCGAACTGGATCCCGGCGTTGCGGCCGGCCGCGCCGAGCTCGTAGGCGACGATGTGCTGGCGGGCCCCGGCGACCACGATTGTCCCGGGCTGGGTGAGGACCCGCAGGGCGATCTGGTTGGCCATCACCCCGGACGGGACGAAGAGCGCAGCTGCCTTGCCGACACGCTCGGCGTAGACGGCCTGCAGCTCGTTGACCGTCGGGTCCTCGCGGTAGCCGTCGTCACCGACCTCGGCGTCGGCCATGGCTCGACGCATCTCGACGGTAGGGCGAGTGACCGTGTCACTGCGCAGATCGACGAGTGCGCCCACACGGCGATGCTATCGGGCTGCCGCGCCACGACGACCTGGCCGCCGGCCCGAGGTGGCAGCGCTCCTCGTTAGGCTCTCGCCTCGTGACAACGACCCCGGACGCGGGCGGCCAGCCGGATCCTCCCATTCTCGCCAGCACCGACGCAGGGGTCCACGCCGCGCTCGGCATCTCGGTCGTCGAGGTGTCCGCTGATCGCGCGGTTGTCACCGTGCCGGTGACCGAGCGCGTCCACCAGCCCTACGGGCTGCTCCACGGGGGCGTCTCGGCACTCTTGGCCGAGTCCGCCGCCAGCATCGGCGGTGCCGCCTCCGTCCCGGCGGGCAAGGCGGTCGTTGGCATCGAGCTCAACGCCTCGCACCTTCACTCCGTTCGGCGGGGCACTCTCACCGCCGTAGCCACGCCGCTGCGCAAGGGGCGGACCATCCAGGTCTGGGACATCGCTGTCTCCGACGACGCCGACCGGCTCATCTGCCAGGCCCGCTGCACCCTGGCGGTCGTCGACGCTCCCACGGTGACGCCCTAAGAGGCCACGGCGGCGGCGTCGATGGCCCCCCGCATGGTGTTGGCCGCGTCCTTGTCGTGGATGAACGCCGAGATGACCGCACCGATCAGTGCGATCCCCGCCGCGGCGGCGAAGGCGGCCCGGAAGCCGCTCAGTACCGTCGCGTGCGCTGCGCTGCCGACGTCGGGGACCACTGTCGTAAAGACGGTGGCCAGCAACGCGACCCCGAGGGCGGCTGCCATCTGTCGCTGCGTGTTGAAGAGGGCGGAGGCCTGGCCGGTGTCGGCCGGCGACATGGTCGCGAACGTGGCGGTCTGCAGCGACATGAACACGAAGGACATGGACGCGCCGAGGAGGAACATGAGGCCGCGGAGCCACCACAGGTCGGCGGTGATGCCGACGGTGGCGAGCACGACCATCACCGCGCTCACGCCGACGAGGCCTCCCACCATCAGCCTCCTCGGCCCGACTCGCGGGTAGAGACGCGCGGCCAGCTGTGACAGCAGCATCACGCCGATGGCCTCGGGGAAGGTGCACAGGCCCGAGACCAGCGCCGAGGTGCCGCGGCCTACCTGGAGGAACTGCGGGAAGATGAACAAGAGCCCGAGGAACGACCCGTAGGCGAAGATCCCGACGAGGTTGGTGGTCCCGAAGAGCCGGTCGCCGAGCAGGGCCAGGCGGAGCATCGGGTAGCGGCGGTGGAGCTCGACGGGGACGAGCACGGCGAAGCAGAGGAGACCGGCGACCAGCGCGCCGAGGACGCCGCTCGAGCCCCAGCCCTTCACCGGACCCTGACTGAGGGCATAGAGCACCAACCCGAGGCCAGCGCCGGAGAGGGCGAAGCCGAAGACGTCGAACCCACCTTTCGCCGGCTCGCGGTGCTCGTGGAGGAAGAAGAGGCCGAAGAGGAAAGCCGCCACGCCGACCGGGACGTTGACATAGAACACCCACCGCCATGACAGCGTGTCGACCAGGAGGCCGCCGAGGACCGGCCCGGTCGCCGGGGCGATGACGGTCGGGATGATCAAGATCGAGGCAGCCTTCGCCCGCTCGGCGGGTGGGAAGGCCCGGAACAACATGGCCGTCCCGACCGGGGTCAGCATGCCGCCGCCCACGCCCTGGAGGACCCTGAAGGCGATCAATTCGTTGAGCGACGTCGCGAGGCCACAGAGGATGGAGGCGCCCGTGAACGCAGCCAGTGCGAAGAGGAACACACGCTTGGTGCCGATCCTGTCGCCGATCCACCCCGAAGCCGGGATGAAGACCGCCAGTCCGAGCAGGTAGCCGGTGACGACCCACTCAATGCTGTCGGCGTTCACGTGGAAGTCACGGGCCATGGTCGGGAGTGCCACGTTCACGATGGTCGAGTCCAAGATGTTCATGAACATCGCCACGACGAAGACAGCGCCGACGACGAGGCGCTGATCGATGGCGGGCAGCCTGAGGGGGGCGGCTCGATGCCTGGGGCCGTTCGAGGGCGTCACCGTCCTCTCCGTCAGCTGTTCTGGCCTTGCCACGTTCGAAACTCCTCGAGGAGCCCGGCGATCGCCGGCCGGGCAACGCACCACTTTAGGGGCGACAGGGTGGCCGCCATCCTGCGTCCCTCGACGGTCCGAGCTGCCGTCGTTGGTCGCACCGCCGGTACGACCGCAGCGGCCCCTGCCGGTGCTCGCAGGTCAAACAGTCGCATTGGGCGCCCCCTTCCGCTTAGAATCATGGTGTGCACCCGGTGCGAACCGCTGGTGAGCCGGGGTTCGGCCGGATACTCACCATCACTTCCGCTCCCGGTGGGAGTCCCACAGTCTCGGGTAGCACCACTGGTATTACCGCCGGGTTTCCTAACGCCGCCCCGACTTCCGTCGGCGATCCGGTGCCGATGGCCGCCTTGGGCGGTTCCCGGTCGGAAGCACCCGACCTTCGTCCCCGCTCCCCCATGGGGAGCCCCAACACACCCCTGGAGGTTCCCTCATGAGCAGATCACCCGTCGCCGTGCTCGGGACCGGCATGACCGACCTCTCGAGGAGGGACCTGACGCCCGACGGCATGGCGCACCAAGCGGTGGCCGAGGCCCTCGGGGACGCCGGCGTCTCGGCCAGCGACCTCAGCCTCGTCATCTCGTCGAATGCCACCGGGGGGCGGCTCAACGATCAGGGGTGCATCCGGGGCCAATCGTGGCTCCGCAAGGCCGGCCTCGCCGGCGTACCGGTGGTCAACGTGGACAACTCCTGTGCCGGGGGCTCCTCGGCGCTCCACCTCGGCGTGATGGCGGCGCTCACCTCGAACCGCCCGATCCTGGTCCTCGGCGTCGAGAAAATGTGGACAGGAAACCGTGCGGAGACCCTGGCCGGCATCGAAGACGGCCTGCCTGCTGACTACCGCGCCGACATGCACGACCGGTTCATCGCTGACGAGAACCCGAGCGGCAGCGTCCTCATGGACCTCAACGCCAGGTGGGCGGCCCTCTACATGCGCGAGCGTGGCGCGACCATCGAACAGGTGGCCGCCGCGGCGGTCAAGGCGCGGCGCAACGCCGCTCTGAACCCCCTCGCCCAGATCCAACAGGCCATCTCGCTGGAGGAGGTCCTGCGCTCGCCGCAGGTCGCGGGCGTGCTGACCCGGGCCATGTGCAGTTCCTTCTGCGACGGCGCCGCAGCTGCGGTCCTCGCTGGACCCGACGCCGCCGCCGTCGACGGCGCGCCACGTATCATCGGCTCCGTGGCCCGATCCGGCAACGGCGCAATCGACTACCACGAGCGTCTCGAGGAGACGGCCGCGGCCGCCTGGGACGAATTCGGCTTCGGACCCGGCGACATCGACATGGTCGAGCTCCACGACGCCACCAGCCCCGAGGAGCTCTATGCGCTCGAGTCTCTCGGCCTCTTCGCTCACGGTGAGGCCGGACCTGCGACCTTGCGCGGCGACACGGCCATCGGCGGCAGCGGGCTCACCGTCAACCCGAGCGGCGGCCTTGTTGGGCGCGGCCACCCGCTTGGCGCCACGGGCATTGCGCAGCTCATCGAGCTGGCCAACCAGTTCCGCGGCCGCTGCGGCGCCCGACAGGTGCGAGGCGCTCGGCTTGGCATCACGGTCAATACCGGTGGGATCATCGAGGGGGACGCGGCATTCGTGGGGATCCACGCCGTCGCAGGAGGCTGACCATGGCTGGCATCAAGGTGACGGGCTGGGGCATCGCCGTGCCGGAGAAGGTGGTCACCAACGACGACCTCACCGCCACCTTGGACACGAACGACGCATGGATCGTCGAGCGCACCGGCATCCGGGAGCGCCGCGTAGGTGGGACGACCTCGGGACTGGCCATCGAGGCCGGCCAGAAGGCGCTCGACAAGGCCGGCCTGACCCCCGCCGACATCGACATGGTGGTGCTCGCCACCACGACGCCCGACGCCATGGTGCCGGGGACGGCCACGACCGTGCAGAACGCGCTCGGGATCAACGGGGGCGCCTTCGACGTGAACGCCGCCTGTTCGGGGTTCGTCTACGGCCTGGTGACCGCCGCCGGCCTCGCCGCCGTGGGCGCCCGGCGCATCCTGCTGATCGGCAGCGACACGCTGACCCGCATCACTGACTGGGACGACCGTTCGATTGCCGTGCTGGTGGGCGACGGGGCCGGTGCGGCCGTCATCGAGACGGTCGAGGGCGAGAGCGACCTGCTCAGCTGGAACCTGAATGCCGATGGCTCGCTCAAGCACCTCTTGTACTGCGAGCACGGCGGGTTCTTGGTCATGGACGGCAAGGAGATCTTCCGCAAGGCGGTGCGCGTCGTGGTCGAGTCGGCCGAGAAGGCCATGGCCGATGCCGGCCTCGGGGTCGACGACATCAGCCTGTTCGTGCCCCACCAGGCCAACCTGCGCATCATCCAGGCGGCCTGCCAGCGGTTGGGCATTTCCGAGGAGAAGTCGGCGATCGTCATCGACCGCTATGGCAACACCTCGTCGGCCTCGATCCCTCTCGCGCTCGTCGACGCCATCGACAACGGGCGGGTGAAGCCGGGCGACACCCTGTTGCTCTCCGGTTTCGGCGGCGGCATGACCTGGGCGAGCGCCGTGCTCCGCTGGGGCGGATGAGCGGGGACCGCTCCGAGCCGGTCCTCGTGGTGCTCGCGGCGGGCCGCGCCCGCCGCTTCGGCGGCGTCAAGCCGCTTGCACCGGTCGGGCCGGCCGGCGAGCCCGTGCTCGACCTGCTCGCCAGTGACGCGCTGGCCGCGGGCTTCGGCTCGCTGGTTCTGGTCCTCGGGTCCGCCACCGGACCGGCCGTCCGCTACCACGTGGAACGAACCTGGCCCACGCCGATCGAGGTCCATTTCGCGGAGCAGCTGGCGCCGATCGGGACCGTCGATGCCGTGCTGGCCGCCTCCTCGCACCTGCGAGACGGCGAGGCATTCGGCGTGGCGAACGCCGATGACATCTATGGGCGCGCCGCCCTCAGCCTCCTCGCCCAACGACTCCGCAGCCATCCGGCCGACAATGCCCTGGTCGGCTTCCGGCTGCGCAACGCCGTCATCGGCGACAAGCCGGTGACCCGGGGGGTGTGCGCGCTCAATGACCACGGCACGCTCGTGTCGATCGAAGAGCGGCGCAACGTGGTGGCCTCGGGGCCGGGGTCCTTCGCCGCAGGCGACGGCCTCCAGCCGGCCGCCCTCGACGGCGACGTGCTCGTGTCGATGAACCTGTGGGGCTTCGCCGCCGCCATGCGCGACGTCTTCTCGGGTGCCATGAAGTCGGCGAGTGAGGCCAGTGAGGACGCCGAGGTGCTGTTGCCCGAGGTCGTCGGCGCCCTGCTCGGCGATCCATCCGCGGGCCGGCTCGGGCAGTTCACGGTCATCCCCACCGAGGACCGCTGCATCGGGGTGACCCACCCTGGGGACCTCGCACTCGTCCAGGCGGACCTCGCCGGCCAGATCGGCCGGGGCGAGCGTCCGGGCGAGTTGTGGCCGTCGGTCAAGTGAGGGCACGGCCGTGAGCCGCAGCCAGCGCCTGAGCGTCGCCCTCGGAGTCAACCTGGCGCTGGTGGTGGCGCTCGCCATTGCGGCGCGCCTGGCCCACTCCACCAGCCTGCTCGCCGACGCCGGCCACAACCTGAGCGACGTCTGCGCCGTCGCCCTCTCGTTGGCCGCGGTCCGCTGGGCGACCCGCCCGCGCAGCAGCACTCGCTCGTTCGGGAACCACCGGGGCACCATCCTCGCCGCGTTGGCGAACGCAGCCGCCCTCTTCGCCGTGACGGCGGTCATCGTCGTTCTCAGCATCGACCGGCTCGTGCACCCGGTGGCCGTCCGGGGCGGGATCCTGGTGGTGATGGCCCTCGTGGCCATGGGCGCGAACGCCGCCTGCGCCATGGTGGTGCGAGACGGCACGCACGACCTCAACATGCGTTCCGTATTCCTTCACATGACAGCTGACGTCCTGAGCGCTGCGTTCGTCCTCGTCGCCGGGCTGATCCTGCTCGTGAGCGGCGGCAGCTCCTGGGAGCGCATCGACCCGATCGCTTCTTTGGCGGTGAGCGCCCTGATCCTCGTCGAGGCCTACCGCATCCTTCGTGGCGCCATCGACGTCCTGCTCGAGTCCACGCCCGCTGACCTCGATCTCAACGAGCTGCGCCTGGCCATCATGTCGGTGGAAGGGGTGTCCGACGTGCACGACGTCCACGCCTGGAGCCTGTCGAGCGAGGTGCGCGCCCTCTCTGCCCACCTGGTGCTGGCGGGACACCCGACGCTCGAGGAAGCCCAGGAGGTGGGCGGTGCGGTCCGCTCCCGGGTGAGTGCGCCGTTCGAGCTGTCCCACACGACCTTCGAGCTCGAGTGCGAGCGGTGCGACGACGACCTTGCCGACCCCTGCGGGATGGACGAGGTGGTCGAGGAGCACGGCCAAGGCGCAAACCGGGCCCGGACGCGACGCAACCCCGAGTAACCAGCCGGTCGAAACCGCCCGTGCTCCTCGGGGCCACGCCTACGACGGACCGCTGCCACCTGCAGCCGGGGCCGTGTCGGACAACCCCGGCCCGGGGCCGGAGCCGACAGCTCCAGGGAAGCCACCGACCCGTTCCACGAACCGCCTCTCCGGGTACCTTCCTCCGCCCCGACCGAGAGCACCTTGCGGCACCCCCTGCCGCTCTTCGACGCTGCCTTGCGGCTTCATCTCCGATCCCCTCGGTTCCACCTTGCGGCTTCCCCTCGGTTGCACCTTCGCTTCCCCTTGCGGTTCCGCTCCAGCGCTGCGGCGGGCTTTAGCAACCCGAACTGGAGACACTGTGCACTTTCCATCTTCCGAGGTCAAGGGCAATTTTCGAAATCCAGACGTTGTCCCCACACTTTCTGGAGTCGTCCCCAGATGGCCGTGTGTCGTCCCCAGGGGACCCACGGTCATCCCCAGCTCCTCCCCAGGCCGGGCGGCCCTTCTGGCGGGGCCCCAGGCACCGGCTCGGACCCGCGCGCGCCCGGGGAGCGGCGGGGACGGGCGGTAGCCTCAGTTGTGGGCATCGACGTGGACCAGGCACGGCGCGACACCCCGGGGTGTGCCCATGTCGCCCATTTGAACAACGCCGGCGCCGCCCTCCGGCCCCAGGTGGTCACCGACGCGGTGATCGGCCATCTGCAGCGTGAGGCGGAGATCGGCGGCTACGAAGCGGCCGACGAGGCGAAGGACGCGCTCGCCCACACCTACGACGCGCTCGGCCGGCTCCTCGGCTGCTCCCCCACCGAGATCGCCCTCGTCGAGAACGCCACGCGTGCGTTCGACATGGCCTTCTACTCCTTTTCCTTCGAACCGGGCGATCGGATCCTCACGTCGCACGCCGAGTACGCCTCCAACGCCGTGGCCATGCTGCAGGTGGCCCGACGAAGCGGCGCGGTGATCGAAGTGGTCGACGACGACGCCTTCGGCCAGCTCGACGTGGCCGACCTCGAGCGCCGCTTGACCAGAGGAGCGGGCCCGGCGCGGCTGGTCGCGCTCACCCACGTGCCCTCCCAGGGAGGGCTCGTGAACCCGGCAGCGGCGATCGGCCGCCTCACCCGGGCAGCGGGGATCCCCTACCTTCTCGACGCGTGCCAGTCGGTCGGCCAGCTCGAGCTCGACGTCACCGAAGTGGGGTGCGACTTTTTGGCCGGGACCGGGCGAAAGTTCCTCCGGGGCCCGCGCGGCACCGGGTTCCTCTACGCGTCGGGGGCGATTACCGAGACGCTCGAACCCCCGTTCGTCGACCTGTGGTCGGCCACGTGGACCGGACCCGACACCTTCGAGCTCGCAGACGGGGCGCGGCGCTTCGAAACCTGGGAGTGCGATGTGGCGGGCCGGATCGGGCTGGGCGCCGCGGTCGACTACGCGCTCGGCGTCGGCCTCGCGGACATTGAGCTGCGGGTACACGAACTTGCAACAGCGCTCCGTGAGCGCCTGGTGGCCCTGGCCGGGGTCACGGTGCGCGATCGCGGCGAGCACCTCTGCGGCATCGTCACCTTCACCGTCGAGGGCACCGGGCCGGCCGCGGTCCGACAGCACCTGGCGGCCGATGCCGTCAACGTCCACGTCACGACCGCCGCGTCGGCACAGCTCGACTTCCCGCGCCGGGGCCTGGGCGAGGTCGTCCGCGCCTCGGTCCACTATTACAACAACGACGAGGACCTCGACCGGCTCATCCGCTCCCTCCGCGCACTGTGACGGCAACCTGGGCCCATGCTGTGCCGGGTGACGAGATCCGGCGACGCCCGCCGGGTGCGCCGAACGGCAGGTGACGCTGCCTACAGGGGCGTGACGTAGGCGGCGCTGATGCCCCCGTCGACCAGGAAGGTCGAGGCGGTCACGAAGCTCGCGTCGTCCGAGGCGAGGAAGGCCGCAGCGCCGGCGATCTCCTCGGGCTCCGCGAAGCGCCCCATTGGTATGTGCACAAGACGACGGGCCGCGCGCTCGGGGTCCTTCGCGAAGAGCTCCTGGAGCAGCGGGGTGTTCACCGGGCCCGGGCACAGCGCGTTCACCCGCACGCCCTGCCGGGCGAACTGCACCCCCAACTCGCGCGACATCGACAGGACGCCGCCCTTCGAGGCGGTGTAGGAGATCTGGCTGGTGGCCGCCCCCATGACCGCCACGAACGAGGCCGTGTTGATTACCGACCCCCCACCCCGCTCCAAGAGGTACGGGATGCCGCTCTTGCAGCAGAGGTAGACCGAGGTGAGGTTGACCTCTTGGACCCGGCGCCATGCGTCGAGCTCGGTCTCGAGGATGGAGTCGTCGTCCGGTGGCGAGATGCCGGCGTTGTTCGCACAGATGTCGATGCCGCCGTACTCCGTTGCGGCGGCAGCGTAGAGCTGCTCGACGGCGCCCGGATCGGTCACGTCGGTGTGGACATAGAGGCCGTCGATCGCCTGGGCGAGCTGCGTGCCGCGCTGGTCGTCGAGGTCGGCGATGACCACGTGCGCGCCCTCAGCGGCGAAGCGCTCCGCCATGGCCCGCCCGATGCCGCTGGCCGCACCGGTGACCACCGCCACCTTCTCCTCCAGGCGATTGGAGCGCACGGCGCGCCTCGATCCGTTCTGGGTGTCGGTCATCTCACTCCTCTGTCGAGATAAAGACGTTCTTCACATCACTGAATGCACCGAGCGCGTCGGGCCCGAGTTCCCTGCCGATCCCGGACTGCTTGAAGCCCCCGAAGGGGGACCAATACCGCACCGACGAGTGCGAGTTGACCGAGAGGTTCCCCGAGTCGATGGCACGCGCCACGCGGAGCGCCCGACCGACGTTTTGGGACCAGATCGAGCCGGACAGCCCGTAGATGCTGTCGTTGGCGATGGCAACGGCCTCGGCTTCGTCCTCGAAGGGGACGACGACCACCACCGGTCCGAAGATCTCCTCGGTGACCGCTCGTGCGGAGCGTTCGACCGGCGCCAGCACCGTTGGCGCGAACCAGTTGCCGGGGCCTGCGGGAGCCTCGCCGCGGAAGGCCACCGGGGCGTCGTCGGGGACGAACGAGGAGACCTCTTCGAGGTGCGACGGCGAGATGAGGGGTCCCATCTCAGTGCGCTCATCGAGCGGGTCGCCCACAACCACGCCTCGGACCGCCGGCTCGAGCAGCGCCATGAACTGGTCATAGGCGGAGCGCTCGACCAGAATCCTCGATCGGGCACAGCAGTCCTGACCGGCGTTGTCGAAGACCCCATAGGGGGCACGTGCCGCCGCCAGCTCGATGTCGGCGTCGGCGAATACGACGTTGGCGCTCTTGCCACCGAGCTCGAGGGTGACCCGTTTCACCTGTTCCGCGCACCCCGCCATGATCCCCTTGCCTACCTCGGTCGAGCCGGTGAAGCACACCTTGCGGACAGCGGGGTGGGTGACGAAGCGCCATCCGACCACCGAGCCCTTGCCGGAGATGACCTGGAAGACGTCGGGGGGGATGCCCGCCTCGACTGCCAGCTCACCGATGCGCAGGGCGGAGAGCGGGGTCAGCTCGGCCGGCTTGAGCACGACGGTGTTGCCGGCGGCGAGCGCCGGCGCGAAGCCCCAGCCGGCGATGGCCATGGGGAAGTTCCATGGCACGATGATCCCGACGACGCCGAGCGGCTCGTGGAAGGTGACGTCGATGCCGCCGGCCACGGGGATCTGCAGGCCGAAATGGCGCTCGGGAGACGCCGCGTAGTACTCGATGACGTCTCGGACGTTGCCCGCCTCCCAACGGGCATTCCCGATCACGTGGCCGGCATTGGTGACCTCGAGGAGTGCGAGCTCCTCGGCGTGGGCGTCGACCAGGTCGGCGAAGCGCCGCAGGAGCCGCGCCCGGTCCCCCGGGGCCACCGCCCGCCAGGCCGGGAACGCTGTTGCGGCACGGCCGATGGCCGCATCGACCTCTTCGAGCGAGGCAGAGGGGACGTGGGTGAGCACCGCCCCCGTGGCAGGGTTGTGCACGGGCACGGTCGCGATCGCCTTCATGGCGAGATCATGGCCCGACACCACCCCTGGGGGGCAACTCTGGTGCTCAGAACGGCTGCTGGAGTTGCTTGAGTTCGAGCTCGATTTCGGCGAGTTCCTCGTCGCTCCCCTGGACCTTCGGGCCCTTGAACCACTTGTGGGCGGAGGCGAGCCACCAGATCAACACCGCCGCCATGATGGCGACGAACACGGGGCCGGCCCAGTTGAAGTCCGCCGCGGTGTTCCACGGCCAGAACGCCGGTGCGAAAAAGAGGAGGGTGATGATGACCACCCAGATGCAGGCGACGGTCCCGACGAGCTTCGACCAGCGACCGAGACTCCAGGGCCCGGGCTTGAAGGCGCTGCCGGCACGCAGCCGCAGGAAGATCGGGATGCCGTAGGCCACGTAGAGGCCGACCGTCCCGATCGAGACGATGGCGAAGAACGCCACGGAGTACCCGCCCACCTGGTAGAGGGAGGGCACGCCGAGCAGGAAGGCCACACCGACCGCCAGCCACACGGCGTTCACCGGCGAACGGGTCTTCGGGTGCAGCCGGTGCCACAGCTTGTGGCCTGGGATCGCACCGTCTCTCGAGAAGGCGTAGATCATGCGCGAGTTCGCGGTCACCGAGGCGAGCCCGCAGAAGAACATGGCGATGACCGAGATCACCACGAGGAGCTTGCCGCCCTGGCCGCTGATGGCGTCGACGAAGAGCTGGCCACCCGCCGTCGACCCGTTGAGGGCGAGAGCCTCGTACTCCTTCTGGCCGCCCTGGATGGCGAGCGTCATCGAGAGGTTCAAGATGAAGCCGGCGATGATCGACACGTAGATCGCCCGCACGATGCCGTTGGGCCCCGAGCGGGCCGCGACGTGGGTCTCTTCGGTCATGTGGGCCGAGGCGTCGTAGCCGGTGAGCGTGTACTGGGCAAGCAGGAGCCCGATGGCGAAGGCATAGACGCCGGCGAAGGGGCCGGTCCACCCGGTCAGGTTCTGGTGCGAGAACAAGAAGCTCGCACTCTGGTGGTGCGACGGGATGGCGAAAAGGGCCACCACGATGATGAGCGTGCCGCCGATGTGCCACCAGACGCTGACGTCGGCGAGGAAGCCGACCAGCTTGACCCGGAACGAGTTGAGGAGCCCGTGGAGCGCCAGGATTATGGCGTAGATCACGAGGACCCACCGCACGGTCGAGTGGAAGCCCGAGTCGTAGAGGGAGAGAATGAAGCCGACGTACACGGCCATGCCGTAGTCGATGGACGCGGTGACGGCGACCTGGCCGACCAGGTTGAACCACCCGGTGGCCCAGGACCAGGCAGCCTTGTTCTTGGTTGCGAGACGCGCCGACCAGTAGTACAGACCGCCAGCCGTCGGGTAGGCCGAGCAGATCTCGGCCATGCCCATTCCAACCAGAAGGGTGAAGGCGCCGACGATGAACCAACCCGTGGTGATGACGATCGGGCCCCCGGCATCCATGCCCAGGTAGTAGGTGGTGATGCCACCCGTCAGGATCGAGATGATCGAAAAGGAAATGGCGAAGTTGGAGAAGCCGCCCATCCCACGCCGCAACTCCTGGGCGTAGCCCAGCTTGTGCAACTCCATGGTGTCGGCGTCTTCGGACTTGAGCTGCTCGTCGATGGCAACGTGTTCGGCCGGACTGAACTCCCCTGCAGGAGTGTCGGCAACGGCGTCGTCATTCACGTCCATGTGACCCCCAAATTCCGCCGGACGAGCGGCCACGGTGTGCCACTCGAGAATTCCATGCAGCATTAGGACACTCCGAAGGTTCTCTGTCAAGCGATTTCGTCGCGCTGGTGCGGTGAGAGCGTGGATCACGACGTTGCGGGCACGAGGCGCGCTGCATATCGGCGTCTCGGCCACGAGCACGCACCGCGTCGTCCCGGTAGCTTCGATGGACATGTCCGACGACACGACCACCGCCATGGGTAGAACCGACGAACCGGTGAGCTTCGACCTGGCCTCGGTCTTCCACGCCTGGGCGGAGGCGCTCGGCGAGCGCGACTGCGTGGTGCACGGCCGGCGGCGATTCAGCTATCTCGACATCGCTGAGCGCTCGCGGCGCCTGTCGTCCTACTTGTACCGCCACGGCCTCGGGGCACGCGTCGAACGGGTGGCGCTCGAAGGCCACCAGTCGGGCCAGGACCACGTCGCACTCGCCCTCTACAACGGCAACGAGTACCTCGAGGGCATGGTCGGGTCCTTCGGCGCCCGTGTCGCCCCGTTCAACGTGAACTACCGCTACGTCGGCGAGGAGTTGCGCTACCTGCTCGAGGACGCGGCCCCTGCGGCGGTCATCTTCCACGCCACCATGGCGCCGGTGCTCGCACCGGTGCTCGAGAAGCTGCCGCCGATCCGGGTGCTGCTCCAGGTCGCCGACGAGTCCGGGCACGGCCTCTTGCCCGGGGCCGTCGACTACGAAGAGGCGCTCGCCTCCTCGTCGCCCGAGGGTGCTCCCGTCGAGCCTTCCGGCGATGACCTCTACATCCTCTACACCGGAGGCACCACGGGCATGCCGAAGGGCGTGCTGTGGCGCCAGGACGACATCTACAAGGCCGCGATGGGCGGGCGCTCGCTCGGCACATGGGCCGAGCTGCACTCCTACGAGGAGGTGGCCGAGGCCGCCCAGGCCGGTCTGGCCTTCAAGGTGCTGATGCTCCCTCCCCTGATGCACGGCGCCGCCCAATGGTCCACGTTCATCAACTTCAGCGGTGGCGGCACCATCGTCTTCCCCGACAATGCCCGCCGTCTCGAGCCGGCCGACGTCTGGCGGACGATCGAGCGAGAGAGGGTCGCCCTCGTGACGCTGGTCGGCGACGCAATGCTCCGCCCGCTCCTCGACGAGCTCGGCGACCACGACCACGACACCTCTTCGTTGCTCGGCTTCGGAAACGGCGGCGCACCGCTCACTGCGGCGATGCGCGAGCGGCTGCACTCGTTGCTGCCCAACGTGCTCATCACCGACGCCGCTGGCTCCTCGGAGACGGGCGCCCAAATGCTCCAGGCCACCGCGGGCGAGGCGGGTGTCGCTGGCCACTTCACGCCCGGGCCCGACACGCTGGTCGTCGACGAGACGCTGCGCCACATCCTCGAACCCGGCCATCCCGGCATCGGATGGCTTGCCCAGGCCGGGCGTATCCCCCTCGGCTACCTGAACGACCCGGTGAAGACGGCTGCGACGTTCCCGGTGATCGACGGGAGGCGCTACTCGATCCCCGGTGACCGGGCCCGGCTCCTCCCCGACGGCCAGATCGAGCTGCTCGGACGCGACTCGGTCACCATCAACTCGGGAGGCGAGAAGATCTTCGCCGAGGAGGTCGAAGGTGCGATCGCCGGGCACCCGGCCGTCGTCGATGTCGTCGTGGCCGGCCGACAGAGCGAGCGCTGGGGCCAGGAGGTCGTGGCCATCGTGGCGGTGAGCGAAGGCGCCACCGTCACGCCCGAGGAGATCATCGAGCATGCCAGTGCGTCGATCGCCCGCTACAAGCTCCCGAAGGCGGTCGTCTTCGTCCCCTCCGTCCAGCGGTCGCCCTCGGGCAAAGCGGACTACCGATGGGCCAAGGCCCGGGCGGCGGCGGATGGCTGAGGTCTCCCGGGCCTCGGGGCCGCGCACCGCGCTCCTGGCGCTGCGCCGCTGGCAGGAGAGCGACCTCGCCCCGTTCGCCGAACTGAACGCCGATCCCGAGACCATGGAGTTCTTCCCGGCCCCCCTCACTCGCGCCGAGAGCGACGACCTTGTTCGGCGGATCGAGGCGACCATTGACGCCGAGGGCTACGGCTTCTGGGCGGTCGAACGCCGATCGGATGCGCGCTTCATCGGCATGGTCGGGCTCTCGCCGGTGCGCTTTGCCGTCCACTTCGCCCCGACCGTTGAGATCGGATGGCGCCTTGCCCGGCCCTACTGGGGCCGCGGCTATGCCACCGAGGCAGCGACCGCCAGCCTCGCCTTCGGCTTCGAGGAGCTCGGCATGGACGAGATCGTGTCGTTCACCTCGCTTTCCAACACCCGGTCAGCGGCCGTCATGGCCCGCATCGGCATGCACCGGGACCCATCGGAGGACTTCGACCACCCGAGGATCCCCGTCGGTCACCCCCTCCGCCGTCACCAGCTCTGGCGGCTGCGCAGCAACGAGTGGGCCGAGGGCGCGGCCCCGAGGGCACCGGCCGGCGGGGAGGCACGAGATGCACGCCGCTGACGAGGACGGTCGGCCTCGGTGCTCCTGGGCGACGGGCGACCTGCTGCGGGCGTACCACGATGAGGAATGGGGCGTGCCGGTCCACGACGACCGCCGCCAGTTCGAGTTCCTCACGCTCGAGGGAGCACAGGCGGGCCTGAGTTGGCTGACGGTCCTGAAGCGCCGGGACGGCTACCGCCGGGCCTTCGCCGGCTTTGACCCGGCGGTGGTGGCTGCATTCGACGTCGCGCGCCTCGACACCCTGGTCCAGGACCCTGGCATCATCCGGCACCGGGCCAAGATCGAGTCGACGGTCACCAACGCAAGGGCCGTGCTCGCCGTCGCCGAGGAGTTCGGCACCTTCGACGCCTACGTCTGGGGTTTCGTCGGCGACGAGGTCATCCAGAACCACCGGCGGCAAGGTCAGGCCCTCCCGGGCTTCACGCCCCTTTCGAAACAGCTCAGCGCCGACCTTCGCCGCCGAGGCTTCCGCTTCGTCGGCCCGACGGTCATCTACGCGCACCTCCAGGCTGCGGGGCTGGTGCAGGACCACGTCACGAGCTGCTTTCGCTCGAGCGAGCTCGGGGGCTGAACCAGCAGGGCTCGCTCTGGGCTAGCTCCCCGTCGGCCGCTCGCGCACGTACTCCATGTTGGCGGCGATCGCCTCGGCCAACTCTTCGGACGCGAAGCGCTCAACCATCCACAGTGCGAGGTCGAGGCCCGAGGTGACGCCGCCGCACGACAGGAGATCGCCGTCATCGACCACGCGGTCGTGAACGACGATCGCCCCCGTCGCAGCCAGGTCGGCACGCGCTGCGTGGTGGGTCGCGGCTCGGCGTGTGCCGATGACGCCGGCATGCGCCAAGAGCAGGGCACCGGTGCACACCGACGCCATCACCGCGCCGTCGGTGGCCGCGCTGGCGAGCGGTGCCAGCCAGTCACCGCGCTCGACCTCGCCCCATGCCCCGGCGGCGGATCGGGTGACCCATCCCCCACCGGGCACCACCACGATGTCCGCCCCCGGCGAGAACACTTCGTCGACCGCGATGGCGATGCCGTGCGCCCCGCGCACTGTCCCCGCCCGCTCACGCGCCACGAGCCGGCTGTCGAACGCTCCCCCTGCGGACTGGGCGCTGCGGAGCACCTCGAGGGGCCCAAGGATGTCGAGCTCGTCCATGCCGTCGAACGTGACGAGGTCGATGCGCATCCCCTGACGCTAACTCCCACGCCAGCGGAGCCCAGAAAGCGCCTGGGCCCCGAGCACCACCCCGGCGGCCTCGACGTCGACGTTGGGCGCCAAGCGCGGCGAGCACCAACCGGTGCAGAAGACCGCTGCGCCGCCGAGCATGATCTTCTTGGGCCGAACTGGTCCCCGGGCGTGCCGCCCGCCAGCATCAGGCTGGCGAAGACGAGTGCGTACCTGTTCACCACCCACTGCAGCGGGGTGACGCTGGCGCTGAAGCTGCATTGGATGTGGGCAAGCCCGACGCACGCGATCCTGTTGTCGAGCAACGTGGGGAAGAGCACGCCGCAGAGCGGAGACAGCGCCATGATCTGCACCCGGGACCCGAAGCGGTTGCGCAGCGCAGCCGCACACTCCACCCGCGTCCTGTCGCCCACGGTCACGCTGGAGACGCCGTGCCCGGCCCCGATCGAGCGCAACACGGATCCGCTCCCCGGACCAGCTGCGAACCGATGCCCTAACCTGCAGCTGTCGAGAGGAATCCGATGACCATCCTGATCCAAGGCTCGGTGCGGGTGCAGCCTGCCCAACGTGAGCGGGCCGAGGCAGCAGCGCTGCGGATGTCCACGGCAAGCGAAGCGGAGCCGGGATGTGAGCGTTACCGGTTCGCCGCCGACCTCGCCGACCCAGAGATCGTCTGGGTCTTCGAGGAGTGGGCCGACACGGAGTCGCTCGAGGCCCACTTCGCCAGCGCGCACTTCGCCGAGTTCGTCGACGAGCTCGGCGCGTGGGTCGACGGCGAGGTCTCGGTCACCCGCTACGAGATCGCCTCGAGCGGGCCGGTCTTCTGACCGGACACCCCGGAATTTCGTCTGCCCGTCGCCGAGGCATTATCGTCATGCCGCACACCGGCGGGGGACCAGGGTTGCGGCACCCGAGACAATCGGCGCCATGCACCCCTTCCCGGCGTGCGGAAGGCACAATGTGCACCACCAACGGCGGAAAAGTTCCGCATATTTGAAAGTGAGTACATCCCCGTGAACAAGACCGAGCTGGTCTCAGCTATCTCCACCCACACCGACGTCGACCTCAAGACGGTCGCCACCGTCCTTGGCGGGCTCGAAGATGTCGTGTCGGCCACCGTGAAGAAGGGCGAGAAGGTGGCCATCACCGGCTTCGCCAGCTTCGACCGGGTGGAGCGCAAGGCTCGTACGGCGCGCAACCCCCAGACCGGTGAGCCCATCAAGGTCAAGGCCTCCAAGGCTCCCCGCATCTCGGCTGGCGCCGCCTTCAAGAAGGTCGTCAACGGCCAGGCCCCGGCCCCCAAGCTGAAGACCAAGTAACTCGCACGGCCGCGGTGCGGCCGATGCAGTGCACGACAACGTGGCGGCCCAACAAGGGCCGCCACGTTGCGCGTCAGGCGGGCGGCGGGCTCGGTGTCGCGATGGCCCTCGCCGGGACGAGTGAGGGTGTCGCTCGCTCGAGCGGCGCCCATCCCACGTCCTGGTCGTGGATCTCGGCAGCCCTCGTGCCGCCGCCGCGGATCCCGAACAGTCGGTGCGCGATCAGCAGGTAGACGACAACCACGACATTGATGGCCAGCGCCAGCAGCTTGAGCACCGAAATCGACGCGGTCAGCTCGATGATCTCGAATGGGATGAAGACGGAGGCCTCGACCACGGTGAGGTACTCGGCCCATCGCTTGGCGTACCAAAGGCCTACCGCTTCGACCGCGTTGATGATCGCGTAGAGGCCGATCGCCGCGCCGTAGAGATAGAGCCGGCCGACGGAGAGCGACACGAGGTGGTTGACCTCGTGCAAAAGGCCGGTCTTGGTGTCGTTGAACGGGCCGCCGAACGCCGCCTGGAGCTTGTTCAGGATCCTCGTGTAGTCGCCTTGGAGGTCGGCGCGGTGCCGGGCGAAGTACAAGATCGCTACGGCGAGCGAACCAATGAGCAGGAAGTGGATCACCCGGTCGATGGCAATGAGGCGCAGCACGATGCGGTCCCGCAGGGGCCTCCCACGCAGCGGCAGCGCGATGTCCTCGCGTGCCGGCGGGAAGGGCCGAGTCGGCGCCGACGGTGGCGCAAGGGGGAGCCAGGAGTCGCAGCGCAGGCAGCGGTACCAGCGCAGCGCGTCGTCCGAGTCGCGGGCGAACAGCTCGTCTTCGGGGCGGAGCGCCCCAGCATCGGTGCCGACGAGCTCGTGTCCGAAGAAGCCACAGCCGATCAGCTCGTAGCGCAGCGCCGGCCGGAACCGCTTCGCCTTCACCGTGCCCGGGATCGGCGCGATCGCTGGTGCTCCGTCCGGTTCCTCCCCGATCGGCACGCCGCCAGCCGCCTGGTCCATGGTGCCTTCGGTCATGCGCGAAAGGGGCCCGATGCAAATGTCAGCATCAGCGCTCAACACACAAAGGGCACAGTCCCATGAGGTCGAGCTGGTGGTCCGTCACCTCATAGCCCTGCTCTGCTGCAACGGCGCGCGCTGCCTCGCCGAGGGCCCGCTCCAAACGGGGCGACGGATGGACGTCCTCGACCTTCCCGCAGCGGGCGCAGACCAGATGGTGGTGGTGGCCCGACAGCTCCTCAGCCAGCTCGAAGCGGCCGTGGTCGTCGGCCCCTGCCACGCGCCGGACCACGCCGATCTCCATGAGGGCAGTCAGGTTCCGATAGGCGCTGCTCTGGGGCAGCCCAGGGGCCGACGAGAGGATTTCGGGGATGGTGACCGGATGGCCCGCCTGTGCGAGGGTCTCCACCAGCACGCGCCGCATCGGCGTGTACCGCTGGTCGAGACCTGCGAGCCGCAGGCCGATCGCCTCGTGGACCGACGGGGGCACGAGCGTGCCATTGGTCTCCTGGGCGCTCACCGCTCTCCCTCCCGTGCGTCACTCGCTGTGACCAAGCCGCTTCGTCGGGGCCAGCGTGCCCGCGATCGGTCGGCGGTGACCAAGAACGCCACGAAGTAGATGGCCGTGGCCACCGCCAGGATAGTGAAGCTCGGTGGCAGCTGGGGATCCGCATAGGCAAGTGTGAGGCCGATCCACATCGACACCACACCGATCGCAGCGGACAGCCATAGGCCGGTGAACGGCCGGGGTGTCAACCGTTGCGCTGCCCCTCCCGGGGTCGCCACGAGGCCGAGCAGCAAGAGTGCCCCCACCGCTTGGGTCGCCTCTCCCGCCGTGATACCGACCAGGACGAAGAAGAGGTACCCGAGCAAGCGCACCGGGACGCCGCGCGCCTGGGCAACGGCCGGGTCGAAGCTGGCGAAAAGGAGGGGGCGGCCGACGGCCACCACCGCGAGCGCACCAAGGAGCGCCACGATCGAGTCCACGAGAGCCTGCGAGGAAGTGATGCCGAAGATGGAGCCGAAGAGGACGCTGATCCCCGTGTTCCCGGCCGCTCCCCCGCTGCGGTTCGTCGAGTAGATGCTGAGGAAGAGCGCTCCGAGACCCAACACCCAGGCGAAGACGCTGCCGATCACCGTGTCGTCGGCGGCAGCACGGCGGCCGAGGAGCGCGAGCAGGAGGGCGAAGAGGATGCAGGCGCCGTAGAGGCCGGCTCGCAGGTCGATGCCAAAGGCGAGAGCGCCCAGCGCGCCGGCGAAGGCGACGTGCGAGAGGGCGTCGGCGGCAAAGACCTGGCTGCGCAGGACCACGAAGTAGCCAATGAGGCCCGAGACGAGTGCGATCGCCGTCCCCGCCAGGAGCGCGTCGCGCATAAACGGATGGCTGAGCATGTGCGACAGCCCGGTCAATGGGTCGACCAGGAGCACCATCACGCCGGCCCCAGCGCGAGGCGTGAGTCGCGACGCTTGGAAATGGCGCGCCACGCCGACGCCGCCACGTAGGCGATGAAGCCGAACGTGGTGACGAAGAACCCGACCGGATACACGGAGAAGTAGGCAGCGCCCAACCCCAGCCACGTCACAAGGAGGCCGAACACGATCGTAACGAGGAAGCTGGTGCCGGGTCTGGCGGACAGTTGCTGGGCAGCCGCAGGCGGCATGACGAGCAGCGCGAAGACCAAGAGCGCACCGGTGATCTGACTGACTTCAGCCGCGGTGCAGCCGAGGAGGAGGAGGAACAGCACCGAGAGCAGCTTTGTGGGGACCCCCCGGGCGACCGCAATGTCCGCGTCGACCGTGGCGAAGAACAGCGGGCGCGCGATGACGGCGAGGGCCACGAGCACGCCGGCCCCAACGACACCCAAGATGAGGACCTGGGAGTTGGAGATGCCGAGGAACGTGCCGAAGAGCAGGCCGGTGAGGCTGTCGAGGAAGCCGCCATAGAGGCTGACGAAAAGAACCCCGCACGCCAGGGCGAAGACTTGGACGGTGCCGATGACGGCCGACTCCTGGCTGTAACCGCGACCTGCCCCCGAGCGCGGCACCATGGCGATGACGACTGCCGCGGCGATGCTGGCTGCGAAGTACCCGGCCGTCGCGCTGATGCCCAGCCAGATGGCACCCGCAGCACCTGGGAAGGAGACGACGGCGAGGGTGTGGCCGGCGAAGCTCTGCCGGCGTAGCACCATGAACCAGCCAACTGCCCCCGCAACGATCGCCACGATGGTTCCTGCCGCGAAGGCGTTGACCATGAAGTGATACGAGAACAGCTGCGACAGGTCAGCCGAGACGTTCCAGCTCAGTCCCGGCGCCGATTGCGCAGCAGTCATCGGGGCAACCCCGTGTGCCGGTCGCTGTGGTGCGCGGGTGCCTCTGGCTGGCCGACCACCACCAGCCTGCCGTCGGAGGTCGTGAGCACCTCGATGGGGGTGTCATAGAGGCGCGACAACGTCGTCGACGTGATCACCTCGGTGGGCCGGCCACTGACTGCGCCCCCTTTGGCGACGTAGACCACCCCGTCCAGATACGTCAGGATCGGGTTCACGTCGTGGGCGACCATGACCACGGTGACGCCCTCCTCTCGGCAGATCCGGGAGATGAGCGCCGCCACCGACGACTGGTTTGGCAGGTCGAGGCTGTCGAGTGGCTCGTCGAGCAGGAGCAGCTTGGGCCTGCGCACCAGTGCCTGAGCGATGAGCAACCGTTGCTGCTCACCCCCTGAGACCTGGCCGATAGGCCGCTCGCAGTACGACCGCGCCCCGACCAGCTCGATGACCTCATCGAGACGCTCGTCGTCATGGCGTCGGCGGCTGAAGAACTTGGATGCTCCCGGTAGCGGGACCCCCCATCGGTCGCCGTCGAGTCCCAGCCGCACCACGTCGATGCCCCGGATACGAAGGCCGCCGTCGAAGCTCCGTCGTTGGGGCAGGTAGCCGATCGCCCTGCCGGCTGCGCCCGGCTCGCCGCCGAGGACCTCCACTCGGCCCGCCGAGAGGGGGACGACCCCGAGGGCGGCCTTGACGAGGGTGGACTTGCCGACTCCATTGGGGCCGAGGACGGCTACGAACTCGCCGGCCCGTACGTCGAGGTTCACCCCGGACCAGATGGTCCGCCCGCCCAAGACCACGGCGGCGCCCTCGAACCGAAGCGGGTAGTCGGCGGGCGCCTCGAGCGGGCCGCCCGAGGCGGTGTCGGGACTCGCCTCGGGCGGCTCGGGGGCGGTCACCCTCCGCTCTCCTTTGCCTTCGCCAGAGCGGCGGCGATCCCTTTGAGCTGCCGGGTCTGCCACGCCTGGTACGTGCTGTTGGCGGGGCTGAGGGTCTCGGTGATGGTCGCGACCGGAATGTGCTCGGCCTTGGCCTCGTCGAGCTGAGCCTGGACGTCGGGTGTCACGTTCTGGCTGTTGTAGACGTAGATCTTGATGCGCCGGTGCTCGATCTGGTTGTCGATCGTCTCTTTGTCCGCCGCCGACACGTCGGTGCCCTCGCTGATGGCCTTGAGGAACGACGGCGGGGTCACCAGATCGAGGCCGAGTGCTGGCGCCAGCATCGCGAAGATCGATTCGGATGCACCGACGGGGGTGCCGGCGTACTTGGACCTGATGGCGGCAATCTGCGCGTCGTAGGGCGCAAGGGTCACACTGTCGAAGTGGGTGCGCGTGCGGGCGAAGTAGCTCTTGTCGTGGGGCTCGAGCGACTGAAAGTCCGCCACCATCTGATTGATGACTCGCTGGACGTCGCCCGGGTTGTACCAGCGGTGGGGGTTCCCCCCAGGTGCGACCCCGAGGATCGTGCCGACGTCGAGCACCGTCGGCGACGCTTGGTCGGCCGACAGCAGCTTCGGCACCCACGGGTCGTACCCGATCCCGTTCTCGATGACCAGCTGCGAGGTCGCGAGGGTGCGGGCATCGACAGCCGTCGGCTCGTAGGAATGCGGATCGGTATTTGGATTGGTAATGATGCTCACGACGTGGACGTGGGAACCGCCGATCTGACTGGCGATGCTGCCCCAGAAGTTCTCGGCGGCGGCGACCTCGATGACGCTGCTACCGGCGGCGGCGGGGAGAACACCCGCCCCGAGCACCAGCGACGCAGCTGCGACGCCCCCCGCAAGGGCGAGCGCGATGCAGCGTGGCGCCCGGCGGCGTCGTGGCCGCTGCGGTCGGACAGCGCTGCGGTGCGGATTCACGAGCAAGAGCGTATCCGAGAATGATTCTCACTCGCAAAACCCATTCCCGCCGCAGCACACCGCGTCCGGGCGCGACGCCGGCGGCTGCCAGAATGGGGTGACTCTCTCCAGGGATCGAGGAAGAGCAATGACAACCCAGGAAACCGCACAAGGGGCTGGCGTACGCGAGCTCGGCCACCTCGTGCTCTACGTAGCGGACATCGGTACGTCGACAGCCTTCTACGAGGACGCGCTGGGCTGGCGGCGTCTCACGTCGCCTCCTGAGCTTGGAACCCTCCCGATCGCACTCTTCTCGAGCGGCCGCACCCATCACGAGCTGCTGCTCATCGAAGTCGGTCGGTCAGCGGCTCCCGTGCCCCAGGGCCGGCACCTCGGCCTCTACCACTTCGGCTTGCGGATCGGCGATACCGACGACGACCTGCGCCAGATCAGAGACCGCCTCAACGCCTTGGGGGTGCCGATCGTGGGCGTTTCGGACCATGGCGTGACCCACAGCCTCTACGTGCTCGACCCCGACGGCAATGAGGTCGAGCTGTACGTGGACGTGGCCGACGTCGATTGGGGCGATTTCGCCGCCATCGCCGGACCGCCGCGCCCCTTGACGCTCTGAGCCGAGCGGCGCCCTAGTTGCCGTAGATGCGCGAGGGCGAGACCAGCACCGCCGTGCGACCCTGCGCGATCATGGTTCTGTCGTAGCTGGGCCAGTCGTCATGGGTGCCACCGGCGGCGACAAAGATGTCGCGCAGCAACCGGCGAACGCCCTCCGCGTCGAGGTCGTCGGAGAGATCGTGCGGACCGAGCAGCTGCGCGGTCCCCTCGACCGTGAGCCACTCCCAACCTGAGCGGAAGGTGGCGCTTACCTGCGGCCGTCGGCGCAGGTTGGCCAGCTTCACCGGCCCGTAGGTGACGAAGGCGAGCACCTCTTCTCCGCTCGGCGGGTGCGCCAGGATGCCAGCGTTGACCACCGAGGACTGGATGGTGCCATCCGCGCGCCGTGTCGAGATCACCGCGAAGTGCTGCTCTCTGGCCGCGAGGTGCGCGACGTCGGTCAGGCTCGGCATGTCGCCCCTTCTCGGTGCTCGGCTACTCCTGCAGTGACTGCTCTCATTGCGCTCGTCCCGAGCCTACGGCGCTTCGACGGGATGGAAGGCAAACTCCTCGAGCGTGGACGGGCTGCTTTAGTCCTCGACGCCATGGGTGCCGACGAGCACACACGCACGCCGCAACTGACCCCACCGGTCGGGGGCAGTTGGGCGCAGCGGTTACACGTAGAGTGGGCAGCCACTGGCCCATGTACAGGGGGATTGCCGTGCTCCCGTTCCAACCTCCGGTGTCGCCGATGCTGGCTCGGCTGTCCCGGGAGATCCCCCTCGGCGGGCACTTCGTCTACGAACCCAAATGGGATGGCTTCCGCTGCATCGTGTTTCGTGACGGGGACGACGTCACACTTGACAGCCGCAATGAACGGCCGCTCACGCGCTATTTCCCGGAGTTGGCTGAGCCTCTGCGGGCGTCACTTCCAGAACGCTGTGTGGTCGACGGCGAGATCGTGATCGCCGGCGCAAGCGGACTGGACTTTGATGCCCTGCTCCAAAGGCTCCACCCCGCAGCGTCGCGCGTGAAGCTCTTGTCCGAGCAGACCCCTGCCTCGTTCGTCGCCTTCGACCTCTTGGCGGTCGGAGACGACGACCTGAGGTCAGAGCCTTTCTCCTCGCGTCGAGCATCACTCGTCGCCGCACTTGCCCAGACCGTTGACTCGGTCCACCTCACACCATCGACCACCGACCCCGACGTGGCCCAGGAATGGTTCTCGCGTTTCGAGGGCGCGGGTCTCGACGGCGTCGTTGCGAAGGACGTGGCAACGCCCTATCTCGAGGGGCAGCGGTCGATGATCAAGGTCAAGCACGAACGGACAGCCGACTGCGTGGTCGGTGGGTTCCGCTGGCACACTCGAGAGGGCGTCGGGTCGCTCCTCCTCGGGCTCTTCGACGACGAGGTGCTCCACCGAGTGGGCGTGTGCTCGTCGTTCTCGGCCAAGCGCAGGGCTGAACTCGTCGAAGAGCTCGAACCATTCCGCCTCCCGACCGGCAGTCCCCATCCCTGGATCGACGCTGCGCCAAGCGGCGCTGGCGGACGGCCCTCGGATGCTCCGAGCCGCTGGAACCAGGGGCGCGACACGAGCTGGGAGCCCCTCGTGCCGACGCTGGTCTGCGAGGTCGCCTTCGACCACCTCCAGGGTGACCGCTTCCGCCACGCCACCTCGTTTCGCCGGTGGCGGCCCGACCGCCGAGCGGAGTCCTGCCGCTACGACCAGCTCGATTCGGCGGTCCCCGTCGAGCTGCGGGAGATCTTCGGCTAGGTCGACTACCCGTCCTTGCGGCGGGTTCGACTCGGCGGGGCCCGATGGGGCTCGCCGGATTGTTTGGCGAAGTGCGGTGGCCACGGTGCGTCACCGAGTCCCTCCGCCTCGTCGCGGGCCGCGAGCTCGAGCAGGGAATCGATCCGGTAGCGGTGGTCGTCGAGAACCGAAAAGGGATCGCCGCGCTCTTTCAGGCGCTGCGGAACGGTGGCAATGGTGAGGTCCTGTGGCTCCACGTCGGGCACCTCGTCCCACTCAAGGGCGCAGGACACCCGTCCCTCGGGGTTCGCGCGCACCGAGTAGACCGAGGCCACCGTTCGGTCGCGTGCGTTCTGGTTGTAGTCGAAGAACACCTTGGTCCCCCGCTCCTCCTTCCACCACGCCGCGGTGACCAGGGCAGGAAGACGGCGCTCGGCGGCGCGTGCCAGTGCCAACGCGGCGCGGCGCACCGCGGTGAAGTCGTGCTCGGGGACCACGGGGACGATGATGTGTATCCCTCGCGAGCCGGAGGTCTTCGGGAAGCCTTCGAGCCCGTACTCAGCGAGGAGTTCGCGCACCACCATCGCAGTGCGCCGGACGTCGCCAAAGACGACGCCCGGTTGGGGATCGAGGTCCACGCGTAGCTCGTCGGGGTGCTCGAGGTCACTCCGGCGGACCGGCCAGGGATTGAGGTCGATGCACCCGAGATTGACCGCCCAGGCAATGTGTGCACTGTCAGTCGGGCAAAGCTCCTCGGCACTGCGGCCACTCGGGAACTCCACCGTCACCGTCTCGAGCCACGGCGGGCGGTTGGTCGGCACGCGCTTTTGAAAGAAGAACTTGCCCTCCGCGCCGTCGGGATAGCGCTTGAGCACCGTTGGCCGCTCGAAGACGCCCCGCAAGGCTGCGAGGCCGGCATCGAGGTAGTAACGGGCCAGATCGAGCTTGGTCTCGCCCCGAGCAGCGAAGAAGACCTTCTCGGGGCTCGTGATCGTCACCGTCCGCCCATCCACCACGAGCTGTTCGTCGGGCCCATGGGCACCTCGAGATGCCATACCTGCGATGTTGCCATAGGTGCGGCAGCCGTTTCGGGGAAGGATGGAGGCGTGGAACCGGTCAGCGCCCTGCGCAGGATCGCCTACCTCCTCGAGGCCGATCGTGCGCCCACGTACAAGCCACGTGCCTTTCGCAACGCAGCACGGAGTATCGAGGGAGTGCCACCCGCCGAGCTGCAGCGCCTCTCGGACCGTCACCAGCTGACGGCACTCGACGGTGTCGGCCCCTCGAGCGCCGAAGTGATCACCGAAGCCCTGGCTGGCAAGGTCCCCCGGTATCTCGAGAACCTCGAGCGCACCGCCGCCGAGCCGGTGGCACCCGACGCACGGGGGCTCTGCGAGCAACTGCAAGGCGACCTCCACAGCCACTCGAACTGGTCAGACGGCTCCGTCGAGATCGAAGAGATGGCCGACGCCGCCAAAGCACTCGGCCATAGCTACCTGGCGTTGACCGACCACAGCCCACGTCTCACCGTCGCCCATGGTCTCGATGCGACGCGCCTGCGCCAGCAGCTCGACGTGGTCGGGCATCTCAACGAGCTACTGGCGCCGTTTCGGATCCTCACGGGCATCGAAGTCGACATTCTCGAAGACGGCTCCCTCGATCAGGACGACGACCTACTCGAGCGCCTCGATGTCGTCGTGGCGAGCGTCCACTCGAAGCTGCGCATGGAGCGCCGCGTCATGACCGCTCGACTGCTGCGGGCCGTGCAGAACCCCCACACGGACATCCTGGGCCACTGCACCGGGCGACTTCTCGAGGGGCGAGGCCGACCGCCTTCGGACTTCGACGCACAGGCCGTCTTCGCTGCGTGCGCCGATTCGGCCACGGCCATCGAGATCAACTCACGCCCCGAGCGACAGGACCCGCCCGATGACCTCATCGACGACGCACTCGAGGCCGGATGCCTGTTCGCCATCGACACCGACGCGCATGCTCCTGGCCAGCTCGAGTGGGCACAACTGGGATGTGCCCGAGCCGCAGCGGCCGGCGTGAAAGCCGAGCAGGTCGTCAACACCCGATCGATCGTGGGCATAGCGCAGTGGACAGCGCGAATCGACGGAGAGCCATGACCCCTCACGCGGCCAGCCGAACGACGACGTCATCGAGCCCGAAGAAGCGGTCCAACTTCATGGGCGCGAGCGCGGCAAGGCTTCGCCGCGCCGCGATGACGATGAGCTCGAACGTCGCGTGGAGTTCGAGCGCGAAGAGGTCGCCCTCAAGTCAGAAGTGCCAGGAGACTGAACCCACTGCCGGGAGACCGCTCCGCCGTCTTCATTTCTCCGGCCGAGTCCGTGGCGAACGGCCGTTGGCTCGCAGGTCCTCCCTGGTCTCCAAGGAGGAGACCGACGAGCGCGTCGTGGCGGGTGAGCTGCCCCCGAGGTCCCCGGGCGACCGGATTCAGCAGCACCCGTGCCCGGTACGCTGCCGCGCTCGCCCTAGCGACGCAGCACAATGCCCCGCACGTAGGCCGCCTGGCCGGCGTGCTGGAGATCATCGGCGATCACGCTGCCGAGACGCACACCCAGCGTGACGGGAGGGACAAAGCGCGTGTCCACCACGCGGTCGAGGTCCTCGTCCTGCAGCTTGGCGACAAAGTCCACGGTGTTGCGGTAGACCTCGTCGTGGTAACCGGTGAGCAGCTCTCCCGAGGACACGGCGACCGCCGCCACCTCGTCGCTGCCCGCCCCGTACCCCGTGTCACTTGGGGCAAGCGGGAGACC
Organism: Acidimicrobiaceae bacterium; assembly: GCA_003155135.1. Taxonomy (GTDB): domain Bacteria; phylum Actinomycetota; class Acidimicrobiia; order Acidimicrobiales; family RAAP-2; genus Bog-515. Next base: position 5,990 of record PMFN01000011.1, on the reverse strand, counting down.
GAACCGCTCGACCCACCCGCCTTCAAGCCAGACTTGTCCGTGAGTCGCAACGTCAGCCACATGGTCGTCCTGGACGCGGGTGAGGTGCCAGACCAGCCAGGCGATCGAGTTTGCCTCGTCATCGGGCCGGAAGGTGAGTTGTTCTGCCGTGAGCCCGTCCACAGCCCGGTGGACTGCGTCGTGGATCGAACCGAAAGCGTTGGTAAGCACTTGCGCGGTGAGCATGACGTCCTCCTCCGCCGTCACCGACTCCCGATGACGGCATATGTCCTATCTAGTACCCCGATTCCACCACTCCGTCCCATCGGGTGGACTCGCCGAGGTGCCAACCACCCGCGGACGACGCCGACGAGTCCATTCGGGGAATCAATGGGCCGGGTCTCTTCCGCTGGGGACAACGCGGCCATGGAATCCTTCTACTCACTCCTGCAGAAGAACGTCCTCGACCGAAAGCGCTGGGCCACCCGTGACGAGCTGGCCACCGCGATCGTCATCTGGATCGAGCACACCTACAACAACCGTCGCCGTCAGCGCGGACTCGGCAAGCTCACCCCTGCCGAGTTCGAGCTGGCGTTCGCCGACCGGAACGATCAGGCTGCCTGAAGGACAGAGCCGGTGGCAGCCAAACCTTCAGCAGACCCGTGCAACCTCAACCCTTGGACAGGAAGGCCTAGACCCGACCCCGTCACCGACGACCACGTCGTCCGCCGCCTGCGATCGCACAGAAGGAGAGGGTAGTCATGACAGACTCCAACCGAATCGGTGGGTTCACGCAGATGAGCGAAGTGATCCGTCGCCGCCATTCGGAACGCACCCCCTTCGATCCTGACCACAACCTTGCCGAAAGCGACCTTGAGGCCATCCTCGAGGCGGCCCGTTGGGCACCCACGGCGCACAACATGCAGAACTTCGAGATCATCGTCGTCGATGATGAGGCGAGACTCGCTGCGATCGGTCGAGTGCGCTGCGGCACATCCCAGGACTTCATTCGGGAGAACTACGCACAGCTCTCCTTCAGCGAAGAAGAACTGATCCGAAAGGGTACGGGGCTGCTCGCCACGATGTTTCCACCCTCCTGGCGGTCCCTGGATGGCGAAGCCGAGGAAACACCGGACGTCGAGCACGGGTTTCTGGACGCGTCCATGCGCTCCTGCCCTGTAGTGATGATCGTCGTGTACGACACCCGCAAGCGGGCCCCGGCATCAGTAGGTGACTTCCTGGGCATCATGAGCCTGGGATGCGTGATGCAGAACATGTGGCTTACGGCCGAGACGTTGGGGGTCGGGATGCAGATCATGAGCGTCTTCAGTAGCCAACAGGTCGAAACGGAGCTGCGAAAGATCCTGTCGATTCCTGATTACATCGACATCGCGTTTGCATGCCGGCTGGGGTACCCACCGGTTACACCGGATCGGTACCTGCGTGTTCGCCGTGAGATTCAACGCTTCACGCATCACAACACGTATACAGCGCACGTCGAAGTGTGAAACGACCCAACGATCGATGCCTGGCTTCAGGCCTCCCACCGAGCTCGATCACCCAGAGGTGCGCGGTCATCGCCTCGATGGGATCCCCGTGCACGGGGCAAGTTACCAACTCGGCACGGCCGCATCGCCAGTCCGCCCGCGGCGAGTTCGTCAGTCGAAGCTACGGGATGAGGACGATCTTGCCTCGGGTGTGCCGCTTCTCGAGCTCCGTGTAGGCCGCTCGAACCTGGTCGAGCGGGTAGGTCGCAGCGATGGGAACGGCAATCGTGCCTTTGGCCGCGAGGTCAGCCATTTCAGCCAGCACCTCGGGGTTGGCTGCCGCTCCGCTACCTCTGTCCTGACCGCAGCTTGCTGTGCGAACTGGAACGCGATGATGGTGTTGATCCGGCTCCGTTCGGCGCCGAGTTCAATCTCGTTCTCACACCATGTTGATGCAGGGCGCCGCCAGAATGTGACTGCCACGCTCACGACGGGAGAAATCCCTGGTGGCACCCGACACGTGGAGAGGCGATCCGGACGGGTTCTGGGCATCCCTTGCGGCCCGGTTGGGTCGATTCCCGTGGACGTCGGACAGTCCAAATCGGCCGTGCCAAAGGCACTCGGTGCCCTGTCCTACTTGCAACCGTTGCCCTGCCTCGGAGGGGTCCGATACGGGCACCCCACCCCCACCTCGAGTCACGGCCGGGAGCAGCACGGCGACGATCGTCAACAACGGCAGCAGGTTCGCTCACTTGGCCACCACATGACCTTTGGCCCTGGCCGCTCGGCACGTCCGACGCTGAACTGGGTCGGTGAGCGTGCTGACCCGACCCGACGCGGTGACGCCCGGTCAGCGGGACCCACACCGGCGGCTGGCCCTGGCGATCGTCTGTCTCGCGGCGCTCATCATCAACGTCGACAACACCATCCTCAACGTCGCGCTCCCGACGCTTGTCCGGGACCTGCATGCCACGTCGAGCCAGCTCCAGTGGATCGTGGACTCCTACGCCATGGTGTTCGCCGGCCTGCTGCTCGTCGGAGGGACGCTGGCCGACCGGTTCGGCCGCAAGCGGTTCTTCCTGATCGGGCTCACCGTGTTCGCACTGGGGTCGATCGGCGCAGCCCTATCCGGATCGGTGACGACGCTCATCGCATTCCGGGCCCTCATGGGAGTCGGTGCCGCGCTCACGATCCCGACGTCGCTGGCGATCATCAACGACATCTTCCGTGATCCGCGCCAGCGTGCTCGTGCCATCGGCGTCTGGGGCGGCACGATCGGGCTTGGAATCGCCATCGGCCCCATCGCCGGTGGGCTCCTGCTCTCGAGGTTCTGGTGGGGGTCGATCTTCTTGGTCAACGTCCCGATCGCGTGTATCGGCTTCCTCGGGGCCGCGCTGGTGATCCCCGACTCGAAGAACCCGCACGTGCAGCGCCCCGATCCCGTCGGGGCCGCGTTGTCGATCGCCGGCCTTGTGCTGTTGCTCTGGGCAATCATCGAGGGCCCGACCCGGGGTTGGACCTCAGGGACCGTGGTGGGGGCGGGGCTGGTCAGTGTCGTTGTACTCGGTGGCTTCGTCAGCTGGGAGTCCCGCAGCACGCATCCCATGCTCAAGCTCGAGTTCTTCCGCGATCGCCGGTTCTCGGTCGCTCTTGCCGCAGAGTGCCTGGCGGTGTTCGGGCTCATGGGGGCACTGTTCCTGTCGACGCAGTTCCTCCAATTCGACCTTGGGTTCTCGCCTCTCCAGGCCGGCCTCCGGATCCTCCCGATCGCCGTCATGATTGTCGTCGGCGCAGCGGTGTCCCCCATGGCCGCTCGCCTGGTGGGCGTCAAGCTCACCGTTGCATCCGGTCTCGTGTCGATCGCGGCCGGCCTGTGGCAGGTCTCGGCCTCATCGCGGTTCGACACGACGTACGGCGATGTCGTCCTGGGCCTGCTCCTGATCGGCTTGGGTGCCGGACTCATGCTGCCGACTGCCACCAACTCGGTCATCGGGTCGGTCCCCCAGGGCGACTCAGGGATGGGCTCCGCCAGCAACACCGTGGCGCTCCAAGTCGGCGGCGCGTTGGGTGTCGCGGTCATCGGCAGTGTGATGCTGACCCGCTACCAGGGCCACATGGTGTCGGCGTTGGTCGGCCGACACGTGCCTCAATCGGTCGCACAAATCATCTTCGGGTCCCTGGGCGCAGCCCTGGCGGTGGCGGCACACGTCGGAGGCTCGACCGGGGTCGAACTGGCCGGCGCCGCGCGCACCGCCTTCATGAGCGGCAACGAGGTGGCGCTCGCCGTGGGTGCCATCGTCGCCCTCGCCGCCGCGGTCCTCGTGCTCGTGGCGTTGCCCTCGCAGGCTTCTCCTGCGCCGCCGTCCTCCGCCGAGCCGGATCAGTAATCCCGAACTTGCAGCGCGGTGCCGCGCACACGGGCCGTACGCTGCACCTTCGCGGTCTAAGGGCTGGACGTTGAGCCGTTGCATAGTGCTGCCCAGGCATGACCTATGCGCATGCCCTGATCAATGAGTTGTGAGTTCTCACGGCTTAATCGGAAGCCAGCCGGCCACCCCGGGGGTGACGCCTTCACTCCAACTCAGCCGGCCACCATGGGATTCCACATGGCCGAAGAGCCGATCGAAGGCGGCGGCCACAGGGGCACCGCTTCGATGGCCCGCCTCTTCCTGAAACGATTCCCGGCTCCACACTGTCCCCAGTTGCTTCAGGTCGACCGCTTGGCGCGTCGCTCCCACGATGTTCGGCACGAGGATCTGCACTCCGCCCTCCCCCCAGAGGTATTGCGGGACCTCGACGCCGAGGATCTCCGCCGGATTCATCTGGCCGTTCAGGAACTCGATCACCCGCACCAACTCCTCCGGCAGGTCATCGGAGACGATCAACATGCGGATCTTCCCCGTCTTCAGGTTCGTCTCGACGTTCGTGGAACTGTCCGCACGGGCTCGCTCGTCCGAGTGTCGCCCTCGGGGCTTGCGAGCTGACGCTCCAAGGCGGTGAAGGCAGCGATCACCTCGGGTGCCTCAAAAGCGCGGTTGCGCCGTCCGACGGTGACTTGGCGGAGGATGCCCGCATCCACTAGCCGCTCAATTGCATCAGCTGCAGGCTTGAACGTCCGACCGATCAGTGACGCTGCGCTGTCAACGGTCAAGATCGGGGCACCGGGAAGACTCCGCAGGAGGAGATCCGTCCCGGACTTCGCCCGGATCGTCCCAAGCCGCTCCCGCCATTGCTCTTCAAGAGCAGCGGCACGGTCCTCGAACGTGGTGGCGTCAGCTACAGAGCGAGTGCATGCTCCAGCGAAGAGTCCAACCCAGATGTTCAGTCCTTCGATGGCCTTTGGCGCAGTCGATGATCCAACGAACCGATACTGAGTGAGTCCATCGATGTAGCTCTGCGCCCACGTCGCTAGGACGAGCGAGACGGGCGGGAGGACACGGACCGCCAGTCCTCTCCGACGAAGAATGAGATGGATGAGCGCTCGTCCCGTTCTGCCGTTGCCATCGATGAAGGGGTGGATCGTTTCGAATTGCGCATGGGCAATGGCCGCTTGCGCAACCGCTGGGAGATCATCGGTGCTCGAGAAGGCGCAGAGGTCTGCCATGAGGTCTTCGACGAACTCAGGGGGAGGAGGGACGAAGGCAGCAGAGCACGGGTTGTAGTCGCTCCCCCCGATCCAGTTCTGCTCGTCTCGGAACCGCCCGCCGTACTCTTCAAGTCTCGTGCCAGACAGGAGACGCCGATGGACTTCGAGGAGCACGTCCACCGTGATGGGATCACCGGGCCCGACAGCATCGATGCCATAGACCATGGCGTCGATGTTCCCGAGCACCTCGGTTGCGGTCACGTCAGAAGAGACTTCCTTGAGACCCTTGACGAATTCGGCATGGAGCAACCGACGTGCCCCGACCTCCAAACCCTCGATGCGCGATGAGGCAACGGCCTCGGCTCGCAGCAGGATGCGGGCAAGTGCCTTCGTGTCGACAAGCGCTCTGGCTTCTGCGTTGAGCTTGGCGATCGCAGCCTCGGCGTCAGCGACATCAGCAGCGACATCACCATCGAGGACAATCTTGCGACCCACGAGCGGATCGGGGACGTAGGCTTCGTAGTCACAGGGGACGCGGTCTCGCCGTGGAAGCCCGTAGCCACCAAGGTCGCCCTGCCAGCGGCGCTTCAAAACCTTCGACATGGAATCTCCTTATTGGAGTTTAGTATACAACCTCCAATAAGCGGGGGGCACCAGAGGTTACGAATCTTCGGTTTTGACCGTCCCGGAGCTCGCCAGCAGACCCCAGGGGCTGGATGTGGAGACGGATCTCAGCGCACCCCGAGCCGGCGTTCGGCACGAACGCCGGGCGTCGATTCGGCGTCTTTTGCCATCGTGCTCCCCGTCCACCCGGGGACCAAAATAGGCACATAAAGACACATAAAGACACGCCCAGTCCCTTTTTTGGGAGCGTGTCTTACGGGGGATTCCACCGCTAGCCCAGTGAACTGGGCTTCTGGTGGAGGTGATGGGATTCG